>NZ_JBSGIP010000026.1:0-80662 GCF_053605105.1 Nocardia sp. NPDC003963
CACCAGGGGGTTGTGCGGCGACGGGTGGTTCCCGGTGGAAATGCGCCGCAACGGTTGTCACAGCATTGCGGTTTTCGATCGGTATTCCCCCGGTCATGCCGGTTACCGGGGGAGTGCGTGGCAATGCCATGCCCTCGAGCGCATGGGTTGCCGCATCCGCCAACGCCCGGCACGTCTGGAATCGATCGGCTGGGTCCTTGGCCATGGCCTTGGCGATCACGTCATCGAATGCCCACAACCGGGGGTTGATCGTCGATGGTTTCGGCGGCGGCTCGGACAGGTGTGCGTGCATCACGGCGAGCGGCGTCGACCGAGGGTACGGCGGCGCTCCGGTGAGCATTTCGAAGAAGGTGGCACCCAGGGCGTACACGTCGACTCGATGGTCGATATCACCTCCTTGGAGCTGTTCGGGCGCGGCGTAGGCCAGTGTCGCCAATACGGATCCGGATGCGGTGAGTGATGCGGAGTCGTCCAAGGCGCGAGCGATGCCGAAATCGGTGACCAGCACCCTTTCTTCATCGTCTTCGTCGTCATGGCCGGGTGCGACGAGAATATTGGCGGGCTTGACATCACGGTGCAGCAGGCCGGCGCGGTGCGCGTAGTCGAGTCCGCGGGCGGCCTCACCGAGGATGTACACCGCTCTGGCCACCGATGGACGTTCCTGCGCGATCACCCTCGCCAGATCTTGGCCATCGACGTATTGCATCGAGAGCCAAGGGTTGTCCAGTTCGAAGCCGCGGTCGTAGATCGTGACGATGTTGCGATGATCGAGACGTGCGACAAGCTCGGCCTCACGTTCGAACCGCTTCGTGAACTCGACTCCACCGAATGCCGTGTTGTAGAGGATTTTCAACGCGACCCAGCGTGGTAGTCGCGGATGGCGGGCCAGATACACCGCGCCCATGCCGCCGGAGCCGAGCATGTGCTCTATCCGATATCCGGCAAAGACTGTCCCCCGTGCGAGCATGGGGCCAAGCATAGCTAGCCGCATTCTCGGGCGCGGCCGGGTCGCGCGCCCCAGGGCACCTCGCCGGCGACCGGCGGTGCCTCGACAGCGAGCCCATCCAGCTCACGTTGCAGCGCGGTCCGGGCCGCGTCGGAGAATCCGACACCGACCGTCCCCAACAGCTGCAGCTGTCCCTCCCGGTCGCGCGCGGCCACCAGCAAGGAGCCGAACTGCCGGCCTGGTGTGTGCCGGCCCGGTACTGGTAGGGCGAAATATGAGAACGTGCCGAATAGGTTCGAGTGCGCAGCCCTTCGAACAGGGGGTGCGAAGGGTCTTCGGCAGTCAGGTTGGTGCGGAGCGGGATGTAGATTTCGGCATCGCCGTGTGATCAGTCGCGGCTGTTGATTCGCTTCGCAGGTGAGATGGTCTGTGATGTCGAGAGACTGCTTGGTCAGCCCGAGGATCAACATGCTTTCCCCGGCGGTACCCGCACGCAGGGTTCGGTGGACCTGATCTCGGCGGAGACGGTCGCCACCGCTGGGGCGTCGGTTCCGCTCGGCCGGTTGGCCGAACCCGAAGAGATCGCCGCGGCGGCTGTTTTCCTCGCCTCGGACGCGTCCAGCTGTGTCAACGGCTCCGAGCTCGCCGTGGACGGCGGCTCCGCCCAGATCTGAGCCGCGCAGGCGCAAGCCCGCCGGCCCGGCAGAAGCCGTGGAAAGTCCGAGCGCATGGCACTGTTTGCCAACCAAGAGCTGTAGCGGCCTATCCTCCCGGGTTCGAGCCGAGGTGATCGCCTCGCGGTGCGGATTCATTCCTGCCGGGCCCGGGTGGTGCCGGTGCAAATGGGTGGGCTGGTTCACCAGCTCGGCGTGCTGGCGCCACGGTCGGGCGGTGACCACGACATAGCCACCCGGGGAGAGGTACTCGGCGGCTCCGGCGAGGATTTTCGTGAATCCGGACAGCAGCCGGCCGATTCCGACGTCGGCGAGGTCGCCCCGATCGAGCACCGCCCCGTAACGGTGATTCCTTTTGACCACGGGGGCTTTGCCGTTGGCTCGGACCTGGCCGTGCAGGGAGCTACCGTAGGGAGGGGAGGTGATCACAAGATCCACCTGCCCCCGCAACTCCAGGGGTACCAGCGCTGCCGCACGGGTCCCATCCCGGCAGCTGGCGAATGGCCAAACTGGCTGCGTTGTCTCGCAACCCACTGTAACGGCAGTGTGCGACGGAATTTGTTGGTAGCCGATAAAATTAGAGTTCTTTCGGCTGTAGAGCGGCTCGCGGTGGGCCAGGACGGGCTGATCCGTGACTCCGGAGCGGTTCTGAGCTCACAGGTGAAAGGGTTGCGTGTGTCCGGGTCTGTCTCGTTGCCAATATGGGCTGCGATAGCATTGCCGCTGATCAGTGCGGTGATTGCGCTGTCCGGTAACTTGCTAGCAGCCCGCTTGCAGCGGAGAACGGGGGCGGAGACCGTCGCGGCCGTGAAGGTTGCTTCTCGCTGCCAACGAGCGAGAGACCGACCACGGTGAGTGGGTCCGGCGGCTGCTCGGTGTGCCGGGGAGTGGTCGTCTTCCGGTGACCCGGGACAGGAATACCGACTCATCCTGAGACAGGTGCGAGTCCGATGCGCCGGCGTAGATCGATCAGGTAGCGATTCCGCAGAAGTGCGGGGTGCCGGTCGTAGAGGAGAGCGAAGGCCGAATCGACGATCTGATCCACCATCACGCCGAACTGTTCGTGCGACAGCGACACGCGGCCCGGGTGGCGGTTCGATGAGATCGTCACGTCGACACCGGCGCTCTCCACGCAATAGACGAGGGGTTCCGCGGTCATACAGGTTTCGACCCGGTCTTCGATTTTCAGCGCCGCGGGCAGGTATTGCCATGCCAGCGCGAAGTCCATAACGGGAGCCCACACGGTCGAGAAGTCGTGACCGCCGATGGTCAGGTCGACCTGCGCCCGGAACTGGTAGGCGAGGAAGTCGCTCTCGGGTATGTCTTCCCAGCCGGTCGATGCCCCGTCGTCGGAGAACGGTGCCGGAACCCAGCTCGATGCCCAGGACAGATCACTTCGATCCGGCTCGTACCGAATGCCGAAAGGCTGCTGTGCCATGGCCGACCACCCTTCACCCGACTGATCGATCCCATCGTCCGGCGCCTCCGCAGGACTTTGAGGTCTCGGTGCACATCCTCGCACCGGGAAGACCCGGGAGTCGACCAGCTCGACGGTGACGTCGGCGTCGTTGCGAACCGGTGCAGCGTCAGCCGCGTGGACACTTTCGGGACGACAGGTGCCGGAGCGGATTGTTCTGAGGCGGGACCCATTGAAAGGCTCGGTACGACTGCGGCTTCTTTCGCTGTGGATGACAGGCGTGCAGTAGCCGCTCGATCCGGTAGCCGCGGTGCGGGTAGATGCGAGAGGCCCGCGGCCAGTAGTGGTCGGCGGGTGGTCACCACGGTTCGAGTTCGATCAGGTCGAAGGTGAGCGGCTGGTAGCCATGGGGCTCGGTGTCGGCTACGGTGATCCGGTTGCGTGCCCAGGTCCCGACGAGGGTGTAATCGCCGGTGATCTTGTCTTCGTGCAGGTCGTCGGAGCCGAGCCCGTTGCCTTCGGCGGTCAGTATCGGCAGCGGGTGCAGGGGGCACCCGACCGCGTTCGGGGTGATGGTCGATTTGTCGACATGGACGAGTATGTCGTGGTTGATGACGTACCGGCCGACCGGAATGTCGGTGGGTGAGGCGACCTTCGTTGCCGTCTCGGCTTGTCGGTAGAGATCGGTGGCGCTGTCCGACTCCTTGTCGGCATGGCCACCTGCCCGGACCACACGAGTCGGCGAGGTCAGCACGCGCTCGACGGCTGCGACGAACGGATCGCCGAGCCGGCAATGTTCCATCAACTTGAAGGAAGGGCCGTAGTCCCGAGCGGCGAGACAGCCGGCGACCTGGGCATGCCCTGGTTCTGACCGGCCTGGACCGGGAACGGCACGCGCGGTGGTGAACTCATCCGGGAGTTCTGGCGGCAGAGGAATTGGGGGCACGCGCGACGGGCAACCCGCTGATAGCTTCGCCTGGATATCCGGCAGGTGATATCCAGGCGAGGACGGGCAGTTCATGAGCGACGAAGGCACCCCACCACCTCCGGATCTGGTGGAGCGGCTGGTGCGGTATTTCGGTGTGGTCACGGCCACCCGGCTGGGACCGGACGACGACTACTTCGGTATGGGTCTGGTGAATTCGCTCCGGGCACTGGAGATCGTCGCCTATCTCGAGGGCACTTTCGATATCGATATCGAGATCGACGACCTGGATCTGGACAATTTCCGGACGGCGCGGCGCGCGGCCGCCTTCGTCACCCGCAAATGTGGTTCCACCACAGACCTCGGTGCGGGCAGGTGAGCCGGCTGGAGTCGCTACTCCGCCGCGCCGCTGAGGGTGCGGCCGAATGGGACAGCACGGGGATGCCACGGGAAATAGTGTCCGCCGCAGCGGAAGCGGGCGTGCTCGGCATGGATAGTCCGGCGCGTTACGGCGGTCGCGGCGCGGATGCGTCGGTAACCGGCCGGACGGCGGCCGAATTGGGCGCGGTGTGCACCTCGCTGCGTTCGTTGTTCACGGTGCAGGGCTTGGTCGCGGCGACGATCGCCCGCTGGGGCACCTCCGAACAGCGTGCGCACTGGTTGCCCGGGTTGACCGGTGGTGAGCTGGTCGCCGCTCTCGCGGCGACGGAAGCCGGAGCCGGCAGCGACCTTTCGGGAATCACCACCCGCTTCACGGGTGCCGGGCCCGAGCGACGTGTCGGTGGCCGCAAGCTATGGGTCACTTTCGGGGCGCTGGCCGATGTGGTGCTGGTGGTGGGGCGATCGGACGACGGACCGGTTGCCGCGCTGGTGGAGACGGATCAGCCCGGCGTGCGGGTGGAACCGGTGACCGATCAGCTGGGCATGCGGGGCGCGCGCCTCGCGCACCTGACCTTCGATGCGGCGCGGGTGCCCGCCGGGAACATACTCGGCCGAGCGGGTTTCGGCCTGTCGCATGTGCTGGGAACCGCACTCGACCACGGCAGGTACACGATCGCGTGGGGCTGCGCCGGAATGGCGCGGGCGTGTCTGAGCGACGCCGCGGCGCATGCGCACGACCGGATCCAGGGCGATGTCCGGCTCGCCGACCACCAATCGGTGCGTGCCGTGCTCGGACGCAGCTGGGTGGACGTGGCGAGTGCGGAGGCGCTGTGCGTCCGCGCGGCCGGTGACCGCGACGACCGCGAGCCGACCGCGCATCTCACCACCATCGCCGCGAAATACGCCGCGGCCCGGGCAGCGTGCGCGGTGAGTGAGCGCGCGGTGCAGATGCTGGGTGCCGCGGGCTGCGCCCCCGGCAACCGGGCCGGCCGCTTCTACCGCGATGCCAAGGTCATGCAGATCATCGAAGGCGCCCGCGAGATCGCCGAACAGGATCTGGGTGAGTTCGTGCTGCGGTCCGTCGGGGAATCCCGTGCCGCGGCGGACCTCGTGCCGGAGAACTGAGAGCGATACCCATGATCTCCCTCGGTCCGGTGTCGACCGCTTTTCCTGAATCCACTGTCGCGGTAGCCGATCTCGCCGAGCTGTCGGAACTGCCGCCCGCTCGTCGCGCGCATGCACTGTCGCTCGGCATCACCTCCGTGCGCTGTGCCGGTGACGCCGCGGACCATGACGCCGCGGAGCACGATCTCGCCGCCGCGGCCGCCCGCGGGGCGATCGACCGCGCGGGGCTGGCGGCGAGCGAACTCGACGCGCTGCTGGTGGTCGGTGGGCGCGCACCGCGCTATCTGCTCGCCTCCGAAGCCACGCGCCTCCAGCAACGCCTCGGCGCGGATCGCGCGTTCGTCGCCGGGATCGGCGAGCTCGGGTGCGTGTCGATCTCGGCCGCCTTCACCCTCGCGGCGGCGTTGCTGCGCGGCGACCCACGGTGCCGCACCGTACTCGTCGTAGCCGCGGCGACCGCGCCGACCCGACTCCGCTATCGCGCGCCGATGACGATCCTCGGCGACGGGGCCGCCGCCGTTGTGCTCAGTGCCGGAAACCGGGGCCGGTATCAGTTGGTCGACCACGAGATGCGCAGTGACGGCCGCTACGCGGACCTGTTCCGGATCGACTACCGCGACCTACCTTCGGATCAGTGGCGCGAGACCTGCGCCGATGAGGCCACCTACAGCTTCCGGCTCGCGGTCGAAAGCCGCAATCGGTTCACCGCGATGAACAAAGAGATCATGTCCCGCAACGGATTACGTATGGAGGACCTGGGTTCGGTACTGATGCAGAACCTGTCGGTCGGCGCGTTCGCCTTCTGGGAGGAGGCGCTCGGTGTCGGCATCGATCCGGCCTGCCACCGCAATCTCGCCGGATTCGGCCACCTCGGCTCGGTGGATGTGCTGGTCAACCTGGACCTCGCGGCGCGGACTCGCGCGCCGGGGGATCATCTGCTGCTCCTGAACAGCAGCCCGGTCGCGGCGTGGAGCACCAGCCTGCTGCGTCGCCTGCCGGATGGCGACAAGGGAGGGATATTCTCATGAACACGATCGTGAAATGCCTGGTGTGGGATCTGGACGACACACTGTGGGACGGTGTGGTGCTGGAAGGCGACGCCCGCGCACCGCGTCCGGAAGCGCGCAGGGCGCTGCGGTTGCTGGACGAGCGTGGCATCGTGCACACGGTCGCGAGCCGCGGCGAGCCCGCTCCGGCGCTAGCGCATCTGGCGGCGCACGGGGTCGAGGAGATGTTCTGCGCGACGCAGATCGGCTGGGAAGCCAAATCGCTGGCGGTGCGCCGGATCGCGGAGTCGCTGAACATCGGCCTGGATGCTGTCGCTTTCGTCGACAACGATCCGGTCGAACGCGCTGAGGTGGCGTCGGTGCTGCCCCAGGTGCGCTGTTATGCCGCCGAGGACGTAGCGGGTCTGCCGGATCTCGCGGAGTTCAGCCCGGCGGTCGTCACCCGCGACGCACGCGAGCGCAGACAGCGCTATCGTGCCGAAGCGCGCAGACGGACCAGCGAGCAGTCCTTCGCCGGTTCGGATGCCGAATTCCTGCGCGGGCTCGGGCTGGTGATGACCGTGCGCCGAGCGCGCGAGGCGGATCTGGACCGTGCGCACGAACTCACGGTACGCACCCACCAGCTCAACACGACCGGGCGCACCTTCGATATCGGGCAGTTGCGGGCGCTGAGCGCCGATCCCACGCACGAGGTGCTGATCGCAACCTTGCGCGACCGGTTCGGTGAGTACGGCGCGATCGGGCTCGCGGTCACCGAGGTGCGCGGCACGGATTCGGTACTGCTGCTGATGCTCATGTCCTGCCGGGTGATGTCGCGCGGGGTCGGTGGCGCGCTGCTGGCGCATCTGGTCGAGCGGGCGGGTGCGCGCGGACAGCGCTGTGTTGCGGAGTTCGTGCCGACCGAGGTGAACCGGGTCATGCTCGTCACGCTGCGCTTCGCCGGATTCGTCGTGCTGGAACAAGGTCCGGAACGGGTACTACTCGGTCACGACGGACACACCGTGGCGCCCCACACCGCTCACGTACTGGTGCGGTCGGCCGATACGCCGACGCCGCCCGGCGATCTGATCGACGGTCTGCTGCGGCGGGCCGCCGAGTTCCCGGATCGGTGCGCGCTGATCTCCGGTGGGAAAACACTCACCTATCGCGAGCTCGTCGATCGCACAGCCGCTCTCGCCGGGCGTCTGGTCGGGGCGGGTGTGCGTCCTGGCGACGTGGTGCTGTGCCTGCTCCGACAGGACGTGTGGACGGTGGTGGCGATGCTGGCCGCACTACGCGCGGGAGCGGCGTGGTGTCTGGTCGAGCCCGAGCGGGCCGGCCCGCAGGTGCGTGCACTGGTCGACGACCTGGACTGTACCGCTGTGATATTCGACGAGCACGCGCCTCCCACACCGCGCGGGGAGGTGGCGGCACTGCTCGCCCCCGCGTCGGCCCGGCCCGCTCTGATACCGCTGGGCGAGAGCTCACCGGCCGGTCCGCTGCCCGGTCCGCTGCCCGCGTCGGCGCCCGCCTATGTCATCACCACCTCGGGATCCACCGGCGCACCCAAACCAGTCGTGGTCAGCCGCGGCAACCTGGCCGCGATGATCTCCGGACGCGACTATCCGTGCGAAGACGGCGCATTGGTCACGCTGTCGACCTGCCCGCTCACCGCCGACGCCGCACTCCTTTTCGGCCCGTGGGCCCTCACCCGGGGTGGGACCGTGGTGGTGCCGACCCACCGGGAGCTGCCCGACGCCGTGGCGGTCGGTGCGCTCGTGGCCGGGTCGCGGGTGAGTCATCTCGTCGCCACGCCGTCGTACTACCGGCTGCTGCTGCCGATTCTGGTCGAGGCGGCGACCGCGCCGACGGTGGTCGCCCTCGCGGGCGAGACGCTGTCCTCGTCGCTGGCCGACCGGCATCGCGAACTGCTGCCCGCCACCGTCCTGATGAACGAGTACGGCCCCACCGAGGCGACCGTGACCTGCGTCTGGCACGTGGTCACCGATACCGCGTCGGTGCCCATCGGGCGGCCGCTGCCGGGAAACACCGCGCGAGTGCTGGGACCGGAGCTGACGGTGACGACCCGCGGAGACATCGGCGAACTGTATGTCGGCGGAGATCAGATCACCCTGGGCTACGCCGCCCGTCCCGGGGCGACCGCGACCCGTTTCGTTGCCGACCCGTTCGCCGGTGAACCCGGCGCGCGGATGTATCGCACCGGCGATCTCGCACGACTCACCGCCGCGGGCGATATCGACTATCTCGGCCGCGCCGACGGCCAGGTGCAGATACGTGGAGCGCGGGTGGAACGACACGCAGTGGAGGCGGTGCTGGAGACCCATCCGGGGGTCGCGCACGCGGTGACCGTGGTACGCACCGGCCGCGACGAGATCGACGACCTCATCGCGTTCATCGTGCCCGCCGCCGGCACCGCGCCGCCCGGTCGGCGGGCACTGGCCCGGCACTGCGCCGAACGGCTCTCTCCGCTGGAGGTGCCGAGCCGGTTCGTGCCGATCGACACGATTCCGATCGCCGCGGCGGGCAAGCTCGACACAGCCGCCCTGCTGGCCAGGGCTGACGATCCGCCGCTGCCGGGGCCGTCGCGCGCCGAGTGGACACCCGGGCAACGCGAGGTCGCCGAACTGTGGTCCGCCGCGCTCGAACACGATGACTTCGATCTCGACGATTCGTTCTTCGAGATCGGCGGCAACTCGCACCGGGTGGTCGTGCTGCATCTGCTGCTCGAACAACACCGGCCGGGCGCGGTGCGCGTCGGGCAGCTGTTCGATCTGCGCACGATCCGCGACCAGACCGATGCGCTCGCTGCCGGTGCCGCGGTGCCGGCCGAGCCCGAGGTCTCCGCCCCAACCCGAGCTTTCGAGCTGTGACCCCTCAGGAGCACACCGTGCCGGACCCCGGCGTGCATGCCACCGCCCGCGCGCGTGACACCGATATCGCGATCGTCGGTATCGGTGCGCGCTTCCCCGACGCTGCCGACCTCGCGGAGTTCCGGGCCAACCTGGCCGCGGGGCGCGATTCGGTGGGGCCGATGCCGCCCGAACGGATCGCCGCCACCGGCCTGGACGACACCGTCACCTACCTGCCGATGGGGCACCTGGCCGAGATCGACGGATTCGACTACCGCTTTTTCGGGATGTCCCGCCGGGAGGCGTGTGTCACCGATCCGCAGCAGCGGCTCGCCCTGCTGCTGGCCCAGCGCGCGATCGAGGACGCCGGATACACCAGGGAAAGGCTGGCCCGGGCGGTCACCGCCGTCACGCTGAGCGCGGCGCAGTCGAGTTACCACTCCGCCGCGGTGGACCCGGGTCCGTTGAGCCTGCTCGGAAACGCCACCTTCGCGGGCCCGGCGCGCATCGCGCACCGGTTCGGCTTCACCGGCGCTTGTTTCGGTGTCGACAGCGGATGCAACAGCGCGCTCGTGGCGGTGCACCAGGCGTGCCGCGAATTGCGGGGCGGGGACGCCGATTACGCACTCGCGGGTGGTGTGATCGTGCGGGTGCACGGCTCTCCGTCCTGGGGCGGGGGCAGCTTTTCCGAGATCATGTCGCCCACCGGCGTCTGCCGCGCATTCGACGCCGACGCCGACGGCACTGTGAACGGCGAGGGCGGCGCGATCCTGCTGCTCACCACAGTGGCCCGGGCGCTGGCCGACGGTGCCCCGATCCACGCGGTGATCCGCGGCAGCGCGACCCGGCACAACGGCGCGGCCGCCGCCACCATCAGCACCCCGAGCGCCGCCGCCCAGAGCGCCGTCATCGCCAAGGCGTGGGAGACTGCCGGACTCGATCCGCGCGTGGCCGGCTACCTCGAGACCCACGGGTCCGGGACGCGGCTCGGTGACGCGGTGGAGCTGGAATCTATCAGCGCTGTCTTCGGTGGCGGTCCCGGCCTGCCCATCGGTTCGGTGAAGACGAACATCGGTCATCTCGATCATGCCTCGGGTATCGCCGGCCTGGTCAAAGCGGTGCTGAGCGTATCGGAGGCGGAGCTTTTCCCGTCGCTGCACTTCACCCGGCCGACCGGCGACTTCGACCTGGCGACCGCCGGTATCGACGTGGTGACCGAGAGTCGCCCGTGGCGCGGTGACGCGGTGCGCGCCGCCGGAGTCAGCTCCTTCAGCCTGGGCGGCAGTATCGCGCACTGCGTGGTGTCGCAGGCGCCGCCGGTGCCCGCCACCCGGCTGTCGCGCCGCGCCCACGTGATCGGCGTTTCCGCGCGCACGCCCGAGGCGCTGAGCGAGCTGTGCGCCCGGCTCGCCGAGGCGGTGCGCGGCACCGATGCCGCGCTGGACGAAGTGGCCGCGACTCTCACCCTCGGTCGTGACCAGTACGAGCACCGGGTCGCGGTGACCGCCTCGGATACGGCGGAACTCGCCGAATCGCTGGACAAGGCGGCGGTGTACGCGCACCGCGTGCCGACCGCGCCGCGTGTGGTGCTGTTGCTGTCTCCCGACGCCGTTCCGGTCCCACCGGGTCCGGCCGGCGCTGTCGTGGCGCAGCCGCCCGCACTGCCCGCCGAGCTGCCCGCCACCGGCACGACAGCGTCGGTGCTGGCCGGGCAGATCGCGGTGCACGAACGGCTCACCGCGTGCGGGGTCCGGCTCGCGGCACTGCTGAGCGCGGGATCCTCACGCTTCGCCGCCCGGTACCTGCTCGGCTCCCGCGACGAGGTCGAACCGGCCGAACTCGCCGGTGCGGCGCCCACCGTCGACGGCGACCGGCTCCTCGGCGCGGTGCGCACCCTCATGGCTGCGGGACCGGTGGTTTTCGTGGAGCCCGGCCGGGACGGCAGGCTCGCCGCGCTCATCGCCGACGCCGTCCCGGAAGCCGAGATCGTCTCCGCCGCCGCCGATACCGCCGACCTGGACGAACTTCTGGGCCGGTTGTACGAATACGGTGTCGACCTCGACTGGTCGGCCGTCGCGTCCGGCCACGCCCGCCGGATACGTTTGCCCGGCCACCCGATGCGCGAATCCGGCTGCTGGGTCGACCTGCCTCGCGCCGCGGCGTCCGTCGCCGTACCGCCCGCCGTGCCCGTCACGCCGCACGACCACTCCGACCCGGTGCGCTGGCTGCGTCATACCCTCGCCGAACTGTTGTACACCGACGACGAGATCGACGAAGAAGCGGACTATTTCGCCCTCGGCGGCAATTCGCTGATCGCGGTGCAACTGGTGGACCGGATCGAGGAGACCTATGGTTTCCGGCCGAAACTGCTCGACGTCTACGAGCGTCCTCGGCTGGCCGATTTCGCCGAGCTTCTCGCGACCGGGCGCGCCGTCGGCGCCGCGCGCGCACCGATCCCGGCTCTGGTCGCGCACGACGAACCGGTCATGTCCTCGGGGCAGGAACGGATGTGGTTCCACCACCAATTCGATCCGCGCACGACGCTGTACAACTACCCGGTCGTCCAGCTGTTGCGCGGGCCGATCGACCCGGACGCGCTGCACGGCACCTTCGACGACCTCGTCGAACGTCACGAGACCCTGCGGTACAACTTCGCCGAAGTGGACGGCGTCGCGGTGCTGCGCATCCGTGATCGGCTGGACGACTACGTTCGCCGCGTCGACGTCTCCGCGGAACCCGATCCGCTCGCCGCGGCCCGCGACCTCGTGCACGCTGCCGCCACCGAGCCGTTCGACCTCGCTGTGGACGCCCTGTTGCGGGTGCTGCTCATCACCGTGGGACCGGATACCCATGTCCTGCAATTGACCTGCCATCACGCCGTCACCGACGGTGCGACCCCGACGATTCTCGGACGCGAGTTGCCGGAACTCTACGCCGCGCGGCGCGAGGGCCGGTCGCACCGCCTGGCGCCACTGCCGATCCGCTACCGCGACTACGCGGCCTGGCATCGCGCACTGCTGGCGAGTTCCGCGCTCGACCACGAACTCGATTACTGGCGCGAAACGCTGGCCGATGCGCCGGTATTGCGGCTGCCCACGGATTTTCCACGACCCGACCGCAAGACCTATGTCGGCGACCTACATCCGTTCACCATCCCCGCGCAGCTGCTCACCGATCTGCGTGCGCTGGCGGGTCGTACCTCGGTCTCGCTGTTCGTGGTCCTGCTCAGCGCCTTCTACCTGACTCTCGCGCGGCACAGTGGCCAGCGCGATATCGTCGTCGGCACCCCGACCACCGGACGCGGCCGTAGCGAATTCCAGGAACTGATCGGCTATTTCAACAGTACGGTCGCCTTGCGCACCGACTTCACCGCCGACGCCACGTTGCCGGACATGCTGACCCGGGTTCGCTCGGTCGTATTCGATGCGCTCGAACACCAGGAGATCCCGTTCGACCGGGTGGTCAATGCGGTGGCGCCGCAGCGCGATCTGTCGCGCACACCGCTGTTCGATGTGCTCTACATCCACCAGGTGACGCCACGAATGGAGCGGATCGACGAGGCCGGCGCGGAACTGTTCGATCTCGATCACGCCGCAAGCAACGAATTCGGCGGATTGCCTACGGGAACCGCGAAATTCGACCTGACGCTGATCACCTTCGAATACACCGACAGCGCCCCACGCGATATCGGCGCCTGCCTGGAATTCAGCACCGAGCTGTTCACCACGCAGACGGTGACCGCGCTCGGCGACGCGTTCCTGGAGATCCTGACGGCGATGGTGTCCGACATCGGCGCGCCGCCGATCGAGGCGCTGATCGCCGGACCCCGGCGGGACCCGGAGGTGACAACGTCGATCCCCGCCGACCGGCCACGCATCGGGAACACCTCGGAATACGAAGTGGTCACGCGCGCGATAGAGCTGGATCGCGCCGAACTCGAACCCTTCGGGACCGCGCTGTTCGACGCATACACGGTGCTGCTCGGCTGGTACAGCGGCGGTGACCGGTTGCGTATCGGCCTGCCCGACGGACCCGAGGGTGCGCGAGAGGTCATTGTGACCGTCCGTCCGGACACCACCTGGCGGACGTTGCGGGACAACCCGCCGGAATCGGCCGCGAGTACCGGCGCGACGACCCTGCGGTACCTCGGCTACGCGCGGGCGGTGCCGGCGGATACCGCGACCGAACTCGCGCTCGCATGGGCACCCGACTCCGCCGAGTTGCGTGTGCACTACGCGACCGCACTGTTCGACCGATCCTCCGCCGAGGCCATCGCCGACGAACTGGTCGCGCTGGCGCGGGCCGCGATCGACAGACCGGACGAACCGGTGCACGACACCGTGCTCGGCATCGAAGCCTTCCAGGACGAACAGGAGATCCACCCGTGACCACACAGCACCGGATCGGCGTGGTCGGCGCGGGCACGATGGGCGCGGGTATCGCCCAGTGCGTGGCCGAAGCGGGCATGCCCGTCACCGTGGTCGATCCCGATCCCGCTGCTGCCGAACGCGCCCGGCGCGGCATCCGCGCTACGCTGCGTTCGAGCGTGCTGCTGGGCCGCGGTCCACACCCCGGCGAGCTCGCCGAGATCACCGGCCGCATCAGGTGGTCGCAGCACATCGAGGAGCTGCGCGAGGCCACCTTCGTCATCGAATCCGTCACGGAGCGAGTCGCGCTCAAGTACCGCGTACTGGGCGAACTCGACCGTGTGTGTGCGCCGTCGGCGGTGTTCGCGTCAGGGACCTCGGCCATCCCTATCACCGACCTGGCGGCCCGCACCACCCGGCCGGAGCGGATGCTCGGACTGCATTTCATGAACCCCGCGCCGCTGACCGAGGCGGTGGAGGTGATCACGGCCGCGCAGACCGCGCCCGGCACGCTGGCCACCGCGCTCGACTTCCTGAGTGCACTCGGTAAACGCGGCATCGTGGTCGGTGACGGTCCTGGGTTCGTTATCAACCGGGTGCTCATGCTCGCCATCGCGGAGGCCGCCGCTGTCACCGAATCCGGAACCGACGCCGCCACGGTCGATGCCCTGTTCGAGGGCTGCCTCGGTCATCGGATGGGGCCACTGCGCACCGCGGATCTGATCGGCCTCGACAATGTGGCCGACACCCTCGCGGTGCTGCGCGATGCCACCGGCGACGGCCGCTATCGCGTGCCGGACGTGCTGGCCACGCTGGTCGAGAACGGGCACCTGGGCCGCAAATCGGGAAGGGGATTCCATGCCTACCCTTGAGACGAGCACACTCGACCACCCGCTCGAGCAGACGCCCGGGCTGGGTCCGCTGGCCCGGCGCAGCGGCGGCGGGACAGCGGCGGTCGTGCTGGCCGCACTGGCGGTGTACACGCATCGCCGGACGGGCGCGGACCGGGTGACCGTCGGCTACCGGTCCGGTACCACCGCGATCGAGATCCGCGTGACGGTGTCGGTGCGCGACGACTTCCGCAGCGTCGCCACCCGGGTCGGGGCGCTGCTCCGGCAGCGCACGACCGGTGCTGCCGGACCGGAATGCCCGACCGCGGTGCACGACCACCACGACGGGTGGCAAGTCGGCGTGCCCGAGGCCGAGTTGCCGATATTCACCGAGCTTTTCGCGCGACTCGTAGCCGCGCCCGGAACCCCGGTCGACCGGGTCGACCTCACCGCCGAGGAGGAACGCGCGCGCATTCTGCGCCGCGGCGGCCCGGTTCGCCCCCGGGACCCGCACGCCACCACCCTGACCGGTTTCGAGTCGATCGCCCGCCGGTCGCCCGAGTCGATCGCACTGGTGCACGGTGCGGATTCGCTCACCTACGGTGAGCTGGACACCCGCGCGAATCGACTGGCACGCAGTCTGGTTCGGCGTGGTGTCCGGCCGGATACGGCGGTCGGCGTGGCGATGGTCCGTTCGATCGAAGCGGTCGTCGCGGTGTACGCGGTGCTGAAGGCGGGCGGTGCGTATCTGCCGCTGGAACCGGGTCATCCGGCCGAGCGGCTGAATCGAATCCTGACAGTGGCCGAGCCGGTACTGGTGCTGAGCACACGCGGCGACGGCTTCGCCACCGATGCCGTGCCCGTCCACTACCTCGACGAGCCGGATGATGTGGACGAAGACGGCACACCGCTGCGCGACGCCGACCGGCACGCGCCCCTACACTCCGGCAATCTGGCGTACCTGATGTTCACTTCCGGCTCGACCGGTGTGCCCAAGGGGGTCGCGGTCCCGCATGTGGCGGTGGTGGACCATCTGCGGTGGATGAGTGAGCACATCGGCCTGGACGAGACCGACACCGTCCTGCAGAAGACGCCGGTCACCTTCGACGTCTCGATCTGGGAGCTGTTCTGGCCGGCGAGTATCGGAGCGACCCTTGCCATCGCCCCGCCGTCGGCGCACACCGATCCGGCCGAACTGACCCGGCTGATCGCCGCGCACGCGGTGACGACCCTCCAGTTCGTGCCCTCGACGCTGAGCAACCACCTCACTGTGGTGTCCGGCTTTCCGGCCTGCGTCCGCCGCGTGCTGACCATCGGGGAGACGCTCACACCCGCCCTGGCGCGGCGTTTCGGTGCGGCGACCCCCGCGCGGCTGCACAACCTCTACGGGCCGACCGAAACGACCGGGGCCGTCACGGGATACCCGGTGGATGTGCCGGCTCCGGCGTCGATACCCATCGGTTCGGTCGCCACGAATACGCGGGCGTACGTACTCGACGCGCGGCTGCGCCCCGTTCCCGACGGGCTGCCCGGCGAACTGTATCTCGCGGGCGCGCAGCTGGCGCGGTGCTATCAGGGCGAACCCGCGCGTACGGCCGAGCGTTTCGTCGCGGACCCTTACGAACCCGGTGCGCGGCTGTACCGCACCGGCGATATCGTCCGGTGGAATGCGGCGACCGAGCTGCTGGAGTACCAGAGCCGAGCCGATCTTCAGGTCAAACGCCACGGCGTACGTATCGAACTGGGCGAGGTGGAGGCCGCGCTCTCGGCATGCGCGACGGTCGCGCAGGCGGTGGCGACGCTGCGTCCCGACGGAAGGCTCCTCGGTTATGTCGTGCCGGTAGCGGGCGCGGTGTGCGCTCCGAACGCACTCCGCGCGGAATCGTCCCGCGCCCTCCCGGCTGCCATGATGCCCGACGATATCGTCGTGCTGGAGGCGTTCCCCGCCACCACGGCGGGCAAGGTGGACCGGGCGGCGCTGCCCGAACCGGCGCCACGTGACATCCCGTACCGTGCGCCGTCGACGCCGGTGGAGCAGACGCTGACCGAGGTGTTCGGACAGGTGCTCGGCCGGGATCGGGTCGGCGTCGACGAATCCTTCTTCGCCATGGGCGGTGACAGCGTCATGTCGATTCTGCTGGTCTCCCGGGCGAAATCGCGGGGCGTCCACATCACCCCCGCGCAGGTCTTCGAACGGCCCACCGTCGCGGGGCTGTCCACGGTCGCCACGACCGGAGCGCCCGAGCGGCATACGCTCGCCGAACTACCCGGGGCCGGGGTCGGAGAGATGCCACCGCCGCCCGCCGTCCTCGCGCTGATCGAGCGCGCCGCATCCGGTCGCGTGCCGTTCGATCGGTACGCCCAGCACATGGTGCTCGACCTGCCCGCGGGCATCACCGCGACCACGGTGCGACAGGTGATCGGTGCGGTCGTCGAACAGCACGATATGCTGCGCGCCCGGCTCTACCGCGACGCGGCCGGCGAGTGGCGCCTGTTCGCCGACCCACCCGGATCCTTCGAGGTCGGGTCGGTTCTCCGCCGGGTCGATATCTCCTCGGCCGATGACGTCGAAGAGGCCGCGATCCTCGCTCGTGAGACGGATGCCGCGACCGGCCGCCTCGACCCGGCGAACGGGGTCGTGCTGCGGTGTGTCTGGCTCGATCGGGGCCGCGGCGATCGCGGTGGGCTGCTCGTTGTCGTGATCCACCACATCGCGGTGGACGGTGTGTCCTGGCGCGTCCTGATCCCGGACTTCGTCGCGGCGTGGGTCCGGCTCGAGTCGGGCCGGTCGCCGCGGTTGCCCGCCACCGGCACCTCGATGCGGCGGTGGGCACACGCGCTGCGCGACAGAGCAGATGACGTCGAACTGCTCGCCCAGGCCGACATATGGAGGGAACTGCTGCGCGGGCCCGATCCGCTGTTCACCGATCGCGGGCTCGATCCGCGTATCGACGGCCCCGCCACGATGCGCCGCATCGTCTGCGAGTTCGATGAGGCGACGACCTCCGCCGCCGTGACCACAGTGCCTCCGCGCTACGGCACCGATACCAACACCGTCCTGCTGACCGCGTTGACCCTGGCGATGGTCGCGTGGCGCGGCGGTGACAGCTCCGTCGTCCCGGTGCGGCTGGAATCCCACGGCAGGCACGGCGATCTCGTGCCCGGCGCCGATCTCGCGCGCACGGTCGGCTGGTTCACCGCGGCCTATCCGTGCCGTTTCGACCTGACGGGTTTCGATATCGCGGACGCGATCGTGGGTGGGCGCGCCCTCGCCGGTGCGGTGAAAACCGTCAAGGAACAACTACGTGCCGTACCCGAGGGCGGCCTCGGCTACGGGTTGCTGCGCCACTTCGGTACCGGCGTCGATCTCCCGGCCGAGACCACTCAACTGTCGTTCACGTATCTGGGCGCGATCTCCGCGGCGAACGGCCCCTGGCTGCCCACGGCCCTCGCGAGCGACCGTGATCCGATCGACCCCGGCCTACCTGCCGATGTGGCTCTCGCGATCGACGCCGCGGTGGTCGGTGATCGGCTCACCGCGGGTTTCTCGTTCCCCGAAACCCTGATCGGAGCCGACCGCGTCCACGAGTTCGCCGAGCTGTTCGGAACGGTCCTGCGCACCCTGGCGCGGCACGCGGCCGATCCCGCCGCCGGCGGGTGGACACCCTCGGATTTCGCCCCCTCCGGTCTGCGGCAATCCGAGATCGATCGCTGGGAGCGCCGCTACGGCCGGTTGCGCGATATCCGGGCGCTCACCCCGATCCAGCAGAAGTTCGCCGACCTCGCACCCTCGGAGGGACCGGAAATCCACACTCTCCAGGTGGTGCTGACCTGCGAAGGAACTCCCGATCTCGCACGCTTACGCGCTGCCGCCCAGCATGTCGTGGATCGGCATTCCGCGCTGCGGGCAGCGTTCCTCCGCGACGGCGGCGGCCGGTGGCGGCAGCTCGTCGTCGCGACCGCGCCGATCGAGGTCGGGGAAATCGACCTGCGCGACCGCGGCACCGAACTGGACGATGTCCTGGCCGCGGAACAGGTGCGCCCATTCGACCTGGACACGCCGCCGCTCATCCGATTCCTGCTGGTCCGGACCGCGCAGCGCCGCTACCTGCTGTCGGTGACCAATCACCGGCTGCTGTTCGACGGCTGGTCCGTGCCGATCCTGATGCGAAACCTGCTGAGCGCCTTCGCGCTCGGTGTGGCCGACGCCGGTGAGGTGGACGACGGGTTCGCCACCTTCCTGCGCTGGCGGGCCGCGCAGGACCGGGGGCCCGCCGCCGCGGCATGGCGCGCTGCCCTGCACGACCTCGCCGCACCGACCCTGGTCGCCGCGCCCGGCGCCGCACCGCGCGATCCGGTGCGGTCGCACTCCGAGCACCGGGTGACGCTGACGGCCGCGCGTACCGCCGCGCTGGCCGATGTTGCCGCCGCCTCCGGTGTCACGCTGAACACCGTCCTGCAGTACGTGTGGGCGTCGGTGCTGGGTGATCTCACCGGGACCGACGACGTCGTGTTCGGCGCGGTGGTCTCCGGACGGCCCGCGAGCATCCCCGGCGTCGACGCCATGGTCGGCTCGTTCATCAACACCGTGCCGGTGCGGGTGCGCCGCCGTGACGACCAGCCGATAGGCGCCCGTCTGCGGGCGGTACAGGCCGAGCAGGCGGCACTACTCGACCATCACCATCTCGGCCCGGCCGAGATCGAGGACGTGGTCGGCGTTCCGGTGCGCGAGTACTTCGACACGCTGCTGGTGTTCGAGTCGTATCCGGTCGACGTCGCACCGGCCCCCGTCACCATGGGTGACCTGGTGCTGACCGATCTGTCGTCGCGGGAGATCACGTTGTTTCCGCTGACCGCGACGGTATGGCCGCGCGACCGGCTGACAGTGGCACTGAACTGGCACCGCGATCTGCTGGACGACGATCTGGCACGCCGGGTGATCGCCCGGCTGGAAGCCGAACTGGAACGGGTCGCGACCCTGCCCGCCGACGGCGCGAACGGAGTGAGATGACGCAGACGACACAGTGCCGGATCGATTACCCGCTGACCGTCGCGCAGCAGGAGATCTGGGCCTACACCACCCTGAACGGCGCGGATCATCGCTATCGCCTGGAGGGCTACCTCCATCTGCGCGGGCGTATCGATCCCGGCCTGTTCGAACGCGCGCTGCGCGGTGTCGTCGCGGGCGCCGAGACCCTACGCATCCGGCTCGACACCGAGGGCCCCGAACCACGTCAGGTGATCGAGGACTGCGCCGAATGGATCCTGCACCGGCGCGATTTCGGTGCGGCCGCCGATCCGGTCCAGGCGGCACTGGCCTACCTGCGCGCGGCCCCACCTGCCTTCGACCTGACCGTCGCACCGCTGTTCGACCACCATCTGCTGGACCTCGGTGCGGCGGGTCACCTCTGGGCCCTCCGCGCCCACCACATCGTCCTCGACGGCGGCGCGTCGCTGGCCCTCATCCGGGCGGTCGCGCGCGCCTACACCGCGTTGCTCGGTGATGAGCCCGCGCCGGAAGTCGTCGATACCGTCGCGGGATATGTCGAGCAGGACCGTCGGTATCGCGCCTCACGCCGGTTCACCGACGACCGTGCGTTCTGGTCCGGACGGCTCGCCGGGCTGCCCGACGCGCCGATGTTCACCCATCCGCCGGTCGCCGTCGGCGCGTCCGGGCCGATCCGGCATTCGGGTGGTCCCGGTGACGAGGAATGGCGGGAATTCCGGCAGGCAGCAGCGCGGTTCGGCGTGGACTGGCCGGCCCTGCTGGCCGCGACGACGGCGCTGCTGCTACACGCCGATTCCGGTGCGCGGACCGTGGTCCTCGGTCTGCCGGTGCCGGCCAAACGATCTTGGCGCGCACTCGGTATGACCTCGAACGTCGTCGGACTGCGCGTCGAGGTCGACCCCTGCGGGTCCATCGGCGCACTGGCCGCGGCAACGCAGACGGAACTGCGAAAGGTGTTGCGTCACCAGCATTATCGGCGATTCGACCTGCTCGCCGACGGCACGTCCCCGGGCGGTGAGCACCGCATCACCGGCCCGGTGCTCAATATCCTGCCCGCTGCGCCCGATATCCGCTTCGGTGATGTGGTCGCCACACCGATCCCGGTATCGACCGGATACACCGAGGCATTCGGCATCGGCATCCATCTCGGTGACGGTCCGCCACGCATCGATATGGACAGCACCGCCGATCGGTGCGACCGCGAGGCGCTGGCGAGTCTGCACAGCCGCTTCCTGACCGCGATGAACGACGTGGCGGCGGCTTCCGCGGATATGCCCGCCGGTCGGCTGACCCGCGCGCCCGCGTCGGTCGTGCCGCGCAGCCCGCACGAGGATCCGGCGGGCGCGACGGATCGCGGTATCGCGGAGGTCTTCGATTCGGTCGCGCGCCGGCACCCCGAACGCTCTGCACTCTGGTATGAGGGTGAGCACGTCGGTTATCGCGAACTGCAGGTTCGTGCGCAACGGTTCGCCCACCACCTCGCTTCCCGGCACGGTGTCGGACTCGGAACACCGGTGGGTCTGCGCCTGCCGCGCACCCCGGAACTGGTCGTCGCGGCGCTGGCTTTGATGCGGCTCGGCGCGATCTGCGTTCCGCTGCACGAGCAGGACCCGCCCGACCGTATCGCCTGGATGCTGTCCTTCATCGGCACCGAACTCGTTGTCGACGATATCGCGCTGGTGCGCAGCGTCTCGCGGTCCGACGGGCCGGTCCCGACCGCACCGGCCGACTCGGTACCCGCCGACGCGGCCGCCTGGCTGATGTTCACCTCCGGATCGACCGGCGCACCGAAAGGCGTACTCGCCACGCACCGCGCGATGGTGACGCGCGCGGTCGACCGGATCGCCGCGGGCCCGGAATACGCACGGATGCTGATGCATTCGCCCTACGCCTGGGACATGGTCGTCTGGGAACTCTGGATGCCGTTGTTGCAGGGGCATACCGTGGTGATCGCGACACCGGACCGGCTCGGGGCCGAAGACTTCCGCCAGGTGCTGCGGGCGGGCGAAGTCACGGCGGCGTTGCTGGCGACGGGGTTGTTCCAGGTGCTCGTCGACGATATACCGGAGAGCCTCGGCCGACTGCGCACGCTGTCGAGCGCCGGTGACATCCTGCCCCTCGATACCGTGCGCGCGATGCGCGCGACGGCGCCCGGACTGGACATCGTCAACATCTACGGTCCGGTGGAGGCCACCGCCTACGCCACCGCCTACTCGATTCCGGCCGGACCGCTGCCCGACGAGGCGATTCCGGTCGGCCGAGCCGTGGACCACACCGAGGTACTGATTCTCGACGCCTTGCTGCGCCCGGTACCGCCGGGCATGGTCGGCGAGATCTACCTGACCGGAGCGGGCCTCGCGCGCGGATATCACCGGATGCCCGGCCGCACCGCGACCGTCTTCACGGCCAATCCCTTCGGCGCCCCGGGGTCGCGGATGTACCGCACCGGCGATCACGGCAGCTGGGGCGCCGACGGTGCCGTGCGGTTCCTCGGCCGCGGTGACCGGCAGGTCAAGGTCAACGGCATCCGGGTGGAGCCCGGGGAGATCGAACACGCGATCCGGGACATGCCGGGGGTGACCGCGGCGGTCGTCACGGCGCACCGGGTGGCGGCGGGCAAGAGTTTGGTCGCCCATGTGGTCGCCGCCGAACCGATCGACACCGCGGTCATGCGAACCCGGCTGGCGCGGGTTCTGCCCGCCTATCTGCTGCCGGCCGTGATCGTGCAGATTCCCGCGCTACCACTGACGGCCAACGGCAAGGTCGACCGCACCGCGTTGACCATGCCTGCCGCGGCCGCCGCGGAGCCGCCGCGGACACCACGCCGGCAGATCCTCGCCGGGCTGTTCGCCGACGCCGTCGGACAGCAGCGGGTCGGCGTGCAGGACGATTTCTTCCGTATCGGCGGGAACTCGCTCGCGGCGATACGGCTTTCGGCGGCGGCGAGCCGGACCTTCGGTGTTGTGGTGAGTCCGCGCGATCTGCTCGACGCGCCCACCGTCGCCGCGCTGGAGCGGCGCATCGCCGATCGCGGCGGCGATCCCGGCGCTGTCGACCGGGAACCAGTGGACGTCGCGTACCGGGAGAGCGACGGTACCGCCTCCCTTCCCGATGACGCGATTCCGCTCATACCGAGCCAGCAGCGACTCTGGACGGTCAACTATCTCAGCGACGGCGCGGCCGATTACTTGATGCCCGCCGCCGTGGACCTCATCGGTTCACTCGACGCAGCGATCGTGCGGACGGCGGTCGGCGATGTGGTGCGGCGGCACGAGATACTGCGGACCACACTGCCTTTCACCGCTTCGGGACCGATCCAGCGGATCGCGGCCTTCAACCGGGACGCTGTCGACTACCGCGAGTTCACCGACGTCGAGGACCTGAACCGATTGCTGGCAGCGGAGCTGGACCGCGGTTTCCGGCTGCTCACCGAGGCGCCGCTGCGGGTGCGGTTGTACCGGCTGGCGCCCGATCATCACGTTCTGCTCGTGATCCTGCACCACTGTGCGGGTGACGCCGAATCACTGGCGCTGTTGCTGCGCGAATTCGAGTTCGCCTACCTCGCACGCGCCGAAGGCACGGCACCCGGCTGGCCGACGCCACCGGTCCAGTTCGCCGATTACGCCCGGTGGCTGCGTGACCACGGCGACGATTCCGTCCACGCGCAGTATTGGCGTGACCTGCTGTCCGGACTGGAGTACACCCCGCCGCTGGCCGTCGACCACCCGCGCTCCGCTGCCGGTGGATACCCGGCGGCGCTGCTGCCGTTCACCCTCGACGCGGCCACCCACGCCGCGGTGCGGGACACCGCCCGTAGCCGTGGGGCGACCACCTACGCCGTCCTGCACGCGGCCCTCGTCCATGCCCTCACCGATATGGGCGCCGGACCCGATCTGGTCATCGGCACGGCACTGAGCGGACGCGATCGGCCCGAACTCGACACGATGCTCGGCTGTGCCGCCGATATCGTGCTGATCCGCACCGACCGCACCACCGCACCGGATGCCGGACAACTGATCGACCAGATTCGCGACCGCATCCTGGAAGCCCACGAGAACAGGCGCTACCCGTTCGAGCGAACCACGGCCGCCCACGCCGGACCGGACCGCCCGCTGCCCCAGATCGTCACCACGTTCTTCCGCGATATCCCGGTCGCGGGCGGCGCGGGCGATATCGAGGTCCGGCTGCGCGAACTGCCACCCCAGCGAGCGGAGTTCGAGATACTCATCCAGCTCGGAGAAGCCACCGGGCCCGGCGGCGAACCGGCCGGCATCCACGGCGAGATCCGCTACGCCGCACCGCTGTGGGAGGCCACGACGATCACCGCGCTCGCACGCGGCCTGCGATCCGCGATCACCGCATTGTCGAACGGATAGGTTGCGGCAGAACACACGTCATGAAATACAGCGCCGGAGTTCTGCTGTTCCGTCGTGACCCGGAGGTGCGAGTGCTGCCGAGCCTATGGGCAGGCCCCTGTGGGCGGGTGAGGATGCGGGGCGTGGTCGATTCCCAAGGGTGAGTCCGAGCAGGTCCGCGCCGTGCGCCGCGAATTCGACGAGGAGTTGGTTGGGCCGCGAGGACGGCGGCCGAGGCCTGATCTCGGAAACGGTGGCCGGGGATCGTCTGCTGGGACCGGGCCGGTGGCTATCCGCAGTTTTCCGGGGAGGGCGCTGAGTCCGGTCGCGCGGCAGGGGTGGTTGTACTCGGGTCCATTACTCGATATGCAGGAGGCGTCCATGGTTGCGCCGGCGGATTCCAGCGGGTTCGACCCGGGGCTGCTGTTCGATCCGTCGCGCCCTTCCCTGAGCCGGCCGGGGTGATTCCGTACCGGCGTCCGTGCGCCGGGGCCGGCCGGACCTCGGTGGTGACCGGGGTGCCGTCGGTGCGGAAGGTGCGTAGTGCGAAGAACCGGTCGCCGTCGGGATCGTCGGTGAACGCCATGATTCGCAGTGTGGCAGCCGGTCGCCGTGCTGACCCGCCGCACGACCAGACGTCCGGCCGCGACCGGTACGCGGCGGGATAATGCCTGGTATGGCAGACGACTGGAACGCCTGGAACAACGGGATCATCGCGGAATTCCGCGCCAACGAGGGCCGGGTCGGCGGGCCGTTCGAGGGTGCGCCGATAGCGTTGGTGCACCATCGTGGCCGGCGTACCGGTCGCGAATCGGTGACGCCGATGATGTACCTGGCCGACGAACAGGCACCCGAGGATCTCGTCTACGTATTCGCCAGCAAGGCGGGCGCGCCCACCAACCCGGACTGGTACCACAATCTGACCGCCGCCGGGCAGGCCACGGTAGAACGGGGCACCGAGACCTACCCGGTCACCGTGACGGAGCTGACGGGCTCCGAACGCGACCGGATCTACGGCGAACAGGCCCGCCGCTACCCCGGATTCGCCGAATACGAGCAGAAAGCGGCCGGATTCCGCACCATTCCCGTTCTGGCGCTGCGTCGCGCCTGATACCCGTTCTAGCCGGTGCCCGTCGAAAACCTCGGATGGGCCCGGCCGGCCACCATGGGTAGATCGACCGAGGTCCGGATGCCGGGTGCGGCCGCGCAGACGTACGGGATGGAGTTGACGCAGTGCGCGGCCGTCGCGGCGATTCCGGGATTCTTGGCCTCCGGCGGGTCGCCGGGCTCGGGTTGCCAGCCGCGGATGGTCACGAAAGTGCCCGGATCGCCGTCGATCTCGATCTCGAAGCGTTCGCCCGCCGCACCGAGGGTCCAGGGTGGATCGAGATGCTGCTGGCCCATCAGCCAGTTGACCCCGATCCGGACGACGGTCTCCCCACCGGCCACCGCCTCCCAGTGGAAACGCTGCGCGGCGACCTGTCCGGGTTCGATGGTGCCGATGGGTGATTCGATCGGTGCGGTAGCCACCGCTGTCTCGTGCACCGTCCGGATCTGCGGGGAGCCGGTGAATCCGAGGGTGTCCAGGATCATCCGGACCGATTGGCGGAATCCGGCGTCGAGCAGCCGGGTCATCGGCCCTTCGGCGGCTTCGGCCGGAGTGGCGCCGAACCGCATGATGTGGCGGACCACATCGGGTGCGCCGTAGGTCCGGATATCGGAGAACTCCTCGCCGCGGACGAAGGTGACCGCCGCGGACATGGCCGACAGCAGCAGCGGGAACACCTCGGTGACTCCGCCGGGGTCGATACCGGTGCCGTGCAAGGTGGTTCCGCCGTCCAGGCAGGCCCGCTGTACCGGTTCGGCCTGTTCGTCGGTGGGGTAGAACCAGCCGACCGGCGTCACCACGTTCTTCCCGGACCGCAGCAGTGCCGCCACTTCTTCGGTACGTGGCAGCAGCGGCGCGTAGACCACCGCGTCGGCGGGGAGCGCGAGGATCTCGTCGAGACTGTCGGTCGCGGTCACCCCGAGGGGTGGCCGGTCGATGAATTCGCCCACGTCGCGCCCATGTTTATCGGGCGAATGGACCCAGCAGCCCACCAGTTCCAGCTCGGGATGATCGAGGATGCATTCAAGGGCGGCCCGGCCGACCGATCCGGTGGCCCACTGTACGACCCGGTAACTCATACGTCCTCCTCGTCGGGTCCCGGTCCCGGACCGGGACCGGCCGCCGGCCGGATCAACGGTCCGCGTCGGTGTAGCGGATGATGCCGCGGATATTGCGGCCGGCGAGCATGTCCTGGTACCCGTCGTTGATGTCCTCGAGCCGGTACTGCCGGGTGACCATATCGTCGAGATTCAATTTGCCGACCTGGTACATCGACAGCAGGTGCGGGATGTCGTAGTGCGGATTACCGCCGCCGAAGATGGTGCCCTGCAGGTTCTTCTGCAGCAGGGAGAGCATGGCCAGGTTCAGCGTGGTCTTGTTCTCGGTCAGGTTGCCCATGGCGGTGAGCACACAGGTGCCGGCCTTGGCGGTGATACCCATCCAGCTGTCGACGTCCTCGCCGTGCACCTCGCCGACGGTCACGATCACCTTCTTGGCCATTCCGCCCCAGGTGATCTCCGCACAGCCGGCGGTCGCCTCCTCGATTGTCGCGTACGCGTGGGTGGCACCGAATTTCAAGGCCTGTTCGCGTTTCCACGGCACCGGGTCGACCGCGAAGATGTAGCGGGCGCCCGCGTGGACGGCGCCCTGGAGCGCCGAGATACCCACCCCGCCCAGGCCGATGACGGCGACATCCTCGCCCGGCCGGATATCGGCGGTGCGGACCGCTGATCCGTAGCCGGTGGTGACACCGCAGCCGACCAGGCAGGCGACTTCGAAGGGGATCGACGGATCGATCTTCACCACCGAACTCTCGTGTACCACCATGTACGGAGCGAAGGTGCCCAGCAGGGCCATCGGATAGACGTCCCGGCCGCGGGCCTGGATCCGGAACGATCCGTCGGTCACCGAGGTGCCCGCGAGCAGGAGTGCGCCGAGATCGCACAGGTTACGCAGGCCCGCCTGACAGGATTTGCATTTCCCGCACGAGGGGATGAACGACAGGACGACGTGATCGCCGACGGCGAGATCTTCCACGCCCTCGCCGACTTCGGTCACGATGCCGGCGCCTTCGTGCCCGCCGAGTACCGGGAAGCCCATCATCGGGATTCCGCCGGTTACCAGGTGGTGGTCGGAATGGCACATTCCGGCCGCCTCCAGCTGGACCTTCACCTCGTGTTTGCGGGGATCGCCGATCTCGATCTCCTCGATCTGCCACGGCTGGTCGAATTCCCAGATGAGAGCGCCCTTGGTCTTCATCGGTGAACCTGCTTTCTCTACCACTCCCGGGTCCGTGACGGCGTCGGGCCCGGCTGTATGCACAAGTGTATGGACATCAGTCCAGACGACGATACGACACTGGGGCGCCGGGCGTCCCGGAATCCCCCGGCGAGCGACAGTGGACCCCTCGTTGAGCGAGATACTGAGATGATGACCTACTATTCGTCTCAGAGCTTCGAGCCGTTCGACATGGAGGTCAGATCGTGGGTGCTCCGGATATCGCCGCCACATCCCGTCCCGTGGGGGCGCCGATCGGACCCGGGTCGCTGACCTGGGAGTACGCCGGGGACCTGCGGAACATGCTGTTCCTGGGCCGGACCGGAATCCTGCAGAACATGCATCCGGCGGTAGGTGCGGCCCTGCAGGATCATTCGAACTTCTTCCAGGACCCGTGGGATCGCCTCATCCGTTCGCTACCGCAGATCCAGGGCATGATCTACGACGCCGACAACGAAGCGCAGGCGGCCCGGGTGCGGGACTACCACCGCCCGCTCAAGGGCACCGATTCGCGTGGTGAGCGCTATCACGCGCTGAATCCCGATGTGTACTGGTGGACCCACGCCACCTTCGTCGAACTCACCATCGCGCTCAACGAACATTTCGGTACTCCGCTCACCGTCGCCGAGAAGGATCAGCTGATCGCGGAGGGCGTCACCTGGTGGCGGATGTACGGATTGTCGGACCGGGTACTGGTCGCGAACTACGCGGAGTTCGAAGAGTACTGGAACCGCACCATCGACGAGGTGCTCGAGGCCAATCCGACCACCGATTTCGCGCTCCGGCTCGGCAGTGTCCGGATCCCGGCGCTGTCCGGTATTCCGGAACCGGTGTGGTCGGTGATCTGGCGGCCGGTGATGGCATTCAATGTCTGGCTCGCGAACGCGCTCATGCCCGGCCGTGCCCGCGAGATCCTGGGTCTGCGCTGGACATCGGTGGACCGGAAGCTGTTCGGGGTGTTCGCGGGAGTGGTGCGCACGGTCTGGCCGGTGCTGCCCGATCGACTGCGATACGCCCCGCGCGCCTACGCCGGTATCCGGCGGGTCCGGGCCGGTTGAGCTATGGTTTGCGACACAACGCGGGGTGGGGGCAAGCAGCGTACCCTACGTCACACCGGCTCGATTTACCTTGTGGGCCTGCTGATCCCGGCTCCGAGCCGCTGACCGGCGCAGACGTGACCCGGACCACCTTCGCGAAAAGCTCGGGTAAATTCCCCATTACCGGGAAGTTTCCGGATGTTCGCCGCGCGCACGTCGATACGATTTCTGCATGCTCACAGTTCAGGCTCGTCAAGGCAGTTCGTCGTTCGTCACCGAGGGTTCGAATCGGGCGAGCGGATGCCCGGCGGCCGGGGCGCGACCCGAGCACCACGCCGCCGTACCGGCTCCGCCGCTGCCGGAGGAGATGTCGGTCCGCGAAGAAGCCGAACAACTGCGCAAGCCCTCTGCTTCGCTGGCCGTCGCGGCGGTGATGGCGCTGTTGATCGTCGTACTGCTGGTGGCCAGCCACGGCAAACAGGACGACGGAGACCGTCGTTCGCGGCCCATCGAAAAGTCGTCGACGTCCCAGCAGTAGGACCGCTTCGCCCCGCCGGGCAGGCCGCCTCGCCGGTTCAGTCGCACGGTGATGTCACCCGGTAGCCGTCCGGGGTTCCGGTGACCTCGGTGGCCCCACGGGCGGGCCGCCCGCAGCGCCGCTCGCAACCGGACCAGTGCTGCCGCCCGCCGGTGGTGATCTCCGCGGCCGGTATCGGAATATCGGATACGCGGGCCGTCGGGCCGTCCGTCCGGCCCTGTTCGACCGCGAACGCGGCATCGGCCCGGACATCGGTATGCGATTTCGCGCAGCCCGGCTGCCCCGCGCAGGCGGTGATCCGCAACCACGGTGACGCGGCGTCGAAGAGGAGACCCATCGGCGCCAGCACCCGGACAACCTGTTCGGCGGGCCCCTCGCCGAGATCGGTCACGATCAGGCTGCGCCACGGTGTGAGCAGGATCGGACGTTCGACGGCGGCGAGGAATTCGGCGGTCCGGGCGGGCAGTGACCCCAGGCGCACGCCCGCGCCGAGCGCGACGAGGTCGTCGCACTGGGGCAGCCAGCCGATCGGCGGGTCCGCGGGACCGGGGAATTCCAGTCTCTCGGGTCCGGGCTCGAGCCCGAGCAACGCGGCCAGTCGTGCGGCGCCGTCCGCGACCTCGTGCAGACGCCACTGCCCGTCGGCGAGCTCGAGGAATCCGTGCGCGGCCGCCAGCAGCACTTCGGCGGCATCGGCGGTGGGGAGGCGGATCCCGCTGTCGCTCCCGGCGAGCAGCAGGGCGGACCGCCCGCCGCCGAGTTCGTGCAGGCCGATATCCGGGCGCAGCGGACTCACATCGCCCCGGCCGTCGTCCACGGTGAACAGCACCCGGCCCGGGAGTTCGGCCAGCCCGGGCGAGCCGAGCAGACCGGTATCCAGTGCGGCCACCAGCGGCCGGATATCGGCGTGGTCACCGACCCGTCCGGACAGGGGAGAGGCGATGATATTGCGGACCCGCTCGTGGGTCCGGCTCGGTAGCAGCCCGGCGGCGGCCAGACGTTCGGTGAGGGCGTCCGCATCCCGGACCCGGCGTAGCTGCACATTGCCGCGCGAGGTCAGTTCGATGGAGCCGTCACCGAGATCGTGGGCCGCCGCGGCGAACGTCTGCAACTGTTCGGGCGCGAGCGTTCCCCCCGGAACCCGGACCCGGGCCAGCGGGCCGTCGGCGGCCTCGTGCAGGCGCAGGACACCGGGACAGGAATCGGGATCGGTACGTGCCATGATCCGACCAGGATACGGGCGCCGGACGGTGCCGGTTCAGCGCACCGCCTGGGTCTGGGTCACCTTCGCCACGAGCGCGCCCGTATCGTCGCGGACCTCGGTCTCGACCACGATGAACGACCGTCCGGTGTGCAGCGGCCGGGACGACGCCGCCGCATGGCCCGAACGCACAGCGCGCAGGAAGTTCGTCTTCGATTCCACCGTGGTGGTCGCCCGGGTCCCTTCGGGCAGATCGAGGAACGCGCACACCGCCGCGGTCGAATCCGCCAGCGCCATCAGTACACCGCCGTGCAGCGCGCCACCCAGTGTGCACAGCGTTTCGTCCCAGGTGATCCGGCTGCGCACCAGGGCGGGGCCGTGTTCGAGGACCTCGACCCCGAGGCGCTCGGTGAGGGGCATGGACTGATGGAACAGTGCGGTACCCGCGTCGTCGGCCATGGCGTGCAGCCGACCCGTATCGGTGCGGATCGGCAAGTACGCGCGGCCGGGGCACGGGAGGTCACCGTGTTCGCGGTAGCATCCGGGGGCTCGACGGGTGACGAGGAAACCGGTGGAACTCCGGTGCGGTCGCGCCACTGACACAGCCAGACCCTCTCCGGCGAGCACACAAACCCCCCACGGGCGCGTCACCCAGGAAGGTCATCGCTGTGATTCTGCTGCTGTCCACCTCTGATACCGATCTGCTGAGCGCGCGCGCCAGCGGTGCCGATTACCGGTGGGGTAATCCGGCCCGGTTGCTGGTGGACGATCTGCCCGGCCTGCTCGCGGGCGCCGACCTGGTGATCGTGCGCATTCTCGGCGGTAAGCGGGCCTGGGAGGACGGTCTCGCCGCGGTGCGCGCGAGCGGAGTACCGGTGGTGGCCGTCGGTGGCGAGATGGCGCCCGACGCCGAACTCATGGAATGTTCGACCGTTCCGGTGGGTGTGGCCTCCGACGCGCACAACTATCTCGCGGCCGGTGGCCCGCAGAATCTGCGGCAACTGCACAATTTCCTGTCCGATACGGTGCTGCTCACCGGGCACGGATTCGAACCGCCGGTCCAGCTGCCCGGCTGGGGCCGGCTCGAACGCGCCGCCCGGTATCCCGGACCGGTCGCCGGGAAGCCGACCGTCGGCGTCGTCTACTACCGGGCCCAGCATCTGGCCGGGAACACCGGCTATATCGACGCTCTGTGCGGCGCGATCGAGGACGCCGGCGCGGTACCGCTGCCCGTCTATTGCGCATCGCTGCGCACCGCCGAACCCGAACTGCTGGCCACCCTCCGGCAGGCGGACGCGCTGGTGGTCACCGTCCTGGCCGCCGGCGGTAGCAAACCGGCGCTCGCCACGGCGGGCGGTGACGACGAGTCCTGGGATATCGGTGCCCTCGCCGAACTGGATGTCCCGATTCTGCAGGGCCTGTGCCTGACCAGCGGTCGCGCTCAATGGGAGGCGAACGACGACGGGCTGTCCCCGCTGGATGTGGCGACCCAGGTCGCGGTCCCCGAATTCGACGGCAGGCTCGTCACGGTGCCGTTCTCCTTCAAGGAATTCGACTCCGACGGCCTGTCCACCTACGTCCCCGACGCCGAACGTGCCGCCCGGGTCGCCGGGATCGCGGTGCGGCACGCGCGGTTGCGGCATATCCCCGCGGAGCGCAAACGCCTGGCGCTGATGCTGTCGGCCTATCCGACCAAACATGCCCGGATCGGTAATGCCGTCGGGCTCGATACGCCGGCCAGCGCTATCGCGTTGCTCACCGAACTGCGTACCGCCGGATACGATCTCGGTGCCGTGGGGGAGGTCCCGGGTCTGGAGGAGCGGGACGGTGACGCGCTGATGCACGCGCTCATCGCGGCCGGTGGCCAGGATCCCGATTGGCTCACCGCCGAACAGCTCGAGGGCAATCCGGTGCGGATCGGTGCCGAGGTGTACACCGCCTGGTTCGACACCCTGCCCGAGGAACTGCGGACCGCGGTCGTCGAGGCATGGGGGCCGCCGCCGGGGGAACTGTACGTCGACCGCTCCGCCGATCCGCGCGGTGAGATCGTGATCGCCGCACTGCGATTCGGCAATGTGGTGCTGATGGTGCAGCCGCCGCGCGGTTTCGGGGAGAATCCGGTCGCCATCTATCACGACCCCGATCTCCCGCCCAGCCATCACTATCTGGCCGCCTACCGCTGGCTTTCCACCGAGCCCGAATCCGGCGGTTTCGGTGCCGACGCGCTGGTGCATCTGGGTAAGCACGGCAACCTCGAATGGCTGCCCGGTAAGACCCTGGGTATGTCCGCGGCGTGCGGTACCGATGCCGCCTTGGGGGATCTGCCGCTGATCTATCCGTTCCTGGTGAACGATCCGGGCGAGGGGACGCAGGCCAAACGCCGCGCGCACGCGACCCTGGTGGACCATCTGATCCCACCCATGGCCCGCGCCGAGAGCTACGGCGATATCTCCCGGCTCGAACAGCTGCTCGACGAGCACGCCAATATCTCCGCGCTGGATCCGGCGAAACTGCCCGCCATCCGGCAGCAGATCTGGACGCTCATGCGGGCCGCGAAAATGGACCACGATCTGGGGCTGGCCGAACGTCCGGACGAGGAAACCTTCGACGATATGCTGCTGCATGTCGACGGCTGGCTGTGCGAGATCAAGGATGTCCAGATCCGCGACGGTCTGCATATCCTCGGTCGCGCCCCGGCCGGTGACGGTGAGGTGGACCTGGTGCTGGCCATGCTGCGGGCGCGGCAGCTGTGGGGCGGGGAGGTATCGGTACCGGGCCTGCGGGAAGCGCTGGGACTCAGCGAATCCGGCGACGAGGCGCGGGAGCGGGTCGATACGGTCGAGGCGCGGGCCCGGGCATTGGTCGTCGCGTTGCAAGCGGCCGACTGGTCGCCCGCGGCGGTGGACGAGCTCGTCGACGCGCATGCGGCCGAGCTGTTCGACACCGCCGGTGCCGATCGTGGAGCCGTCGCCGCGGTGCTGCGTTTCGCCGCGACCGAGGTGGTGCCGCGACTGCGCGGAACCGGGGTCGAGATCGACCGTGTCCTGCACGCGCTGAACGGCGGTTTCATCCCCGCCGGCCCCAGCGGCTCACCGCTGCGCGGCCTGATCAACGTGCTGCCGACCGGCCGCAACTTCTACTCCGTCGACCCGAAGGCCGTCCCGTCGCGGCTGGCCTGGGAAACCGGCCAGGCCATGGCGGAATCGCTGCTCGAGCGCTACCGCGCCGATCACGGGGAATACCCGCGCTCGGTGGGTCTCTCGGTCTGGGGCACCTCGGCCATGCGCACCTCCGGTGACGATATCGCCGAGGTGCTGGCGCTGCTGGGGGTACGCCCGGTCTGGGACGAGGCCAGCCGCCGGGTCACCACGCTCGAGGTGATGGACCTCGCGGAGCTGGGCCGGCCGCGGGTGGACGTGACGGTGCGTATCAGCGGTTTCTTCCGCGATGCGTTCCCGCATGTACTGGCCCTGCTGGACGACGCCGTACGGCTGGTCGCCGAACTGGACGAACCCGCGGAATCGAACTACGTCCGCGCCCACACCCGTGCCGATCTCGCCGAGCACGGTGACGAACGCCGGGCCACCACCCGGATCTTCGGCTCGAAACCGGGGACCTACGGCGCGGGCCTGCTCCAGCTGATCGATTCGAAGAGTTGGCGCACCGACGACGATCTCGCGCAGGTCTACACCACCTGGGGTGGTTACGCCTACGGGCGCGATCTCGACGGCGCCCCGGCGGCCGACGATATGCGCAGCGCGTACCGCCGGATCGCGGTGGCCGCCAAGAACACCGATACGCGTGAGCACGATATCGCCGACTCCGACGACTACTTCCAGTACCACGGCGGCATGGTCGCCACGGTGCGCGCGCTGACCGGGAAGAATCCGGAGGCCTATATCGGTGACAGCACCCGCCCGGACGCGGTGCGCACCCGCACCCTGTCGGAGGAGACGACCCGGGTGTTCCGGGCCCGGGTGGTCAATCCGCGCTGGCTCGAGGCCATGCGCCGGCACGGCTACAAAGGTGCCTTCGAGATGGCTGCTACGGTCGACTACCTGTTCGGCTACGACGCCACCACCGATGTGATCGCCGACTGGATGTACGAGAAGCTCGCCGAGAGCTATGTCTTCGACGAGACCAACCGCAAGTTCATGGAGCAGTCCAACCCGTGGGCGTTGCACGGTATCGCCGAACGGTTGCTCGAGGCGGCCGAACGCGAGCTGTGGGGGAGTCCCGAACCGGAGACGCTGGACCGGTTGCGCCAGGTGTACCTGGAGACCGAGGGCGAGCTGGAGTAGCGGGCGTCAGAGGGTCCAGCTGCTCTGGATGAAGTAGTCGCTGGTGGCGAAGAGGATCTTCGCCGGGTCCTGCTCGGCGCCGATCCCGAAGGCCACCAGACCGTGGCGCGGTTGTCCCGGCTCCAGGAACCCGGACGGGTACTCGCCGGGTACATCGGTCAGTGGATACACGGTGGCCCCGTCGGCCGTCACCATGCGCAGGTCGAGCGTCGGCAGGAAATAGGGGTTGCCCGCCGTCTGTTCGGCGGCGACGTCGTAGACCAGTACCCGCTGACCCTCGGCGCGCGGTTCGATCTCGGTATCGGCGGGCCGGACGGTGACCGCCATATCGCCGCCGGTGCGGACAGGGAAGGTGGTACCCAGTGGACCGGTGGGAACGGAATCGTCGGTGACCACCGGTGCCGGTTCGGGTACCACCGGTACCGGTTCGGCGACGGCGGCGGTGACCGAGAACAGGGGTAGTACGACGGCAGCGGCGGCCATGACTGTCTTCTTCACGGTGGCATCCTTCGGGGTCGTCGGCCCGCGGGCGCGAGGGTGGTACCGGCACGCCGTCGGCCGGGCGATACGAGAGGCGTCGCCGGGACGCCGTATCCGGTCGAGCCGCGCCCCGTCGGTCGGTACTCGGCGGCGGCCCTCCGCGAGCCTAGGAGGCGCTCGGCGGCCTCCGCACCTTCGGATGCGGTTCTTGCCGAATATGTGATTCTCGATCTTGACGAGACCGTACCGTTATCGGCACGGTCGGTCACGCATCCGGGTCGTCCTCCGCCGCGGCCGCGGCGAACAGCTCCCGAGCGGTATCCACGGCCCGGGTGAGGATCGCCGGGTCGGTCGTCAACCCGCCGACGATCTCGTCGATCCCGCGCAGCCCCGTGCGGTCCAGCAGCCGTTTCTCGTTGGTGACCCATTCACCGCGACAGGCCGCGATCGCATGCGCCGTCTGCATGGCCGCGGTGGCCAGCGCCCCGGCGGTTTCGGTCAGCCGGCCGCGCGGTGCGTAGGCCGCACCTGCGTAACGCAGGGTCAACGCGGACTGCCTGCGCCAGATCGGTGGCGCGGCCGCCCGCATCGCCGCCGGAAACCCGGGCCGCGGCAGCGTACCCCGCAGCACCTGTGCGCCGGCGAGTTCGCCCACCACCAGATAACTCGGAATCCCCGCCAGGTGGAACGCCAGCGGTTCCCACCGGAACCGGCCCAGTTCCGCCTCGGTGCGTTCGTGTTCGATCACTGCCAGATCCCGGTAGTGCACATCGACCGCTCGGCCGTCGATCGTCAGCCACGCGCCGCCGTTGAACACCCCGCCCCATGCGCCGAGTTCGGACACCTCGCCTTCCCAGCCGAGTGCGCGCAGATCGGCGGGGTCGAACCGGTCGCGGTAGTAGAGCGCGAAATCCCAGTCGCTGCCGGGCTCGTGGGTGCCCTGTGCCCGGGATCCGCCCAGCGTGACGGCGCGGACGTTCGGCAGGGCAGCGAGGCGATCGGCGACCGATGTCACGAATTCGTTGTCGGGGAGCACATTTCCTTCCGAAGTCTGCGGGTGTGGCCGACGGTGGTCACGGGAGCCGAAATTCGCCGGCCGCGTTCGGGTCCGGGTCCGCCGGTGCCGCGGGAGCCTGGGCGCGTAACCGGGCCTCCAGTCCGTCCAGCAGGCACAGCAATCCGAAATCGAAGCCGATCGCGTTGCCGACCGCGGAATCCTGGGGCATCAGCGTGCGATAGTCGGCGCGCATCTGCGGATAGTCGGTACTGAGCTCGTCCAGGATCCGCATCACCTGTTCCCGATCGACCGGTCCGCCGTGCGCCTTCTCCATCGCGATCAGCGGAACGACCTGGCCGAGTACGAAACTGGTGACGGTGCCGCTGGCCAGGTATACGTCCAGCCCCCGGAACCCCGCGTCGGCGAACGCCGTACGCAGCCGTTCGGTCAGCCGGAAGGCCTGGGGGCCGACGGCCGGAATCTGACCGATGAGTGTCGCGGCCCACGGGTGGGCCAGCAGCGCACCGCGGAAGTTGTAGGCGAAGGTGCTGAGCAGCTCGCGCAGGCCCGCGGCCCGATCCAGTCCGGCATCGTCGACCAGCCCCCAGATCTGGTCCAGGGCGAGTTCGAGCAGTTCGTTCTTGTTCGCGACGTGCCAGTACACGCTGGTGGCGCCCGCGCCGAGTTCGGCGCCGAGTCTGCGCATGCTGAGCGCGTCCAGGCCTTCCTTGTCCAGGATCGATACCGCCGCGCGCACGATCTGCTCCCGGTCCAGGCCCGAGGTCCTGGCCCGGCGGGGAGTACGGGTCCACACACTGTCGAACTGATCGGCCACAGCTCGATCCTAATTCGCTCGCACATCGTTCGACTGGGTCATACAGTGTGCGAGTGAAATCGAACACTGTACGAGACCCGCGCCGATGGCTCGTCCTCGCCGCGCTCTGCCTCGCGCTGCTGGTGCTGATGATCGACAGCACCGTGCTGAATATCGCCATCCCGTCGCTGATCCGGGAACTCGACGCCACCCCCTCCGATATCCAGTGGATCCTCGATTCCTATGTGCTGGTCTTCGCCGGCCTACTGCTCACCACGGGCAGCCTGTCGGACCGGTTCGGCCGCCGGCTGATGCTGATCCTCGGCCTGGTCGTCCTGGCCGTGGGCTCACTGGCCGCGGTGCTGGCGACCGAACCCTGGCAGGTCGTCGGCGCCCGGGCCGTCATGGGCGTCGGCGGTGCACTGCTGATGCCCTCGACACTGTCGATCCTGATGACCACCTTCGACGAGGACGAACGCCGGATGGCGCTGGCGGTCTGGTCGACCGTCTCGATTCTCGGAATCGTCGCGGGCCCCACCCTGGGCGGTCTGCTGCTGGAGCACTTCTGGTGGGGCTCGGTATTCCTGCTGAACATTCCGGTGGCGGCGCTGGCGATCGTCGCCGCACTCGTGCTGATGCCCGAGACCAAAGGGGAACAGCGCCCGATCGACGGGGTAGGAGTGGTGTTGTCGATCCTGGCGCTCGCCGCCACGGTCTACCTGATCATCGAGCGGGAATGGAACATCCCGGTCCTGGTGATCGCGATCGTCACCGCCGCGGGGTTCGTACTGTGGGAGCGGCGGCACGAGCATCCGATGCTGCCGCTGGCGCTGTTCGCCAACCGCGACTTCACCGCCACCTGCGCCACTGTGCTGCTCATGGTTTTCGGAATGGGCGCGGTGATGCTGATGCTCACCCAGTACCTGCAGTTCGTCCTCGGCTACGGTCCGATGAAAGCCGGTCTCGCGCTGCTGCCCTATGCCCTGGCCGGTGCCGTGTTCAACGGACTCGGGGCGACCCTGGGCAAGGATCTGGCCAACAAAACGCTGATCGTCGCGGGATTGGCGGTCATGTCCGTCGCTTTCGCGGTCCTGGCCGTGGGGACAGGGTACCTGTGGGTCCTGGTCAGCATGCTGGTCATGGGAATCGGTGGTGGTCTGGCCGGGCCGGCCGCCTATACGTCGATCATGAACGCCATCCCGCTCCGGCACGCGGGCGTGGGCTCGGCTCTCAACGACACCCTCCAGCAGGTCGGTATGGCCTTGAGTATCGCGATTCTGGGCAGCGTGCTGGCCGGGGTCTTCACCGCGCAGATGCCGGCCGGTGCCCCCGCGGCCGCCCGGGAATCCATCGGCGCGGCCTTCGCGCTCGGGTACGACGATGCCGCGAAGGCCGCCTTCGCCGACGCGGTATCGGTGGGTGCGTGGGTGAGCGCCGGTTTCAGCCTGGCGGCGGCGGTGTTCGGCGCGATCGTCCTGCGGGCGCGCCCGGTCCCGGCCCGGCACGAGGAACCGGCCGCCGCGGAAATACCGGTCGGCAATCCGTGACGCGCGACTGCACCCGGCCTACCGTGGAGCAATGAGCTGGGAGCAGTTGGCGCAGGCCAAATATGTTTCGCTGACGACCTACAAGAAGGACGGTTCGCCCGTCGGGACCCCGGTATGGGTGGCTCCCGACGGCGACCGTCTGCTGGTGTGGACCAACCCCACCTCCTGGAAGGTCAAACGGATCCGGCGCAACCCCGAGGTCACCCTGCAGATCTCGGACAATCGGGGGCGGACCGAAGGCGGGGAGGTCCTGCCCGGCACCGCCGAGATCCTGGACGCCATCGGCACCGAGCGCGTCAGGGAGGTGGTGGGCGGCAAATACGGGCTGATCGGGAAGATCATGATCCGCGGCCACAAACTGCTGCGCGGGTCGGACGGGTCGGTGGGGATCGCGATCACCCAACGCTCCGGAACCCCTGGCTGACGAGCTCGTCCCGGCCGGACCGGTGCGACGGCGCCGGCTTCCTCGACAGTCGTTCACCAGGGCCCGCGACCGTAGTAGATCTCGAACGGATCCGGATAGACGGTCTTGCCCTTGTTGTTCCGTATGGCATGCATCCCGTCCGACAACTCTTTGACGGTCGTTACCTGCACCGCATCCACCACCTGGGAATACGAATCGGTGAGTTCGTCGTATTTCGCCTGGTATTTCGGCAGATACCAGGATGAATACAGTTCAGGGGAACCGTCTTTGCCGGTCCGCCCGGTCGCCACGGTGACGTGTTCGGCGTACTGGTTCCACATGACGATATCGCCGCGTTGCGGTCGAGGGCTGCCGGGCGCCCCGGTGTATAGGCGGCGTCCTTCCGGTATCAACCAGCCGGCCATCCGCGGCTGCCATATCTTCGTGACGAAATCCTCGTTCCAGCCGCCTGCACGGGGAAACTCGGTCAGTTCACGCAGATATCGTTTATCCGCCACCCCGGACCGGGCCGCCGCATAACAGACCATCTCCCAACAGTTGAGGCCGTAGCCCTCGTGCAGCGGCCCGAGCGGCTCGTCGGACTTCAACCAGTTCTCGAACCCCCGGTAGCCCTTCCGGTACAGCCTGGGGTCGTAGTTCGCCCACCGGGCCTTGTCGCCGGACCGGTAGATCCGTTCCAGTTCGTCCGCGATCATCTCGGGAGCGTTGTCGACCCGGGGCACCGGCGGCTGGTTCCATCGGCCGAGGATTCTTCCGTCGTAGTCCTGGGATGCCAGCCGGCCGAGAGCGGTCGGCTCGTCCCGGTGGACCAGTGTGTCGGTTCCGCCGCGTAGTTTTCCGGTGAACGTGTCCGTATCGCGATGGAGAACCGTGGCAACGTCGTCGATGGAGCCGCCGATCCGGTGCAGGACCTGCGTTATCGTCACATCCAGGCTGATACCGGCCACAGCTCAGAAGAATACGGAGCGGACGACTCGAAACAGTAACTTACGCGATGTGATACTGCTTTCCTACCAGGACGTACTCATCGCCGGGCGTGGCCCGCGACCTGGTCGGCAGTGGGCGTCGCGACGTGTCACTACTCACGATCCGGGCCATCGTGGACATCCTCGGTCGAGGTCGATAGCGTCCAGGGCGAACCCGGTCGGCGAGGGCCCGGTCGGCAGATGGACTGAGCGAGGTTCCGGATGCACCCGTTCCGCAAGGCCGTGGAGGACCGTGACGCCGCCGCCATAGAGGCGCAGCTGGCCGATAATGTGGTGTTCACCAGTCCGGTGGCGTTCCAGCCCTATCCGGGCAAACCCCTCACCGCGGCCATTCTGCGCGGTGTGCTGCGGGTCTTCGAGGATTTCCGCTATGTCCGGGAGATCGCCGACCCCGGCGGTCGCGATCACGCACTGGTCTTCGAGGCGACTGTCGCGGGTAAACGGCTCACCGGATGCGATTTCCTGCATTTCGACGAGGACGGGAAGATCGACGATTTCATGGTGATGGTGCGCCCGCTCTCGGCGGCCACCGCCTTGGCCGAGGCAATGGCCGCGCAGTTCGACAGGATCCGGAGCGAGGCGATTGCCGCGAGTACCGAGGCACAGTAGCGCACACCGGCACGCCCCGCCGGAGTAGACCGCGAGCGCACGCCCCGCCGGAAGCTTCCAGGGATCGAGGCGCGCGGAACCTACCGCGATCGAGGTCGCCGGAGCGGCGGCCGGACGACCAGTCGCCCGCCGTCGTATCGATACCAACGATCGGTTGAGCCCAGTACGTGGCGGGTCCGATTCGCGGCAGTTCCGTCCGGCTGCCGCCGGAGTCGTAGCGGCCGCCCGGTGTCCGGGCCGAGCTGCCGCGGTCAGCTGGTGAGCGGGGACCCGTTGGGCTGTAGTGCCGGGCCGAGCGCCCGGAGAGTACCGGGGGTGCGGCCCTTGCCCCAGCCGATCTGCGCGCGATAGCTGCCCAGCAGTCCGTTGCGGACCAACTCGTCCTGATCGCCGGCCGGCGAGGAGGCGGGCTCCGGGGTCGTGCGAGGCGAGACGAACAAAGCATCGGCCGGGCAGTTCGCTTCGCACTGGAAGCAGGTCTGGCAGTCGCTGTGCCGGCTGATCACCGGTATACCGTCGGCGCCGCGGTCGAAGACATCGGTCGGGCAGACTGCGATGCATTTGTCGCAGGCGATGCAGCGCTGTGCGGAGACGAGTTCGATCACGATGCCACCGCCGTGGGGATCGTGGCCTGTTCCGGCCGGACCCAGATCCGGTCCAGGCCGCCGGTGATGAGCCGATGGTGCTGGCCGGGGTCCTGGTCGGGGAAATCGAGCCGTTTGGCCATCCCGCGGGTCTCGGTGCGGGCCAGTGCCGCCCGGTACATCCAGCGGGCGTGCGCGGTCATGGCCGCGGCCTGCCGGGTACGCACTCGTTCGGCACCGTCGCCGCCCAGGGATTCGCGGATATCGGTCCAGATCGTGTCCAGGGTGATCAGCGACTCGGTGAGCACACTGCCGCGGCGTAGGTAGTTCTTGTCGTAGGGCAGGACCTCGCGCTGTACCGCTTCCACGACCCGACGCGGATCACGGTCGGTCCGGCGGCCCTCCGGCCGGATGCCGACCGTACCGATACCGGTCACCCGCCGGCCCGGTGCGCCGCGGCCGAGCGCCAGCGCGTACCGGGCGGCGCCCGCTCCCGCCCAGGTGCCCGAGGAGATCGCCCAGGCGGCATTGTGGCTGCCGCCGCCGGTGAACCCGCCACAGATGAGTTCGCGGGTCGCGGCGTCACCGGCCGCGTAGAGGCCCGGCACGCTGGTACCGCATTCCTCGGTGACCAGGCGGATTCCGCCGGTGCCGCGCACGGTGCCCTCGGCGATCAAGGTGATCGGGAATTCATCGGTGAAGGGGTCGATACCGAGCCGGTCGAAGGTGAGGAAGAAATTCGGCTGGGCGTGGCGCATGGCGGTCCGCGTCGGTTCATCGGCTCGGTCGAGGCGGCAGAAAACCCTGTCGCGCAACAGTTCCGCCGCGATGGGGGAGCGGTTGCGGCTGTCGGCGCCCTCGAGCACGCTGCCGTCGGCGCGGTAGAAGGTGGCGAAATGATAGAACGCCGTTTTGGTCACCGAGGTGCCCTCCGGTGCGATGCCGTAGGCGTTGGAGAATTCCATCCCGGACAGTTCCGCCCCGGCTTCGACGGCGAACAGCGCCCCGTCGCCGGTGTTCACATCGCAGCCCAGTGCCTTGGACTGGAACGCGCACCCGCCGGTCGCCAGTACCACCGCGCCCGCCCGCACCCGGTAGCTCTCCCCGGCCTGCCGCCGATAGCCGGCGGCTCCCGCGACGGCTCCCGCCGCGTCGACCAGCAGTTCGGTGGCCGGGCTGTGATCGAGGATCCGCACACCGGCGCGGCGCACCCGGATCCGCATCCGGCGCATGTATTCCGGGCCCTGGAGTCCGTTGCGCAGTTGCCGGCCGTCCGGCCCGACCGGGAACGGATAGCGGGCTTCCTCGGCGAGTTCGGCCAGGCGGTTGTAGGTTTCGTCGAGCACCCGGGCCGACCAGCGTCGATCGGCCAGATAACCGCCCAGGCTCTCCCGGCTCGCGATCGCGGCCTCGCGTTCGACCGGATCCGGCGGGACGTACCACACGCCGGTACCGGCGGACGCGGTAGCGCCGCTCGTCCCGCAGTAGCCTTTGTCGGCGAGCACCACATCCGCCCCGGCCCGGGCCGCACGCAGGGCCGCCCAGGTGGCGGCGGGGCCACCACCGATTACGAGAACATCGGTGTTCGAATCGTGCACATCCGTCATACGGAACCCCTCGTCGGTGCGCGGAACTCATCGCGTCCGCGCGGGTCACAGTGACGAATGCCAGGCTGCACCCGGGCTACCCGGGCGGACAACGATTGGAATCGCGGGTAGTGCAAATCTCGTCGCCGATCGCCGGTGTCGTCATGATCACGCCATGCGTAAACGTGTGCCGGCTCTGCTCTTCGCGCTGCTCGCGGCCGTCTCCCTGGTGTCGGCCTGCGGCACCTCGTCGGAAGCCCGGACCACCGAGGACGGAAAGACACTCATCCGGTACCAGGGCTGGGCCAGTCAGGTCACCTACCCCGAACTCGCCGCCGATCTGGGCTATTTCGACAAGGTCGCCCTGGACTGGGTCGGTAATACGACCAGCGGCCCGCAGGACATCCAGTCCGCGGCCACCGGCGCCACCGATATCGGCGGCGCGTTCAACGGCGCCGTGGTCAAACTCGCCGCCGCCGGTTCGCCGATCACTTCGGTGATCAGCTACTACGGCTCGGACAAGGAGAATTTCACCGGATATTACGTGCTGGACAACAGTCCGATCCGCAGTGCCCGTGATCTGATCGGTAAGAAGTTCGGGGTGAACACCCTCGGCGCGCACCACGAGTTCGTGGCGCGGGAGTGGCTGGCCCGGCAGGGGCTGAGCAATGACGAGATCGCTCAGGTCGAACTGACGGTCGTGCCGCCGGTGAACGCGGAACAGGCACTGCGGCAAGGGAATATCGATGCGGTCGCGCTCTTCGACATCTGGCGCGACGAGGCGGTGGGGCGCGGTGGGGTCCGGCCACTGTTCACCGACGGTGACCTCTTCGGCGCCTTCAGCTACGGCACCTATATCGTCCGCGACGACTTCCTGGCCCGCAATCGTGACGCGGTGGCCGATCTGACCCAGGGCACTGCCCGTGCGATCCGCTGGGCCCAGACCACACCGCGCGACCAGGTGATCGCGAAGTTCGAGGACATCATCACCCGCCGCGGGCGTGAGGGAGAGAGCCCGGACAAGGCGAGCTACTGGAAGAGCACCGGCGTCGCCGGGCCCGGCGGCGTCACGCGCGAGCAGGAGATCCAGTTGTGGATCGACTGGCTGGTCCGCAACGGTGAGGTGGAGAGCGGCGAACTCGTCGCGAAGGACCTGTACACCAACGAGTTCAACCCGTACGCCAACGGCACCTATCCGGAGAACTCCGGACCGGACGGCAAGGTGGTCGGATAGCGAGCGGGTAGCGACCGAGCCGGACGGATGACTTCCACCTGGACAACGCTGCGCCCGCTGCTGCCGACCGTCTTCCTCCCGTCCGCGGTGTTCGGGATCGGCCAGGGCGCCGGTTCGCCCGTAATCGCCCTGACCGCTCGGGATCTGGGTGCCTCGGTAGGTGTGGCGGGGGTGATCGTCGCGCTCGTCGGCCTCGGTGCCGTACTGGGCGATCTCCCGGCGGGCCGGGTGGTGGCCCGCTTCGGTGAGCGGCGGTCGATCATCGCCGGATCGATGATCGGCACCGCGGGTGTGCTGCTGTCCCTGTTCGCGTGGACCCCCGCGGTGCTGGCGGTCGGCGCCCTGCTGACCGGAGTGTCGAACGCGGTGTGGGGACTGGCCCGGCAGAGCTATCTCGCCGAAGTGGTCCCGGTGCCGATGCGGGCCAGGGCCATGGCGACATTCGCGCTCATGTGGCGGCTGGGCTTTCTCGTCGGTCCGTTCGCCGGTGCCCTGATGATCCTCGGGATCGGGACCCGCGGCGGATTCGCGGTCCAACTGGCCGGTGTCGTCCTCTCCGGCTATCTGATGTCGCGGGTACCCGATCCGCCACGGGCTCGTGACGCGCCGCGGGGCGGAGTCTCCCTCGGCACGATTCTGCGGCGGCATCGCGGGTTGCTCGCGACACTGGGCGCCGGGTCACTGCTCATGGGCGCGGCGCGGGCGTCGCGGGAGGCGGCCCTTCCGCTGTGGGCGGACCATATCGGTCTGGACGCCGCGTCGGCCTCGTTGGTCTTCGGTATCGGTGCCGCGTTCGATCTGCTGTGTTCGTATCCGGCCGGACAGTTGATGGATCGTTACGGTCGCCGGTTCATCGCCGTACCCTCGTTGCTGATCATCGCGCTGTCCTATTTCCTGCTCCCGCTGGCCCACGATGTGTGGACCATCGGCGCGGTGGCCGTGGTCATGGGAATCGGCAACGGTTTCGGGAACGGTGTGATCATGACGCTGGGCGCCGATGTGGCGCCGGCGGCCACCCGTGCGGAGTTCTTGGCCGCGTGGCGGCTCACCCATGATTTCGGAATGTTCCTGGGGCCGCTGGCCGCCGGCGCCGCGGCCACGGTGGTCGCGCTCGGAGCGGCGGTGGCAGCGCTGGGCGTTGTCTCGGTGACCGGCGCGGGGGTGATGTTCCGGTATATCCCGAGGTTCGTTCCGGTCCCGGGGCGGTCCGCACCCGATCCGGTATCCCGATCGGCCGGCATCCCGTCTCCCCGAGCGAGCGAAATGGCCGGTTCCCGGCTCGGCGAGGGCCGAATCCCGGCGTCAGCCGATGGTCAGCGGCGGCGTGGGTGGGAAGGTGACCGGTAATCCGGCGAGCGTGCGGTGCAGTGGTCCCGGCCGCCAGACCAGCTCCCGCGCCGGTACCGCCAACCGGATTTCGGGCAGTGCGTCGAGCAACTGGTCGATGGCCTCCTGCGCGATCAGGTAGGCGGCGGGCTGGGCCGGGCACGCGTGCGGCCCGGCGCCCCAGGCGAGATGAGCCCGGTTGCCGATATGGTCACCGTCGCGGATTTCCGGATCGTTGTTGCATCCGGCGAGACTGATCACCACCGGTTGATGCGGTGGCAGCCAGACATTGTCGACGAGAATCGGCTGGCGGGGGTAGGTGACGCTGGCGTTGGGCAGGGGCGGATCGTCGAAGAGCACATCGTCGAGCGCGTCCCGGGTCGACAGCGCGCCGCCGAGCATCTCGTCGGCGAATCTGTCGTCGGTGAGGATGAGCGACAGCGTGTTGATGATCAGGCTCTGCATCGGTCCCATACCGACGCCGTAGAGCGCGACCACCTGATGCGTCATCTCGGTTCCGTCGAGCTGGGCAGCGTGGTGCAGCAGGCGGGAGGTGACGTCGTCGCCCGGTTCGACACCCTTGGCGGCCACCAGTTCCTGGACCGCCTCCCCGAACATCCGGTTGCCCTTCTCCGCGTCGACCCCGTCGAAGATGGCAGCGGTCGCGGCGGCGGCGCGGGCACTGATATCGGGTGGGCAGCCGAGTATCGCGTTGATGACCTCGAAGGTCAGCGGAAACGCGTACTGGGCCACCAGATCGGCCGAACCGGCGGTACAGAACGAATTGATCAGCGGCACCGCGAAGCGCTCCACGGTACCGCGCAGCGCGTGCAGGTCGACCCCGTTCAACGCCGCCGAGGTAGCGCCCCGGTAACGGGCGTGCTCGGTACCGGCACTGCGCGGGGCGTTCGGTCGCCACTGCAGAACCGGCAGCACCGGACAGTCGGCGGGAACGGTTCTCTCCCAGTGCCGCGGATCGGCGGGAAAGCGGTCGGGGTCGTTCAGGATGCGCAGCGCTGCGCGGTAGCCGATCACCAGGGTCGCGGGCACATCGGGGGCCAGTTCCACCGGCACCAGCGCGCCGTAGCGTGCCCGCATCTCCCGGTAGGCGCGATGCGGATCGGCGGCGAACTCCGCCGAATACAGAGCGACACGCTGTTCGTCGCCCCGTCCGGGTACCTGCGGTGGAACGGGGTCGAGCGGCGTGTTCATGGTATTGCTCCAAAGCAGGTCGGCAGACAACGGCGGGGGCGGTGCTGAAGCGTTGACCCTGGTGGTGGTTCGGCCGGTTCCGCTGCGCTGCGGGCACCAAGATCATAGGTCATTTCCCGCCGGAGAGGTTGCGCGCGGGTTGCCACTCCTGGGCGCAGCGGGCCGTCGACTTTCGACAGCGGGTGTCATATCGTCGGATCCACGGTAGTCGGTGCAGCATTCGGTGCGGATACGGAGTAACTCGTGGGCAAATTGGACGGCAAGGTCGCATTCATCACCGGCGCCGCGCGGGGCCAGGGACGATCGCATGCGGTGCGGTTCGCTCAGGAGGGTGCCGATATCGTCGCCGTCGATACGACGGCCCGGGTGGACAGCGTTCCCTACCCGCTCGCCGGTGCCGGCGACCTCGCGGAGACGGTACGGCTGGTGGAGGCCACCGGTCGCCGGATCATCGCCCGGGATGCCGATGTCCGTGATTTCGCAGCTCAGTCCGCGGCGGTCGCCGCGGGTGCGGAGGCCTTCGGGCGCCTCGATATCGTCGTCGCCAATGCCGGAATCTCCAGCCCGGCCCCGACCCTGGAGATGAGCGAGGACGTCTGGCAGGACATGATCGATATCAATCTCACCGGTGTGTGGAAGACACTGAAGGCCGCGGTCCCGCATATCGTCGACGGTGGTCGCGGTGGTTCCGTGGTCATCACCAGTTCGCTGGCCGCCTTCCACGCCAACGAGAACACCGCGCACTATTCGGCGGCCAAATCCGGCCTGGTGATGCTGATGAAGGTCCTGGCCAAAGAACTCGCCCCACACAGTATCCGGGTGAACACTGTGCACCCGACGACAGTGGCTACCGAAATGATCCTCAACGAGGCCACCTATCGTCTCTTCCGCCCGGATCTCGCCGCCCCGGACCGGGCCGATTTCGAAGAAGCTGCCCGCACCCTGAACCGGCTCCCGGTCGCGGCTCTGGAACCGGAGGACATCACCGCGACCGTGCTGCATCTGGTCTCCGACGATGCCCGTTACATCACCGGGACCACCCAGTTGATAGATGCCGGTGGAGTGCTCTGAGCGCCGTGACTGCAAGGACTTCGAAAGGTTCTCTCGAGCGGGCCGGATAGATTTGCGGCTATGAGGCACAGAGTTGTCCGCCGGGTGCTGCTCGGCGCGGGGTGGTGTGCACTGCTGGCCGGCGTGCTCGGGATCGCCCTCTATCTCGGGGGCTGGCAGCGGCGGGAGCTGATCCTGCTGGCCTCGGGCGCGACCTATCTGATGCTCGCGACCGTGGTCGCGCTGTTGCTGTTCCTGACCGCGCGCGGCTGGCGCAGCGCCGCGGCGGCGGTGGTTGTACTCGCCGGTGTGCTGTGGACCCAGTTGCCGCTGTTCGTCCCGGACAGCCGCGCGGCCGCCGGCGCCGAACTGACAGTGCTGCAATCGAATCTGCTGTTCGGCGGCGCGGATACGGCCGCTCTCGTGGACGCGGTCCGCGCACGCGGCGTCGAGGTACTCACCGTGGACGAACTCACCCCCGAGGCCGTCGACGCGCTGGCCGCGGACGGCCTGGGCACCCTGCTCCCGTACAGCTATCTGGATCCGGGTCCCGGTGGCGGCGGTACGGGTATCTACAGCCGCTTCCCGCTGTCGGATCCGGTGCGGCACCAGGAGTTCGTCATGGGCAACCTGTCCGCGACGCTGACCCATCCCGCCCTCGGCCCGGTCGCGGTCTACGCGTTCCATCCGCTGCCGCCCACGGTGGACGCGGCGGTCTGGGCGAAGGAGATGAACGCGGTGGAAACGATCCTGCGGGAATCGCGGGGCCCGGCGGTGGTCGGCGCGGATTTCAACGCCACCAGCGATCACGTGGCCTTCCGGCGGCTGGTGCGCGGGGATTTCGCCGCCGCCGCGGAACAGGCCGGAGCGGGAAGACTGCTGACCTATCCGGCCGACCGGAACTGGGGTCCGCTGATCGGTATCGATCATATTCTGGTATCCGGCGGCACCACCGATCACATCAGTACGTTCACCCTCGCCGGTTCGGACCACCGCGCCGTCGTGGCCCGTCTCCGGCTCACCCCCTGATGCGCCGGGGCGCTCGGCCTTCCCTCGAAAAACCAGGAGAGAACATGTTTTCCGGCACCCGTCTGCGCACTGTCACCGGCATCGTGGTGATCACCCTCGCGGCCGGTCTCGGCTCGGCCGCCTGCGGCAGTAAACGCTGGTGCGAATTCGACGCCACCGATACCGAGGTCGCTGATTCGTATTGCGAGAAAGGAACTCCCGGCTACGAATGGGAGCCGGACAGCGACGGGAAGAACAGCAAGAAGAAGCCCAGCAAACCCACTACGTCCAAGCGCACGCACTGATCGGGGCCGGTCGCGGCCGGTTACGGACGAGGCGCGGTGGTATCGAGCGTTTCGACGACCCGGTGCACCGCGGCGACCCGTGCGGGTATCGGAATATTGCGGTTCATCAGAACGACGACCGCGATGGATCGACTCGGCACGAAGGCAACATAGGTGCCGAATCCGTCGGTCGACCCCGTCTTGTCGAACAACACCGGCCCGGACGCGGATGCGACCGGGCCGACCGGCTGAGGTCGGTAGACGACCTCGGCCGAGTTGCCGGCCTGGAGGGTCTCGAGCGATACCGGATAGTCGAAGCTCTCCCAGCCCAGTGCCTGAGTCATCGGGCCGACCCGGTAGTACCCCTGATGGGTCGCGTCGAGTGGTTCGCGCAGCTCGGGTGGCGCGTGCCGAGTGTCCGTATTCGCTCCGACGAACGACAGCAGATCGGTGACGGTCGTCTTCAAACCGTAGGCCTGCGCGTCTCCCGGACCTGGCGTCACCCGGACCGGAGCTCCCGATTTCGAGGTTCCCCAGGCGTAGTCGTCCCGGACCTCGGCCGGTACCTCGAAATAGGTGTCCCGGAGCCCCAACGGTGCGAGTACCTCGGTGCGCATCGCGTCCTCGAAAGGACGCCGCAGGGCGGCGCCGGTCGCCAGACCGAGCAGCGCCATGCCCGGATTTCCGTACAGGCGGGTGGTCGCGGCCGGGTACGTGGCGCGCCACTGCCGGAACCAGTGCCACATATCCGCTTCTGTTCGCACCTCAGCGGGGAACTGTTGCGGTAGGCCACCCGCGGCGTACGTCGCGATATCCCGCAAGCGTGCGCTGTCGATCGGGTGATCACGGAGTTGCGGTAGGTAGCGGCCGACCGTGGCGTCGAGGTCGAGATGTCGTTCCGCCACCGCGGCACCGGCCAGCAGGGTGGTGAACAGCTTGCTGACCGAGCCGATCTCGAAGAGGGTCCGGTCGGTGACCGGACGTGTGCCGTCCGCGGCGGTGGTCCCGAACACGAAGTGCCGGGCTCGATCACCGTGGAGCACGCCCACTGCGATTCCGGGAACATCGTAGGTGTCGCGCAACGCCGTAAAGGTCTCCTCGACGACGGCGCGCAGCGGATCCCGCGTTGCGACCGGCGCGGCCGATCCCCCGGAGCACGCGGGTACGAGTAATCCCGTGAGCAGCACAACCATCGCGCGAACCCACGGCGCGCGGCCGTTTCCACTGTCGGCCCGCGCGATTCCGCGCCGTGCCGCGCCGGCTCCGTTCGCCGAACCCTCACCCGAACAACACATGAAGGAAACGGTAGGCGACCGGGGAACCGTTCACCGAGACACTCGGATCGGCACGGTCCGTTCTCGGTCGGATCGGACCACCGGAGCGGATCCGCCGCCGGAGCCGAATCTGCCACGGCATTGCGCACACCGCTCGAAACTTGCTGGAGGTGAACGGAAGCCGCCGGATCGCTACGACCCGATTCATCCGGTGTCACCGACCGCCGTGTCGCGCCGGCCCCGGAAATACCTGCGTGGCGGTCCGTGTTCTGCGTCGTCCGCGCCGGTAGAGTCCGGGACGCTCGAGCACGCGTCACAGAGATCTTGTCGGTAGCACGGTGCGATCGGGGTGGTCATGGACAGGCGTCGGGTGTTGTCGTTGCTGGCCGCGAGCACGGTCGCGGCACTGACCGGATGCAACGCCGCACAGCGTGGATCGGCTGTGGCGGGTGCGGGGCAGCCGCCGGGAGCAGTGGAGCCACCGATGCCGCCGCCGGCTCCGTTGCTGCCGCCCCCGCCGGGTGGTCCGCGTACGCCGATTCCGGCCGGCACCATCACCGCGCTTCCCGGGCCGGGCACCTGTATGGCGCTCACCGTGGACGACGGGGTGAGTGCCGAGGTCGTCGGTGCGTACATCCGGTTCGCCCGGGATACGGGGGCCCGCTTCACCTTTTTCGTCACCGCCTGTTACGACTCCTGGCTCGCGCACCGGGACGAACTGCGGCCGTTGGTGGAGGCCGGGCAGGTCCAGCTCGCCAATCACACCTGGTCGCACGCCGATCTCACCGCCGGTTCGGAGGCCGCGGTCGCCGATGAGCTGTCTCGTTGTAAATTGTTTCTGCACAATATCTTCGGGGTCACCGGCGCGCCCTACTATCGGCCGCCGTTCGGTCGGCACAACGCCACAGTGGACCGGATCGCCGCCGATCTGGGCTATACCGTCCCGGTCATGTGGTACGGCTCCCTGTCCGATTCCGGTCTCATCACCGAGCAGTATCTGGTGGAGTGCGCGCACAAATACTTCAACCCTCAGTCGATCGTCATCGGGCACGCGAACTTCCCGCCGGTCACCCACTGTTACGGGCAATTGGTGGACATCATCCGGGAACGCAACCTGTCGCTGGTCACGCTCGACGATGTCCTCACGGTGGTCTGATCCGGCCCGGATCGCGATCGGCGCGTGCTGTGGCGCCGGCGGCCGATCTCCAGCGCGAGTTCGTCGCTGTCCGTCCGTGGGATGTCGACTACAACGGCCGTGGTTCGCGGCTGCTGATGAATCGGGCGCTCGAACGGGAAGGGCTACCGCCGCGCGCGCTCTCGGATCTCGACCGCGATATCACATCGTCACTGCCCGATGAATGGACCGGAATGGTCCGGGACGGGAGCGCTACCGGGAGCGGGGGCTGGATCTCGAACCGTTCGAGCCCGGCGGGCAGCACGATATAGCGGCCTATCGTGCCGTGCCGGCGGAACTGCGGGGAAGCGGACAGCAGTATCCGGCTCGGGTCCGGTCAAGCGGTTTCGGCGAGGCTGTCCGCGGTCCAGATCTCGGCCAGCTCCTCGAGGGGGAGTTCGAGGACGCGGCTCAGGGAAACGACGGTGCCGAAGCCCGGCGAGGGCAGGCGGCCCGTCTCGATTTTACGCAGAGTCTCCGGGGAGATACCGGCCGCGCGGGCAACCTCGGCGAGGTCGCGTCCGTCGCGGGCGAGACGCAATCTGACGCCCAGGCGGCGGCCGGCGTCGATCTGAGTGGCGGTGAGGGGCAGGCGGACCATGCCCTCCACTCTAGGAGTGGTATTAATGTACCGCAATGACGGTATAGAAATACCGACGACGGTGGAGGTTGTCATGGTGGAGTTGAAATCGCCCGCGGAGATCGAGCGGATGCGCGTGGCGGGGGCGTTCGTGGCCGAGATCCTGGCGGAGTTGCGCGCGGTCGCGGCAGTGGGGGTGAACCTGCTGGACCTGGAGATGATCGTGCGCGAACGGATCCGGCAGCGCGGCGCCGTATCGTGCTACTGGGATTACGCGCCCTCGTTCGGGCGCGGCCCGTTCCGCAATACGGTCTGCCTATCGGTCAACGATGCCGTTCTGCACGGTCTGCCCTTCGACTACGCCCTGCGCGACGGTGATGTGCTGACCGCGGACCTGGCTCTGAGCATCGACGGCTGGGTCGCCGACGCGGCAACCACGGTTATCGTCGGCACCGCCGCCGCCGCGGATCTGCGCCTCGTACGGGCGACCGAGGAAGCCCTGGCGGCGGCGATCGAGGCCGCCCGTCCCGGTAACCGGATCGGTGATATCTCGGCGGCCATCTCCGCGGTCGCCGCCGCCCACGGCTATCCGGTGAACACCGAATTCGGTGGTCACGGCCTCGGCCGGACGATGCACGAGGATCCGCACGTCGCCAATGCCGGGCGCGCGGGCCGGGGTTTCCGGTTGCGGCCCGGGCTCACCCTCGCCCTGGAACCGTGGTTCGCCGCGACCACCGACCGGATCGTCACGGACCCGGACGGCTGGACCATCCGCTCCGCCGACGGCTCCCGCACGGCCCATTCCGAGCACACCGTCGCGATCACCGCCGCCGGTCCCCGGGTGCTCACCGCGGCAGCGTGACGGCCCGGCGGAGGGGCACACTGCGGGCCGGTCGCGACAGGTGGTCGCCGGGGAGCACGGCACCGTACGCTCCGGCGGGCAGTCGGCTGCTCCGAGTGTGGCCGCCGGGCGGATGCCCGCCGACAGGGACCGTGGCAGGCGCTGGTGCCGAACTCGGTGCTCAGCCGGTTCACTGCGATGAGGCCGAGGTCCGGCGCACGGTATTCGCCGGAAGACCACATCGCGTGGACTCCGGCTCGGCAGCCCGCGGGCCCGGAACCGCGCCCGATGGACCCGGACGCCGTCGGGCGGGATCGGTATCTGTGTCGCCCGGCCGGCTCGTCGGTCCGGGCTCAGGTCGCCCGGCTCACCGACGACATGTGGAAATCGGGGATCCGCAGCGGCGGCATGGCGGTACGGGTGAACCAGTCCTTCCATTCCCGCGGCAGCGTGAGTTCGGTGGCCCCGGCCTCGGTGACCCGGCGCAGCAGGTCCAGCGGGCTCTCGTTGAACCGGAAATTGTTCACCGCTCCGGTGACCTCGCCGTTCTCGACCAGATACACCCCGTCGCGGGTGAGGCCGGTGAGCAGTAGGGTCGCCGGGTCCACTTCGCGGATGTACCAGAGCGTGGTCAGCAGCAGACCGCGCTCGGTCCGGGCGATCATATCGTCCAGCGTCGCAGCGGAACCGCCGGTGAGCAGCAGGTTCTGCACCTGGACCGTCGGTTCGGTGCCGTAGTCGGCGGCGAGCGCCCGGGGGTACACCAGATCGGCTATCGCCCCGTCGCGCAACCAGTCCACCCGCCGCGCGGGCAGGCCGTTGTCGAATACCGATACCGTCTCCGACGAGGCCTGCGTGGCCACGAAGGGCAGGCACTGCAAACCGGGTGCCGCCGGGTCGGAGAAGAGCGTCAGCGGGATATCGGTGAGTTTCTCGCCGACCCGGGTACCACCTGCGGCGGCGAAAGCGGTGTGGCCCTCCTGCGCCCCCCGGCCCTCCATCGACCAGTACATGTAGATCAGCAGATCGGCGACCGCCGACGGCGGCAGCAGCGTTTCGTAGCGTCCGGCGGGCAGATCCACTCGGCGCGCCGACCAGTCCAGCCGCCGGGACAGTTCCGCGAGCAGGCCCGGAGTGTCCAGATCGGTGAAATCGGTGGTGCCCGCACCGACCCAGGCGCTGGCCAGTTCCGCGCCGTCCCCACGTTTACCGTTGATCTCCACCGACCCGGTGGGCTGGGTGTAGCGGCGCCGAATACCGGTGGAGGTCCCGAGCCAGGTGGTCTGCACCTGGTGGTGCGCGAATCCGTAGAGGCGGTCGGCGCCGTCGAAACCGGTGGACAGATCGGCGGCGAGCCCGGTGAACACCTCGATACCGGTGGTGGCCGGAGCCTGTTCCCAATCCGGTTCCGCGGGTACCGAATCCGCGTCCAGCAGGGGCATCGCGTCGCGCGCCGGCTCGGCGGACCGGGCTGCCGCTTCGGCGGCCCGCACCACGCCCTCGATATCGGCCGGGTCGACACTGGTCGAGGCCACGCTGCCGACGCGCGCCGCGCGCGGACCCTCCCGGAACACCGCGATCACCGACCAGCGCCGCGATACGGATGCGCCGTTCGTGGTCATGGAGTTTCCGGCCCAGCGCAGCGACGCCTCGTATTCGTCGGTGACGATGACGATCGCCTCGTCGGCCCGCGACGCGGCGAGGGCCCGTTCGACCACCGTGCCCGCGGGTAGTACGCCCGCACCGATCACCGTCATCGCCCTGCCTCCGTCCGGGTGTTGAGTACGTTCACTCCGCGCACCAGCACCGACGGGCAGCCGTGACTGACCGCGGCGACCTGGCCGGGCTGGGCCTTACCGCAGTTGAACGCGCCGCCCAGCTGCCAGGTCGACGGACCGCCGACCGCTTCCATCGAACCCCAGAAATCCGTGGTGGTCGCCTGATAGGCCACATCGCGCAACTGTCCGTCGAGTTCGCCGTTGCGGATCCGGAAGAAGCGCTGGCCGGTGAACTGGAAGTTGTAGCGCTGCATATCGATCGACCAGCTCTTGTCGCCGACGATGTAGATGCCGTCGGAGACCCGCGAGATCAGCTCAGCCGTACTGGTGTCGGCGGCGGGATCGGGTTGCAACGATACATTGGCCATTCGCTGGATCGGCACATGATGGGGGGAATCGGCGTAGGAACAGCCGTTGGAACGGTCCAGACCCAGCCGCGGCGCGAAGACCCGGTCGAGCTGGTATCCCACCAGCACTCCGTCGCGCACCAGATCCCAGCGCTGACCGGCCACTCCCTCATCGTCGTAACCGACGGTCGCCAGCCCGTGCGGCTGCACCCGGTCGGCGGTGACATGCATGATCGGGGTGCCGTAGCGCAGGGAGCCCAGCAGGTCGGGGGTCGCGAACGAGGTTCCGGCGTAGGCGGATTCGTAACCGATCGCACGGTCGTACTCGGTGGCGTGACCGATGGATTCGTGGATGGTGAGCCAGAGATTCGTCGGATCGATCACCAGATCGGTCGGCCCCGCCGTGACGGTCGGTGCCTTCACCTTCTCGGCGAGCCATTCCGGGATCCGCGCCAGTTCGGTATCCCAGTCCCAGGTGCGGTCGGCGCCGGTGACGTACTCCCAGCCCCGGCCGACCGGCGGCGCCAGGGTCCGCATGGTCTCGAAGGCGCCCGAGGCCGTATCGACGGTGATCGCTTCCAGTTGCGGTTCCAGGCGCACCCGCTGCTGGATGATCGAGGAGCCCGCGGTGTCCGCGTAATAGGTCTGTTCTTTGACCTGGAGCAGGGTCGCGGTCACATGATCGACACCGTCGGCGGCGGTGAGCCGGCCCGAATAGTCCTGTAGCAGTGCCACCTTGTCCGCGGCGGCGACAGCGAACGGATCGATCCGATAGTCGGAGATCCAGCGCGCGTTCTCGTAGCGAGGCTCGTCGGCGAGTTCGACACGTTCCCGGTTCAGCGCGCGAAGGGTGGTCGCCACGGCCACCGCCGAACGCGCTACCTCGGCGGCGGTCGCGGGGGTCAACGCCGCGTGTGAGGCGAAACCCCAGGTCCCGTCCACGATGACGCGAACCGCGAACCCGAGCTCGACGGTATCGGTGAGTGCCTCCACCCGACCGTCGCGCAATCGCAGTGTCTGCGTACACAACCGGTGTACTCGCAGATCGGCATGTTCGGCGCCGGCGGCGCGGGCCGCCGAGAGTGCCGCCTCCGCCAGCGCTGCCAACGGCAGGTTCGCGAACTCCGGATCGATATCGTGCCCGGACGGTAGGCCGCCCGATTCGGTGGTTGTCGCCGTCACCCTGCACAACTTAGTCCGCCCCGGCGGATCACGGGCGGTGCGCCCGGTACTCAGCCGAACTGCTGCCAGCCCAACCGGATCACCATCGCCACCACGACCACCAGCAACACCACGCGTACGAACTCCGCGCCCCGGTCCAGGGCCATCCGCGAGCCCACCACCGCACCTGCGATATTGGCCAGTGCCATCGCCCCGCCCAGCGCCCACAGCACATGACCGGTGGAACCGAAATAGATCAGCGCCCCGATATTCGAGCCACAGTTGATCACCTTCGCCATCGCGGCCGCCCGGACGAACTCGGTACCGAGCAGGGTGGCGAACGTGATGATGAGAAACGTTCCGGTGCCCGGCCCCAGCAACCCGTCGTAGGCGCCGATCAGACCGGCGGCCAGACCCACTACCAGGACGACCTTGCGCCGCGACGGGGGATGGGTGGCCAGGGTGATCCCGATCGACGGCCGGGCCGTCACGAAGATCGCCACACCGATCAGCACCACCAGCACGATCGGGATGAACAGCTCCCGGTCGATCAGCGCCACCGCGGCCGCACCGGCCGCCGCGGTAGCCGCCGCCAGTACCGCGGCGGGTATCAGCAGCCGCCACTGGATCGGGACTTTCCGGGCGAAGGTGGCCGCCGCCGCGGCAGTACCCGCGACCGCCGACAGCTTGTTGGTGCCCAGCGCCGTCTGTGGGGCCAGGCCGGGCGCCACCAGCAGCAGGGTCGGCAGCACGATCAGTCCACCACCGCCCACCACGGCGTCCACCCAGCCGGCGGCGGCCGCGGCCGGTAGGAGCATCAGCCAGTCGGTCGTATCCACCCGCTCAGGAAACCAGACGGTCTGCGGGTTCGGATCACCCGCTTGCGCATCCCACCGCGGCCTTCCTCCTAGGCTGGGCGGGTGCGCCGGTTCAGCTTGTGGCTCCGAGACAACCCCGTCGTCGCCGATTCCGTTCTCGCGGTGATGCTGCTGCTCCTCGACCTCGCGGTGGCCCGGGACAGCACCAACCTCCCCGCCTTCCTGGTGTTCTCGGTGCTCATCCCGCTGCCGATCGCACTGCGCCGGATCTACCCGCGGGCGATGGCGGTGACGTTCATGGCGCTGTCGTTCTGCGCCAGCACCATCGGCTACATCGTCGGTGATCCCACGGTGCACGCCGCGCTGCTCGGCCACGGGATCATGCTGTACACGCTGGTGGCCTACGTCGGTCGCCGCGTCGGGTTCTGGTACGTGCTGGCGCTGGTGGCCGATACGGCCTACGGGATGGCGTTGGTGAGTGGATTCAAGGCCGGTGACGGGGCCTTCGTCGCCGTGTTCTTCGCGCTGTGCTGGGCACTGGGGGAGTTCACCGGGGCGCGCCGCGCCTACGACGCCGAGGTCGCGGCCCGGCTCGCTGTCTCCGATTCCGACCGGGAACGCCGCGCACACGACGCGGTCTCGGCCGAGCGCACCCGCATCGCCCGCGAACTCCACGATGTGGTCGCGCACGCGGTGAGCGTGATGATCGTGCAGGCCGACGGTGCGCGTTTCGCCCTGCGCACCGATCCGGACACCACGGAACAGGCGCTGGTCACCATTGCCGGAACCGGGCGCGAGGCGCTCCGCGAACTCCGCCGCACCGTCGCGTTGCTCCGCACCGAACACGCACCCGACGAAGTGCCCCAGCACGGTACGGCGGGGCTCGCCGCAGTGGTGCAACTGATGCGCGACGCCGGCCTGGCGGTCGAACTGGAACTGTCGGGTGAACTGGACGGCGTCGCGCCCGAGATCAGTCTGGGTACGCATCGCATCGTGCAGGAGGCACTCACCAACACCCTCCGCCACGCCGGTGCCCACCCCAAGGCATGGGTGCGGGTACGCCGCCGGGCCGACCACATCGAGGTGGAGGTCACCGACTCCGGCGGCGTACCGGTGCGGCCGGAGGACCGGATCCAGGGCAGCGGACTGGGCCTGGCCGGTATGCGGGAGCGGATGGCGGTGCTCGGCGGCAGCCTCGAGGCCGGGCGCCGGCCCGACGGTGCCTGGCGGGTGTACGCGCGGATTCCGCTGTCCACACCGGAGCAGGAGTAGGCGGCGCCCGCCACTACATTGGACTCCGTGCCGATCACCGTGCTCGTTGTGGACGACCAGGAACTCATGCGCGTAGGACTGAAGATGGTGCTCGGCGCGCATCCCGATATCGAAGTGGTGGGCGAGGCCGACAACGGTGCCGCCGCAGTGGCCCGCGCCGCCGAACTGATCCCCGACGTGGTGCTCATGGATGTCCGGATGCCGGTGGTGGACGGAGTCACCGCGACCGGGCGGATCCTCGAGGCCGATCACGGCACCCGGGTCCTGGTGATGACGACCTTCGATCTCGACGAACACGCGCTGGGCGCGCTACGCGCCGGCGCGAGCGGTTTCCTGCTCAAGGACACCCCGCCCGAGGATCTGATCTCGGCCATCCGCAGTGTCGCGGCCGGGGACGCGGTGGTGTCGCCGAAGGTGACCAAACGGCTGCTCGACCGGCTGATCGCCGAAGAGCCGGCGCCCTCGCGCGATCCCGGGATACTCGAGGTGCTGACCGCCCGGGAGCGCGAGGTGCTCGAACAGATCGCGGCCGGCCGCTCCAACGCCGAGATCGCCGGCGAGTTGTTCCTGTCCGAAGCGACGGTGAAGACCCATGTCGGCCGGGTATTGACCAAACTGGGTCTGCGCGACCGGGTACAGGCGGTGGTGCTGGCGTACGAAACCGGGCTGGTGCGGCCGGGCGGCTGAGCGTCCGGGATGGCCGGGCCGTGGGTTCGGACCGGAGCAGGGGAGTGCGGTCCGGGTGGTGGGCCGTGCCGGAGAACATGGTGTCCGGGGCCTCCGGTTGCGCCGGGCGCCCGGGACGTCCGGTCGTCGGAGGCGGTGCACGCGGGTCCGGTGACCAGCCGTGGACCCGGGTCGCAGCGGTTCGGGAGCATATCGGACATCTCGTTCGTTGTACGAACAGTCCGACCCGAAAGGTTCGCTCATGCCCGTCCTAGGTTTCCTCGTTTACCTCGTCGTCGAGATCGCCGCGTTCACCGCCGCCGTCGCCTGGCTCGGCGCGGTCCCCGCGATTCTGCTGCTGATCGCCAGCTCCGCCGCCGGAATGCTGTTGCTCGGATCACAGTGGCGGCGGGTGGGTGAACAGTTCCGCCGTGCCTCCCGTGGCGAGATCACCCCCGGCGCCGCGGTCGCCGACGGTGCGCTGGTGGGTCTGGGCAGCCTGCTGATGTTCGTACCCGGCCTGGTCACCTCGGTGCTGGGGCTGCTGATGCTGCTCCCGCCGACTCGCGCCCTGTTCCGGCCGGTGCTGTCCGCCCTGGCCGCGCGGCGGGTCGCGAAGATCGCCGCTACCGCGCCGTATCGGCCCACCGTGGTGGACGCCGATATCGTCGACGGTGTCGTGGTGAGCGAGTGGTACACCGACGAGCGGCCGAAATCGGCCACGGCCCTGGAACTGCGTCCGGCCGCGACGGAGCAGCGGAATCAGGGTGAGCCGGCCCAGTGACCGTTCTCGTAGCGGATCGGTGACTCTGCCGAGCAGGACGGTATCGGAAAGCGGCGGAGCCACAGCGGAATCGGTGACCACACCGCACCCGGGCGCCGGGCCGCGCAGCCGATCCGCTGCGTCACGCGTCCCGTCGGCGATTCCGCCCGCAGTAGCGATGCGGTTCGACGGTCGGCCTACGAATCGTCGGCCATGCGGTACTCGCCTCGTTCCAAACGGGCGAGCACCCCGGCGGTCCAGCCGGTGAGGTTGTCGAAGACACCGCTCCACAGTTCGAGCAGATCGGTGGCGTGCGGCGGTTCGTGGCGGCCCGGATAGTCGCCGATCATGGCCATCAGGTCGTCGCGGACCGCGCGACTGTTGTCCCGTTGTTCGCGCAGTTTCGCGATCACACGGTCGCGCGGTAGCGCGTCCATGAACGCGATTCCGGCACCGAGTTCCTCCATATCCACGCTGGTCAGCGCTTCGTCCATCCGTTCCAGGAACTCCGCCTCGCCGGTCGCGGTCAGTTCGAACAAGGTCCGGCCCGGCCCGCGGCCGCCGTCCTCGGTGCCCAGGGTGCGGAGCTTGCCTTCCTGGGTGAGCTGTTTGACGGCGTGATAGATCGAACCGGGCTGCACATTGGTCCAGGTATCGGCACGCCAGGCGAGCAGCTCGCGGCGTACCGCGTAACCGTGGGTCGGCTGCTGCCGCCGTGCCACCCCGAGAACCAGCAACCGTACCGCCGCCATCGTCACTCCTCCTGTCATCGGAACAGTACGGTAGTCAAATTTGACTTCCTGGCCCCGCACGGCCTAATTTGTGTAGTCAAATTTGACTAATGGAAGGAATCTCATGGGAGATACCGCGGTACCGGTCCTGCCCACCCACGATCTGGCGCGCACTCTCGATTTCTACGGGGCGCTCGGGTACGCGGTCACCTACGAGCAGACGAGGCCCTATACATACGGCGCGATCAGCGCCCACGACTGTGCACTCCACTTCACCGACGCACCTGCGGGGCAGCCGACAGAGGGGCAGACCGGATGCCTGGTCATGGTGGAGGATGCCGCACGGCGCCACCGCGCCTTCAGTGCGGCGCTACGGGAGCGCTTCGGCCGGATCCCGGCGCAGGGACCGGGCCGGATCACCCGTTTCCGGCCGGGGCAGACCAGGTTCAGCGTGATCGACCCGGACGGCAACTGGGTGACGTATATACAGCGGGACGAACCGGAGGGCCTCGAATACGGCGGCTCGGCGGAACTGTCGGGACTGGCCAAGGTGCTCGACAACGTCCGGATCCTGCGTGATTTCAAGAACGATGACAAGGCCGCCGAACGCGCGCTCGAATCCGGGCTGCGCCGGCACGGCGCGCAGGCCGGTGCACTGGACCGGGCGCGAGCCCTCGCCGCACTGGCCGAACTGGCGATCGCGCGCGGCAATCCGGGCCGGGCCGCCGAGCGCCGGGCCGATCTGGCGGCACTCGAACTGACCGGGTCCGAGCGCGCGGAACTGGCCGCCGAACTCGGCGCGGCGGATGATCTCGAAGAGTGGTTGCGGTCACCGGCCGAATGATCTGCCGTGCTGGGCCGCTGCCGGAGTACTTGCGCCTGCCCGGTCGCCGCACCGCGGTCGTGACCTCGGCTCAGCGGGGGCTGTCCGCCCACCGAATGCCGGTGCTGTTCGCTCGCCCGGCCCGGATTTCGCGGATCCCGCGGGGCAACGGTCGCCCACCGGACGGGATCGGGGCCCTCGGGCTACCCGGAAAATCCCGCGATTCACCACCGGCAGGCTGCTGTCACTCCGCGGCGGCCGATTCGGTGCGCGGCGTGATCTCGATGCCGACGGTGCCCGACTTCCCGCGGCGCAGCGTGCTGCCGAACACCACCAGTGGACCGGTCAGCCGGTATTTGCGGCGGATCAGACGGCGTACCCGGGCACCGCCGTCGGCGTCGAGTACGCGACCGGTGCCGTGGACGATCTCACCCCGGGGCGTGCCCTTGTAATCGCAGGGCTGCAGGGTCACCTCCGGATTGCGCCGCAGTCGCTTCACCTTCCAGCTGTCGGTGACGGTCCAGACATAGAGCTTGTCGTCCTCGGCCACCGCCCACAGCGGCGTCGGCACCGGGGTGCCGTCCTTACGGAAGGTGGTGAGCAGAACATAGTCGGCGGCGCCGACCGCACCGAGCGTGTTGGTCATGGAAGGCAGCGTAATTCGCGGGGGACCGGCGGGCGATCCGGCGCCGGGGCCGACCGCTACCGGCGTACCGGGGCGGGACCGGACCGCGCGACCCGCACGACGGTGCGGCAGACTGGACACCCGTGAGTACGCAGCTGCTGGTCGGAGGCCGGATCTACAGTTCGAGTTCGCCCGATGCCACCGCCCTGGCGGTGACCGACGGGGTCGTCGTATGGCTCGGCGCCGACCATGTGGGCCGCGCGCTGCATCCGGCCGCCGAGGTCGTCGAACTCGACGGTGCCTTCGTGACCCCCGCGTTCGTGGAACCCCATCTGCACACCACCGCACTCGGTCTGCAGCTGTCGGGCCTCGATCTGTCCGCGGCGGTTTCACTCGCCCACTGCCTGGAACTGGTCGCCGAATACGCCGCCCGGAATCCCGGTGGCGCGATCCTGGCCGACGGCTGGGACGAGACCCGCTGGCCGGAGAGCCGGCCGCCGACGGTCGCCGAAGTGGATGCCGCCGCCCGGCCCGGGCAGGCGGTCTATCTGGCGCGGGTGGACGCGCATTCGGCCGTGGCCTCCTCGGCGCTGCTGGACGAAGTGCCCGGATTGCGTTCCGCGTTCGGCTTCACCCCGGGCGAGCCGGTTCGGGCGGCCGCCCACCATCTGGTGCGGACCGCCGCTCGCGCCCGGCTCACCCGGGAACAGCGCGATGCCGCGCGGCGGACCGCGCTGGACGCCGCGGCGGCGCACGGCGTAGCGGTGGTCCATGAATGCGCGGGCCCCGATATAGAGGGCGAGACCGATCTGCGCGAGCTGCTCGCCTTCGAGCACGGCGTGCAGGTGCGGGCCTACTGGGGCGAGGCGGTACGCACCGCGGACCAGGCGCGTGCCCTGCTGTCCGAACTCGGTGCGCACGGGCTGGCCGGCGACCTGTTCGTCGACGGGTCGATCGGCTCGCATACCGCCTGGCTGCGGGATTCCTATACCGACGACGCCGGGACCGGCGTCTCCTATCTCGATGCCGCCGATATCGCCGCCCATGTGCGGGCCTGTACCGAAGCGGGTATCCAGGCCGGCTTCCACGCGATCGGTGACGGCGCGCTCGACGCGGTCGTGGCCGGATTCGGTCAGGTCGTCGCCGAATTGGGCGGCCCGGCCGTCGCTGCCCGCGGCCACCGGGTGGAACACGCGGAGCTGCTCGACCCGGCGCATATCGAGGCCCTCGCCGCCTGGGGGGTGATCGCGAGTGTGCAGCCCGCGTTCGACCTTGCCTGGGGCGGGTCCGACGGAATGTATGCCGAACGCCTGGGCGCCGCCCGCGCCGCCGCCCTGAACCCGTTCGCCGCCCTGGCCGCGGCCGGGGTTTCGCTGGCCATCGGCTCGGACGCGCCGGTGACGGCCCTCGACCCCTGGTCGGCGGTCCGCGCGGCAGTACACCACCGGACGCCCGGGCACGGTCTCTCGCCGCGGGCCGCCTTCGCCGCCGCCACCCGCGGCGCCTGGCGAGCGGGTGGGGTACGGGACGGGGTCGCCGGGACCCTGGTTCCCGGTGCGCCCGCGTCCTACGCGGTATGGGACGCCGGTGAACTGGTGGTCGCCGCGCCCACCGATTCGGTGCAGCGCTGGTCCACCGACCCCCGGTCACGAGTGCCCGGCCTGCCGCCGCTGACCCCGGATACCGACCTGCCGCGGTGCCTGCGCACCGTGCACCGGGGCAGCACCATCTACACGGCGTGATCTAGGCCCGAGCGGAACAGGATGTAGTAGTGGATCAGGGTGACAATGCGGCGATCCGGTGGGCCGACAGGCTCACCCGCTACTCGGTGCCGGTGCGGGCGGTGGCCGCGGTGTTCGCCGGGGTACTGCTGTTCGGCAGTTTCCCGCCGCGGCCGTGGTGGTTCCTCGCCCCCGCCGGAATCGCGCTGCTGACCCTGGTCGTCCGCAGCGGGACCGGGTTGCGTTCCGGTTTCGGTTACGGCTTCCTCGCCGGACTCGGCTTCTTCCTGCCGCTCCTGCCGTGGACCGGGATATACGTGGGGCCGCTGCCGTGGCTCGCGCTGTCCACCGCGTGCGCGGTGTATCTGGGCCTGTTCGGGGTGCTGGGCCGGATACTGGGCCGGTTGCCCGGGTGGCCACTGTGGCTGGCCCTGGCCTGGACAGCCGCCGAATGGGGGCGGTCCAGTTTCCCGTTCGGTGGATTCCCGTGGGGCCGGCTGGCGTTCGGGCAGGCCGACGGCTGGTTCCTGCCGCTGGCCGCGTACGGCGGTGCACCGCTGGTGAGTTTCGCGGTGGCGCTCAGTGGCACCTGCGGGGCCGCGGTACTGATCGGGTTGCGCCGGGAATCGGGTGTCCTCCGGGGCGGGCCGGATTCCGCGACGGGACGTACGGGAGCTACCGCGGCCGGTGACCGAGATCGAGGCGGGCGGATCGCGATCGCGGCCGCGGCGGCCACCTGCGTACTGCTCGCCGCCGTCGGCGCCGGGCTCGGCGCGACTCTCCCCGGTCCGCTCGAGGGGGACCGGACCATCACCGTAGCCGCCATCCAGGGGAGCGTGCCGCGGCTGGGTCTGGACTTCAACGCACAGCGCCGGGCGGTACTGGACAATCATGTCCGCCGGACCGAACAACTGGCCGATGACGTGACCTCCGGTCTGTTTCCGGCCCCGGATGTGGTCATCTGGCCCGAGAATTCCTCTGATATCGACCCGTTGCGCAATCCGGACGCGGCAGCGCTCATCTCGGCGGCGGCACGCCGGATCTCGGCACCGATTCTGGTGGGAGCGGTGCTGGTCAACGGGGACGGGACCACCACGAATTCGGTAATGGTCTGGACCGCGGAAAACGGTCCGGAAGACCGCCACGACAAAAAAATAGTACAGCCTTTCGGGGAATACCTGCCGATGCGTGGTTTTTTTCGTCTCTTTTCGGACTATGCGGACAGGGCCGGATACTTCGTTCCGGGTCACGGTGACGGAACAATTCGGGCCGCAGGTACGGAAATCGGGGTGGCAACCTGTTATGAGGTCGCTTTCGACCGGGCATTCCGGGATTCGTTGCGCTCGGGCGCGCAATTGCTCGCGGTCCCGACGAACAATGCGACTTTCGGGGACAGTGAAATGACTTACCAGCAACTCGCGATGTCCAGGGTGCGGGCGGTCGAACACGGGCGCTCGCTGGTCGTGGCCGCCACCTCGGGGGTCAGCGCGATCATCGCCGCGGACGGATCGGTGCGGCAGGAGAGCGCGCTGTTCGTACCCGAGGCGCTGGTCGCCGAGGTGCCGCTACGTGATTCGCATACCCCGGCGACCGTGCTGGGACCGTGGCCGGAGCTGATCGCCGTGTTCGTGACGGTGGTCGGTGTGGTGATCTCGATCGCCGGGGCGCGAGCCGGTCGTCGCCGGGCCGAGACCCACACTGCGCCCGTGGGCGGCTGAACCAACCGGATTTCGTCGCTACCGGCGGGTCTGCGATAACGCCTGGGCTGCTCGTGGTTCTTCGGTTTGCAGTGCGTTTATTTTTTCGTAGCGAGGGGTAAACATGCTGGCCCTTTGTGCGTAGTATCTAGGCAGCGCCCGGCCCTGCCGGGTGAGAAGTGAACCGATCTTCCGCGTCTCGGCGTGACCAACATGCCGGAATTCGGACACCGTGGTCCGATGCTCTTCCGGCTCCAGGTAACCATTCGGTTTCGACTGCCATCCATTCAAGGTGATGCTCCGAATAACCAGTCGTGAATCACACCCAACGGCCGGTGCACGCCGTTGTGGGCTGTTCGGGGAGTGTCGAGCTGTAGAACGGAGTGATTGATGAGATCGTCGGCCACCGGGGTCGATAGCAGTTCGTCGGCCGAAATTTCGGCCGAACCGTTTCCGCTCACACCCGCTCAAACTGCGATGTGGTATGCCCAGCGGATCCAGCCGGATATCCCGCTGGTCATCGCCGAGTATGTGGAGTTCCACGGCGAACTGGATGCGGGCCTGCTGCTGTACGCGATCGAGCGTTTCGGGGCGGAGACCGAGGTCGGGTTACAGCGCATCGTGCAGATAGACGGGGTCCCCCATCAGGTCATCGATCCGATGATGCGACCCGGCTGGGCCCGGCTGGATCTGCGGTCCGAGCCGGATCCGCATACCGCCGCGCTGGATTGGATGAAGGAAGACACTCGCACCCCCATAGATTTCGAGCACGACCCGCTGGTCTTCAACGCCGTGCTGCGCACGGGCGACCGTGACTACATCTGGTATTCGCGGGCCCACCACATCGTCATCGACGGCTACGCGGCGATGAACGGGCTGGTCCGGACCGCGGAGATCTACACCGCCTACTGTGAGTCCCGGGAACCGTCGGTATCGCGTGCCACCCCGTTGGCCGAGCTGTACGCGGGGGAGAACGAATACCGCAACTCGCAGCGGTTCGAGAGCGACCGCTCCTACTGGCGCGAAATCCTCGACGGCGCCGGGCAGGTCATGAGCCTGTCCACTGTCGCCAATCCGCCGGCCACCACGGCGAATACGGGCCGCCGACTGGCCACCGCGGTTCTCAGCGAAACCACCGAGGCCGCCGTCGCGGCGGCCGCCGCCCGGCGCGACGCCTCCAACCCGACCCTGTTCGCCGCCGCCATGGCCTGCTATGTCCGGTCCATGACCGGGGAGAACGATGTGGTGCTGAGCCTGCCGGTATCGGCGCGCACCACGGTCTCACTGCGCCGGTCGGCGGGGGTGGTGTCGAATGTGGTGCCGCTGCGGATCCGGTTCGAGCCGGGTACGACGGTCGAGGACGTCGTACGGGCGGTGGAACGCCAGATCACCGGAGCCCTGCGCCATCAGCGCTACCGGCACGACGATATCCGCCGCGACGGTGGGTACGACCGCGATACGCGTGGGTTCTTCGGTCCGATGATCAACATCATGCTGTTCAGCCGCCCGCTGCGGTTCGCCGACCTCGAGGTGTCGGCGCATGTACTGGCCACCGGACCGGTCGAGGATCTCTCGGTCAACCTGTACACCAGCGACGGCGGCCGTGCCCACCTCGACTTCGAGGCCAACCCGCTGCTCTACAGCGAGACCGAGGTGGACACCCATCACCGCAGGTTCTTGGACTTCCTGGATCGGTTCCTCAGCACCGACGCGGACACCGCCGTCCGGGAACTGCCCGTTCTCACCGCGGCCGAGCACCGGAAGGTCCTGCACACCTGGAACGAAACGGCCGCATCGGTCGAAACCGGCACGCTGCCGAGTATTTTCACCGACCGGGTGCGGCAGTGCCCGGACGCCGTGGCGGTGGAGTTCGAGGACGAGGCGCTGACCTATCGTGAACTCGACGCCCGCGCGAACCGTTTGGCCCGGTTGCTGATCGAGGCCGGGGCAGGACCGGATCGGATCGTCGGGCTGTGCCTGCGGCGCAGTACCGAACTGGTCGTCGCGATGTACGCCGTACTCAAATCCGGGGCCGCCTATCTCCCGCTGGACCCGGAGCATCCGGTCGCCCGGCTGGAACAGATCGTGGCCCGGGCGCGCCCGGTGGCCCTGCTGGTCGCCGAGCGGGACGGTCTGGAGCTTCCCGGAGGTGCCGGCCCGGTAGCGGTCGATACCGTGGAACTCGCCGGTTTCGATCCCGCGCCCGTCACCGATGCCGACCGGATCGCGCCGCTGCGCGCCGACCATCTCGCCTATCTGCTGTTCACCTCCGGTTCCACCGGCGCTCCGAAGGGCGTCGGGATCACCCACGCGGCGATCGTGAACCGGCTCCGCTGGATGCAGCACGAATACGCGCTCGACCACACCGATGCGGTACTGCAGAAGACCCCGGCGACCTTCGATGTATCGGTATGGGAATTCTTCTGGCCGTTGCAGACCGGAGCCCGGCTGGTGGTGGCGCGACCGGACGGCCATCGCGATCCGGCCTATCTGGCCCGGGTGATCCAGGAGAAGCGGGTCACCACAGCGCATTTCGTCCCGTCCATGCTTTCGGTGTTCGTCACCGATACCGAGGTCGGCGATTGTGCCGCGCTGCGCCGGGTGTTCTGCAGCGGGGAGGCGCTGCCGCCGGCGACCGTGCGTGATTTCCACGCCGCGCTGCCGGGTCCGCAACTGCACAATTTGTACGGCCCCACCGAGGCCGCGGTGGACGTCACCTATTGGCACTGCCCGCCCGAACCCGATGCGGTGCCCATCGGTTCCCCGGTATGGAACACCCGGACCTATGTCCTGGACGCGGCACTGCGCCCGGTCGCCCCCGGAGCAGTCGGTGAGCTGTACCTGTCCGGTGTGCAACTGGCCCGCGGCTATCTGGGGCAGGCGCCGCTGACCGCCGAACGATTCGTCGCCGATCCGTTCACCCCCGGGGCGCGGATGTATCGCACCGGCGATCTGGCACGGTGGCAGCTCGGTACCGCCGGTAGCCGTCGCGGTGTTCTGGAATACCTGGGACGCACGGATTTCCAGGTAAAGATCCGGGGCCTGCGCATCGAACTCGGCGAGATCGAATCCGCCCTGCTGGCCGATTCCCGGATAGCCCGCGCCGTCTGCGTCGCCTATCGTGCCCCCGCCGGCGACCAGTTGGCCGCCTATGTGGTGTCCCGCGCCGGTACCGAACTCGATCCCGAGGCAGTGCGGTCGGGACTGGCCCGTTCGCTGCCCGGATACATGGTGCCCGCCACGGTGACCGTGCTCGACGAACTACCGCTCAACAGCAACGGCAAGATCGACCGGAAGGCGCTGCCGGCCCCCGGCCCCACCGAACAACGCGCCCGGAGCGCACCGCGCAACGAGGTGGAAGAAGCGCTGGCCGCGATTTTCGCCGAACTGCTGGGCGTCCCCGAGGTCGGAATCGATGACGGGTTCTTCGAACTGGGTGGGAACTCGCTGGTGGCCGCCCGCGCGGTGGCGCGGATCAACAATGCGCTCGGCACCGCGCTGACCATCCGTGATCTGTTCGAGGCCGGCACCATCGCCGAACTGACCGAACGGTTCTCGGTACCCGAACCGGATCTCGCGTCACCGCAGCTGGTTCCGGTGGTGCGGCCCGACCGGATCCCCCTCTCCCCGGCCCAGCAGCGTCTGTGGATCCTGAACCGATTCGCCGAACACGCCGCTGCCTACAATATGCCGCTGGCGGTCCAGCTCGACGGCATCCTCGATATCGGGGCACTGGAGGCCGGGCTACTGGATGTGCTGGAGCGGCACGAGAGTCTGCGTACCACTTTCCCGGATTCCGGTGAGGGTCCGTACCAGCGGATCCATCCGGTCGCCGAGATCGGCCCGGCGCTGGTCTCGGTCGAGGCCGACAGCGCCGAGGTCATCGGACTGGCCACCGAATTCGTCTCCCGGCCTTTCGATCTGCGCAGCGATATTCCGGTGCGGGTGGCCCTGTACGCCCTCGATATCGACCGCCATGTGCTCGTTCTGGTCCTGCACCACATCTGCGGTGACGGCTGGTCGGTCGCGCCACTGGTCCGCGATCTGACCTCGGCGGTCGAGGCACGGGCGGCCGGCCGGGCGCCGCAGTGGACACCGCTGCCGGTGCAGTACGCGGATTTCGCGCTGTGGCAGCGGGAACTGCTCGGCGAGGAATCGGATCCGGCGAGCGCGCTCAGCCGGCAGGTATCGCACTGGCGGGCCGAACTCGCCGGTCTGCCGGATCAGCTCGACCTCCCACTGGACCGGCCGCGCCCGGCGCGGCGCTCCACCGAGGGCGGCCGGGTGGCCTTCACCATTCCGGCCGGAACTCGCAGTGCGGCGGCCGAATTGGCCGCCGCTCGCGGTGCCAGCATGTTCATGGTGGTGCACGCCGCGCTGGCCACACTGCTGGCCCGGATCTGCGGTAGTACCGATATCGTGATCGGCACCCCCATCGCGGGCCGTACCGATCCGGCGCTGGACGAATTGGTCGGGATGTTCGTCAACACCCTGGTGCTGCGCACCGAGGTCGATCCCGGTGCCGATTTCGACCGGATGCTCGATATCGTCCGGGAAACCGATCTGAATGCCTTCGCCAACGCCGACGTACCGTTCGAGCGACTGGTCGAGGTGGTGAATCCGGAACGCTCCGGGGCACGTCATCCGCTGTTCCAGGTGATGCTGTCCTACGACAACGCCGGTGAACTCGATCTGGCGCTGCCCGGGGTACGGACCGAGATCCTCGCGGTCGACGGCGCCATCGCGAAATTCGATCTCCAGCTCGAAGTGCACGACGACAACTCCGGCGGCGAACTGCACGCCGAGATCGGTTACGCGACCGATGTGTTCGACGAGCGGACCGTCGCCGCCATCGCGCGCAGGTTCGTCGCGGTCCTGGACGCGGCGGTCGGTGACCCGCGCCGGCCCGTCGGTGATATCGAGGTATTGGAGCGGCGCGAGCGCAGCAACCTGGTACCGCTGGCCGGGGGACCGGCCGAACCGCCGGTCGTCCTGTCCGAACTGCTCGGCAGGTCCGCGGTACGCGATCCGGACGGGGTCGCCGTGCGCTACCGCGGCCGCGATACCACCTACCGGGAACTGGACGAACGCGCCAATCAGATGGCGCGCCTGCTGATCGAGCAGGGCGCCGGACCCGAGACCGTGGTCGCGCTGGCGTTGCCACGAGGGCTGGACGCGCTCACCGCGATCTGGGCGGTCGCCAAGACCGGCGCCGCGTACGTACCGGTCGATCCCGGGTATCCGCGGGAGCGGATAACCCATATGCTCACCGATTCCGGGGCCCGGCTCGGGGTCACCGGCCCGGACCAGGTCCCCGCGCTGGCCGGGATATCCGGTGCCGTGGAATCGTGGCTTCTCCTCGGCTCGCCGGAATTCGAGAACGACTGTGCCGCCATCTCGTCGGCGCCGATCACCGACGCCGACCGGATCAGGCCGCTGCGCACCACGCATCCGGCCTACCTGATCTACACCTCCGGTTCGACCGGCACTCCGAAAGCCGTGGTCGTCACCCATGCCGGGCTGGCCTCGTTCGCCGCCGAACAGTGCTATCTGTTCGGTGTCACACCGGATTCCCGGACTCTGCATTTCTCCTCGCCGAGTTTCGACGCCTCCGTGCTCGAACTGCTGCTCGGCTTCGTCTGCGGGGCGACCGTGGTGATCGCGCCGCCGGATATCTACGGCGGTGGCGAACTCGCCGATCTGCTGCGTACCGAAGCCGTCACGCACGCGTTCGTCACCCCCGCCGCGCTGGCCACCGTCGATCCGTCGGGGCTGGACCAGTTGCGCACGGTGATGGTGGGTGGTGAGGCGTGCAGTCCCGAACTCGTGGCGACCTGGGCCGGCCGGTACCGCATGCACAATATGTACGGTCCATCCGAAGCCACGGTGGCCGCCACCATGTCCGGGCCCATGCGTCCGGGCCGCGTCGTTCCGCTGGGACATCCGGTGCGCGGTATGCGGTTGTTCCTGCTGGATCCGCGGTTGCGTCCGGTACCGCCCGGAACCCCCGGTGAACTGTACGTCTCGGGACCCGGTGTGGCCCGCGGATACCTGGGCCGGCACGGCCTGACCGCGGCCCGTTTCGTACCCAATCCGTACGGCCGGCGCGGCGAACGGATGTACCGCACGGGTGATCTGGTGGTCGCCGACCGCTCCGGCCGGCTCCGATTCCTGGGCCGTGCCGACGATCAGGTGAAACTCCGCGGTTTCCGCATCGAACTGTCGGAGATCGACCATGTGCTGCGGAGCCGTCCCGGGGTGCGGTCCGCGCTGACCGTTGTGCACACCGACGCATACGCACGGCAGCGGCTGGCCGCCTATATCGTCGCCGACGGCGGTATCGACCCGGCCGAGGTCCGGGCGGCCGTACGCGGGCAGTTGCCCGGCTATATGGTTCCCGACGCTGTCACGGTGCTGCCGGAATTCCCGAAGGCACCGTCGGGCAAGCTCGACCGCAAGGCGTTGCCCGAACCGGTCTTCCTGCCGGCGGCGACCACCTCCCGCCCGCCGGCCACCGAGGCCGAATGCCGAGTCGCCGAGGTCTTCTCCGAGGTGCTGGGATGCGAGGTCGCCGGTGCCGAGGACGGGTTCTTCGATCTGGGCGGTAATTCGCTGCTGGCGACCCGGCTGGTGGGCGCGCTCTACGAACGGTTCGGGGTGGATCTCCCGGTGCGGACGGTGTTCGAAGCCCCCACCGTCGCGGCGCTGACCGAACAGCTCCTGCGGACTCCGGCCACCACCCGGGTGCCGCTGGCCGCGTATGACCCGCGACCGCAGCGGTTGCCGCTGTCGCTGCCACAGCAGCGGCTGTGGTTCCTGAACCGGTTCGCACCCGAGTCCAGTGCGTACAACATCGCCTTCGTGCTCGATATCGAGGGCAGCCTGGACATCCCCGCACTGCGGGCGGCGCTCGGCGATATCGTCGAACGGCACGAGGTGCTGCGCACCGTCTTCCCCGACGACGGCGACGGTGCCCAGCAGCGGATCCTCCCGGCCGCATGGGCACTGCCCGCGCTGGATCCGCGGGAGACCGATCCGGCCGGAGCCGAGGCCGCGCTCCGGGAATCGGCCACTACCGGATTCGACCTCACCGCGGGTACGCCGTTGCGGGCGGTACTGCTGCGGATCGGCCCGGACCGTTATCGGCTGGGCGTGGTGGTCCACCACATCGCCGCCGACGGCTGGTCGCTGGGGCCGCTGACCCGTGATCTGGCCGTGGCCTATCAGGCCCGGCACGCCGGGGACGAGCCGCCGTGGTCGCCGCCGGCGGTGCAGTACGCCGATTTCGGGCTGTGGCAGCGCGAGCACCTCGGTGACGAAAGCGATCCGGACAGCCTGGCCGCGCGCCAGCTCGGCTACTGGCGCGAACAGCTCGCCGGTCTGCCCGACGAACTCCCGCTGCCCTACGACCGGGCTCGCCCCACCGAACCCGAGCACACCGCGGCCTCGGTACGCCGTGGTATCCCCGAGCCGGTGCGCCGGGGACTCGCGGAGGTGGCTCGTACCCAGGGAGTGAGCTCGTTCATGGTGCTGCGTTCGGCGCTCGCGGTGCTGTTGCGTTCGGTGACCGGCGGCCGCGATATCGCCATCGGTACACCTGTCGCCGGCCGGACCGACCGCAAGCTCGACGAGCTGGTCGGGATGTTCGTCAATACGCTGGTACTGCGTTCGGAAGTCGACCCGGCCCGCCCGTTCACCGAGCTGCTGCACGTGGACCGGGATACCGAACTGGCCGCCCTCGCGCACTCCGATATCCCGTTCGAGCAGGTCGTGGCCGCGCTCGGCCACGACCCCCGCGCCACCGGCCGCCACCCGCTGTTCCAGGTCGCGCTCACCGTGCAGGACACTCCGATACCCACTCTGGAGCTGCCCGGTCTGTCGGTCGACGCGGCCGCGCTCGATATCGCCCGCGCGAAATTCGATCTGGAGCTGCGGGCCGGTGATATCGGCGACGGTGAACTCGAATTCGTCTACGCCGACGAACTGTTCGACGCGGCGACGGTGGAGATCCTGGCGGATCGTTTCCTCCGGGTACTCGCCGCGATCGCCGCGCGGCCCACCGTCCTGGTGGGCGATATCGACACCCGCACCGATACCGAACGTCGTACGCTGTGCCCGGCATACGGCCCAGCCCCCGGGATCCCGCGCACGCTGGGCGCGCTGTTCGGTGCCACCGCCCTCGCGCACGGCCCGCGCCCGGCACTGTACGAAGACGATACGGTGCTCACCTACGCCGAACTCGATCGTCGTGCCAACCGGCTGGCGCGTGCGCTCATCCGGCGTGGACTCGGTACCGGCGATATGGTCGCGCTGGGGCTCACCCGGTCCGCGGATTCGGTGACGGCCGTGCTCGCCATCGCCAAAGCCGGGGCGGCGTTCGTACCGGTGGATCCGAACTACCCACCCGAACGGGTCGCGCATATGCTCGCCGATTCCGGCTGCTCGGTCGGGCTCACCCGGTCCGGTCACGCCGAGCGATTGCGCGCGGCCGGCGGTACGGAAATCGACTGGCTGCTGCTGGATTCCCCGGCCGGCCACCGTGAGATCGGCGGTGAGCCGGCGGGCCCGGTGACCGACGCCGAACGTGTGCGCCCGGTCCGCTGCAACGACGCGGCCTATCTCATCTACACCTCCGGTTCGACCGGAAAGCCCAAGGGCGTCACCGTGACCCACGGTTCGCTGGCCGATCTCGCCGACGAATTCCGGGATCGGCTCGTGGTGAACCCGGCCGCGCGGACAATGCATTTCGCCTCGCCGAGTTTCGACGCGGCGGTCCTGGACCTGCTGCTCGCGATCGGTGCCGGCGCGGCCATGGTGATCGTGCCGCCGGAGATCTACGGCGGCGACGAACTGGGCGAGCTCATGACGCGTACCGGGGTGACGCATACCTTCATCACCCCGGCGGCGCTCGCCACCATCGATCACGAACGCTGGCCGCTGCCGGCGCTGCGGGGTCTGATGGTCGGTGGCGAGCACGCGGGTCCGGAACTGGCGGCCCGCTGGGCGCCCGGGCGCCGGATGTTCAACGGTTACGGTCCCACCGAAACCACCATCATCGCCTCGGCGACCCGTATCCTCGCGGACCGTCCGGTCGAACTGGGCGATCTGATCCGCGGGATGCGGGCCGTGGTGCTCGACGAGCGCCTGCGCCCGGTACCCAGCGGGGTGCCCGGTGAGCTCTACCTGGCCGGCCCGGGAGTGGCGCGCGGTTATCACGATCGGTTCGGGCTCACCGCCGCGCGATTCGTCGCCGACCCCTACGGCCCCGCCGGCGCTCGGCTCTACCGCACCGGTGACGTCGTGCGCTGGACCCGCGACGGCGGTCTGCGGTACCTGGGCCGCAGCGACAACCAGGTGAAGATGCGCGGGTTCCGGATCGAACTCGGCGAGATCGCGGGCGCGCTCACCGCGCATCCGGCGGTGCACTTCGCCCATGTCGCGGTGCGCCGGCTCGGCGATTCGGACCGGCTGGTCGCCTATGTGCATCCGGCCGACCCCGCGCACCGGCCCGAACCCGAGGAGCTGCGCGATCATCTGAACCAGCGCCTGCCCCGGCATATGGTTCCGGCCGCGTTCGCGCTACTCGACGAGATCCCACTGACCCCGGTCGGCAAACTGGATATCGCCGCACTGCCCGAACCCCGGCCACTGCTCACGACCGCAGCGGGCCGGGCGCTCGGTTCGGATACCGAACGCCGGGTCGCCGCGATCATGGGCGATCTGGTGGGGACCGTGATCACCGACGCGGACGAGAGTTTCTTCGATATCGGCGGCAACTCGTTGCTGGCCACCCAGCTGGTGGGCCGGCTCGACGCGGCGACCGGGGTACGGCTGCCGGTGCGCGCGGTGTTCGCCGCACCGACGGTCGCCGAACTCGCGGCGCGGCTCGACGGTGAGACCGCCGGTACCGGGACCGCCCTGGTGCGCCGCGAACGGCCGGCGCGGATCCCGCTGTCGGCCGCCCAGCAGCGACTGTGGTTCCTCAACCGTTTCGGCGGTGCGGACGGTGGTGCCTACAACATCCCGGTCGTGCTGCGCCTGCGCGGCCCGCTCGACCAGGCTGCGCTGCGCCGCTCGCTGCACCTGCTCCAGGAGCAGCACGAAACGCTGCGTACGGTGTTCCCGGAGATCGGCGGGGAGCCGGCCCAGGTGGTGCTCGATGCGACCGAAGCCGCGATCACGCTACGGGCACCGCTGACCGGCGCCGCGGGCCATATCGCCGAGATCGAGCGTTTCATCGCGCCGGGCTTCGATCTTTCCTCCGAAATACCGGTTCGGGCAGCACTTTTCGTGGTGGCACCGGACGAGCACGTCCTGGTCCTGGTAGTGCACCACATCGCGATGGACGGCTGGTCGCTGGAGCCGCTCGCCGCCGATGTGGCCGCGGCCTACCGGGCGATCCGGCTCGGCGCGGATCCGCGACCCGATCCCGAGCAGCTCCAATACGTCGACTACACGCTGTGGCAGCGGGAACTGCTCGGCGACGAGGCCGATCCCACTGCACCGATCAGTCGTCAGCTCGACTACTGGCGCACCCGGCTGGCGGGGCTGCCCGAATTGCTCGCGGTGCCCGCCGACCGCCCGCGGCCGCCGGTTCCGTCCTACCGCGGCGGCACCGTGGAACAGCGGGTCGACGCCGCGGTCCACCGGGAATTGCGTGATCTGGCCGCACGTCACAATGTGAGCCTGTTCATGGTGCTGCACGCCGCGCTGGCGGTTCTGCTGCACCGGATGACCGGCGTCGGCGATATCGCCGTCGGCACCCCGGTCGCCGGGCGCGGCCGGCCCGAACTCGACCGGATGATCGGCATGTTCGTCAATACGCTGGTCCTGCGGACTCCGGTGGCGCACGACGCGCGTTTCACCGAACTGCTCGATACCGTGCGCGATACCGATCTCGACGCGTTCGGTCACGCCGATCTGCCGTTCGAACGGCTGGTCGAGGTGCTCAACCCGGTGCGTTCCCAGGCGCACCATCCGCTGTTCCAGGTGATGCTGTCGGTGCGCGACGAGCCGGTACGGGCCCTGGAACTGCCGGGCCTGAGCATCGAGGCGATGGATATCGACGCCGGTATCGCCAAATTCGATCTCCAGTTCACGCTGACCGAATCCCGGGCCGCGGATCGGTCACCGGACGGGATCGGCGTATCGGTCAACTACAGCGGGGATCTGTTCGACGAAGCGACCGCGGCCCGGCTCAACCGGCGCCTGATCCGGTTGCTCACTGCCATCGCCGCCGATCCGTCCGTGGTCGTCGGTGATCTGGAACTGCTGGAACCCGAGGAATGGTCGGCGCTCGCTCCGCTGCGCCGCGCCGATCCCGACCAGCCCTGCACGCTGGCCGAAGTCTTCACCGCGGCGGTCGCGGCCGACCCGCAGGCGGTGGCGCTCGCCGGCGCGGGGGTCGAGGTCACCTACGACGCACTCGACCGCTGGAGCAACCGGCTGGCGCGCGTACTGGCGGGATACGGCGTGGGACCGGAAACCCTGGTGGCACTGGGTATTCCGCGGACGGTCGAATCGGTGGCCACCGTACTGGCGGTCACCAAGACCGGTGCCGCCTTCGTCCCGGTGGATCCCGGCTACCCGGCCGCCCGGATCACCCATATGCTCGCCGATTCCGGCGCGACCCTGGGTATCACGCTGGCCGAGTACCGCGATCAGCTGCCGGGTGCGGTGCGCTGGCTGGCACTCGACGATTCCGAAGTGCGCGAACAGGTGTTGCGGGCCGCCAGTGCGCCGATCACCGATGCGGACCGGATCGCCCCGCTGCGGATGGACAATCCGGCCTATGTGATCTATACGTCCGGTTCCACCGGAACGCCGAAGGGCGTGGTCGTCACCCATCGCGGGCTGTCCAATTTCGCGGCCGAGACCGCGCAGCGGTTCGATGTCCGGCCGGGCAGTCGTATCCTGCACTTCGCGACACCCAGTTTCGATGCCGCCATGCTGGATCTGCTGTTCGCACTCGGCGGTGCGGCCACCCTGGTGCTCACCCCGCCGGGAGTGGTCGGTGGGGCGGAACTGGCCCGAGTGCTCCTGGCGGAACGGATCACACACGCCTTCATCACCACGGCCGCGCTCGCCACCGTGGATCCGGAGGGCATCACCGATTTCCAGCACGTCCTGGTCGGTGGCGAAGCACTGCCGACCGAAGTCGTCGCGCGGTGGGCACCGGGCCGGAAACTGCACAATGTCTACGGCCCCACCGAAACCACCATCGTCACCGTGATGTCGCCGCCGCTGGTTCCCGGCGGGCCGATCCCGATCGGCGAACCGATCCGCGGTGTCGCGGCCATGGTGCTCGACGCCCGGCTGCGCCCGGCCCCGCTCGGGGTCACCGGTGAGCTGTATCTGGCCGGTGGGGCACTCGCCCGCGGCTACCACGACCGGCTGGGTCTCACCGCCCAGCGGTTCGTGGCCAACCCCTACGGCAAACCGGGTGAGCGGATGTACCGCACCGGCGACCTGGTGCGAATTCGTACCGGGGAGGACGGCGGTCCCGGCGATATCGAGTACGTCGGCCGGACCGACCATCAGGTGAAGATCCGCGGTTTCCGGATCGAATTGGGCGAGATCGACGCGGCGCTGTGCCGGTTCCCGGGGGTGGAGTTCACCTATACCGCCGGGCATCGCACGGCCGCGGGTGTCACCGCGCTGGTGTCGTATGTGAAGGGCGCACCGGGCACCACTGCGGCCGAACTGACCGCGCATGTGTCCGAACTGGTGCCCAACTACATGGTTCCGCAGTCGATCATGCTGATCGACCGGCTGCCGCTGAACCCGGTCGGCAAACTCGACCGGTCCGCGCTGCCCGAACCGGTGTTCGCCGCCACCGAGGAGTATCGAGCACCCGCCAACCCGGTGGAGGCCGCCCTGTGCGAGATCTTCGCCGAAGTGCTCGGCGTCGAACGGGTGGGTGCCGGGGACGGCTTCTTCGAACTCGGCGGTAATTCGCTGCTGGCCACCAAGATCGTGGCCCGGGCCCGCGAGGCGGGCTACGAACTGCCGATGCAGCTGCTGTTCGGCGAATCCACCCCGGCGGCGCTGGCCGCCCGGCTCGGCGACGGTACCGCTGCCGCCGCGATGGAGCTGGCGCTCGCGCCACTGCTGCCGCTGCGTCCCGATACCGGTACCGGACGACCGCCGCTGTTCTGTGTACATCCGGCGATCGGCTTGGCCTGGTGCTACGCCGGGTTGCTCGCCGAACTCCCGGCCGACCAGCCCGTCTACGGTCTGCAGGCGCCGCAGGCGAGTGGGAAACCCGGATTCGGTTCGATCGGCGAGGCCGCCGAACACTACATCGCCCATATCCGGACCGTGCAGCCGCACGGGCCCTACCAGCTGCTCGGCTGGTCGCTGGGTGGTCTGATCGCGCACGAGATCGCGGTGCGGTTGCAGGCGGGCGGAGAGGAGGTCGCGCTGCTCAGCATGCTGGACAGCTACCGGCTCTCCGACGATCTGGCCGTCGACGCCGTACCCACCGTCGCCGAGATCCTGGGCGAATTCGGCGGCGATCTCGTCGTCGACGGAGCCGAACCGACCCTGGCCGAGGCCGCCGAGCTGTTGCGGTCGCGTCCGGGACCGTTCGCGGCACTCACCCTGGATCATCTGGAACGGCTGTACGCCGGCTACGCCGACGGCACCGTCCAGGCCAACGGCTTCCGGCCCGGAGTCTTCGACGGCGATCTGCTGTTCTTCGCCGCCGGCACCGATCCGGTGAACCTGGCCGCACCCGATCGCCGCCCGGATGCCTGGCGGGGCTTCGTCACCGGTGCCGTACATGCCCGCGAACTGGCGTGTACGCACGCGGAGATGACCACTCCGGAATCCCTGGCGGTGCTCGGCCCCGTGCTGCGGGATCACCTCCGCGCGACCCGGTCCGCGCCGTCCACGCACGCACAGCCCGGTATCGAGACGAAGGAGAATGTTCAGTGAACGCCGCGGTGCACATCACCGGTCTGGTCAAGAACTATGGCAAGGCCCGGGTATTGGACGACGTCGATCTCGAAGTACCGACCGGCACCGTAATGGGCCTGCTCGGTCCCAACGGGGCGGGAAAGACCACCGCCGTGCGCATCGTCACCACCCTGTTGCGACCCAACGCGGGTTCGGTGCGCGTCGCCGATATCGATGTCCTGCACGATCCGGCCGCGGCGCGGAAGCTCATCGGGTTGTCCGGTCAGTATGCGGCGGTGGATGCGAACCTCACGGGTTTCGAGAACCTGCGCATGGTCGCGCGCCTCTACGGGATGCCCCGGGAGCGCGCCACCTCCCGGGCCCGGGAGCTGCTGCGCGATTTCGGGCTCGAAGACGCGGCGGACCGGCGCGCCGGAACCTACTCCGGCGGTATGGAGCGCCGTCTGGACCTGGCCGGCGCCCTGGTCGCCCGGCCGCCGGTGGTGGTGCTCGACGAGCCGACCACCGGCCTGGACCCGCGGGCCCGCAACGATATGTGGAAAGTCATCGCCGATCTCGTACGCGACGGCACCACGGTCCTGCTCACCACGCAGTACCTGGAGGAGGCCGACCGGCTGGCCGATCAGATCACGGTCCTCGACAAGGGCCGGGTCATCGCCCGCGGTTCGGCCGACGAACTCAAATCCTCGATCGGTGGGGACCGGCTCACCGTCACCCTGTCCTCCGGACAGGATCCGGCACCCGCGCTGCGGGTGCTGGCCGATATCGGGATCGGCGAACCCGCGCACGAAGCGAGCGTCGACGAAGTGTCGGTGGTGGTCGGTGACGGGTCCCGCACCATGGTCGAAGCATTGCGCCGGCTCGACGACGCAGATGTGCACGTGGTCGACGCACGGGTGCACCGGCCCAGCCTCGACGACGTTTTCCTGTCCCTGACCGGCTCCCCGGCACAACCGGACGCCGAGCCGGAAACCAGCGAGGTACCTGAGGAGATCATGTCGTGAGTACCGCAGAAGCCGCGGTCGAAGAATCCGAAGCCGCACCCGCTACCGAGGGGGAGTCCGAACTGGCGCATGCACCCGGATCCCACCGGATCCCCAAATCCAGCGAACCCCGGCTGCGGTTCTTCCGCGACAGCGCCATCGTCGCGCACCGCAACCTGCTCACCATCCTGCGTGTGCCGACGCTGCTGGTCACCGCCACGGTGCAGCCGCTGATGTTCGTCTTCCTGTTCGCCTACGTCTTCGGCGCCTCGCTCGGTGGCGGCCAATACCGAGAATTCCTGATCGCCGGCATCTTCGCCCAGACCGTCGCGTTCAACGCGGCATTCACCACGGTCGGGCTCGCGGGCGATCTGGAGAAGGGCATCATCGACCGGATGCGGGCGCTGCCCATGTCCCGGCTGGCCGTGCTCATGGGCCGCACCCTGTCCGACCTGGTCGTCAATATTCTCAGCCTGCTGACGATGACCATCTGCGGTTATATCGTCGGCTGGAGTATCGAGGGTTCGTTCGCCGATGCAGTACTCGCCTACGCGGTGATCCTGCTGTTCGCCTTCGCCATGTCGTGGGTCGGCGCACTCACCGGGTTGCTCGCACCGAATGTCGAGGTCGCTCAGAGCGCGGGCCTGATCTGGTTGTTCCCGCTGTCGTTCATCTCCTCGGCCTTCATCTCCGCGCAGACCCTGCCGGGTCCCCTGAAGACCATCGCCGAATGGAATCCGATCACGGCGGTGGCCGGTGCGGGCCGCAAACTCTTCGACAACAGCTCGCCGCCGTTCTTCACGCCCGCGACCGGCTGGCCCGCCGAGCACTGTGTCGAGTACGCGGTGATCTGTTCGGTGGCGATCCTGGCGATCTGTATGCCGCTGGCACTGCTGCGGTATCGCCGCGTGGCCAGCCGCTGACCCCGGACTCGTGACACAGAAAGGCCGTGGGCCCCCGGCAACCCCCCGGGCCCGCCGTTTATAAAGGAATATCACACC
>NZ_JBSGIP010000027.1:0-79215 GCF_053605105.1 Nocardia sp. NPDC003963
ACGTGCCGATAAGGGCTACGACTTCGACGTCCATCGCCGCTGGCTGCGTGCTCGCGGGATCGTTCCTCGTATCGCCCGTCGTGGGATCGAGGACCAGAATGGTATGTGCGGGAAGGGACGCTGCGGTGCTGGCCCACATCTCCCCGGCGCACAGTGAGAACATCAATTTCTTCGGCGCCATCGAGGTCCACATCGACGCCGAGCTCGCCCAGCTCGGCCCCACCGGCTACCGGCCGCTACGTTTGCGCGACACCCTGGTCTGATCGGCGCCCGGCCCGGGCACGTGCTGATCGTGAGCGGCACGTCGGCATGGCTCTGTGCAGCCGTTCCAGCGGTTTATATGGGCATGCCGGCCGATCGCGGGGCCGAGGGACCGGAGCACGGCGCGGTCAGGAGGAGTTCGGTCTGGGGATCTGGATGCCGGCGGAGCGGAGTTTTGTCTCGGTGAGCGCCGTCAGCCGGGCTGAGATCGGTGCCCGGTCCTGCCGGTGGTTGTTGATCAGCCTGTACTGGGTGGAGGCATTGGTCCAGATATGCAGGCCGGTGGGATTGCCCAGCAATGCGGGGTTGGCGAGGTAGTGTTCGGCTATGGCGGCTGCGAGTTCTTCGATTCTCGGGTCGTCGGGTCCCCAGGTCTCGGCTTCGGCAGCGCGTTTGGTCAGGTCGATGTAGGCGGGGTCGTCGAGCCGCTGTTCGAGCTGGGCCAGGAAACTGTCGAAGCCTTCCGGCACCAGTGCTCGGGTCAGTACCAGGGCCTCGCGCTGGGCTGCCACGTAGTCGGGACCGAAACCGACGGCGGACATGCGGTCCAGGATCGCGCAGGCCCGGTCGGGCAGCAGGGCTCGGTCGCTGTCGGCGAGCCGGTGCAGCGTGTCACGCCGGGCGATCAGTTCCACGATCTGATCAGTGAGCCGCCGTTCAGCGGCGGCAACAGCGGCGGCGAACTGCTCGGCGTCGGCGTCGAGCAAAGGCCCGATCTCGGCCAGCGGTAGACCGGCGGTGGCCAGTGTTCGGACCTGGACCAATTGCAACAACTCTGCCGATCCGTACCGCCGGTATCCGGAGCGGTCGCGTTCGGGCTCCTCGACCAATCCGAGCTTGTGGTAGTGCCGCACCGTCTTCACCGTGACGCCGACGAATGCTGCCGCCCGCCCGATCGTGACTCCGTTCCTCATCTGCTCAGCCTGCCTTGTGCTCGAGCTCAGCGACCGTGCCCACCGCGGCCGACGGGACTTCCACCGCGACGACCGTACAATATGTCGGCGCCGCACAGTCCAACCACCGCGCCACTAGAAGAGGTCCAGCGCAAGGGCGACGGTGAGTAGCGTCGCCATGATCGAGGTCACGCCGACGTGCATCCCGATCGACAGCCGGATGTCCTTGTTTCGCCAGGCGAACCAGAATCCCGGGAAGGTGAAGATCACCCGCGACACGAACGCCCACGGCGACCAGAAGTGGTACAGCGAGAACAGGACGGTGTTGACAACCGGCGCCCACCTGCCCAGGTGGGCGATGCGGGGTAGCAGGAATCCGCGGAAGTACAGCTCCTCGATGAGCGGTAGAAGGATTCCGGCCAGCGGCAGGCATATCGCCCTCGTGGTGAGCGTGATCGAGTGCGAGTATCCGTCGAGGTATGTGTTGTTGCCGCTACCGCCTGTGTCCGCGTACGGGACCCATGTGAAGAGGTTTTCGAAGAAAAAGTTGTTCACCGGCATCAGCGCGAACCCCAACACGATCATCCACGCGATGAGAGGGATGACCATCACCACAAGCTTCCCACGCGAGATCGGTTTGTCGGTGTAGTGCAGCACGCCGCGTAGCGAGAGGCGGCCGTTGTGTTTGCGGCCCAGCCACAGCAGCCCCAGCTGGACCGGTATCAGGACCAGGCACAAGGCGATCACCCAACCCATGTAGGCCGGATAGTCGATGGCCTTCGCGAACGGTTCGCCGACGAGCAGATAGGCGGCGACGATCAGGGCGCCGGGGACAAGATGTAGCACAACCGAGAGCGGTAGGGAGTGGCGATCGCCCAGCAGCCGCTCGGCTATGCCGTTCGGTCGCGTGTCTTCGCAGGCGCGCATGACAAGAATTCCTCATACGGTTCGTGAACGGGTAGCTGAAATAAGTCGGAATGTGCCCACAGCCGGGCAGAACTCGGCAGCCAGGACATCGACGAGATCCCGACCGGTTGCTGAAGTCACCGTTCGTGTTCGTGACGATGGTCTGCCGACTGTCCCAGGTGCCGATGCCCAAGGTCCGGGCGCTGAGCGGGTTCCGCGGGCAAGCGCCGGGGATGGTGCGGCCCCGGTTCGCGTTCTCGAGGTATGACCGGAAGGGGTCGAATCCGAGGCATACGGGCCACAGGCGTTCAGTCCGCCGACTGAGCCGAATCGGCCGACCCGCCGCAGAACACTTCGTTGACGAGCCTTTGCTGGGCGTTCTGGAACGCTGTTGCCCTGGACAAGTCGGCGTCGTCCACATAGTTCAGCGCTGCGGTCAGCGTCTTGCCGCCGTCAGGCGTGCTGTACATCAGCGCCGCGGAGCCCACGGTGCCGCCGTTGTGGGAGATGACGGTGCCTCCGCAGTCCGTGGTCACCACGAACACTCCCAGGCCGTAGTCCATGTTCTGGATGCCCGTCGGGTGCGGTGTGCGCATTTGGGCCAGCAGCTCGGCCGACAGGAGCTCGCCACTGTTCAGGGCGGCGATGAAGGTGTGCAGGTCTTGGGTGGTCGAGATCATGTCACCGCCGGTGCAGACCCAGGAGGGGTTGTAGCGGGTGATGTCGGTCGTCTTCTGCCGGCCGGCGTCCTCGTACTGGTAGTAGGCGTGGGCGTGCGGCTCGAGGATCTCCGGTGAGGTGTCGGGCACGACGGTGCCCGACAGTCCGAGCGGCCTCAGAATCCGCCGCTGCATCTCCTCGACGAGCGAGCGGCCGGTGACCTTCTCGATCAGCAACCGGGCCAGCACGTAGTTGGTGTTGGAATAGCTCCAGCCCGTGCCCGGCTCGAACCGCGCCGGCCTGGACAACGCCAACTCCACCAGATCCTGCGGCCGGTAGGTCTTGAACCGGTTGTCCACCCACTCTTTGCCTGTGGTGCCGAAGGGTATGGGGATCCCGTGCGCGACTGTCCCGTCGGCGTAGACCTCGCCGGTGAAGTTGAACACCCCGCTGGTGTGCTGCAACAGCATCCGCACCGTGATTCGCTCGTCCAGCCCGAACTCGGGCAGATAGCCCGCCACCGGGGTATCGAGCCCGATCCTGCCCTCGGCCACCAACTGCAGCACCACGGTCGCGGTGAAGGTTTTGGTGTTACTGCCGATCCGGATATGCCCGTCGACCGGCGGCTTTGCGGTCCCGCCCAGCTCGGCGACGCCGGCGCTGCCGACCCACTCGCCCTGCTCATCGTGTATGCGCAGCGTAATCCCGGTCGCACCGGAGTCGACGATCTCCTCGATCGCCTTCTGCAGCTCCGGGCGATCCGGCCCGGCGGCAGCCGCCGACACAGCCCCACTGTGCGCGGTGGCCACCCCGGTGGCATCGAGAGATGCCGTGTGCTCGTCTTGGCCGGAAATGTTGATGGACATGGCGGTTGACTCCTTCGGATAGGTTACGGCCAGGTCGGCGTTGCGCCGATGCGACGAGCCTCCACCCTGACTCAGGGTCAACCTCAACTGTGATACATCTCACGGCAGCATTCTGGCGAGCTCGGCACAGATTCGGGTGACAGTTGAATCTCGCGCGGGCCTGATGGTGTTCCGTAAGGCGATCGCTCAACGGAACAGTACAGCCCCAGAACTCAGGCCCTGGTCACGGTGTTCCGTAGAGGTGTTCCGCGAACTGTTCCGGTGATCCCCTGTCATATGGAACGATCGGACGGTGATCGAGCCCTGCCGCGTCGGATACGTGCGCTGCTCCACCGACGAACAAGACGTCGAGATCCAAACCGACCAGCTGATCGCCCTCGCAGTGCCACGCGAGTGGATCTTCATCGACAAAGGATTCTCCGGCGCCACCCGCCGCAACCGCAACCGCACTGGTCTCGACAACGCGCTCACCGCAGTCACCTCCGCTGCCGCAGCGGTCACGGACCGCCGGGTTGTGCTGACCACGACGAAGTTCGACCGGTTCGCGCGCAACATGGCCGAGGCCGGAGAGATCCTCACCAGCCTGCGCGAACAAGATGTCCTGTTCGGGCTCGGCAGCCAGACCTACGACTGGGCCGACCCGTTCGGCAAGCTATTCATGCAAACCCTCGCCATGGTCGCCGAATTCGAGGCCAACCTCAACCACCTGCGCACCCGCGAGGGCATGGCCAACGCCCGCGCAAAAGGCCGCCTCAAGGGCAAACAGCCGAAATTGCCTTTGGCAGCACGGGAAACGATCCACCGCCGCTACCGCGACCCCGACGACAACGCGAGCCTGGCCGACCTCGCCCAGGAATACAGTGTCGGCCGCTCCACCATCCACCGCATCATCAGCGGCACTGCACCCCGGGCATAGCAGCCACGGCACCCACCTACCCGGCACCCCGAACCCAGCCATCGCCGCTGGTCAAGACAACTTCGTTGTTTTTCGCGCGATTACTACCGAAACCCCGCAAAGGTGGTCCGGAGTGTCCGCGCCCACCTCGGGGCCGGGTTTCCGTGGATTGATCCGCAACAACCGCGGCTGGTCCCGGTTGGAGCCTTCGCTGAGGTGGGTGGGCGGTATGACGCCAGGATGGGCACCGTTCATGGTGATGCCGGTGCCCGCCAACCGGAGGGCCGGACCGTAGACGGACATCGCGTTCATGTTCTTGGTGCGCGCATACAAGAGGAACAGACGAAAACTCGACGGCATCCCGGGAGCCTGCATTTCCCCGCGCCGAGATCGTTCAGATCCACCGGCGTCCTGCGTAGCCCGTCCGGGTCGGCGCCGACCACCACGAACCCGGCGGACCTGCCGGCGGCGGCGAGTGATTCGCCCAAGGATCGCAGTAGTAGGTAGGGCGCAAGATGGTTGGTCGCGAGCATCCGCTGAACGCCCTCGGCGGTGCGATCATCCAAATCGGTGATTACCGCCGCATTGCTGATCACCGCATGCAATGGTGTGCCGCGCGGTTTGTCGGCGAGGGTAGGGAACATCTGCCACCAGCGAGAGGTCGGCCACGGCCGGGCGCCAGGTCGGCCTCCGGCACCGCGCCGCGGATCTGCTACCGCGCCGCGGCCATCCGTCCACTGTCGCGCCCGACCATGATCACCGTCATCCCCTCGGTCGCGGGCGCGCGGGCGATCGCTTCGCCGATACCGCCCGTCGCCCCGGTCGCGACCGCCGTTTCATTGTGTTCCATGTTCGCTCCCACCGAACCCGGCCTTCATTGACAATTGTCAACCTAGCCGGGTTTGGTTGACACCGTCCACCGCCCGCTACTATCGCTGCATGACCGCGAACACTCGCTCAGCGCTACTCGCTTCGGCGATGCGACTGCTCGACTGCGGTGGCGCCGAGGCGGTGACGCTGCGTGAGGTCGGGATCGGCGCGGGAGTATCGCACAATGCGCCCTACAAACATTTCGCCAGCAAGGAGGCGCTGCTCGCCGCCATCGCTGCGCGCGAGTTGACCGAACGGGTCGCCGAGCTCGCCGAGCTGTCCCGTACCCGATCGACTTCGGTCGATGCGCTGCGCGATGTTCTGCATTCCTACATCGCCTGGGCCGTGACACATCCGGCCCGCTTCCGGCTGGTATTCGGCGGCTGGAGTATCGATGCTCCCGAACTCGCCGAGGCCGCCGACGTTGCGCAGGCCGCGCTGACCGACCTCGTCGCCCGCGTTCAGGCCGCCGGGTACCTTCCGACCGGCGACCCCGTTCGCCTCGCCGCCCTGCTCCGCGCTCTCGCCCACGGTGCCGCGGACCTTGCCGCCGCAGGCCATCTCGCCGCCGACGGCAAAGGCAGCACGGATCCCACCGACTTGGTCAATGACATCTTGGCCTATCTCCGCCCACAGCCGCGACCGAATGAACGGGCAGGATAAACGGGCATTGCGTGTAACGGAGTTCACTCGTGCCTGCCTTGATGGCTCGCGAAGAATCTGCAACTAGTGTTCTGCGCCGAGTGCGGCGTCGAGGTCGTCGTATCTGTCGGCGCCGATCATATCGTTGTTGACGAAGAAGGTCGGGGTGCCCTGTACGCCCAGGCCGATGCCGTCGGTGAAGTCGGCCTGCACTCGGGCGAGGGTAGTTGGGTCGCTGTAGGTGGCGTCGTAGGCTGCCATGTCCAAGCCGAGGTCGGCTGCGGATTCGCGGAAGACGTTGTCGAGAGGGGCGCGTTGTTCGCCCCATCCGGCTTGCGTTTCGCACATGCTGGTACATCTGCTCGAGGCGCCCTTGTTGGGCGGGGGCCTCCACGGCCCGTGCGGCGTTGAAGTGCGAGGGGGTGGGGAAGTAGCGCACGACGAAGGTGACTCGATCGCCGTATTCTTCGCGAAGTTTCTCGACGGTGGGATAGGCCGCCCGGCAGGCTTCGCATTCGAAGTCGAGGAATTCGACGAAGGTCACTCGCCCATCGGGAGCGGTTGAGAGCCGGTGGCTGTCGGGTCGCACCACGGAGGCCGGGGCAGTTCCGGGGTCGCCTTGGGCGGCCCTGTCGTCGCTGCTGTGGGCTGCTGTGATCACCGCAGCGGTGATCAGCACGGCGAGGGCGGCGGTGAGGGCGGCCAAGGTCCGCAGTTTTCGCGAAGATCACGCTGGAGCGGTCATGGCGTCACGAAACCGGAAAAGTGGACAAATCGGATAACATGCCGCACACGGCACCGATCCCATGCCGATTGTCCAATTTCGGGTGAACGCAGATTCTTGTGTACGCAGGGTGGCTTTGTGCCGGCGGGACGAAGTGTGCGGCGGCTGGTGGACGGAATTTGGGACCGGCCAACCTTCGGAATCGTTATTGCCCTGATCGCAGGGCTGATAGCCCTTGTTGGCTGCAGCAGTCTGGCGTGCCCATGTGGACACAGGCATCTCGGCCCGGTCGTAGGCCATCCGCTTGTCGGAGAAAGTGGCACCGGGAGGGTCCGCCACCGGTTTGGTCGGGCTGCCTGGTCGCCGAACCGGGAGATGCTATCGGCGGAAAGCTGTTCGGCGCGCGGAGTGAAGGTGGGCGGCAGCGCACCCGGGGCCGGGTCGGATTCATTGCGGTGATCGCTGCGGCCTCGGCTTGGGTCAGTTTCACGGTGACCGTGCTATCTGAGGGTATTACTGATGCTGCTGCCGCCGACGCGCTCGTCAGCAGGAGGCGGCCGAGAGGGGCGGTGAGAACGGTCGGTGGGGCGAAGAGTTTCACAGTATTCCTGGCCGTGTCGAGGACGCGGGGCCCTATCTTCTATATCGCCTCGGTGCGGGCCCGCGCCCGGTCGAGCGCTGAGGAAGGGCCGAGGCGGGTTCAGAACGAGTGGAACGCAGCCACCGCGCGCCCACACTGCATCCAGGTCCGCGTGGGCCGGGAACCGGTTCGCCAGTTCGAGATCCACCAGCCCGTGCGCGATACCCCACAACGCCCGGGCCACGACCTGGTCGCCGTTCATCATCTGCAGCAGCGGTGCGGCCGCGGCGACTTCGACCCCCGGCGCGATCCGTTCCCGGGCCAGCGGCGTGCGGGCAGCGAACTCGTACAGCCTGGGGTGTTCCAGCGCCCACCGGCGATAGGGCGCCGCGAGAGCCGGTAGATCTTCGGCCGGTTCCAGCGCGGCGGCGAGGCGTTGCAGCGCCCGCTGCTGCAACGCCGTCTCGATATCGACCTTGCTCGACACATGCTTGTAAAGCGACGGCGCCCGGATGCCCAACTGCTCGGCCACCCGGCGCATGGTGACCCCGTTCGGACCATCCCGCTCGAGCAACCGCTCGGCCACATCGACGATCTCCTCGCGCTGGCTCATTCGCGGCCACCAGGCGTCCGGGCCGATACCGACACCCAACCGCGGCAGAGCGGGTAGGTGACGAGCAGGACGACCGACAGCCCGCCGTCCCAGGCAAGGATCGCTCCGGCGCCCTCGACTGCGCCGTTTCGGCTGTAGACGAGCGCGGTCACGGTAAGCGCCACCTTGTGGAGGATGACGAGTTCCCAGACACCTCGGTAATCGTTGGGCCGCAGTGTCAGAAGCACGAACAGACCGGCGAAGACCACGTAGCCGTACGCCCGCCAGGTCTCGACCACCTTCACCGCCGGCTCCGCAGCCGCCACCCCGCCCACTGAGCTCGCCGCTGCCGCTGCCGCACCGATTGCCGCCGGCCAGAGCAGCGTGCGCCCGAGACGACTTCGGGTACACCCGGTTATCCTATCCCGCTGCCGATGGGTCGGGCTCTCGGCGACAGTCGTCGACACGGCCATCCCTCCTTCGATTCGGCTAACGCCGTTAGCCCGATAACGGCTAACCGCGTTAGCCGAGTCGAGACCACCGACACGAATGGCCGCACGGGTCCTGATCGCGCCCGAATCTCAGAACACGATGCACCGCCCACGGCAGCGGCGGCCGCAAGGCCCGAAGGTGCCGTGGCGGCCGGCATCGGCGAGGCAGGACCAGTGCACTGTCCGGTGCCGGGACGAGGCGCTCGACCGGACATTGCACGCCCTCGTAGACCCCACATGCTAGGGCCGGTAGCGCCAGATTGTGCGTGGCGCTCTTCAGTTGGATGGTCGCGTATCATCGCACTTCGACTGGCAGTGCAAGTGGTCCGCGGTGCCGGAAGCCGTTGCGCCATACAATCCGACTCGGCTCATCGGTGACCCGCAGACCGGGCCAGCACGTGTATATCCGAGCCAGTACTGCCACAATGACCGGACGTACGAGTCCGGTCCCGACGCAAGCGTGGGCACCGTAACCGAAGCCCAGGTGGGGATTCGCAGTTCTTCCCACATCGAGAAGGTCTGGTTCGTCGAATACCGCAGGATCGTGGTTCGCCGACGCAAGGCTCAGCAGGACCGTCTGCCCGGCCCGGATCCGGCGACCGTTGATGTCGAGGTCCTCAACCGCGAACCGTGGACTGGCGGTCACTTGCGGTGACAGGAACCGAAGCAGTTCGTCGACTGCCTTTGCCCGGTCCGGCACGTCGAGGAACGCAGCGAGCTGAGCCGGCTCCTCGGAGAACGCCGCCACCGAACCGGCTATCGTGTCGGCCAGGATTTCGTACCAGACGAACAGCACATAGAACAGGAGTCCGACGATCTCGTCCCTGTTCAGCAGATCGGTCCGCACCAGCCGTGCGATCACCGAACCGTCGGAGTCTCGCCCGTCTGCTGCACCGTCGATGATGGATTGCATTGTCTCCAGCGTGTCCCGAGCTCGGACACCGACGTCGGGGCGGAACGCCGACTTCGCCCAACGTCGAAGTCTCTCGGCTGTTGCCGGTGACAGGCCGAGGAGATGTTCCAGAACGGCGGCTGGCAGCGGAACCGCTATCCGCTCGACGAAGTCGAACTCGGCAACCGCTCCGACCTGCTGCAGAAGTGGCGAGACCAGGGCATCGACCTGCTCTGCCCGGGCACTCACACGCCCGGGGTGCAGTTCGGCCGTTACCGACCGCCGTAGGCGCATGAGCTGCTCGGCGCTGCTGCGAGCGAACACATCCATGGGCGGCGGAACGGCGAAGCCTCTGTAGTCGTTGCCTTCGGCGTACTGCAGGTTCGTCACCAGGCGACTATCGAGCAGACCCGAGCGCACGTCGTCATACCGGGTGACCAGCCACGCTTCCGGGCCGTCCAATGTCGCCACCCGGTGCACACCGCCGTTGTTCTCACGCAACTCACTCAGCACAGGCCAGGGATTGCGCGCAAAGTCACCACCGAACACATTCAGCATCCTGTCATCGTCTCGGCTCCAGCCCGCAATCCCTCGGCACGAGACCATTTCGACGATGCCGCCCCGCTGGGCAAGGATCTGATCCCACCCCCAGGTGCACGGACGGATCGACTACCGGCCCGATGCACTGGTCATCCTCACAGACGACAACGGCAGGCTACACACAGCATCGCATCGGTGCCCGGTGGCGGGAGAACGGCCGTATCACCAGCCGGTGCTCAACGCCGCCGGCCCGGGTAGCGCACTGTCCGCGAGCTCGGGTTCGGTCATATCCGCGACCGGACCGGGCCGTGTCGTGCATGCCGAGGCCGAGGTATAGATGAGCCTGTCGACGAGTTCGGGCTGGCGGTTGGTTGTGTCGATGATCGTCATAGCGCCCAGGCCGGCGCCCACCAGGATCACCAGCCCGTGCTCTTGCAACCGGGTCACTGCCTCGGCGACCCGGTCCACGTCGTCGTTCAGGGCTCACTTCGGCCGGTGCCGAGGCCGTGACGGCGAGTGCCGCCAGGTCCTGCGATGCCTGATACGACGCCGGATAGTGCGCTTCGAGACCGTAACCGGGAAGACCGACAGCCTGGGAGCGCCGGCCTAGTATTGCCAGTTCATATTGCAGGGCGCCCGCATGAACGAGTTGGGTGCCCGAGCCGTGCACGAGAACGAATATCGTTCTCGTGGAGCTGGATACAGCGGAGACACAGACACAGTGAGTCCTTCACGCGGCAGTTCACTCCTCGTCGGCGATACATCTACCCGCAACTTTCGGCGGTTCGGAACAGTGTCCGACCCACGGACCAGATGAGTGCGCCGACTGTTCGGGGCGCACGCGCACGAAGAACAACAGCATGGGCCACGCGGTGCACACCCTGATGGGGTGGCGTCGACCTCACCCCGCACCGATCGTCCCGCCGGTAGCGCGAACGTTCGATCTACGGCCCCGATGTCGATCATTCTGCGGCAGAGAGATACTGGAGATCGTGTCAGATTCGCCGACCCGGCCGGGCGAACGCGTCGCATCAACGGCTGCGGTTTATCCCACGGCGACATGATGTACCCCGTGTGGCAGGGAAATGCGTTGTACCGGTGTCAGTCCGGGTGATTCGTCCGGCCCGACGCGGAACACCTGGAGCCCTGGGCCGGGCCCGTTGGCATCATGTCCCTGAAAAACTGTGGCCAGGAAGTATTCGCCCGAGGTGTCGAAGGTCCCTCCCTCGGGCAACGCACCGTCGAGGGGGTAGTCGCCGATCTTCGTCAAGGAACCGTTGTCGGGGTCCAGTTGCAGCAGGCTCACCGAGGCTGTCTCGTCGTGGCCGGCGCTCCAGGGTGGAAGGGCGGTACCGCGCATGTTGACCGTGGCTATGTGACGGCCGTCGGGCGAGATGGCCAAACCCTCGGCGGATTTATCCGATTCGACCGAGCCGATGTGGCGATGTTCGGCCGTGGTGCCGAGTTCGCCGAGCCGGATAACGCCGACCTTCGACCGGGTCGACGGCATGCGTTCGGCGAGTGTGGTGGAGTTCAGGTCCCGGCCCCAATCCGATGTCACATAATATCCGCCGTCGGGAGTGAACCGGCCGACGAAGGGATCGGCGCCGGTCCGCACCGGCACACCCCACGGGCGCACGGCCACCGCACCCGACGACGAGATATCGACGCTGAAGAACGCCACCCGGTTCTGAGTGGTGATGTTCACCGCCAGAGCACGGCCGCTCGGATGCCACTGCACATTGGTAGCGAGTACGCCGCCACGCGGTCCGTTCTTATCACCGGTGACGCCGAGGGTTGCGAGGTCGTACCGCACCGGTTCGCCGAACCTCGAGCCATCCCATGGCACCAGTTGCAGCAGGCCGGCTTCCGGTGTGTTGGAGACCACCGCGATATATGTTCCTTCTGGATGCACCGCAAGAGCTTCGGGCGCGGGGGCGACGGTGACGGTGTCGACCGTCGTGGGCGCGCCGGCGTCCGGGAGAGCGAGGGCGAAAAGGCGATTCCCTGGCAGCAACTGCTCGGCTCGGGTGTCGCCGTGGCGGCGTTGCCCCAGCCGTTCGGCGACAAAGGCGGTGCCGGCCTCCGGTGTGAGGGCCAGCACCTCAGGCGCCGCAGTCACCGAGTTGGAAACTTCCACATGCTCCACCTCGACCTCCCCGTTACTCATGCGGATCATGCTGAGAAAATCGCGGTAGCCCGAGTCAGCGGATGCGAGGTTCCCATCGGCATAGGTGCTGGCCAGATAGTCGCCGTCGGAGATCGTGACGATTCGGTCGATCATTACGCCACCGCTCTCCCGGTCCTGCGCACCGCACGCGGTAAGCAATGCCACCGCCAGACATGCCGAGATGATCCTGATTCCGCTCATACAGAAATTTTCAGCTGTGTTGTGATCGATGATCAATCGCCATTTCGACAGCTGTGATAAGGAAGTACGATCACAGCGTGGATCTGCGGTCGATCGAATGCTTTCTCCGGGTAGCCGAAACCCTGCATTTCGGCCGCGCAGCCGAAGAACTGCATCTCAGCCAACCCGCACTGAGCCAACGCATTCGAACCCTCGAACGAGACGTCGGCGCTCCCCTGCTCGATCGCAACCGCCGAAGCGTCAGGCTCACCGCTGCCGGTCGAGCATTTCTCGCGCCTGCCCGAGCCACCCTCGCTCGTGGACAACACGCCGTCGAATCGGCGCAACGAGCCGCGAGAGGTCAGCACGGCCGACTCCGTCTCGGGTTCACCGTGATCGCCTCGTACACATCACTGCCGCAGGCAGTGCAGGCATACCGCAGCAGCTACCCCGAAGTCGCGATGGACCTGGCCGAAATCAACTCTCCCGCAGTGGAAGAAGCGCTCGACCGCGGCGATATCGACCTGGGCGTATTGCATCCGCCGCTGGAACGCCCTCATATGTGCACCATGCCCTTGCCCGCCGAACAGCTGGTTCTAGCAATACCGGCCGGTCACCGGCTCGCCGGATGCCCGAGCATTACCTTCGCCGACCTGGCCGACGAGCCGATGCTCACCGCGCCCCGCAGTGTGGGACCGGTACTGTTCGACAAACTCATATCCCGCTTCCACGACGCCGGCATCGAACCACGCATTGTGCAGGAGGCCACCCCCGTGACAACTCTGGCCGGACTGGTGGCCGCGGGCGCCGGAGTCGGCTTCGTCACCCGCGGTGTCGCTCGATCGACCCGGCCCGGAGTTCTGTTCCGCGACGTCGCCCGCGCCCCTGCCGTACCGATGGCAGCGGCTTGGGTTCCTACCGAACCCGAGCCCACCAGCCACCGATTCCTCGAGATCCTCCGCGGCCACCTCCAGCCCGACGATGTCCGGTCGACCACATGATCAGGCGACCACGCGATGTCACGCCGTATATCGATTCGGTGACCGTGCGGACGAGAGTGGGCCCTGGTGCCACTTCCTGTCGCTAGCACGTCATCCCCGAACCGGCCCAATCTCCTGCGGTGCAGGAGTCGCGGTGGGTACGGTGTTCCGACATTTCCCCACGAAAGCCGCGCTTATCGAGGCGGTGTTCATCGCACGACTCCAACAGCTCACCGCCATGGCGGTGCAACTCTCTCGAGCCGAAGACGCCGGTAAGGCTTTCGTTACGTTCTTCACCGAGTGTGCGGAGCTGGCATCGGCGAAGTTTGCGGTTCGCGGACGCCCTCACGCAGGATGGCGTCGATGTGCGTGCGGCCGCCAGCGATCAGTACACCCGGGTGCGGGCAGAACTCCTCGCTGTCGTCGAGCTGCTGTTGGTTCGGGCCCAGGCGTCCGGGTGCATTCGGACAGATATGACTATCGATGAGATAGATGCGCTGCTGATCGGGGCCGCACGCGCCTCCGAATACGCTGCCGACCGTCCGGATGTCGGTCATCGAACCTTGCAGATAATGCTGCGCGGTCTCGAAAGGGAGACCGACAAGAGGTGATCGTGAACAGCGCTGACCGTCCGACACCATCTCCCGATTTCGGTATCTGCTGGTGCGGCCGGAGTCAGCATCTGCTCGGGGAACACCTCCGCGCGCATTCTTCAGTGTGCGGTTACCCGAGATCGAGGCCGCAGGAGCCGGCGACCCATCTTCTGGGGGAATTTGGTGACCGAACCGTGGCCCGCCGGTGAGCAATTCGACTCGAATTGCGAATCCGGCGACCCGACCGCGACTCGGCGACGGATCCGGTCTCGGAGGTGTGGACCGTGGGTGCCTTGTCCAGGTGTCCGGGATGTCCGCGGAATTGGTGCTGAACTGCACCGGTCTGTGGAGCGCATTCCACACCGACCGTATCCTGGAACGCATACACGGCCAAGGTTATCCGGTGCCTGACACCGATGCGAGCGGCAGTCGGTGTTCATCCACACCCACATCGGCATCGGCATCGACGGCCATTACGCCTCCCCGCCTGCCCGATCTCGGCGGAACTCACCGCCCGTTGCACGACCCCGATAGTTCGGACCGACTTGCCCCTGAGTATTGGATACCGGCAACCGGGCGAAGTGGGTGGCGTCGGATAGGCGCACGACACGGACCTCCGGCGCACGAACCAGATGCTCTGCCAGTCGTTCGGTATCCTCGGCCGACTCCAGAATCGTGCTCACTGAGAACGATTGGTACGGCGTCGGTGATGGTGGCGGCGTGCCACGGTTGACCGCCGATAGGCGGATAGAAGCTGTCCTGGAGTCCCCTGTGGGGGCCCGGACACTCGGTGGCGTGCGGCCGTTGCTGGGCGGTCCGACTCGAGCGCGGCCATGATGTAGGCATCGGCGATGAAGGGATCCCGCCAGATCGTTTGTCCGGCGCCGGTACGGCGTAGTTCCAGGGTCACCGTGCTCGAGGCGGCCGCCCAACCACTACCTGCACTCGTGCTGGACAATATACCCCCGCAGGGACTTCACGAACCAAGGTCGCCGAGTGAGACCGGGAGCCGCACCAGACGTGCGCTCTCCTCCCAAAGGCGGTCGCAGCGCGTGGTGTCGGTCGTGTGGTCGGCTGTGGGAACCGATCTGCGTTCGACGAAGAACTCGCCACTGATACCGGACACCTCGGGCGCGGTGGCCAGCCAGACCGGGGTATCCGCACCCACCTCGGGGCCGGGTCGGCGCGGGTTCCGCCGCAGGAGCCATGTGTAGAACCGCAGCAGACCACGGTTCGAGTCGGCACCGAGCCGGGTGGTGGGGATGACGCCGGGATGGGCGCCGTTCACCGTGATACCGGTGCCCGCTAGCCGGCGGGACAGGCTGTGCACGAACATCGCGTTCATATTCTTGGTGCGCGCATACGAGAGGAATGGACGGACACTGGGCGGCAATCCGGGCACTCGCAGCTTTGCTGCACCGAGATCGTCCAGGTCCACCGGCGCCCTGCGTAGGGCGACCGGGTCGCCGCCGACCACTACGAAGCGAGCGGATCGTCCGGCGGCGGCGAGGGATTCGCCTAGCGAGCGCAGCAGCAGGTAGGGCGCCAGATGATTCGTCGCGAGCATGCGCTGGATGCCCTCGGGTGTATGGTCGCCGATATCGGTGATCACGGCCGCATTGCTGACCACGATGTCCAGTGGTGTACCGCGCAGTTCGTCGGCGAGTGCGCGGACATCTGCAACCAGCGAGAGGTCGGCGAGCGTCGGGCGCAGCGCGGCACCGGGTATAGCGGCGCGGATCCGCTCCTGCGCACCAGTCATCCGGCCAGCGTCCCGACCGACCATGATCACCGTCGATCCCGCGGCGGCGAGTGCTCGGGTGATCGCTTCGCCGATACCGCCCGTTGCCCCGGTAACGACCGCTGTTCCGATGTGTTCCATATCCGCTCCCAGCACGTTAGGTTGACACCGTCAACCTAACCGCCCCGGTTGACGGTGTCAACCAGGTGCTGGGCTTACGGGGCGTCTTACGTGGGTGTAACTCGTTGTCCGGCATGATGTGACCCGTGGTCGACAGGCTTGTTCAGCGACTGGTTCCGGATGCGTTGTGGGACATCGTGAAACCGCTGCTTCCGGGGTTCAGTCCCAGACCGCAGGGCGGCGGGACTTCGCCGGTGGACGAACGCGCCGTGTTCACAGCGGTCGTATTCGTGTTGACCAGCGGCTGCGCATGGCGGCACCTGCCACCATCTTTCGGGGTGAGCCTCCCGACCGCGCATCGACGGTTCATGGTGTGGGCCGATGACGGGGTGTTCGACGCACTGCACCGCGAGATACTCGACCGGCTCGGGGCCGTCGGCGACCTCGACTGGAGTGCGGCAATCCTGGACGCAGCGTCCATACGGGCGAAAGAGGGGGATCGCTGACCGGCCGCAGTCCTGTCGATCGCGGAAAGAAGGGATCGAAACCTCACATCATCTCCGATGCGAACGGAATCCCGCTGGTCACCGGCGTCACGGCCGCCAACGCTCACGACTCGGTGATGCTACAACCCACGGTCGAACGGATTCCGCGGATCCGCTCGAGGCGAGGCCCACGCCGCGGGAAACCTGCGAAACTGCGCGCCGACAAAGGCTACAACTACGACATCCATCGCCGCTGGCTGCGTGCCCGCAGGATCGTACCCGCGGATCGCTCGACGCGGGATCGAGGATCCCACGAAGCTGGGCCGTCATCGGTGGAAGAGCGAGCGCACGATCGCATGGCCGGCGGGCGCTACTCGGGTCGCGGGGGAATACCGTCGTACTTCCTCTTCGAGGCGTGTGACGAGGGCTTCCAGATCTGCCAGGGCAGCATGGGCCTTCTCCGGATCGAATTCCATGACTCCTTCGTTCAGAGGGTGAGCGCTTTATCCGGCGGAGCGGCGTCCGATGGTTCCGAAATATGTTCGGCGGAGCCGACCACGGGCAGCGATACCCTGGCGATACTTCCTACGACCTCGTCGCCGTGATGACTACTTATCAGCAGACCTCGCAGCCCGTCGGCCGTCTCCTCCCCAGCGGCGCGACCGGCCATACCCGCGGCTCCGGACATCGGCACGAAGCCGGGGCCGGTCATTGGAGAACTGGCTGCGGTGCGCACGGCTGCCGAGGAGGTTCGACCGGCGCTGTCTCCCACGTTCGGATTCGCTCCAGCCGAGCCCAACGCTCCTACTGCGGGGACACCCCCGAACGTCCCCATGTGTCGCGGAGCGGCCGCTATCGCACCAGCCCCGAGCGGTGCGCCGCTGGCGATGGATCCGACCGGTGCAGACCGCGTGACTTCCTCCCTGTCTACGGCGTCTTCGTCTTCCTCTTCGCGCGAATGCAGGGTCTCGCTGATAGCCTGTGCGGCACTCGCAGCCGTTCCGGTGAGCGGGGCTACCATTCCCAGTACTTGTGCGATCAACTGCGTGCAGTCGGTCCCCGAGGCCGCGTTGGTGACCGGCACTTTCTGTCCGGTCTGTGTCATGGCTGCGCTGTGCACCGCCAGTTCGCCACGCGTTTCCGCGACCACGGCGGTTGCTTCCGCGAGCGCTTCGGCCGACAACGCAAGGACGAACGTCTGGCCCGCGGGTGTGACGAGGAGTGGTGCGGCGGCGGTCAGCGACGTCAAATACCGTCCGATGATGATCGACATGGCCGTCCCGCCCCGGAATACACTCTCGGAAGCCGAGGTGACCTGCGCCGAAGTCTCGGCGCTCTGGGCGGATATCGCCGCTCCGTCGGTCGCGGCCTGGGCGTTCTTGTCCGCTGCAGCCGTCGCTCCTATGCCCTGCCAGAGCGCCAGCGCCGCTTGCAGAGAGGATGATCCGAGGGTGAGTGCGGTCTGCACCACTGATGATGCCTGGTTGAAGACCTGAGCCGGATCGACCTCTGGTTGGGTGGCGGGTAGCTGTCCGGTACCGAATGTGGCGGCAAGATCCGTAAGCGGCTTGGCCAGGAGGGAAAGGTCGAGAGCCGGCAGTGGCGGCAACTCCGGCGCCGACGGCAACATCGACAGATCGGGCAGTCCGGGAAGGCCCATCTGCATCAGAACATCCTCCACCGGGCGGTCCAGGGCCGGTCCGATCGCGCTGCGCTGGAGGAGATCCAGCACAGACTGATCCGGCTGCGCGTTCATCGGTCGACCGATGCGAAGGCCCGTACGCCGATCTCCTCGTTGAGGACGTGCGCCGCGGTGGCATCCTCTGCCGCCATACCCATCGTGCCGTACACATGAGCAAGTTCGGCGACCGACAGCAGATTGTTGGCCTGCGTGTATGCGAGCGCCATCAGGAAGTCCTGCCCGATGAGCCCGAACACCGGAATGGTGGCCGCCATGACAGCTGCCTGATCGGTCGCGGCCACGGCTACAACATCATTGGCGGCCTGAGCGCACGATGCGCCGAAACCATGGATGACGTCGTAATCGGCAACGATCTTGTCCATCGAAACTCTCCTCGTCTGCGACAGGGTGCTTCCCCGCTGACGAATGCCGACATTCTCGATTGCTCGCAGGGGTTGTGAAGCAACAACTTCCGACACTAGGCAAGACAACCATCTGGGATCACCAGCGTACGCAGGTGCTTCAGGAAAGTCTCAGTATGGAGGGGGATGGCCGGTTGTCGTATGACTGCTAGCGAACAGCTGCGTGGCGATTGCGCTAATGTGAAGGAATACTGAAAATGCCTGAATTGCAAGGATCGGTGGGGCTGTGGGGTGTTAAAAGACCGTTCGTCGAGAATGCGGTATCACATCCGAACACGCCGTCAGAAGTTATGTGAACGGCCGCTGCACACAAATATGTTGAGCCACCGAGGCGCGCGCGATCGGTAGTCTGGTATCCAGATATTCGTTCTCTCTACGCCTATACAAGAATTCGGGGAGCGCCTGCAATGACCGGCAACCGCCAAGCTCAACGCGCATTCGACGCCGGGGTTCTGTCGCTCGGATTGTCCATCGAGGGTCAGGAGTCCGCCCGCGACCTCGAGTACGCCAAGCTGGCGTTCCAGCGCGCCACCGAATGGGATCCCGGTATGTGCGACGCCTGGCTGGGCCGGGCGGCCGCCGGCGAATTGACCAAGGATGTGCTGTTCAACCTGCAGAAGACCTGTGACAGCACGCTGTATCGGGAACAACACCGGGTGGGTCTGCGGCCGCGGGAACTGGCGGGCCGCTTCCAGCCCGGCCTCTACATCGACTACCCGCTGTCGAGCCGCACCGAGATATCCCTCGCCTGGGCCGCGCAGCTCATGGCGGACAATGACTTCGACGAAGCGGAGCGCACCCTGGACCAGCTGGACGAATACCGCAGGGGCGAGCTGGGCGAAACCGAACGCGACGCCGACAACCGGATCGCCGCGTATGTGCGCGCGGTGTTGCACTACACCGCCCAGCGCTGGCCCGATGTCATGTCCGTCCTCGCCGGTTCGGCGGAATGGGACGATCCCTACCTCGTCGCCGGCGCGCATGTGATGGTCGGAACGGCCTGTGCCCAACTGGGTTTGTTCGCCGAATCGATCCGCCGGATGCAGGCCGCCGAACAGGGTCCGATCCCTGCCGCCCGGTCCACCGCCATGTTCTGCCGCGGCCTGTGCCTGCGCGAAACCGGTAACGAGGACGAGGCACAGGCCCTGTTCGAGAAGGTGTACTCCCAGGCACCGGATTTCGAGGCGAATGCTTCGGCCATGCGCGATCGCACCTTCCGGATAACCGTCACCAGCCGCGATGTGATCGCCGCCCGCACAGATAAATGGGACCCGGCCTCTTCACCCACGATGGAGCAGATGAACCGGGCCGAAGTGCAGGACCGGGCCAAGGAAACGCTGGCCGAAGCACGCGCGGAGCTGGATTCGCAGATCGGCCTGGTGTCGGTGAAAACCCAGGTCGCCAAACTGCAGTCGACCGCGCAACTCGCCAGGATCCGTGCCGAGAAGGGGATGGCCAGTGTGCCCCGCGGCCAGCACCTCGCCTTCACCGGGCCACCCGGTACCGGTAAGACCACCATCGCCCGGGTGGTGGCCAAGATCTACTGCGGTCTCGGTCTGCTGCAGACCGAGAAAATGGTCGAGGCGAAACGTGCGGATTTCGTCGGCGAGCATCTGGGCAGCACGGCAATCAAGACCGATAAGCTGATCGACGGCGCGATGGACGGTGTGCTGTTCATCGACGAGGCCTACACCCTCATCCAGACAGGTCTCTCCGGTGGTGACGCGTTCGGCCGCGAAGCGGTGGATACGCTGCTCGCGCGGATGGAGAACGACCGGGATCGCCTGGTGGTCATCATCGCCGGCTACGACGGCGAGATCGACCGGCTCCTCGCCGCCAACGACGGCTTGGCCTCTCGATTCGCCAAACGCCTGCAGTTCCCGTCCTACAGCGCAACCGAACTCGGCCGGATCGGTGAGGTGATCGCGATGAAACGCGATTCCGATCTGTCCGAGGAGGCACTGAAGGTGCTGATCGGGGCATGCGACCGGTTGTACGCGATGGAGAGTACCGATCAGAGCGGACAGCCGCGCCGGGGCGTGGACCTCGCCGGTAACGGCCGGTTCATCCGCAATGTCATCGAGGCGGCCGAGGAGGAACGCGAGTTCCGGCTGGCCAACGACGAGAACCTGGACCTCACCGATATCGACGAGGCGGTGCTGCGTCGCATCGAGGAACCCGATATGCGGCTCGCGCTGGCCACGATCCTGGACTCGCTGGGGATCGGCGGATCCGTTCCCGCTTGATGTGCCGGTATCGATGAGCACCCTTGTGGCGGATTTCGTACCGTCGCTGTACTCCGACCGGGAAGGCCGAATCGGTTGAGGGTTTCGGCGACGAATCAGCAGACCCTGATATCTCTTGCACACGAATTGCAGCACCGTCCGAGAATCGGACCGGCCATCACCGATGAAATTCCGGTGTAGCCGATGAGCGTGCTATCGAGAAGGACAAGAACCGTGAATGATACGACGAGTACACTACCGCCCGACACCCCGGGCGCGGATCCTCGGGACTTCGAGGATGCTCCAACGCCCGCCCGGTCGGCTTATGACACTTTACGGGACCCCGAATTCTGGTTGTTCCGTATATTTCCACTTCGAATTGTTGTTCCCGGCGTTCTCGCCGCGGCGACGATCGCCTGGATCGTGCTCGCCATCGGCAACTCGGTCTGGTATTCGCTCGGTGCCGGGATCGTCACCGGCCTCATCGGTCTCGCCCCCATCGGCGGCCGGGCAATGATCACCCGTATCGGCGGGATACTCGGCCGGCGCGGGAACATTCCCGCTGAGCGGCTGGAACAGGCCGCGGCCTTCGACGTGCCGCTACCCGAGGGCGGCGGATACGGGGTGCGCTGGGACGGGGATCTGCTGCTGACCATGCTGCGGATAGATCCTCCGCCGGACACACTGACCCTGCTGCGGCCGGGATCGCTCACTACCGAGCAACTGTTGCCGCTTCCCGAGATCGCCCGCTGCCTATATCAATTCGATCTGACCCTGGCCGGTATCGATGTGGTGAGCACCGGTGCACGGACCGCGGGCACCGGAATCGCCGCACACCTCTACGACCGGGTACTCGGGCCTCTGCCGGCCATCGCCCACCGAACGTGCTGGCTGGTGCTGCGGTTGGATCCCCTGGCCAATGCCGAGGCCGTCGACAACCGCGGGGGCGGCGGGGCGGGTGCGCTGCGTGCGGCCATCATCGTGACCCGGCGAGTGGCGAACCGGCTGGCGGCGCACGATATCGCCGCCTCCGTGCTCACCGCGACCGAGATGAACACTGCCGTCCGCGAACTCACCCACGGTTTCGCGGTGGACCAGCTCACCGAACCACCGAAATGGCTGGAATCCCAGGGCCGGTATCTGGCGCTGTACCAGATCGATGCCGATATGGTGGGGCCACGCGGGCTGGCCGACATCTGGGCGGTGCCCAGCCTGTCGACCACCGTGACGCTGCGGTTGCGGCCCGGTATCAACCGGGACGATCCCCATACCGAACTGGCCGATGCCGTGGTCCTCAATGCCGTGGTCCGCTTCGATACGGTCGAGCCGCCCGAGAAGCCCCCGCTGGAGGGCCTGCGCGAACTCTACGGAAATCAGCTGCGCATCCTGCTCGATACGCTACCGGTCGGCTTCACCGGGCGCTGGGGGCGTGATGTGGCCTACCGCGGCACCCTGGCCGCGCTGACCGAGTTCACCGTTCCCACCGCGGGGTGTGGGCAGCTCATCGGCGCCGACGACCGGGGCCAGGGAATCGCTGTACCGTTGATCGGCGAGGGCACCCGCCAGCTGGAGGTGATCGGCACCCTGGACCTGGCACAGCAGGTGATCCTGCGCGCCACCGGCCTCGGTGCACACGTGATCGTGCACACCGCGCGGCCGGAGGCATGGCAGACGATGGTCCGCACTGTCGATACCCCGCAGATCCTCACCATCGCCCCCCGAGCCGCGGGTGCCAGTTATCACCCGCCGGGGCCGCCGCCGTTACCCACGGCGCCGTACCCGAGCACCACAGTGCTGGTGTTCGACGGGGTCCCACCGGTGTCCCATACCGGTGGCGCGACCATCGTGCATGTGCGGCAACCCCACGAACCGCCGGGCACGGTCGACGCGGACGTTTCGCTGATCCAGGATCCCGCCACCCTCAACCGCATCACGGTTCGCACGCCGGCCGTGACGACGACGGTGAACATGGTGACGACCCGGGAGGAAATGCATTACATCGGCGAATCACTCGCCGCTCGCTGATCCGGCTGGGTGGTGTGCTCGGACGAAGAGGCGGGTGTGGGGAGAGCTGATCATCCTCGGATGGCTGGGATCATCATGATCGGTCTTGGACTGTTCTCGCTGCGGGGTGAGAGCGACAACTGTATGAGGACCTTGTGAAGAACGGTCGATCGCAGTGGGCCGTATGTGGTCAAGGACTTACTGTTTCTGACGGCGCCTATCCCGCAAGGGTCGATCGTCATGGTCCTGGAATGGTGAGTGGAGGAAGGTTCAGCAGGTGATTTCGGTTCCAGCAAACACTCGTGGCGGCGGAGTTCTGGTGGAGACGACAGGGCAAAGCCCACTCACCCGTCTGTGTGCGGAAACCATTGAGTGGCAACGAGACCCATCCGAGCTCACTGATGCGGTCGAGTCCGAAGTCGAGCCACAGACCTGGCTGAAACCGTAGTGAACACAGGAGTCCGATAATGAAACCGGGTGATGGGCGCACTGGATGCGGGGCCCCGCAGGGGGTCGGATCCGATCCGGGATTTCGGCGGGGGTGGACAGCGGTGCGAGTTGGGGAGACGTCCGCCGAATGCGTGGTGCCGGTGAACGGTGGGGGGCGCTCGTTGCGCTGGGTCTTCTGGTCGAGTCTGCGGCATGCGACTGGCACGGTTCGAACGCGGTATTTGCCGTGAAGAAACACGATAATGGGGAGTTTTTACGCTCGTGACCGATCCGAGTATGCGGACGGTATCCGCTGTGCGTCCAGAATTATGCCGAGTGTCTGTGATCGGCGGCAATACACAAGTGGATTTGGCGCTGCCGGCCGCTGTTCCTCTCGCCGTGTTCATTCAAGAAGTTGTCGAGCTCATCGCTACGCGTGATTCGGACCCCACCGAGCCCGACGAAGATACCCCCTTGCAGACCGAACAATGGACCCTCGCCAGGCTCGGCCGGGATCCGCTCTCCCTGAACCACACCCTCACCGAGGCCGGCGTCACTGACGGTGCATTGCTGGTCCTGCGGTCGGTGACCGACCGGGAGTCACCCGCGCTGTTCGACGATGTGATCGACGCTGTATCACGGCTGACCAGGGCCTCGTTTCGTGGGTGGTCGCCCACAGCGGCTCGGGGAATGGGATTGTTGACAGGGCTGGTCGCGCTGTTGTCCGCGATCGCGTTGTTGCTCGATGCGAAATGCCGTGGTGTGGGTATCTGGCCCGGGTCGACCACGCTCGTCGCCGGTTCGGCGGCCTTCGTCGTCGCCGCCATCGCAGCGCGTCGGTATACCGCCGAACGCACTGCGGCCGCGTTGTCGGCCTACGGTGTGGTGCTGGCCGGTGCCACGGCTGTGCTGCTGGTGCCCGCGAGTCCGGGTAGTGCGCACCTGCTGCTGGGAGGCGTGACCGTACTCGTGACCGGGATCGGCGCCTACCGGGTCGTCGGTGTCGGTGCAATGGGTACAGCGGCCGCAGCTGTGCTGGGGGTATCCGGGGCCTGCGCCGCACTCGTACACATGGTGTGGGGATCACAGCTTTTCCAGATCGGCGCGGGGCTGCTGATCGGTGCATTGGTGTTGATCAGCCTCGCGCCGCGACTCGCCGTGGCCGCGGCGCGGCTGCCGGTGCCGCCTGTACCGAGTGCGGGGGAGGCGATCGATCCCGCCGATCACGAGCCACGACCGACTGTTCAGGATATCGGCGTGGTCGGTGTGACCTCGCTCCCGTCCGCGGTCGGCCTGGAGTCTCGAGCTCGCACCGCCAATCAATTCCAGTCCGGCATGTTGCTCGCTGCCGCGGTTGTCGCGGCGGCGGGAGCGGTGCTCGCCGCCGATCCGTTGGGTGCCGCCGAGTGGCAGGGAATCGTCCTGTCGGTGGTAGCCGGAATGATCATCTGTTTGCGGGGGCGGGTTTTCGCGGATTTGGTACAGACCTCGGCGCTGGTCGCGGCGGGCGCACTGATGCTGATAACGGTCGCGCTGGCCCTGGGATTCGGTCAACAGTGTCCGATCCCGGCGGGCGTTGCACTGTTGGTGGGATCGGTAGCGATGGCGGGGATGGGGGTGGTGGGCCCGAGTATCGAAGTGTCGCCGGTGATTCGGCGTGCCGTTGAGGTCCTCGAGTATCTGCTGATCCTCACCGTGGTGCCGCTGGTGTTGTGGACCATGGATGTGTATTCCGCCGCGCGGAACCTGTGACCGGCCGATATGTCTGATATCACCAGTGCTCGGGCCTTCCGCCTGCTGCTCCGCCTGGCAGTGGCGGGATTGCTGGTCGCAGTGATGAGTGGGGGTCGGCCACACAATGTGTTTGCGGTGTCGCCGCCGCAGATAGACCCTGCCGCATTGGGTGTGGCCTCAGCGGTGCAGGGGCCACTCGAACCGACCGAGCAACGCTGGTTGTGTGCCGAACCACTGCTGACCGGGAGTCCACCGCGGGATCTTCCGGCGGCGCAGCGGATGTTGGAGCAGTCGCAGGCTTGGCAGTTCAGCACGGGCGCAGGACAGAAGGTGGCGGTGATAGATACCGGTGTCAATCGTCATCCACGACTGCCGGCATTGCAGCCGGGCGGCGACTTTGTTTCCGATACCGATGGGACGGTCGACTGTGATGGGCACGGGACGCTGGTGGCCGGGCTGATCGGGGCACGACCGAGTCCGGACGACGGGTTCGCAGGTGTAGCCCCAGATGCGGAAATCGTTGCCATCCGGCAGTCGAGCGAGGCGTTCGAGGCCAGGGGTAACTCACCGGCCGACCCGTCGGGTGAAATCGTGGCCGGCGGTTACGGCAACGTGTTGACCTTGGCTGCCGCGATCGTACGGGCAGTGGATCTCGGCGCGACGGTGATCAACATCTCGGAGGTCGCATGCGGTCCTATCGGCAGCGCACCTCCGGACGCTGCTCTCGGAGCAGCGGTCAAACACGCATATGACCGCAACGTCGTAGTGGTAGTCGCGGCCGGCAATCTCGAGCAGGGCAGAACATGCTCGCAGCAGAACGAGGGAAACGGCTGGGGGGCGGTGCAAACGGTAGTGAGCCCGGCCTGGTTCACGCCTTATGTACTGGCTGTCGCCTCGGTGGAAGCCGACGGCACAGCCTCGCCGTTCTCCATCCGGGGGCCCTGGGTAGATGTGGCGGCGCCGGGACGGGCAATTGTGTCACTGGACAGTAGACCGGGCAGCACCGGACTGGTGAATTCCATCCCGAGCGCCGACGGACCGGGAAACATCGATGGGACGAGTTTCTCGGTGGCGTTCGTCTCTGGGCTGGCCACATTGGTACGCGCGCGATACCCGGAACTCAACGCACAGCAGGTGATGGACAGGATCGTCCGCACCGCGCAGGCGCCCGGGGCAGGCCGCGATGATGCGATCGGACACGGCTTGATCGATCCGGTAGCGGCACTCACCGCCTACCTGCCCGACCGACCGGAAACTGCTGCCGTGACCGCTCGAGCGATCCGACCTCCGGCTCCACCGCCCTCTATCGATCCGACGCCGAGGTACGTGGCAGGTATCGGCAGCGCGATCCTGCTTGCCGGCCTGGCTGCCGGTCTGGGACTGGCGCTGCTGTGGCGTCGGCCTGGGAACGAGCCGATAGATCCCACTGATACCTGAGCAGGATAGGATATGGCAGCCGAAGGATTCGCGCGTAAACCGCGTATTGCGCCACCGCGTGCGCCGGGCGGTGAGGTAGCGCTCACCGCTCCACCGGAACTCGCGCGGCCGGTGCCCCCAAATTTGCTGATGCGGTTGATGCCGCTGGTCATGGTCGTTGCGGTAGTCGGGATGATCGCGATGATGGTGATGATGGGGCGCAATCTCCTTGCGAATCCGTTCATGATGATGTTCCCGCTCATGATGCTCATGTCGATGGTCGGCATGATGGCAGGGTTCCGCGGCGCCGGCGGGCAGAAACAGGCCGCCGAACTGAACGAGGAGCGTAAGGACTACTTCCGTTATCTCGATCAGGTACGCAAGGATGTGCGGCATACCGGAAGTGCACAGCGTGCGGCACTGCTCTGGAGCCATCCACTCCCGGCCGAGCTGCTGTCAGTGGTCGGGACCCGACGAATGTGGGAACGCCGACCCAATGATCCCGACTTCGGCCACGTTCGGGTCGGTGTGGGAAGTCATCGCTTGGCAACAAAGCTGGCCCGCCCGGAAACCGGCCCTTTGGAGGATCTGGAGCCGGTTTCCACGGTTGCGCTCCGGCGATTCGTCCGTACCCACTCGGTGGTGCACAATCTGCCGACAGCGATATCGTTACGAGCATTCCCGGCCATCAATATCGGGGGAAATCCGGCGCAAGCTCGGATGCTCGTACGGGCCATGCTGGCGGAGTTCGCGGTGTTCCACGGCCCCGATCATGTGGCCATCGCCATCATCTGTGCCGATCCCGACGGAGTCGATTGGTCCTGGGCAAAATGGCTACCCCACGTGCAGCATCCGGTCGAGCGTGACGGAATCGGCGCGGTGCGGATGATCTACCGTTCCCTGGGTGAGTTCGAGAGTGCGCTGGCGGAAGATCTGCGGAAGCGCGGGCGGTTCATGCGCAACATTCAGCCCACACCTGGTCGAACCCATCTGCTGGTGGTCATCGACGACGGCTACGTCGAAGGTAGCCAGATGATCGTGAGCGATTCGGGTCTGGACTCGGTCACCGTGCTGGACCTGACCGCCCCCGCGGCCGGTTTGGCCGTGCGTCGTGGTCTGCAATTGCTGGTGGACGATGGTATGGTCGCGGCGAAATCTGCGGCAGGAGTGGAGGAATTCGCCGCTGCCGATGCTTTCGGTGTGGCCGAGGCCGGTGTGCTGGCTCGGAGGCTGGCGAACTTTCGGATCGCAAATGCGCTGCAACTCGTGGAAATGAGTGACCATCCCCGGCCGGTCAGTGATCTGATGGATCTGCTGAAGATTGCAGATGCCGGACTGATCGATCCGATGGATGTGTGGCGGTCCCGCAGCGATCGGGAGCGACTGCGGGTTCCTATCGGCATCACGCCCGACGGCGTTCCGGTCGAGCTCGACATCAAGGAGTCGGCCGAGAACGGGATGGGTCCGCACGGATTGTGTATCGGCGCTACGGGGTCCGGGAAGTCGGAGTTTCTCCGGACATTGGTGCTGTCCTTGGTGACTACGCATTCGCCCGACCTGCTCAACCTGGTCCTGGTGGATTTCAAGGGCGGTGCCACGTTTCTCGGAATGGATGCGCTGCCCCATACAGCGGCGGTGATCACCAATCTCGAGGACGAACTTGCGATGGTCGATCGAATGAAGGATGCATTATCGGGGGAGATGAATCGCCGGCAGGAATTACTCCGTGCGGCCGGTAACTTCGCCAATGTCACCGAGTACGAGAAGGCGCGAGCGGCGGGAGCTCGTCTGGACCCGCTGCCCGCACTCTTCATCGTGGTCGACGAGTTCACCGAATTACTGTCGCAGAAACCAGATTTCGTCGATCTGTTCGTTATGATCGGCCGCCTCGGCAGATCTCTGCGGGTGCACCTGCTGTTGGCTTCGCAGCGGCTTGAAGAGGGCCGCTTGCGTGGCCTCGACAGCCATTTGTCGTATCGAGTGGGCTTGCGGACATTCTCGGCAAATGAATCCCGGGCGGTACTCGGCATCACCGACGCGTATCATCTACCCGGCGTCCCGGGTTCCGCGTTCCTCAGGAGTGACGCCGCGGAACCGTTGCGGTTCAACGGCTGCTACGTGTCGGGCCCGTATGTTTCCCCGATGAGCGGAAGTAGCGGCGATGCGGATATCGATGGTATGCAATCGCCGGTCGTCTTCACCGCGAGCGAGGTCGAACTGCGCGAAGACCTGATCGCGCGGCCTTCTGAAAACCTGGGGGTGAGTGGTGCGCAGCAACTGCCACCGCCCCCCGGGTTGCCCGAGCTGCCGCCACCGCCTGTCCGATCGGAAGGCGCGGACCCGGAGACTGTTCCCGGCACATTGCCGCCAACGCTTCTCCAGACGGTGGTGGGGCGGCTCACAGGACATGGCCGGTCGGCTCACGAAGTCTGGTTGCCGCCATTGGACGAGTCACCGTCGGTGGATATGCTCCTGCCCGAACCGGATTGGCGTTCACCGGTCAATCGGCACGGAGAACTGTGGCTGCCGATCGGCGTGATCGACAAACCGTACGAGCAGCGGCGAGACGTGCTGATCGTCGACTTGTCGGGTGCGCAGGGAAATCTGGCGGTGGTGGGTGGTCCGCAGGCCGGAAAGTCCACTGCCTTGCGGACTCTCATCGTATCCGCGGCAGTCACCCACACACCGGAACAGGTGCAATTCTATTGCCTGGATTTCGGGGGCGGGACATTGGCCGGTCTGGCCGAACTCCCTCATGTGGGATCCGTAGCAGGCCGTCGTGATATCGATCGGGTGCGACGTACCGTGGCCGAGGTGACGACGCTGTTGCGGCGACGGGAGGAGCTGTTCCGCGAGCTCGGTATCGAATCGATACAGGAGTTCCGCCAGCGCAGGGCGACATTGCTGCAGGCACCGGACTACCCGGACGATCCCCTGTCCGAGGACCTGTTCGGTGACGTATTTCTGGTCGTGGACGGGTGGGCGACCATTCGCCAGGAGTTCGAATCGTTGGAACCTTCCTTCCAAGCCATCGCCGCGCAGGGTCTCTCCTACGGCATACACCTGATGATCGCTGCCAATCGGTGGCCCGAGATTCGGTCGGCGGTCAAGGACCTACTGGGCACACGTCTGGAGCTGCGGCTGGGTGACCCGGGGGATTCGGAGATGGACCGCCGTGCGGCCGTCCATGTTCCGCTGGGACGGCCAGGGCGGGGCATCACACCCGATCGATTGCATATGCTGATAGCCCTCCCACGCGTGGATGCCAGTTCCGACACCCGCACTCTGTCCGAGGGGATCGCGGACGTGCGTCGGCAATTGGCCGACATCTACCGCGAGCGGAGCGCTCCCGAGGTTCGGATGCTACCCGCTACGATTCCGCGCGACGAGGTTCTCGCCCTGACGGAAAGACAAGGAGCCGAGCAGGGCCCGACCCGAGTGGTTGTCGGGCTGGGCGAATCCGAATTGCAGCCGGTGGTTCTGGATTTCGATATCCAATCGCATTTCATGGCGTTTGCAGATGTCGAATCGGGCAAAACGACCCTGCTGCGCAATATCGTCACCGGGATCGTCGAGCACTCCGACGCCGAGACCGCACGGATTATTCTCATCGATTACCGGCGGACGCTTCTCGGTGCGGTCGAGGGCGAGCAGCTCGCCGGGTACTCGACGTCGGCAACTACCGCGGTACCGATGATGCAGGAAGTGGCCGCCTATCTGGCCAAACGGCTTCCCGGCCCCGATATCACGCCGCGTGAACTGCGGGAACGCAGCTGGTGGAGTGGACCGGAGATCTACGTGGTGGTCGACGATTACGATATGGTGGCGACGTCGTCGAATCCGCTGGAGCCATTGCTCGAGTATTTGCCCCAGGCTCGGGATATCGGGTTTCATCTCGTAGTCGCCCGGCGGTCCGGTGGTGCCGCGCGGGCGCTGATGGACCGTGTGCTGGGGCGGCTCAAGGACCTGTCGGTGGACGCTTTGATCATGAGCGCCCCGAAGGACGAGGGAAAATTGCTGGAAGTGAGGGCCGGCCGCCTGCCTGCAGGCCGGGGAACACTGGTCTCGCGAAGGCGGGAGCCGGAAGTGATCCAGGTGGCACATCTCGAACCTCTGTGAAGCCCGCGACAAATTCCGAGCTGTTCATACGTCAGGAGGAATAGCCGGCGCAAACCGCAACGAATGAGAATGAGCTTCCCCACCGGAGTGGTTACGTCGATCCGGGAGGCGTCCGATACCTCTTCTCACTTGCGCCCTTGGCGGCAAATCAATATCGCTCATCCTTGATGGCGCGAACCACCTTTGCGATGGGCTCGTTGATCAATGCGATCATTCGGCGTCTGTCCGCGGGAACGGCGCGCAGGGGAGAGCCATCGGCGATTCCGTATCGTCCGTCGCCGATAACATCACGCCAGCCGACCACCACTGCCAGCCGTCCCCGGGGCCCGAAACGTGAGTTACCCTGGCTGATCTCGATGAGTCCGATACTCGCCACCGGCAGCCGCAGGAACTCTTCACTACGGTGCCACACCGGCTCCTCCGCCGCTGCCCATACCGGCGACGTCCCCACCGACCGATCGACCTCGTCTCGCCAGTTGTCCGCCTGTGTGAGAACCACTTCCGAGATCTTTCCCGCATCCTGAGCAGGAAGTTCGTCGACAATGGCCTCCGCGATGGATAGCGGGTCGCATTCGGAGACGGTGTACCCGCCGCTGTGATCGATCGTCTCTCCCGGTAACTGCGTCAGCAGGTAACCCTCGTGGCCACGGCGTGCGGCGAGCACCCTGAGACTGTCCTTCGGGTCGGTGGGGCGGCGCCCATCGAATCCACGCATCATCACACGAATATCCGGGCGGGCGACAGCGTCCAGCACTGTACGGAACCCGTCCCCGACCCGCGCCCACGCGACTTCACCGGCATCACGTTTCTGCCGTTCGTAATCGAGATGGGGATGTGGCCGAGCTGTGAAAACGAAAGGTGCGGGTAAGAACACGTCCCGCAAGGTCTCCCAGATGGCGACGAATTCGAGATCGCTGAACTGCCAGCTACGTGTCATCGGCGTTCGATCACAGGACGAACCGTCAATGGCTCGGGTGTCTCATCGACGAGATGATCGACCGAGTCGAGCCCCTTCGGCCGCTTGCGCTCACTCTGGGCCTGGGGGCCCTGTCCCGCGGCGCCCGGGGGCCCGGCCGGACCGGCCGCCATCGGCATACCCGGCGTTATCGATGCTCGGCCCGGTGCCAACGAAACAGGGTTCGCGGTATTGGCTCGCGGGAACGAACTTCCCTGCGGTGCACCGATACGGCCGAGTGCCGGCGACGAACCTGCCCCGGCAGGAAGCCCGGCGCCCCGTGGGCCACCCACATCGGTACCCGGACCACCAGGAGTGCCGGGAAGGTCGCCCAGCTTCGGTAGGTCACCGGGTCGCGGAACAGCCGAATTCATCGCCTGCTGTGCTGCATTCGCGGCCTGCGTCATTCCGCTCAGTCCTTGCATAGCTTGGGAAAGCTGATCGAGGCCTGCCCCATGCCCCATGCCTTCTACGGGTTGGGGCTCACCTGCACCGTTTTCGGATTCAGGAGTAGCTGAGGACGCACCACCGCTCGGCAAATCGCCGGCCAGCGAACCCGGATCCACAGTGTGCGAGAAACCGCCGAGACCGGTGGTTGCGGGAAGGGCGCCGGCCCCGCCGAGACCAGCGGTTGAGGAGAGCCCGCCAAGACCGGCGCCTGGAGTGGAATGCTCGATCCCCGCACCCGATCCACCGGTGCCGCCTCCACTCCCGCCGCGGTCATCATCAAATCCGCCGCCGGCGGGCCTGTATTGCGGCTTAGGAAACTTTGGAAGGTACGCCGCCGACTGCTCGAGTCCATCATGGTAGGTGTAGCGGTACAGCTCTCGATACGCCGGAGTATCGTCTCTGAAGTACTCCATGGCAGATGATCCGTCAGAGGAGAATGTGGGTGTGAAGTAGGAAACCGCTGTGTAGTCATTGGCCGGATTGTCTTGAACTGGAGGCATCATTCGTTGTGTTCTATCCAGCCAGAGTGCGGTGAAGCGCAGATTCTGATGAAATGCCAGAATCCCTGCCTCCAGTGCATGAACATCCCTGCGGTACGCGACCCTTGCTTCGCGGACGCTGTCCGCGCCGATTCCCTCCCACCCGTCTTGGCTGTTGTGGTCCAATACTGCATCGAATTCGCCTAGGGACCTTGATACTTCATAGGCCATCCATCGTACGATTCCGGATTTATCGGCGATATGTTGTGCGGACCCTTCTATCCGAATCCGCTCGCCGAGATTGTATAAGTCCTCGAAGAAAAGTTCTTCGGGTGCCTCGATCGTCACGAGTCTGCCCTCGAACTCGAATGGAATAGGATTCGCCAACTCCGACAGCCTTCGCTCACCCGCGTTTCCGCCGCCCTGTAGCCCTGTCTCCAGACCCCCGATCGACTCGGGGTTCGACAGGGTCGTAGGTAAAGGTCCGAGAAGATCGGCTTCGATCCCGTCGTAGTGCCGTAATTCGATGCCAGGGACCTGTCCGTCGCCAGGATCGATCTCTCTGATATCGAACCCGCCCCTATCCGGGTTGTAACGCAATTCGTACTCGTCGGTTGCGGCGAAATAGGATCCCGGCAGCGAGGTAGGGGGGGAGTATTCCTCTGCCATAGTTCGGGTTCTGTTGTGAAGTGATGCCATTGGTGAATCGTCGAGACCTTCGGGGTGCCAGATGGGAGTTGTCGACGGCCAGCGATCCGTGCCTTCGGCGGCTCCCACCCACCAGTTTTCCCCGGCGGACCTCGGTGTAGTGATCCCGCCGAGGCTCTCACGTGCCCGGAGCATGCCAGCGGATTCGTCCTCTGTACGCGCGTATGCCAACCCTGCATCCACAAAGGTATCGAGCAGACTGCGCAGCACGTCAATATGCGCATCGATACTGCTCGCCAGCCCTCCTGTCGGCTCACCGCTGAGCGACTCTCCTCCCAGCTTGCCGCTGAGCGACGTGGCGAAATCGCGCCCGGACATCAAATTCGAGATCGGTCGAATATTGGCTGAGTCGATGCTCAGCGCCCGAAGTCCTTGCATGCGTTCGATAAAGTCGGCGCATGCCCTGGCGCAAGCTACCGCGTTTTCCGGATGAAATGAGACCCCGTCGAGCACCGCCCGTTGTATCGTCCCCCACGTGGCCGACTCTTGCGCATCACTCGGACCCGGCTGCGCAGCGGCCAAATCGGCCATGAGTTCGTCATCCGACGACATTTCGTCTCTGACCTCCGACTCAGCAGTTCCCAATGTTCTCACCGTAGATCGTGCACCAGCCGAGTGGGTAACCGCATAGCTCAAAGAAGAAAATTTCAGGTGACTTTCACAAGTGGAGCCGGGATGGCGCCTGCCGGGCCGACCGGAGAATTGCCGACAGTGCTGGTAGCGAGTGGGACCCGGTTGGGATCCGATGGCGTCCGCCCGCTCAGTATTTCTTCAGATTTTCGGTACCTTTTGTCTGGCACACTGAACGTAGTCACAAGATTGCGTCACCCGCATGCTACTGCTGCCTTATGGAAGGACTTCGGTGATGACCACCCAGGGTATTGATCTCGATCTCGAAGGGGTCAAGAATGCTACCGGCGAAATGTACCAGGCCATAGAGAACCTGCGGCTTTCGGTCCGGGCCGTGGATTCGGCAAGCGACGCGGCTCGCGCGGGCTGGAAGGGCGATGCCAATGCGTCGTTCGTGACAACTTCGCAGGCCTGGAGTGACGAATCCGACAGGATCAACCACAAGCTGGACGAGCTGACCAGGGCTACCGAAGACGCCACGCAGTCCATCCTGAGTATGGACGAGGACTCCTTCATCCCAGGTGGCGGTTACACCAGCTTGTGACCGGCCCGACCGCACCATCACCACACGACTCGATCGAGAAGGAATGCGAACATGAGCGATATTTTGTACGACAGGCCCACCATGGAAGCGCTTTTCGATGCGTTGAAAACCGAGGGTAGCAAGATTCAGGGTGAGACCGAAGCCCTGGCCACCGCCAAGAACAACTTCCTCGCGGCCATGGCCAGCCAGGGCGCTCAAGATGGCTTCCAGGCCGCCCATGGCAAGGTCAATACCGAATTGGAGGACACGCTCCACAAGCTGGATCAGCTCGCGGTCGCGGTCCACGACGCGCTTCACCGTGCACTGGAAACCGACAAGAGGATCGGCGACGGTTTCGCCGCATTTGCTTGAGTTGCATGCCCTGATCGGTCCCCCAAAGGGATAATGGCGCGCAGCGGCTTCCGGAGCCGTTGCGCGCCACTGCTGTTTGCGGATCAGCCGCCCAGCCACTGTATTGCGTCCGGCCGAAACGCGTTCGGTCCGCCGACGGTGCGCAGATCGTCTATCATTGCGTGGAGGCGATGGTCGCCGAGTGTCTCGGACCACTGCTCACGAGTCGGTCGAAGATCGCGGCCGAGCGCGCATGTGCAGCCATGGCGGCCGTAGCCGACGTCCGGGGTGAAGTTGTACCCGATGCTGTCGCCCGGATGGCCGCATCACCGGAGCTGCTGAACGGGTTCTTGGCTATGATGGCACGGCTCGACCAGTACACGCTGGATCCTATTCGCCCGGGAAGCGAAGATCATGACGGTACACAACGACTGTCATATCTGCATCGCTCAGCTGCCAGGAAGCTGAGAAGACTCGGCGCCGCGTTCGGCAACCATCTGGTCCCGACTGCGCTGGGCGTCACCGGCTGACTCGGGTCCCGCGGATGAGCGTAAAGCGGGGACTGTGCCTCGTTTTCGACAGTGCGCTCTCGTCACGGATCGGTGCCGGAGCATCGCGCTGATCTACTGGATCGTCACGGTGGTGAGATCGCCGCCCCGGTGACCCTGTCCAGTATCACATCGTGGCTCATCAGCGCGGCCTCGACAGATAAGGTGGGTCCGGCGACGAGTGGGCCGATGAGGGGCCAGGGTGCCGGTCGAGGATCTGCGGGTAGGCCGAGGACCGCGGCGGTGTCGCGATCGGGTACTCCGAATCGAATCCCGTTGTCGGAGATGTAGAACAGTGTGCCGGGACGTGAGCTCGCAGGTTCCGTCCCTGTCGCCTGTACATACTCCCCGGTTCCCGGAGGCAGATAGACTGCGTCGAGCCGATCTCCGACACCGTCTGCGCTGGTCAACGGTACAGATTTCGCGGTGCCGGACAGTGGGAGCTCGCGGCCGGCCGATACGGTGATCGCCGCAGCGAGCGCGTCGGTCGGGCGGGACCAGCTGATGCAGCTGACAGGTGCCTCCTCGGCGGGAAGTATCCGGGGAATCTCGTGAGGGAAATCGTCGATCGGCAACCGGTGCACGAGGGGTACTCCGACCAGCTGGTCGGGTGGGATCTCGGTGATACCGCTCATCCCCTGTGAATCCGCGTTCCGGATGACCTCGGCCGTGAATTCGGAGATCGGCTGTACCCCCTCGGCGAGGACTACATACAAACTGTCGGTATCGACGCCCGGTGCCCGGATTACTCCGCCGATGGGCACCAGCGCCAACCGGCCGGGCCCGGGTTCGCCGATTTGCGCGATGGCGGGCGGTGTCAACGGTGCTACTTGTCGCGATGCGTTGAGCAGGCCGACACCGACTGGGCGCGGACTGTGCTGGTCGAGCCGCAGTGATCGCGAGATCACTGGATCGTTCATGTCGAGCCGGGCGCGTTTTCCGTCGTAGATCAGGTAGGTCGAATCCGCTCGCTGCACGAGTAGTGCCTCGTCGGTGTCCAGCGCCGTCGCCCGCGGGGTGTTGGTATCCGGTCGACCGGCGATGACTGTGGTGACAGCGCCTGGCGATCCGACCGCACTTCCCGTGTCCGAGAGCTCGACCGTGTCGCACAGTGACCAGTTCGCCGGGCCGTCGGAGGCTCCTGGTAGGGCTGCCGGGGCGCCAGGGATGCCCAACAGCGCGCCCCGCGGGAAGTCGTCCAGTTTGGACAGCTTCACCGAGGTGGGTGCTTCGTCGCTGCCGGTGGCCAGCCGTGCGGAGGCCAGGTTCAGCACCGGATGCAGTGTTCCGTTGATCATGGCGAAGAGTGCGCCGCTTTCCTGGGCTACGAGAATCTTCGCGTCGTCGACGGCTCCCTGTGGCCGCAGGAACGACATGATCGCGGCTCCCGCGACCACGAGAACCGCGAGAACAGCGCCGATCACCAGGGAGCGTGCCTGAGAACGCATCGGGTCGTGCAGCATTCGCACATCACGGCGGACCATCGCATGCTCGTATCGTTTCAACAAGAAGCGGTAACCATTGACCTGGGCACGCGTAGTCAACTGTGAGACCACTACGCCTCCGTATTCTTATGGGCCACTGGACAGATCGGCCGCAGTGGCCGGGGCCTCAGCGGCCCCACCAGTATCCGGGCAGGGTGTTGATCAGGTTCGATACTGCTTGCTCGATCCGGTGTTCGGAACCGGGCATCAGCGTGGACCAGACCTGCTGGTCCATCGATGTTGTCGCGCCGGCGACCAAGCGGCCGCGCGCCGTGTCGTAGATCGCGACGGCGCCCCTGGACCGCACGGCTACACCGTCATCGCGGGCGTAGGCGACCACCTCGGCGTGAGCGCTACAGTCGGCCAGGGCTGTTCCCAACGTAGAGGCGTCTTCGTCGGAAAATCCGCTGCGCCGCAGGGTTCGGACGAAATCTGCTGTTTCACCAGCGGAATCGAAGGCACCGGCCAGCTCGGCGGAGGGGGCGGTCAGTGTGGCGACCGTGGCGGGCCGAGCGGGTCCGAGAGCGTCGAGGAGCGGTCGGGCGAGTGTGGTGAGATCGTCGCCGAGATGGAAGCCGTTCACTGCGAACTCGTCGCTGTCGCGGCGGGCGACCGCGTGACGGGCTCCGCGCCTGGCCAGTATCAGTCGCCGGGTTCCCGAGCGCGTGTAGATACGGGCGACGAGTTCCCTGTCCGGATGTGCCAGAACATGGATCGCGGTGGTCAGCTCGTCGTCCACCTGGTCGTAGCGATCGATCACACCGCTTCCCCGTAAGGATTTCAGTGCTCGTTGTCGGGCGGACTGTACGTCAGCGACAGTCGTTTGGCCAGGCCTGATCTCGAGCACGGACGGCAATGCCCGGATGCCGAGTTGCTCGGTCAATGCCAGCAACTCGTCGTTGGTCAAACCCGGCATCAGTGTTCCGTATCGGTCGAGGCCGGGGCGTCGGGCGCTGCGTCGTCACCCGTTGTGGCGACACCACCGAGCACCGCCGGCGCGGCAACGATAGCCGCGTCGAATCCGGAGGCCCCGGTCTGTGTTCCGCTCGCCGCACCGGCGCGCGCCGAACGGTCGGAATTCGGATTTTCTGTGAAGGCATGAACCGGACTGGCAGTGGGCGTGCCGCGGTACAGCGACTCGCTCGTTGCCGGAGTTGCCTGTGTGACGGGCCGGGTCGTCGCGACGGTTGTCTCCGCGGCCACCACATGCCCCTGGTACGGCCCTGGGACTCGCCGAATCGGAACACCGTCGACCGGTGACGCGCTGGCAAGGGATAGTCCGCCCGCTGCCGTCTCAGAGGTGTATCCGGTCTTTTCAGCCGCGGCAACAGGGTTCACGATTACCGGCGGTCGGCGCTGATCCCAGGGCGCGGCGAGGGGCGCCGTCGCCGTCTCGTAACCGCGCATCGCCCGGACGGCGTTCGTGTGGACGGTTTCCCGTTGCGTATCGATCTGGTCGGCCGAGCCGATCAGCGGGGCGCCGATGGCCATTCCGACCTGTTCGAGTCCTCGTTTGGCCGCTTCCAGACCAGCGATCTCGTCGGCGTGGGGCATCGCGAGCCGGGCGACTTCGTATGCTGCCGTCTGCGCACCCGCTCGCGTCGCATTGCCCGTGGCCGCAGCGGCGGTCTCGGCCAGCCAGTCCTGGAGGACGCTCAGCTTTGTGCTCACCGGACTGTTACCGTCCGATTCCCATACCTCATCGATCCTTGTGACAATATGGCCGAACTCGGCGGCAGCCGCCGCGAAAGCAAGGGCCAGGTGTCCCCATGCTGCGGCGGCTTCCGCCATCGGCAGCGCACCCGGGCCGTCCGCCAGCTCGTGTGCCAGCTGGTCTGCCAGCTTGGCTTCCCAGACCACGCCGGTGAAGTTCGCATCCGTTATCTCGGCCATGGATGACTCACGCCCGGCCTGCAGCGAGGCCGAGCGCGTTGTCGCCGTCCATCAGCGTGACCTGATCGGCATGTGATCGCAGTGCCGCAGCCAGATTCCGGATTTCGCCGATGCCGGCCACCGATACATCCTCGAAGTTCGTGGCGACGGTGGTCATGGTCTCGGCGGCCTGTGTGGATACTTCGTCGCGGCCGGCAGGTACTACCTGTGTGGCAGGTGCGTACCGTCGCAAACCCGTTTCCAGTCTGGTGATGAGGGCTTCCAGATCTGCTGCGGCGGTGTGGGCCTTCTCCGAATCGAATCTCATGACATCCTCTGAATGGGGCGTGCGTGGATCGGGTGCTCGGCTCGGTTCTTGTCGCCGTGTTCCTTGTCCACTGTCGCCGATGGGCGAAGAGTTTCGTCGGCGGCCTTCAGCGCGCTCGCGTCTGTTCCGGAGAGCGGCGCGACCATCCCCAGGACCTGGCTGATCAGCTGTGGGGAGTCAACCCCCGAAGTCGTGCCGGTGACGGGAATCTTCCGGCCCGTCCGGGTCATGGCCGCGCTGTGCACCGCCAGCTCACTGGGGATTTCCGCGACAACGAGCGTGGCCTCCGCGAGCGCCTCGGTCGACAGTGCCAAGGCGAACGCCTGCCCGGCCGGCGTAATAAGAAAAGGTGAAGCGGCGACTACTGAGGTCATATACCGGGCGATGATCGCCGCCATTGCTGTCCCGCCCCGGAAGACTGTCCCGGACGCGGCGGTGACCTGTGCTGATGTTGCCGCGCTCTGCGCGGATATCGCGACGCAGTCGGTGGCGGCCTGGATGCTCTTGTCTGCTGCAGCCGTCGCTCCCATACCCTGCCAGAGCATCAGCGCGGCTTGCAGTGCGGACGATCCAAGGGTGAGCGCGGTTTGCACGACCGACGATACCTGGGCGAAGACCTGAGCCGGATCGACCAGTGGTTGTTCGGCAGGTAGTTGCCCCGTGCCGAATGCGCTGGCCAGATCGGTGAGTGGTTTGGCCAGCAAAGACAGGTCCAGAGCTGGCAGCGGCGGCAGCTCCGGGGCCGGAGGCACCATCGGAAGGTTCGGGAGCCCGGGTAAGCCCTTCCGCGCGAGAACTTCCCCCACCGGCTGGTCGAGAGCCGGGCCGACTGCGCTGTCCCGGAGCAGATCCAGCACCGATTGATCCGGTTGTGCGTTCATCACTCGATCGATCCGAACATGAGATCGCCGATCTCCTCGGTGCGGGCATACGCGGTGACCGCGTCGTGCGCCGTCGCACTCATCGTGCCGTACACATTGGCGAGTTCGGCGACCGACAGCAGACTATTGGCCTGCGTGTGGGCCAGTGCTATGAGAAAGTCTTGACCGATCAGCCCGAATACGGGGATGGCAGCCGCCATGACGGCTTCCTGATCGGTCGCGGCTACCGCCACCACATCGCTGGCTGCTTGTGCGCAAGATGCGCTGAAACCACGGATTGCGTCGTAATCGGCAAGTATCCTGTTCATCGAAATTCTCCTCGCCTGTGCGGAGTGTGTCGCCCACCTATCGACCTTGTCGATTTCCCGAAGGCACCGCTGAGCAACAACTCCCAACACTAGGGAATGTCCTCCGTCGTCCTCACCTGCCCGGGCCGGTACTTCAGAAAAGTCTCAGTTCGATTTGTGGCCGGGGTTCTGGTTCCCGCCGCCCACCCCGGTGCTGATCCTCCCCGAAGGCTTGACGCCTTACCTTGCCGAAGATGCTCTATAGGTGCGCGCGGCAGGACAATTCCTGCGATTGATGTCGCGCTGCGCTCCGCATAGAAAGTGGACTCTCTGAAATATTTCTGAAGATTGTTCGCGTCGGTGGTCGGAAGGGATATTGAATGCATTCTGAATAAATGGCCGGGATTCGTAATCCTCCGGGCACGGTGTGGGACTGTTGTGGTTCGGGCAGAGCATGGTGGCCACCGCGAACCGCGTCAGGGAAGGGGCGGCCCGGTGATCAGCGAGGGAGTGGGTTACGTGGGCGATCGGACCGGAGATGAACCGGAACGCGGGGGCGAAGAGGTGCCGGACGTCGGTTTCAACCTGGTGACCGAACGTCGCGACGAGCCGGTGGTCGGCGCTGCTTCGAGCGGGGACGTGGCGGGGCGGGACCGGGTTGTCGCTCGTGAGATCGCGGTGGCGCTGGCCGGGGCGGCTCCGACGGGGTGGCAGGAGCTGGATGCGGTTTTCGCGCTGACTACGACGTCCAGTTATGCCGTGGTGGCGTACTCGGATGGTGCGCGGTCCATGCGGGCCGAGCCGACATCACCGGTTCTCGATCGGGTGCGTGAGCATCGGGGCCTGGTGGCCGAGCTGGAGGGTGCACCGTGGTGGCGGATGTTGATCCGATACACCTCCGAGAAGGAACTGGAGGTCGACTACGACTACGGAGATGAACCCTTTCCTGAGGGGCAGTTGTTCGAGCCCGAGGCGTATCGCGCGGACCTCGAGGAGTACCCGCGTGAAATGTTGCCGGTGTGGCTGGCGGCGTACGTGCATCATGGCGATCGTCAGGTTCGCAGCCCCCAGGATGCCGCCCGAAGCGCCCGAGCCGATCGGGTGGGCAAGCGCTGGCCGGTGTTGACCGAGAACGAGTTCCCGGAGTTTCCCGAGATGTGGGCGCGGTGGGCAACAATGTCCGCCGCCTTCGTCGCCGCCGCATCGGACCGGGGGCCACGGGTCATGCCGGGAATGGGCTGGTTCGAGAGTACCCGGCGTGGCGGGAGCACTCTGTACTCGCTACCGGGTGGTCGTGCGGTGCTCTCCGGCGGGGTCTGGGAACCGCCCGATCTGAACGCCGCCTACAACCTCGGCGCGGATATGCCGGGCTACTACACCGGTGCCCCGGATTGGGTTGCGAGCCCGGTGTTGAACCCGCGTGCCGCAACCGGATTGCTGTCGTTCGTGTACTGGTGGGACGCGGGCCGCTGGTATCGGGGAGATTCGCCGACGGCCGCCGAATGCGCGACCGCGGTTCCCGGTATATGGACCGCGGATACGGTCGTCGATGTCATTGCGGGTCTGGCCGGTCGGCCCGCCGGACCGGAGCAGCGATCGGCGGCCACCGCCTTGGTTTCGGCGGCTGAGGTCGGTGTCGTCACGCGGGAGGCGGTCCTCGAGTTGTTCCCGGATGAAGACCGCTGCGATGTCGATGGCGCGATGTATCAGTTCTCGCTGGCGGGTGTAGCGGCCACGATTCCGGAGCCGTTGCTGCTAGAGGAAGCTGTCTTCCGGGTGCGTAGCTATATCGAGAGCCGGGGGCTGGACACCACCGGGTATCCGTTGGATCAGCTGGTGGGTGACCGGTTCAGTTGCGGATGGATGGTGTACGTCCCGGTGCCGCAGGGGGAGATCGCTATCGGGCGGGCCATTTTCTATATCGCCGATGACGGGGTGCTGGAGCACTCGTCGTCATCGGTGCCGCCGACGACATTTGTGCAGACATTCGAGCAGCGCTACCAGGGACGGCAAGGCGCGCAAGCCTGACAACGAGGAGGATGGTATGGCTGATCGGGTCGAAGTCGACAGCATGCGGTTGGCGGGCGTCGCGAGTGAGGCGGGCGCGGTGGCAGGGAGATTCGACGCCCTGCTGTCCATGCTGGAGGAGCGGGCGGCGTTCTATGAGGGGCGAGAGGGTAACGATGAAACGGGACTGAATATCGCTCACGGATACAATTCGTCGGCCGCGAATCTGAAAGATGCCGTCAGATACGTGCGTGATCAGTTGCTCCAGCACCAAGTCGGCTTGCAGGACGCCGCGGTCGAGTTCGAGCGGACGGAGCTGGCCAACGAAGTGGGCTCGAGCTAGTGGTCGAGAATTCCTCATCGAGCCCGGAAGAATCACAGTCCGGGCCGGATCGTCCTGTCCAGCCGTCGCAATCCGGGCCTGGGGAGCTGTCACCCACGGTGGGGCTTTCAGCTGCTGACCAGGGGCGGGAGCTTTTGCACGCCATTGCGCGTGAGCTGTCCGCGATGGCGCCGGCCGGGTGGCGGCGGCTGGATGCGGTATTCGCCATCACGCTGGCGGCAGAAGTGGCGCATGTGGTGTTCGAAGATGCCGAGCACACAGTGTCGATACAACCTCCGGAGTCGGCGCTGGCTTTGGTGCGCGCCCACCGCCAGGTTGCTGCCACGATGAGCGCCGGGCCGTGGTGGCGGCTGCTGATGGGACTCACCGCCTCGGGCGAGTTGGATGTCGACTTCGACTACGGTGACGAACCGTTTCCGGACGGCCAGCTGTTCGCCCCCGAGGTGTACCGGCATGATCTGGAGTCGTTTCCGCACGCGGAGGTGTCGATCTGGTTGGCTGCGTATATCGGACATGACGGCAGGCAGCGGCGCACCCCTTCGCAGGCTGTCACGCAGGCGCGGGCCGACCGGGCCGCGGAGGTGTGGCCGCGGTTGGTCGATACCGAGTTTCCGCCGTTCCCGGTGATGTGGGCGCGCTGGGCGACGCTGGCGGCAGGCTTCACCGCCGTGGGTTCCGCGGTGGGGCCGCGGATGATGCCCTGGCTGGCAATCTTCGAGGGCGCGGCGCGCAGCGGTGCGACGTTGCAGCCGTTGCCGGGTGCGCGTGCGGTGTTGTCCGGTGGGGTGTGGAACGCGCCCGAGCTGCATACCGCGTACCGTCTCGGCGGACCGCTTCCGGAACTGTATGCGGGCGCACCGGAGTGGGTGGCCGGACCTACGCTGAATCCCCGCGCGGCCAACGGCCTGCTGTCGTTCTGCTACTGGTGGGAAGCGGGCCACTGGTATCGCGGTGAGTCGCCGTCCGCGGACGACTGCGCGCAGGCGGTGCCGAGCATCTGGACCTCCGCGACGGCCGCGGACATGGTGGTCTCGCTGGCCACCGCGGAACCGGAGGAGCGAGCGCGTGCTGCGGCCGCCGAACTGGTTTCTGCTGCCGAACAGGGTGCGGTCACCCGCGGCGCCCTCGTCGAGGTGTTCGGCGACGGTGAGCCGGTGGATATCGATGGCGCGTTCCATCAATTCGTGCTGGCCGGACTGGCTGGGGCCATGGCGCGACCGATGCCGGAGAACGAGGCGATCTCCCGGGTACGCGACTTCATCCGGGGTCTGGGACCCGATAGCTCGGGCGTTCCGGCTGCGGACCATCCGTCGTTGTCGGAGTTGACCGCGAAAAGACTGGATTCCGGATGGATGGTATCTGTGCCACTGCCCGGAGGGCAGGCCGGCATCGATCGGGCGGTATTCCACCTCACCGACGAAGGTGTACTGCGGCATTCGTCGATGTCGCACAACGACAGCAGGTCCGACAGCGGCCCGGTTCGGCTGTCGCCGGCAGGAGCTCCCGATGGCCGATGAACTCACCGCTGGGCAGCTGACCGAACTGCTCGATGTGATCAAGGGGGGTATTGCTTCGATCCGGCAGGCGAATGAGCAGGCTGCCGCCCTGACTGCCACCGTGTCGGAGGCGCGTGGTCAGGTAGCGGTGTCGGTGAACGCCGAAGGTGTGGTGACCGATGTCGAATTCGGCGACGCGATAGACCAGTTCGGCTACGGCGAGATCGCCCGCGCGGTGTGTACCGCCGCGCAGGCCGCGGCGGTGGAGGTGCGGAACAAGCGTGCGGCGGTGATGGCGCGACTGGATGAGAAGCAGGCGCGGATGCCGAAGCTCTCGGAGTTTCTGCCCGGCATGCCCGATGTGCTCGATATGATTTCGCCCGCACCCGTGGTTCCCACCACACCGCCGTCGGCCGCCGTCGAAGACGCCACTGACGTGGATGCTCCGATGGGGTTCACCGAGGTCGAGCCGTGGGACCACGACCGGTCCCCGAACCGCTCCGGCATCATCGATGCGTAGTGGTGAGTGCCTGATGACGTGGGCGGGGCGGTAATTCGATGGCGGGTGTCGATATCGCGGGGCTGGTCGATTTCATTCCGGCGTGGCTGTTGGAGGCATTGAATTTCGGCTTCGAGTATCCGGACACTGATCACCAGGCGTTGTTCGCCCTCGAGGATGAGGTTTGGCGGTGGGCTGCGGAGGAATTCCGGGAACTGATTCCTCTGGTTGAAGCCCTCAGGGATTCGGTGGTGGGGGTTTACGAGGCCGGTGAGGGGCGGGACGAGATGGAGCGGGAGTTCCGCGCCTTCATCGATGGCGAGGGTGACCGGCCGGCGCTGGCCGATATCTCGGCGGGTATGGACGGGCTGGCCGATTTCACTGGCCTGAATGGTATCGATGTGGAATACACCAAGATCTTGATGGGTGTGTTCGCGGGAATCACCGCGTATATGGTGTTCGCCTTGTTGCGGTCGATGTGGACGGCACCGTTCGTTCCGCTGGTGATCGGGGCAGGGCGAACGGCGATCGCGACCCTCGTTCGGGGGGTTACGACGAGGGCTGGTTTGCGGACCGCTGTTCAGGCGTTGAAGCCTGCGCTCGTCACGGCGGTGAAGGAGATCGGTGTCAAACCGCTGCTGGTGCAGGCGGGCAGAACTGGTCTACGAGCCGGTATGGCGGGGGCTGCGTTGGATGCCGGTATCCAGGCTTATCAGCTGACCGGGCATCGCGACTCGATGAACTGGGCTCAAACGGCGCGTATGGCGGCAGGATGGGCCGGCGGCGGTGTGGTGGCGGCGCCGGTGGGGATGATCCTGTCCCGCGGTCTGGGCCGGGAATTCATGGTGGCCGGCGGGCGGCGCAGTAGGGTGGCCGATTTCGTGCGTCCGGTCGCGGCGGGGGTCGGTGCAGGTGCTGCGGGTGCGGGCGGTGCGTATTTGGCGGATCTGGCCTTTCAGTACGTAGTCGGCGGTTTCGACGCAGGGGAAGTCAATACAACTTTCCATCCCCAAATGCTCGCGGCCGGTGTGGCGTTGGGGGGCTTGAGTGGTGCGCGGCAGCGTGTGCTGTCGGTGGCGGAAGGGGATTCGTCGCACCCGGCGGTGGTGGATGGGCATTCGTCGCGGCCGGCGCCGGGCGATGGTGGCTACGAGACGGGCACGGCGCGCAACGGCACGGCGCGGGAGCTCGATATCCCCTCTCGCGACGGTGGTTTCGGAGATCGACCCCTGGATCCGGGGCGGCTCGAGCTGAGATCTGCTGAGCAACACGCCGCCTCGTGGAATGAGATGGAGCTCGCCCGATTGCGTGCACTGCTCGGTGGTAACGGCGGTGGCGATGGGCCGGCGCTACCCAGTGGCGGGCCCGGTCCGGTGACACCACCGGGAGGTGGCGGCGCATCACCTGGCGGCGGTCCGGGCGGTGGCGGTACCACATTCGGCGGTGCGGGGGGCGGTCCGGCGACTGCGGGTGGTGGCACGCGAATGGCCGTGGCTACCCTGACCGACACCGCTACCCGCGCGAGGACGAGCGGGGCCGGTGCCGAACCCGGTGCCAAGCCGACTCCCGAACCGCGCGCCCGCGCCGTCGAACAGCAGGCAGATATCCCCGCGCCGCAGACGCAGCGAATGACGGAACCGCCCCCCACGCCGGCGCCCGACCGCGGCTACATCCACCACACCGAACAACTGCGGGGCGTCGTCCCCGACCCGTCCCACGAGTCCCCTCCGACCACGTCCGCGGACGGCGCCGGTTCCGCATCCGTACCGGTCGCCGGCGGCAACTCCGTGGACAGTGGGGGTCCCATCCTGCCCGGCCACAACAACAACGAGGACGAGCCGAACAGCCGTCCCGCTCCGCCGAATTCACCTGACAGCCCGAACGAGCCCGACGTCGACAGCCCGAATACTCTGCCGGCCACCGTGGATCAGCAGCGACACCAGTCCGAACCCACCCGCCAGCCCTATATCTACAACCCCGGCCGCAGCAGCCCGAACGAGGACGACCCACTGGAGTGGGCACCACCATCGCCGTCCTATATCCCGGATCCGCAACGCGCCCACGCAGATCCGCCGCCCCCCGCGACGTTCCCGTCACCGCAGGACCGGCCACCAGACTACGAAATACCGGCCCCCGGCTACGTGACCGACCCGCACGACCCGGGTCCACCGCAACCCGATATCCCACCGGACGCAATGCCGGCGATACCCCACACCCCGGCCACACCCCCGGACGAGTCGTCGAACACCCCGGTCACCCCACTGCACCCACCACTGCTCGGTGACCCCGACTCGGACCGATCGGAGCCCAGACAGCCCGCTGAGTTCGGGCCGGCACCGGAGTCCACCGTGACGGCACCACTACACCTCCCCGCCCTTCCTGGGGGCCGACCGACCGATTCCGGCGCTACGAAACGGTATGCCACACCGCCGGATACGCAAGCACCCGGCTCTCCCGACGATCCCGGAGCTGACCTGTCCGGTCCCGGCGCGCCCGAGGACCCGCCGGTCGACTCGATGGAGCCGGTCGCTCTGCACCGCCCGAAGCTCAGCGATTTCGACCTGAAGAAAGAATGGGCGCGCAGCGGCGCCGAACCCACCCCCGACATTTTTTTCGGGGTCCCGACAGGCCCGGAACCGGAGTACGGCACAGATAAACAAGCCCGGAAACTGAGGAATGAGCTGGTCAACAATGCTCACACCGATCGCCGACCGGATGGAATGGACCCGGAGCGGTGGAAGGAGTACACCGATCGGCGGTCGAAAACCTCTCGCCAGCAGGAGTTCGATCCCACCGGATACGAGAAAGAACACGAAGAATTCACGCGGCGCGAAGACTTCACGAACCGGGTCAACGCTGCCTACGAGGAGGTCTTGGCCAGCGAACTGGGGCTCTTGGCCAGCGAACAGGAGCGTCGGGTCAACCTGACACCCCTGCGATTATTACAGGAAGAGTGGAACCGCACCGAACACAGCGGACTCGAACCACACCTCAGCCACGCGCCGCCGGTCCTCGGCCGAACCACCACAACCACAGCTGAGCGCAGGGCGAACAGGAACGGCGGCAACCGCGGACACAGTGATGGCGTGGCGCCGTACGAGCTACCGCGGACTCGGTCGACACCCGGTAATGCCGGCTCGGGCACGACCGATGCCACAACGGATGCGGACCGATGGCTGGTGGAGGCAGAGCGCTGGCGTGACGACGTGCGCAGCGGCGCAGAGGTGGGGTTGCCGCCGGGACAGCATCCGGCTCCCGCAGCGCTGGAACCCGAGTCCGTGGATGCGCCGGGTACCTTCCAAGCGTGGGCCCAGCGCCCGGATTTGCAGTCGGTGTGGCGAGGTACCGATGGCGGCCCGGTCTACGTCCCGGGGGCGAGCACTGGGGGTTTCGACCAGGGTCTGGCTCCGAACTCAGGTGCTTTCGGGGTGCCGGGCTCGGATCCGGTGTTCGGTCCGGATTGGGCGGGGGAGTTCGGTAGGCGTGTGGCCGACCGGTTCGGTACAGGTGTGGATAACCCGTTCCGTGGGTTCGGTCGCCGCACCCTGCAATGGATGCTCGATGGCGCGATAACCCGTGGTGCCGATCCAGCGGGCGGCGAGAGTGGTGCTATCGGTGGCCGTGGGTCGGGGGAGTCGGAGTCGGATCGGTCAGCCGAGGATCGAGCACCTCGGTCGGGGGCGCCGACCTCCGGTAGTTCCGACCGACCGGAATCGGGGGCCGCGATCGACAGGGGTCCCGGTGGTAGTCGGAGTGTCGAGCGAATGGCGGATCCGGCTGGGCCCGATCCGCTCCCGGCGGACCCAGTTCCTGCGACCACTCCTTCAGCGGATGGTGTCGGCGAACCGATCGATCCCTTCGATACCGATCGGTTGAGCAACCCGTACCTGCGTAAGTATGGAACACCCGACTTCGATCAGCTGAATTATTCGCCGTCTCCGCTGCGGCCCGAGGAACGACCGCCGCACGATGGTGGCGCGGGTTCAGTAGATGAGTCGAAGTCTCAGGGCATCGATGAGATCGCCACGTCCGAACAGGAGGCCCGGATCACAGAGTTACTGACAGAGTTGGGGGTTGGGACGGGGAACGGACGGCTCCTTGAAGCCGGGTTGTTCATCGACGATCATTTTCTCAGCGTCGCGGCTGTATCAGGCCAGCCGCGGCCGGAACTTATATTTGGGGTTGACGAATGGATCGCGTACCTGCTCGCCAGGGTAGCTGCTAGGCGTTACGGCCACCGACCGTTGACTGTGGATTTCATAATCGAGTCACATAGGCGTTTGTCGCAAAAAACAAGTCCCACGCTAGCAGGGAATCTCGCTCCGAATAAATCAGGTGGCCTGTTGCAGCCTTTGACGGAGTCGCAACTCGCTGCAGTCGCAGAAAATCCGCGGCTGAGTTATCGGGAACCGACATTCTCGAATCCGTACGGCGGAATAGACTACACTGATTATGTAACGACGGATGGGGTTCGCAATGAACTGGAATCGTTGTGCAGCTGGTACAACGAGGCAGTCAGCGCTCCCGAGTGTAATGCCATTGCGCTCGCGGCGACGTTGCAATGCCAATTTATTTCGATTCATCCTTTTAGTGATTACAACGGTCGTCTTTCCAGGATTCTGATGAATTGGTCACTGGAGAGTAGTGGCCATTCCGCGAGTGCCATCGAAGAATTTGGCGACGACTACCTGTCCAGATTGCCGGACTGGGAAGAAGGGGTTGCACGGGGAATCCGACGCTACGAACAGTGGAAATCTCGACTTGAGGAGTTCGGCAACGAAGTTGACCCGGTATTATTGTTCGATCTTGGGAAGCAGTATGCAGAATATCATCTGCTGGGCGGTCCGATCGCCCCCTTCACGCCAGGTGAGAACCATAGCGATTTGTATTTCCGGCAGGTGCACGCGAGAATTATGAAGTCACCGATGGACTGGGTTGATTATTCACACGATGAGAGACAAGGACACCCGAAATCTCCCCTCCGTAGCGATACATTGCCGCCGATTTTGATCTCGCGACTCCACCTATTGTCTTACGCGGAAGCCCCGCGAGCGCTGTTCGGTCAGCCTGCAGAACACGTAATTTTGCCGGTCGAAGTCGAGGGGCAGAAATTTCAGATATTATTGGAGGGTGACGACAGAGGGTGGTGGCGAGTGGCAGCGACAAATGAAACTGGGAGCTTGTCCGGAAAACTCGCCAGGCGCTTCGGACATCTGCAGTCGGAACGGCCTGAAATGCTGGCAGAAGTAATTGCGGCCGAGCTCCCGATACCTCCTGCGGTTCCAGAGTCTCGACGCGACCTGGGAAAGCTGCTAGCTGACGTTCAGGGCGCGCCAGGAAAAGTCACTATCATTTTCAAAAGAGGTCACGGGAGTAGGTCGGCCGCAACACCGCCGCCGCCTCGAACTATACTGGTCGATACCAACGCTTTCGCGCTTCCTGACGTTCAAACGGATCTGCGCAACCTCAAGATGTTTCCGGACGAATTTTCCGATGAAGTCTTGTGCTGGTACTCAAGTCTCGACCCGTTCAAAGAAGTTCCGATTGTAGGCCCGGTTGAAATATTTCGCATTTTGAAACCTGGCGGAATGTTACGTGTGAAAGTCTGGTTCACTGCTGGTCGTCTGGATTCTGAAGAATTACAGGGGACGATAGCTGAAAACCTTTCGAACGCCGGGTTTGTGCAGTGCGTGTTCGACATCAGTCGTTATGAGATCAGAGCCTCAAAGCCTTCACCCCCTCCGCATCTTTTTCAGCCTGGCCCGTTTGGCGACGGTACAGCCGATTTCGCTCGGGACGTGAACGACCGCCAAGCATTGGAGCCTCCGCCGAGCGGCGAGCCGGAGACTGGCGGCAACACAAACCCTGAACAGATTGATCTGGGTGTGAGCGGTGACGGTTTCTCCGCGATTTCGGAGACGGAGGGCATTCAGGTTGTGAGGGCCTCGAATGGCCCGCGTGTGGAAGACCCATTCCGTGGGTTTGCTCACCGCACCCCACCATGGGTGCTCGATGGCGCGATAGCCCGCGGTGCCGATCCGGACGGCGGCGGGAGCGCTTTCGGTGGCCGCGGGTCGGGTAGGCCAGCGCCGGATCGGTCAGCCGAGGATCGAGCACCCCGGTCGGGAACGCCGACCTCCGGTAGTCCCGACCGACCGGAATCGGGAGCCGCGATCGACAGTGGTCCCGGCGGCAGCCGGAGTGTCGAGCGAATTGCGGATCCGGCCCCCGGAGCCGCCACCGGCGCCGACCGCCACGGTACCGAACCCGGCGAGGAAGCGATGGAATTCGGCAACCGAACCGATCCGGTGCCACAGGCAGGGAGTGATCCGCACGCAGCCGAACACAGAGCCGCCGAATATATTCGGGGGCTGCGGGACCTGCGTGCGACACTGTCGCCCCTGCTGGACGAGGAGAAGAATCTCGAACTCAATCCGGCGTGGGCCGCCCGGGACGTGGTCGAGGCATTCCTCAACGAGCGGATTCTGGCGTACCGAGAATCCGGCAGGGGCGAGAGTGCCGTACGTGCAGGCGACATACTGCGGCTTTTGCAGTCCGAGAGCTTGACCGAAGGCCAGCTGCAACAACTCGCGGACCTGCTACCGCGCGAATCCGAGCGCGGGAGAACTTCCCGGTTCGGTCGGCAGGAATCGGAAGCCCACTTTGTCGATCGGCTTCGCCGCGCGGGGGACGCCTATCTGGAACGCTATGGCATTTCCCACGTGATGTTCAAGGAGCGGAACTCCGAGCCGGCGCTGGCCGGACTACACGAGATCTCGGCCCGAGTTCTGCGCGCACACAGCGACAGGCTGCGCGCGGATCTGGATTCGGACGTGCCGACAGCCGAGGTTCTGAATGATCGAATCACGGCGGAAGTCGCCGATATCGCGCGTGCGACCGTAACACAATGGGCCTCCTTCGCGGAGAGCGAGATCTACATCGATTGGTCGAGCGGACAGGTACGGTCTACTATTGGCCCCCGCGTCGCATTTGATCGTGTCAAGATCATGGATCCTCTTCTCAAAGAACTGGTTTCGGCTCAGCGCACCACCGGAGATCTGATCGCCGATCTGGCGCGATTCCGGATTCCGATGAGTATGTGGGATGTTATTCGTCGCTGCGAAACGGCGACTACCGAGTCCTTCCTCGCGGCGATCACCGAAATGTCGAGGGCGGGAGTCGCCCCGCGGAGCGACCTACGCCGGTTGGTCGACGAGTACATGTCGGCGCTCGCGGATCTCCGTCAATTGATGGGGGACACCTATTGGGCCGCCTCACCGGACGAGATCATGGATCGCCTCCGTACGACCGCCGATGCTGTTCTCGGCGACAGCGCCGACGATACGCCCTCGTCGGATTCGGGATCCGGAGTGTCGACCCGCACATCCGTGGGTCATCCGGATGCACCGATCGCCGAGGGGGCCGTTCCTTCCGATCGAACGACTGAAGCGGAAACCGGCCTTCGTCGGGATCGGGACCCCGAGATCGACGATCTGGTGCAGGACCTGGTCGAGCTGTCGGGGATCCTCTCGCGCCACAATTACTCCGCAACGGAACACACCGTGTCCGCGGGAAGTGCCCTCGAACAGTTGCGCTATGAGTTCGACGAAGTACTGAGCAATCGTCGCGAGGACGAGCGCGGACCGTCCGGCTACAAATACTCGATGGCGCGACAGGCTCGTGCGATATCGGATCTGATCGCCCAGGAAAAACTCACCCGCGCCGACGTTCGGAATCTTGCCCGCCTATACGATGACGGCACCGGCCTGGATAAGAAAAAGATATTCACCTCGATGTCCGCCTATCGCGAAGCGCTGATCTACCGCGCCGCGGTAGCAGCAAACTATGACGCGGCCGATCGCATTGCCATCGAAAATGCACACGCTGAACTCTCCTACGGCGTATCGGGAATCGAAATACAGATCGGAAACAATTCGACCGCCGGTCGATTGACCGAGGAACTGAACGAATTGTTCGACCACGTTCGGCGGCGGACGATGTACTCCTGGCTATCCGCCGATCCCGAAATCTGGACCGACATCGAGCTGATGAATATCCGGGGATCTCGGATCGTGGAGGAATCCTTCGAAGGAATCAAGGAATCATCCGGTCGGGTAGCCATAGGAAATGCGCTGGAGGTAGCTCTCGCGGCAACCGATCGTGAGCTGGCCCGGCGGATCGCACAGCAGATGTCGATATCCGGGTTGCGGGATACCAGCCGGTGGGAGACGGAAATTCAGCGCTACTCGGAGTCCGTTTCCGCACTCCGACGAGAGCTGAACTACGACCTCGCGACCTCCCTCGACGATATGGCGAGACTACGCAGGGAAATCGCGACCGCGGTCGCAGCCGTGGCTGGTGGAGACCGGTCCGGCACCCGGTCCGTCACTGACGACACGGCGGGTGTCGCCGAGTTGCCCGGCGGGGATTCCGGTTCGCCGGCTCCGCAACACGTGGGCGATCCCGAGGTCATCGCTCTCTTACCGGCGGTGCTGTCCGGCGATGTCGAAGCGCTGGGAAAGTTGCGAGGCGCAGTCCACAGTCTGTTCAGGGATCTGATGGACGAAGCATCGGGCGATATGGCAGTGTCGTCCTGGCTGCTCGATCGCGTATTGGAGCGGGTCATCGATGCGGATGCCCCGGCCGAGGCTGCCGTCGCCGGGTGGGCGGAGAGCCTCGCACACCAGGTGACAGCCGAGTATCGGGAGGGCGTAGCCGCAGTAGCGCAGGCATGGGTGCGGTGGGCGCAACACGCTGACAGTTCGGCGGTGCCGGGCTGTATTGCCGAACTTCCCCGGGAACTACAGCCGGTGGCCAGGGCCTTGTACCTGTCGGAGAACACCGCTTCCGCGGTGGCCGTGCCGTGGCCGGACCAACGACGAACAATGGTCGGACTGGTCGAATTGTTGCGCAATCGGTTCGCCGGGGCGCGACCGGTCGACACCCGGTTGGTGCGGGCCAGGGGCGGGGAGGTGCCGGAGGATACTCTCATCCGGCTCGCCGCCGCCGATTCCCCTGTTCCGTCTATGCCGGGCAGCGATTTCGATACCGCAGGATTGCTGCTCGCCCGGGTGGGTCTCCCACCACGGGATACCGACCCGAAGATCTCGGGCCGACCTGATGCGGTGGACAACCCGGCACTATTGCGGACGCTCCTGCGACGGTCGGACTTCGTGCTGCTGTCGCTCGACGGCGCGGTCCGTAACCCGGATTCCGGTATTTCGGCCGCCGAGATCGCCAATGGTCTACGCGAGACCCTCATCGAGCTCACCGGCGGTGCCCCCCTGCCTCCGGAGATCGCCGCCTCCGCCGACCCCTGGGCGATCGTCCGCTTCGCTGCATCGATCGGGGCCGAAGTGGAAGCGAGGATGCGGTACTGGCTGGCTATATGGGAGATGACGGCGGCTGATGGAGCCGGTGCGCGACCGTGGGCGTCGGGGCTGATGAAATCCCTACGGCGCGACGGTATTCCCGTGGTAGTGGTCGGTCGAGCGGATGAGATCGCGGTAGCCCGGTTCATGATGCGGCAGGGTGAGGGGCACCCGGGAGGCGGTCCCGGGGTCCTGTATGTGAGCAGCAAGGACGGGGGAGACATCAGGGCGGTCTCCGATTCGATATCGGCAGCACTGCGTGTCCTCGCTGATCCCGATCCGGCCGACGGCCTGTTCATCGGTGACATACACGATGTGTGGGAAGCCAAAAGGCTCGGCCTGCGGACAATAGGTGTTGCGCACCGACCGGAGGATGTCGAGCGTCTCGCTGCTCAACGCCCCGATCTCGTCCTCACCGACCTCGGTCCGCTTGCTGCCGAGGCCGCCCGGCCGCTTCCGCTACCGCCTTCGCCAGCACGTACTCCGTTCGGGGTGCATCAGCCCTGGGACTATTTGGTCACACCGGGCCAGGGCGGCTTCCATATGCCCACGCCCCATGCCTTCGCCATGGTGCAGGAGGCCATTCGGTACGGAACGAGACTGCGCGGTTTCAACACTGAGATCTATGTGCTGGGTCGGGTCATGGTCCGGGTCCGGATGGATGTCCCGATGGTGGACCCGGAGTACTTCGACGAGGACTGGATCCTGGAACAGGTCGCCGCGCACGGAGTGCGCGGGGTCCCGCGCCTCCTGGCCGTTCTCGAGCCGGAACAATTGGCGAGCGCGGGTATCGTGCTGCCGGAAGGCGCTTCGCTCACCGCGCGGGTGCAGATCCTGGTATGTGAGCAGGGTGCGGTGCCCACCAAGGAGGAATGGCTCCGCTTCCGTCCCCAAATTCTTCGCGGTACAGCAAAGCTGGTGAAGCAGCTGCAAAAGGTGCCGGTGGATCTGCTCCGCAACAAGGTGTTGGAGCGGTATCCGGATTTCCCGGAGGACGGAGATGTTCCCGGCCTGGTGCGTTTCCTTGTCGCCAGGTCGATGGAGCACTACCGCAAGCTGCGTGAGAACCCGGAACTGGCCGCCGTTTTCGACGCGCTGGGTACACCCGACGACCTCTTCGCCCCGGTGGTGCGGATGGCGGAGACTTCAGCTGTCCCGGAGAAGTCGCAGCTGATCCACCGCGACATCAAACGCAGAAACGTCCTGATCGATGCACAGACCGGCGAAGATCGAGAGACCGGCGAAGTGGAGTGCGTTATCGATCTCGGGCTGATGGCGCCGTATCCGGTGTCCTACGAGTGGGCGGTTGTCAATCATCGGGAGTCGCGGGATTATCTGCCGTCGGAAGTGCACGGCCCGAACATGGACATCTGGATGGCGCTCCTGGACGCCGACCGGTTCGTGAACGACGTCGGCCGCGGAATCCTCGACCTCGATGCCCTCATTCGTTTCTTCGAATTGCACGGCCGGCCGGCCGCCGAAGCGGAGCGGCTCTACTCCGAGGTCTTCCCGCCGGCGGATCACCTGATCGAACAGGAGAGTCGATAGAACTCTCGAGTCCTGCCCAGGATCCGAATGGTTCCGCCGATAACTAGGCCCTCGTCGGCCGTCGCTCGGGTCCCCGGTCCCCGCGATGGAGCCACTCCGTGGAAGTCCCGGGTTTCGACGACCCCCTCGATGGTGGTAGGGGGAAGTCCTGGGATCACGGTCTCGAGCCGGCTCGTGGGCAGACGTGGATCGACAGGTTGGCGCAGGTGGACGCCAGCGGCGGTGGTGGCGCCCGGGGTGGTCGAAAGCCGGGGGTACCGCATACGCAAGCGCTGGCTTCTTGCGTGGGTGTAATTCGTTGTCCGGCATGATCTGACCCGTGGTCGACAGGTTTGCTCAGAGACTGGTCCCGGATGCGTTGTGGGACACCACGAAACCCCTGTTGCCGGAGTCCGCACCCAGACCGCAGGGCGGTGGCACCGCGCCGGTGGACCAGCGCGGTCGGTGTTCACTGCAGTGGTGTTCGTGTTGACCAGCGGTAGCGCGTGGCGGCATCTGCCTCCGTCGTTCGGAGTGAGTGTTCCGACAGCACACAGATGGTTCATGGTGTGGGCCCGAGCCGGGGTATTCGATGCGCTGCACTGGGAGATCCTCGACCGGTGCGGAGCCGCCGGCGAGCTGGACTGGAGCGCGGCGATCCTGGACGCGGCGACCGTGCGGGCGAAAAGGGGGATCGCTGACCGGCCGCAGTCCGGTCGACCGCGGTAAGAAAGGGTCGAAGATCCACGTCGTCTCCGACGCGCACGGGATACCGATGGTTACGGGCGTTTCTGCGGCGTACACCGACGACTCGGTGTACTTACGGGCGATGTCGAGCCATTCCGGACTGGTATCGGGCCCCGCCCACGACGCGTTCAGCCGTGCCGGTCCGGCGAGATCCGCCATCGGCGCTCAAATTCGATACAGCTCAGGACTCAGGTGGGCGAGCAGCCCGGTGAGCACCTGGGGGCTGTACTGCCGCATCGCACGAACGAACTCCCCGTTCACGCGCGCCAAGTAGGCCGGCAGGCTCTCGCCGTCGGCGAACACGGCCCCACCGTGCGCGTCCCGGTTGCCCGAGATCCGCCGCAGGTAGTCGTTGAGGATATGCGCGGACACATCGGCCGCACTCCAGCCAGGACATACCGTCGGCCTCTTCCCGTCGGCCGTGTCCAACGACCGTAGCAGCACGAGCAGCAACTGCCTTTCACGCCGGAACAGCGGACGGGTATTGAGTGGGATCATGGTTGGGTAGCCGACCGTTCTCGCCACCACCGAGCCGCCGTTTTCGCGGCCTGGCAGACAGGACGTCTCCCCGCGGGGCCATACAACCGGACCACCGTTGTGGGCTACGCCTGCGAACTGCCCAACGGGGGATTAGCGCCTGGCTGGTGTATGTTGACGGCATGCGCACCGAAAGTGTGCACACCTGCTGCAAACTCAGTGTTCTGATCCCCCTCCGGACACTTCCTCAACCTTCTGACCTGCGATTATATGCAGATTCTATGAATCGGTTTCGACATATCCGCAGGTCAAGACAGCGTGTAGGTGTTAGCGCTCAACCCGGACACCATTTCTGTGGCATTTCTGCGCCAGCAACCGTGTCTTGGCACCAGCACCTACACCGCCGCGACCATCGCCGGAGTCGGCGCCGCCCGGCGCGAGTGGGGGACCGCGCTTCGGCGTCGGGGGCGAAGCTGTGTCGCCAGGCATGGGGCCGGAAACCCATTGAAGATACTGCTCGGAGGAAGCGGGTTCGATGTAGGCCTTCGGCCAATCGATCAGTTCAGAATGAGAGCTGAGAACGCCTTGCACCGGCGCCGCCGGGACGCCCTGGGATGGTCACGCTGACCGGGCCCGGCGCAATGGCTCCGATGTCTTTGAGCGCGGACGCATTCTCGCCAAGACACCTGGCTTTCTGTACTGCGAGCTGGCGTTGGCATCGGCCTCCTTATGGCCCGGTGCCTGCTACGCCCAGCATGTTCTCACCGCCACCCCGTAGGCCCGCTGAGGAGAGGGCGCATCGACGAGCGGACCTGGATGGGCTGTCAAGTCGCCAAGGATGCGGTTGATGGTGGTATCGAGGTCCCAGGTGGCATCGATACGTGTTTCGGTGCTGAAGTGGAGTGGCTGCCAGCCGTGGTACCGGGACCGCATTTCTTCGATGCCGAATTCGGCGGCCTGTGGTCGCTGGGCGTGTCGGTGCACGGTTTCGAAGAATGTCAGGTCCCAGGCGTAGAACAGCGCTCGCCGTGCGTGGCCGGCGATCCGCTGCAACGCCGCGCCGTAGCGGTCGGCGTCGAGGATTCCTTCCGCGATGACCAGCCGTCCGGCGGTCAAACATGTGGTGGCCATGAGCTCGAGCAGGTCGATGTTGAACGCGTGGGCTGTATCGGGTTCGCGGAGGATGGTGCGGCGGAGTTTGTCTTGGGCGATGAGTGCGGTCTGGGCGTGGTCGTAGTGGAGTTGCAGGGCTCGGGCGACGGTTGATTTGCCGGATCCGGAATTGCCACGCAGCACGGATGAGCGCGCCGACCCGCGGAGACGGGGGAGTGGGAGCTCTCGTGTCCTGGCAAGCGGCCGCAATATTGGTGGTTCCGGTCGCAGGCGGATGGTCTGAACCTGGGGATGGATCGGTCGGATCCCGCATCATGCGGTCGACCATAGCTCCGCGCGGGTGCGGTCGCTGTGGGCCTGCTACCGCTATGTACTATATTGCACCTATTTCGATATGCGCATCTATTCCAGGGCCTGGCCGCCAACCCCATGAGCAGTCAATAGAGGGACGGGTACCCGAATCCGCCAATGGTGCCCACAGCGCTCCGGTTGACGGGAAGTGAGGCCGCGCGCTGACCACTACCTGGTTGTGGTCTACTGGCGCGCGGCGAGGTCAAGCTCAAGGTCGAGAGCACTATGTGCGGCAACGCAGCCTCCGAGCTGGCGCAACCGCCCTAGTGCCGCGTCGACCCACGAAACTATGCGCCGTAGTGCCCCGGGTTCGACGCTGGTTCTGACCTCTCGGAAGGCCGATCGGGTGCTACCGGAACATTTCGCACCGAGGTTCCCCGACCCCCAGGCTGCAGTGATCGACCCTCAGTGATGACCAAACCGCTGGTTCCAGAGTGCTCTGGGAGGGCATCGATTACGTCCTTCATATCGAGCACGTGATCGGGAGCGAGCCCGTCGATTGGGAACGCCGGCCTTCCCGTTGCCGCGGGAAGACCGGCCGAGATCGAGATCGCCCGGACATGTGGACGGTTCCCGGCCGCACGAACTCGTGCGGGAGCGCCATTCGGCGACACTTCAACTATCTCTGTCCGGACTCGGGCTCGTCGAGGAAGACCGGACAATCCCGGACAAGAATGGCCTTGAGGATCTTGTACACCCAGGGGTGACCGACGCCCGTGCGACAGTGAAACTACTGGTAAAGGCCGAGACAGCGGGCCTGCAACGTATCGGACGCGGAGACGCTGATGGCAACACCGACACACCGTGTTGCCACTATCGACGGAGTCCAAAGCGAGTTTTTAAGGAACTCAAGATTTGCCGCTGACCTGTACCACTCAGCCGCGAATTCGGGTTGTGTAGTAGGCGACGAAAGCCAAGTGATCTGTCGGAACTCGCGGATTGCCGTCTGCGAGAGTGGATTCGGCAGATCACTACCCCTGCCCGGACGTGTCGCCCCGAAAGGTTCCTGTGCACATCTCTCTGCGTATTCCCGAGATATTCCGTACCGATCCCAGCCCTTCAGACACAACCAGCCGCTTCTACCACCGCGACTGTGGCACTGAGGCGGCCGCGCGCGTGTGGTCGTTCGCGCTGATGGCCGGTGTTGCCATCGCCCTGCATGCTCAAGGCGCGGACCTAGTTACATCATCCGGCGTCGTCGTCGCCCTCGGCGCGGCGGCCGCGCAGCTGGCTTCCACGCCGGCGAAGGCAGCCACGTCAACGCCGGTCTCCTACGACGCAGGAGACCGGCCCGCCAGATGAGTGACACAACAGCTGTCCCCTCGACCGCCGACCCCGGCGTCTCGGCGGTCGACCCACTACAAACCCTCGCCACCAGAGTCCGCACGTTGCGTGAGATACGGGGCATCAGCCAACGGCGCTTGGCCCGGCAAATCATGTACAGCCACACAATCGTCCACCGGGTCGAAAACTCGATCTGGCCAGTGTCGCGGAACTCGGTGCAGAAGATCGGGGAAGGACTCGATGCAACCGCGGCCGAGATGGACGAGTGGTTGGCCTTGTGGGAATCCGCCTTCGTCATCCACAGCGTTTTGCTGCCAGTCACCGAGACTAACCGCACTTCCCGCGAGGGCCTGCGCCCCGAGCAGCTCCAGTTTCTCGAAACTCTCCAGAAGGGGCATCCGCACTCTGTAGTAACGCTGGGTTCTGCACTGAGCCCGCAGAGGCCTCGCGGATACCGCCAGCAGCTGTACCTGCCCGTCGCCGATAATATCCAAACAGTGGGTCGCTACGTCGACGCGCTGCGGCAACTGCGTGCCTCGGTTGATTATCCGTCCTACCGCGATATCGCTGCCCGCGCAGCGGCCGCCTCGATCGCTATGGACGGCTACTCCGTCGGCAAGCTACCCGCCCACACGACATTGCACGATCTGTTCAAGCCCGGCCGCGTCGAACTGCGCTGGGAAGTGGTGCTGATTTTCCTTGCCGGCTGCGGCCTGTCGGCGGATGAGGTCCACCACTGGCACAAAATTTTTCAGCGCCTGCACCATCGACCGAGAGCCAAGTTCATCCGGCAGATCGACGAGTACAGCCCGCCGCCGGCGATCGATCTCAACGGTGTCACCGCAGCATTCGAGTTCGTCGACAAGATGCGCGAGCTGGCTAGAGCGTCCGGACGAAGCATGGAAAAAGTCCTGGCCACGGCAAAGCAGCACCGTGGCACCTACCTGCCTTGTCGCTCTGCCGTCTTTGCTCGCTTCCGTGACGCTGAGCAGTCCAACATATTGGTGGAACGTAACGTCGTGGTCGGCTTCCTACGCGGCTGCTACTGCCGCACCCAGCAGGGATACCGCTGCGTACCCGACTGCAAGGCCGACCTGATCGAACCTTGGATGCGCGTCTACGACAGCCTGCACGGACGAAAGCGGGATCTATACGACCCTCCCGGGCTTCCACGCATTAGCCGCGCTACAGAGGATCTGAACGCTCGCCTACACGAAACCCGCTAGCCACGCCCATGGCCTACAGAAGGCCGTAGGCCAACAATTGCCACCAGGATAGAAGGTAAACCGCCCATAAGCTGGGGGAATGGAGTCATCAGCGGGCACCTCATATTGCTTGACTCCGTCTTCCGGGTAGGACTGGCCGGGGTGAGGCCGCGCTCCGCGAGCCTGGACGCGCTTCGGCCGACGGGGTCGAACTGTCGGTCACGGCGAGAGGTGCGAGTGCGGGTGGCCTTCCAGATCGCGTGATCGATTTCCCAGGCAGTCATCCGATGTGCCCCGGCGAACCTCCTGTCGAAGGACACCGAACCGGTGCGGGCGCGGGAGCGGGCGCCGGCACCTTCGGCTCGTCGAGCCATAGTGCCCATAGCGGCTCTACAGCCGATACCCGTCTCGGTGATGCTGGAGGACAGGGGTCTTCGGTGACGCCCGGTCCAGCCCGCTCGGTTGCGGGGCCGGACCGGTGGGGTGCTCGGCGCGTGCGTTGTTCGGCGATTCCATGGTTGTGTTCAGGTGGTTAGGTCGATGAGCTGGTAGTTGTAGGCGCCGGAGTGTCCGCGCGGGCCTATCTCGTCCGAGTCGGTACGGTCCCCGTCACTATGGTGCGTCGATCTGATCCGCCAGTTTCTGGATGTGACGGCGCACGTCGGCGGCGTTCACGCGCCCACTGGTGAGAGTGAACGAGTTTCCTCCGAGGATGAGAGTGATGGCGACGGTAGGGCGCTGATGGGTCAGCCAGGTCGTGAGCGATTGCGCCAGCTCTGGAATAACTCGCCCAGCGGCGCCAGCGCCGAACGTAAGAGCGACCCACTCGGATACCGCGTGCGTTTCGCCCTCACGCGCCGGATTGTCCTGGAGGTATGCTCGACCTCGTAAAACCTGGTCACGACGCAGCCAGGCCAACAGTTGCGTCGCGGTGTCAGGCCCGCCTTCGGTTCGGATCAGCAGTTGTCGGTCGAGATCCCGCTTGAGATCCCAGTGTCGTTGCGCGTTGCGTGCCGCGGCCAGAACCTTCAGTGCGGCTTCTGTCAGTTCATGGTCCTCGGCGGCACCAGCGTCCGTCAGTTGCGCTACGAGCTTCTGCCCATACGAACCGGGAGACAAGCTGGCGACCTTGAGGTCCACCCCAGGATATCTGTGAGTCAGGATCCGGAACAACGGCAGAGAGGCGACCTTCATCTCAGGTGTCCACGGCCGCCGTGGGTCATCGCCTACGACGATGCCGGCGGCCAGCACGACCAAATCGACCCGTCGATCTCTGGGCATCCACCCTGGGGTCCACCACTCGGCCACCAAGTTCAAGAGTCTTCCCAACTCGATGGTGGCGAGCCGCAGAGGCTGAGGCATGTTCTGCCAGGCCCAGTCCCAGTGGACAGCTGCGGCCCTGAAGTCAGGTTCGGGACCGCTCAAGGTGTCGATCACATAGCTGACCCCAGCGAGGTCGACATCTTGTTCCTGGCCAGCATGATCGGCGAGAACGTCACGCACTACTACGAGCGTCTTCAGCATGGCGTCGATGTCCACTCCCTCCGGGGAGGGCATGTCACCGTGGAGGTGCCCGGAGCCGAGGGGGTGCGGAGCGACGACCGAGGAACCGAGGGTATGCCCGCGGACTGCCTCGGTTTCGGACTGATTCGAGGGTCCTTCGCCACGCACAGAATCCAGCGACGAGCTGAGGCTGTGCGCTCGGGCTTTGGCCGTGTTCAGGCGGAGATGCGCGGATACATAACCGGCCCGCCGGCTGCGGTACTCGTCCGGTGCCGCCGCAGTGAATGCCGGGGAGGAGCCAGCCAGCGCGGAAAGCAGCCGCCGACCATAACCGGGGCGGGCCACAGCAAGGGTTGGGCCGGGCGTGAATGCCGGGGAGGAGCCGGCCAGTGCAGAGAGCAGTCGACGGCCGCGGTTACGGTGCATCAATCTCACCAACCTGTGTGTCGCTCTCGCCAGGTATCAACGACTCTACGTACTTGCTGACTTTCTTCACCACCACAGGCGTGGCCGTGCCGATCCCGAACGCGACCAGAATGTTCGGAGCGATCAGTCCGCTGCCGAGGACCGCGGTAGCGGTAGCAGCGCCGATACCGAGATGGATGAGGACCGATACCGCGTACACGCCGCCCCCGGGGCCTTGAGGCTCAGGCCAGGGCCACCCCTTCGCTCTCCTGCTCGCTTCCAGGAACACCAGCCCACAGTTGACTGCCGCCCCGACACAGCCCCACAGGGCGTCCAGCCACATAGGGGAACGATAGGCCGAATCAACGAAAAGAAGTACAGATTGGCTATAGGTCGTGGCTCACTCCGCTAAGAGGGCGTCTTACGTGGGTAGTTTCTTGTAGCAGGTGAGAGCTGCGGCGAGTTGGAGAAATGCTGCGAAGAGACGGCCGTGGCGTTCGTAGCGGATCGTCAAACGCCGATATCCGGTCAACCACGCGATCGTCCGCTCGATCTTCCACCGATGACGACCCAACCTCGTGGGATCCTCGACCCCACGACGAGCGATCCGAGGCACGATCCCGCGCGCCCGCAGCCACCGGCGGTGGACTTCGAAGTCGTAACCCTTGTCCGCCCGCAGCTTGGCGGGTCTGCCACGGCGCGGGCCTCGCCTCGAGCGGACCCGCGGGATCGACTCGACCATCGCCGCCAGCATCACCGAGTCGTGGGTGTTCCCGGCAGACACGCCGGTGACCAGCGGTATCCCGTTCGCATCGGAGATGACGTGGATTTTCGAACCCTTCTTGCCGCGGTCGACCGTGCTGCGTCCGGTCAGTGAGCCCCCCTTTTCGCTCGCACGCTCGCAGCGTCCAGGATCGCCGCGCTCCAGTCGATCTCGCCGGCGGCGCCGAGCCGGTCGAGGATCTCCCGATGCAGTGTGTCGAATACCCCCGCATCGGCCCACACCATGAACCGGCGATGCGCGGTCGGCACGCTCACTTCGAACGACGGCGGCAGATGCCGCCACGCGCAACCGCTGGTCAACACGAACACCACCGCGGTGAACACTGCACGTTCATCGACCGGCGCGGTCCCGCCGCCCTGCGGTCTGGGAATGAACTCGGGAAGCAGCGGTTTCACTATGTCCCACAACGCATCCGGAACCAACCGTTGAGCAAGTCTATCGACCACGGGTCACATCATGCCGGACAACGAATTACATCCACGTAAGACGCCCTCTAATGCTGCGTCCTGCACAGCTTTCGCTTTCAGCGCTTCCAATTCCTCATGGGTGAGGGCTGCCGATGAGCCGTGCCTGCCAGGGCTGGCGGAGGCTGTCGATCCAGGCACGAGCGGAGGTCTCGCGCAGCATGATCTCCAGATACCAGTCGGTGTCGATCCCCTTCATGTCGGAGGTCTGCATTCGCGAATCTTGTCCGCCCGGATGGTGAACGCCCACTCGACCTGTTTGGGCGACCCGGTGAGCTCCGGCTCCCCGGCGGCGCGGGCCGCATTCGCGTTGGCGGTGTTGCGGTGATCGCAGCACCGGCGGCGCGGCATCCTTATCGCAGGCTGGTCGCTTTCAGCGAGGACGCCGACGAATTCTGGGCAGGGTTGGGTTGGGCCCGTCATGAACGACCGAGCGGATGGAATTACCGGTGCCTGGGTTTTCAGTCGTCGCAGACGACCAGCCCGGAACCAGTGCCGTCATCGGTAGCGGCGGTTTTCCCGGCGCACGTCGATCCGCTCCTTCTCGGTGTTTTGAAGCCACTTCTCAGTGGTGATGCCCTCCCTCTTCGCGCGGGCCGCTACCGCTTTGGCCGCTGTTCGGCAATCGCGACACCATGGCTGCGATACGGCAAGAGAAGCGGGGACTCCATCTCCGTGTGTGTACTGTATCCACTCGTAGCCGTGCTGGTCGGACACGTAACGGGGCGAAACTCGCCTGCATGCGGCCAGACTTGCCCAGTGCTTGACGGTGGACCCCGGAACCAACGCTGTGTCAGGTAGCTGTACACAGTAGACCTTGGCTTCGCCGAAGACATCCGGCATCGCGTAGTGGTCCGCTACTCCGCCACCACACCGTGCGCAATGGCTTCTGTTCGCGAATCGTTCCTGTATCGCCGCCGAGACTTCTGAGACCAACACGGGCACGCTCGCGACGATGTCATCGCGAAGCGGCTGCGATAGAGGCGCTGCCGCGAAACCCCGCAAGTAGCCGATTTGGCTATCCAGCCAAGGCAGCCAATCTTGGTGGGGCGGTGACCACTTCAAACGGCCCCACTCGTCGGGTTCGACCACGACTGCCCACAGCTTATCGAGGATTGCCGGAATATCTCCGTTCCTGGGTCGCGGGTTCACTTCGCCGTCGTCGTTGGGGTCTGACACTTGGCCACGTGCTTTCGTTGTCCATCAGCTGATTTTGTGGTCAGCGCTTCTTTCGATTCGCTGGGATCCTCTCCGCGTACTTCGCCTTCGCTTTGCCGACCTGCCGCGACAAGTTGCCCCGGTCAGTATGCAGGGCGCGGGCCAGCCCGGCGACAGTGGAAAGCGGCTTGCCCGTGGCATCCGGCATCGTCGAAGACCAAAGGGCACTCTCGAGCGCGAACTTGGCCTGACTGGTCATTGCCTCCCCCGCCTCTCTGTACAGCCACGCTTGTGCGACCTTGGGAAGCCCGCCCGCCAAGTCCATCACGGTCTCGGCGTACTTCGCAAGCGCGTCCATTGCGCCCAAATCGGTCAGATGACAATCGATCCGACCGTCGCCGCGGGTGCGGAAGATGGCGAAATAGCCTTCACCACCACGGCTTAGGAACACACACTCGTCTTCCCAGCCGCAATCCTGGGTGTAGACATCGCGTTCGAGCACCGAGGCCAAAGCGATACGACGGGCGTCGAATACGGCATCGGCGTCACTGGCATATCCCTCATAGGCGGCCAGTACGCGAGCGTTGTCACCTCGGCCAACGATCGTTTCGATGGGCCCGCTGAGCGCGATGCCGTCATTGTCGTAGATCTTCTTGATTTCTTCGGCCTTCGCCAGTTGCTCGGGGGTATGGATGTAGTGCAGATGCACTACGACCGGGTCGCTGTCGGATTTCTTGGCGAGCGCCCAGGCGCCGAAGCCATGGCATTCCGCCCCTACGTCGCCTTCGTAGCCCTCCCGCTTACGGTCTTCGTAGTCGGTCAATCCCATGTAACCCTCTCCTGGAACGAGTTGGGCTAGCCGTTCGGCATCGGTGATGGGCGTTCCGCGAGGGATCAGCAATGGCTGCAGGTTGTCGTAGTAACCCATTCGAAGAATGCTACACACCTACACACCTACACACCTACAAGAGCTGGCCGCCCGACCGCTTCGCCATCCCCACGCCATAACGACCGCTTCGCCATCCCCACGCCATAAGCAGTGTTCCGGCCAGCCAGGCACGCTCACAAAGCAAGGTGCATCAGCGTGAAGCAGCCGAACGCCGGTAGTTTTAGACGGCCTGGCCAGATGATGCGCAGCGATCCAGCCTGCCCTTACCCGGTCTGTCCTGACGCACGGGTCTCGTGGAACGTTAGGCCAACAGAAATAACAGGTCTGGGCCGGCCTTGGAACGCCCTAGCCTGTTTCATTGGACCCAACCTCACGTTTGGCGCTGGTGTTATCCGGTTGCAAACGGATCGCCGGATGGGCTGCTGTTATTCGACGTGGTCGTACGGCCGGGATGTGTGGGCCAGGGTCTGGAGTGCTCCTTTGTGCCAGGCGTGGACCGCCAGCCATGGTATGGCGAAGTTGGCCTTATTCGTTTCGTACTCCTTCGCCGTGCGGATGAGGTATTTCAGCATCGGGTTGTCCGCGCCCGGGAAGAGGAAGGTGTCGTCCGGTTCGGTGACGTTGAAGGCTCTGTGGTCGGGGTACCCGATGGCGATGATGCGGGTGGCGGGCGCGTCCACGAATGTTCGGTCACGAGGGGTGGATCCGGTGTTCGCGTCATTCCAGGGCGCGGCAACCATCCATCGACTGACCCACCGCCTCAAGAGGCAGGATCTTTCCCAGGTAGCGTCAGCTCGCGGAAGCAAAGTCAATAGAGGGCCGAAGCGGGATTCGGATCGCTTCGGTACCGGTCGAAGCGAACATGCCACGAACTGGGCGTGTAATCTCCGATTCCCAAGGTCACGTTCTCGTTGACGCTCGGATCGCCGAGCCCGTCCAGTTCGGGGCGCCAGAGGAGCGCAATGTCCTCATCTCCGGCAAGCGCCGCCGGTACCTCATCCCAATCGAAGTCGGGCCCACTCTCGGGCGAATCGGCATCGGCATCCCACTCTGCACCCTCGGCAAGATCCCGGAACTGTCGTCGCAAGACCCCACGTTCGTTTATCACGTCATGTCCAGCATCAATCCAGCCACCCGTGCAGCACAGATAGATGAGCGCTTCTTCGGCGGGAGTATGAGGATTCCATGACTCGCCGGTGCGCAGCGCACTGATGAGCCGCTGTCCGGATCGAAGCACCTCCACCCACCAGGCGCGCGGCTGAGAGCGCACCGACCACGGAAAGTCCTCGATCAGCTCTGGAACATCCGGCTCTGCTTCGTTCTCGTCCCACACCGACAGTTCCAACTCGAGCAGTGTGGTCAGGCAGACCATCGACTGCCACAGCACGAACCGCGTCCTTGAAGTCATCGGCCACGGGTTCCACTCGCCGACAACGAAACTGTCGTACTCCTGAGGGGTGTCCGGCTCTGGATCGTCCGGCACAGGCTCATCGAAGAACTCTACGACCCAGGTCGCCTCGCCGGTGTCTACTTCCCCGTCCTCGTCACATTCGACACGCCAAAACCAATGTGCCCGAGCACGGTGGCTCTGCCACCGTGCATCGGTCAGGACTTCGTCGAGTTCGTTCGGACCGATCAACCGGCGTTCGGCTGGCTCCTGACCCCCGGCGGGCCAGACCGAGCTGCCCGCCCCCACCGGCAGCTCGATCTCGCCACTCAGAAGGCGCAGGCGATAACCGACATCGAGCCCATCGTCCGGGCGGTAGTTGTCGATGAGAGTCATGAAGCTCAGGTCATACGAAGCAGAAGCCTGCTGCCGCAGATCCTCACTCGTGGTAGAAAAATACCTCGTCGCCACTACCGATAGAGGCCGTCCGTCACTCCCGATGGCGAGTGAGGCAGGTTGGGGCAGCGTCGACAGCGTCTGATTGCAGGCCAAGACCACGGCGCTGGGGAGCCCCGCCGCGAGAGCGTCCCAGGCACCCCGATCCCCGTGCCAGGCTGAATTTTCCAACGCGGTGACCAACCGATCGGCTTCTTCATCACTGCCGATACTCACGGTTGTGATCGGCGTGAGACGTCTGGACTGGGTGCCGAATTCACCGATGAGCAGTTTTGCCTTGCCCGGGTTGGTCTGCACGTAAAACGCTGGCGCCGTGGCCGGGTACTCGAATGTCACGAGGACTCCTGAAGCTTGAAGGCTCGAATGAAGGAAAGACCTCACGCACGTCGCTACCGACGACGCGCCACGGTCAAGAATGGAATCGCGGCTGCTGGCCTCGTTACCGACGAGGCTGCTCGACCAATCGAGATCTTAATCTGTGCACGTCCGGAAGTCACGCCCGAACTGTTCCACAAGTTCCCACCAGCATCGGGTCACCGACCGGCGCGATGACAGAGGCGGATTCGCGGACCGCAAAGTGCGGTGTCGCCTCGGAGCCGGACCGGTCTCGCTGCAGTGGGCAGCCGGAAGACTGAGGTTCCCTTGGTGACACTGATTCGGCAGGACGAGGCTCCTGCTGAAGGGTCTTCCTCATGTCTCCTCGCAAGCGCCGGTCGTACACGACCGAGTGCAAGTTGGGGTGTTCACGGGTGACCCCCGTCGTTTCGTGCTGCGGATCGCCAGGCGTGCTGACCGGGAGCCTGTTTGCGTGCCATGCGACGCCACCCCGGACCGGGCGATAGCGCACGCTGAAATCGGCGTGTGGACACGCATCGCAGTCTCCTCGGTGCGGGCGAATGGTCAGGCAGCTTTGTGCAGCAGGATCCGGTGCGCAATCACCAGCGCACCCGCCGTGCCGACGCCGACCGCCCGTAGCTGCGCTGACTGTGTCGACGGCTCACGAATCAGCCTGAGATGGCCGGCTTTGGCCATATGCATCTCGATGATTCTGGCAAGGGGTGCGGATCGGCTCGCAAAGAGCGGGAGCGCCAGCGATGGCTTGGGTCGAGCTCCTCGACCGTCCGTACCACGTATCTGGGCGGGATGATTCAGGCCCGGGGCTCTGCGTTGCGGTGGTCGCTGTTGTGGATAACCTGTACGTGGTACTGGCCGAGGCCTTCCTCGCAGCCCGAGATGCTATACCGCTCGACGATCACCAGGATTCCGTCGCTCGCATTGGCAAGCGCTGACCTGTCTTTGGCGAGTTCTTGCCGCCCTTCGGCCTTGTCGCTATTGTGGCGGTGCGCGTAATCGGCGGGGCTACTCCCGCTATTGCCTCGCTTCGCGCCAGCGGGTGATTTCCTCGTATCGCTTATCGAGGAGCGTGGCGATTTCTCCGCAACGTTCGAAAGTCTCCTCAACGGCGTCGTCGTCGAAGTCGTACCGCTGGCTGTTCGGCTCGTCGTCCCAGTGGCCGCCTTCGTCGGTCAGTCGGTGGGCGAACGAGTTGCGTCGTTCCGCGAGCCAGCCAGCGTGTTCGACGATCGTGTCCGCTTCCTTCCGGTCGGCCAGGAGGCTGGCCACAGCTTGAGCCTTCGGCCGGAGTCCACGTCGTGAGCCGAGGGGGAGCATGACGGTCAGCAGCGATTCGAGTGCGCTGCAACACGATGCCATGATGGTGCCCGCGCCCACGGGTGCAGCCTCGCCGTCGAGTATGCCCTGGACTTCGTCTAGCACCATGTCCGATTCGCCCTCCCATCCGGGTACCCGATGCGACCCGGTCTCCTCCATCTCCGTAAGTCGCGCGAGTTCCGTCTCGATCGCTGCGCTTGTGGTCCTGTATAGCCAGATCAGTGCACAGAGTCGGTACTGGAAGACCGCAACCTCGACATAACCCGGGCCCAACACCATGTACGGATCGGCCAGTTCGAGGTAGCCCATTGGATCCTCGGGGAGGCCTGGAATCGATGACACTCGATCACAATGGCACGCAACGCCTCAGTTTGCAGGCGGTTTTCGGTCGTTCACGGACGACCTGCGCGAGGCGCTGGGGCGCAGTCACTGACCCTCCGACGCCAGGTGCTGCTCGGCAAACCACTGGCCCAGCCAGTGACACCCTCTTTTTTCGGACCGCGTGCGCCAATTCCTGGGCAATCGGGGCATCCAAACCTTCTGCTGCCGAGGGTTCCTCGGCCGACTTCTCCGACGCGATGCTTCCTTGCGCCGAGACAGGCCACCTCGGCCTCTCCGATCACCGTCCCGCCCTGACAGACTGGTTCGATCAGTAGCTCGACCAAGCCACGGCAAGTTCGGCGAGGGGGGCGGGATCGGTGGGGGCGATGTATCGGTAACTCTGGGGAGGTTGGAACGTGGCGTGTGATCGTAACCAACTGAGCGTCATCGGTTCTGGTAGTGTCCGGGGGTTGACGATCGTAAGGGCGGTGGCGTGCTCGGCGCCGGTGAAGTAGTCGGAGAATTCCGCTCGGGACAGGCCGATGCGCCGTCGGTATCGTCGCCAGATGATCTCCGGGCTGTCGGTATCGCGTTCCGCGAGTGTTGCCACGCCGACCACGGCCATGACGGGCGAGCTGGAGTAGAGGACGAGAAGCGTCCCGGGGAGTGCGGATACGCGGGTGCGTCGTAATTCGACGGTCTTCGTACCGTCGAGGATGGCATGGGCGAATCTGGGACGGAGCGACAGGAGCAGCGGGCGTGGCAAGGGTGTAGGCCCGTCTTCTGGTGCAGGTGTCGCGATCATGGCACGCACTTTATCTGCGGGCATGGTCGAACGCACGTTCGACGCGCAGGTTCGGGTTCTGCTCGGGCTAGGTAGTCCCGGACCGATATAGGGCGGCAAAAAGCTCCGGTTCGATGGGTTGAGGTCCGTAGAACGCTTTTGGACCGCCGTGCTGGTTCCTCAGCTGGTTGTAGGTGCTGTTGGAGATGGGTGCGTCGAACAGTTCGGTGTCGGAGAACCGTACGGCTTGCACTGTGGGTCTGTCCTTGGCGAGCTTCTCAAGCAGCGGCAGGTCGAACACTCCGTAGTGCTGAAAAGTGGCATGCAGGCGTGCGGGGGTGTCGACATCGATTGCGTCGAGTAGCGATGTGCCGATGATCTCTGCTGAGGTGTTGCGTCCTTGGCTGACTCGCCACAGGATTCTGGCGGGTGCGGTCAGCTTGCGATCGGCGGTTCGGTAGTAGACCTGTTCGCGGCCGAGCGATAGCTCTATGGGGCGGGTTGTGAGCTGACTCGGGTAGCCGAGCAGTTCCCCGCTCCACCGGGGTTGAATGGGGATGATGTAGTGCTTCAGGGCGCTATCGGTCAATTTGGCCGGCCACAGCGATCGCTCGATCTCGGCAGCGGTGCGAGGGGGGAGGCCGGGGCGTAGCAATGGTCCCGGCGCTGCGTCGACGAGTTGACGCGCCTCATTGGCGGCCTGGCCGATGTCGTGGCTGTTCCCGCATACCGGAATAACCCAGGCGTACCTGTGATGATCGTGGTGGTGAAACGGTTCGGATGCCATCGCGCGTGTGAGGACGCCGCCTACGTGTCGATCGGACACGTCGATGACATATGCTCCCTGTTCCCGTGCATCACGGCGCAGAAGCCAAAGCAGTTGGCGGGCGATGGTGTCGGACATCTGGTGTCCAGCGGTCCGCAGGAAGGGCACCCGCATGACTCGGCTGTCGAGGTGTGCGGCGTAGCAGGCGATGGCAGGTTCGTCGCTTGTGTGGATCAACCAGCGCGGCACATCTTCGCGCGCGAGCCTGCGCAGCAGGTCACGCAGTTCGCCCCGGGCCTCCCCGGAAGTCCGGCCCAGAAATTCCAGTAGGCGGGTTTCGTCGTCCGCGCTGGCTCGAACGCGGTCGTATGCACTGCCTTGCAGCCGTGCGGGCTGGTAAGCCCACGCTCGTGCCACCTTGTCCAGGTGAGTGACGAGATGGTCGGGGTCCAGGACGTGGAAGGCGGCCAGAGCCGGCACGGTTGGTTGCAGGCTCTTGAACCGTTTGCGCATTCCGTCGTCCCAGGTCAGTAGGACACCGACGCCGGCGGCCACCGCTTCCGCGATTTGCCATAGATCCCCCTCGTCCTGGATGGAAAGCTTCTCGCCGAGGCCGTTCGATGCTCGGACCAGTTGTGTGAATATGGCGTCGGCTTCGCTTGTGGCCGTAGCTCGCCGGGGGTAGTGGCTCGCGGCTCGCTCGATCGGGGCTCGTTGGACCCGTGCATGTTGTGCGAGTTCGCGATCGACAGCGTTGGTGACGACCAAGCGAAGACGACCCACGAGGTGGTCGGCAACCAGCACTTGGGACCTCTGTGCGCTGGGGGTAGCTGTTCGCGTGTGCAGGTCCATGAGGATATTGAGGTCGAGGGCCGCCTCGATCAGATCGGGCTCGTCGTCGAGCATTTCGGGTTCGGTGAGGAAGCTGAACAGATCCTCGTGGCCGTGGTCCAGCCACCATACGGTCATGGGGCTGCGATCTCTCCCGCGGCCGACGGCAGTACCTCGTGGGTGGAAGCCCAATGCCTCCCACATGGGGTTGAGTTCGTAATCGTTGCGACACTTGGCCCGAATGCCCAGGCGGGACGTGTGTCTGGCTGTGATCCCATCCACTAACGCATGGGCAACGCCCGATCCTCGTGCCTCGGCGTCGACACACAGGTGTGAAAGCATGACCTGGTTGTTGCGGGGAAGCCGAAACAAGGCATAGCCGACGAGACGACCCTCGATCTTGGCAGCCAGCAGACCGCCTTGGTAGGTGGCGTCCCTGAACGCGCCTGCTGGCATCATTCCCAGAGTTCGGCTATAGCGCTTACCCAACCTGATGAGCTCGTCGATCACCGGATCGCCCGGCCGGACATCGTCAATTTCGAGCGCGACCATAAATCGATCATCCTACCTGTTGGGGCCGTCGCGCCAGCTGTATTCGACTCTGCGCCAACCCTTTTCTCGTGGAGATGGAGGAAATCCGAGGTTGGTTGGACGACTGCTGTGTTGATCGGAAGCGCTGTGATCCCTGGACTGGGTTCAGCCGATTCTGTCGGGGCCTGGGGCTACAGTTCAGCCTGATCGATATCGCAGGGGTTCATGGAGCAGGGGAGTGCAGGTGGGCAGACGTCGCCACTCGTTCAGTGCCGGTGTGCTGGGGATGGCCGGGATCGCCGTGTTCGTTGTGGGGGTTCCGGCGATGCAGTTCGCTCGCGATAATGCCGTGATCATCGTCGTTGGGATGATCGCCGTGGTGGCCGGTATCGGCGGCGCGTTCTATGCCCGCTACTGGTTGCGGCGCCGCCGGATGGAACGTGCGCAGGATCATCTGCGGGCAGTGCTGCCGTTTCACTCGATGGATGACAAGCAGTTCGAGCATGCGCTTGCCTCGTTGTGTCGGTCGGCGGGGTGCCGGGATGTCGAGGTCAGCGGCGGTGCCGGGGATCGCGGGGCCGATGTCGTCGCGACCACCGCCGATGGGCGGCGGTTGATCGTGCAGGCCAAGCGCTACAGCATCAACCGTGCAGTGGGGGATCGGGAAATGCAGCAGTTCGTCGGTGGCATCAGCACCTGGCACAACTACGACGTCGCAGTGCTGATCACCACATCGCGTTTCACCCAGTCGGCGCGGCAGACTGTCGAGCGTACCGGGATACGGCTGGTGGACAACGCTACGCTGGCGAAATGGAATGCAGGCACAATCCCTGCACCGTGGACGTGATCCGTAACCGGAGGCTGCCCAGATTCGCTGTACGGCGACGAGCGAGTTGGCGAGGCTGGGCCGAGCTGAGGACCGCGATCCCATTTCCGGTTCTGAGGATGTGGGACCTGACCACCGGCACAGAACATTCCGAACTGACCGGCCACACGCCCCCTGTCCGAGCGTCGGAAGCTCCATGAACTGCTTTGGAGCGATGAGCAATACGTCCAACTCGACCGGGGAAGTCCCTGGTGCGCTAATGCGGCATAGCAAATACCACGCTCCGTTCACCCTCAAGCGACGCTGCTACTACACGACACAACTCGTCCGTGGTCGCCCCGCTGGATCCGATCAACGAGGTGCGTACCAGGGATATGAATGCGGCGTTGTCCAAGGCTCGATCTCGCAGTGTTCCGCCATCGATCACCGCACCGCCGCGAGGCCCCCGACCCTGCGTCAGGAGCATGTCCACGAAGGCGGTCGAAGCATATGAACCCTTCATCAGTTGAGTATTCGCGTCCAAGCCCGTATCGTGCCGACAGAACTTAAAATAGGTTAATGCCTGTCCCAGTCGATAGGTCTGATGTCCAGATTCGGAACCGCTCTGATCGTGTTGGCTAGTTTCTACATTTTTCATTCTAGTAAGTTGGTCTCTAAATTGGTTATCGGGGCGAAATATCCAGTTAGAGGCTCTATTTCGACTGCCTTGGGGAGCCATCATCTTGTACTGTACGAGGACGTATGCGTGACAATGCGGGCTATAGTACACAAGGTCCGCGCCAACGGCCCGCTCAATTCCCAGCCGGTTTGCGTTTATTACACTGAGCTTGCGTCCATCTCGATTGCTGAAAACCATCGCCGCAGCATGTTCCGTCTCGCTGCCGACCCAGTCGAGCACATGCCGCGCATCCAGTCCGATTATCGAGTCCTCATGCTGCCAGACACGAGGCACCTTATGAGCGCTGCCGCTAGAACCTTCGGAATCGACCCGCCCCAGAAATGGCATTGGATCTCCATCATCAACCGGAACGTTCTGCAGTTCACCCAAACTGTCGACGACTCCCGATATCCTCATTGCCGATACCGTTGCATCTCGCTCCTGTGCAAGAATATCGGACACACGGCTGGAAACTGGTTCATTCATAGCAGCTGCAATTACTTGCTTGGCGCGGGCACCATCGTCCTGATCGCAGAGAGCGAGCAACGCAGATATGAATCCAGCGCTGTCCCAACTCCTGAGGCGAACCGCACGCTCACCGGACATCAATTTCTGCAGAAGATTTGTATGTTCTACCGTGTTGAAGAGTTGTTTCAGCACGACCGGAGACTGCAGTGCAGCAATAGGATTGACTGTGTACCTCCAATCCATCTGGCTGAGTCTTCTGCTGGACTTTAGCTGTCCGACAGCAATCACTACGAGCTCGGACTGTTCAATGCCCCGGAGCTCCGGGCTTACCAACGAGGTCTGGTACAGACTCGCTCGTTCGGCTACGAAGACCGTCAGTGCTGCCGGTTGTTCGACGACGGCCCGGTCGGTGTCCAGTAGCTCGATTGCGATACGCCGACGGCCTTCTTCGATGAGACTCCATGCCCACTTTCGTGTTTCAGCTATATCGAGTCGGATGATTGCGACCATCCACACAGGCTAAGCGTTGTTCCTGATGCCTGGCGATGGAGCTGGGCAGAAGCGCTTGCTTGCCGAGAAGGGAAATGGATGTAACGCAGGCGGCGCTACTCCGCCCGGAGGTGGCGGCGATGTGAATAGCCCTCCGGTTCGGGTGGCCTGCGGGGTGCAGCCCGGTCACCGTGTGGGACGATCCCGTTATCGTCCGCGCGCCCTGCGCGATGGGTCGGCGCATGCAAGCACTGCAACAGCGGCGGTGCTCGGTTCGACGGAATGCGGGAAGGCCGAGCGAAGAGCAGTCGGTTCTCATTGCTGGCCGGGCCGCGTGCCTGCCACCGAAACGACGACTTTGGGCTGGAGCGGCCCGTCCTCTTGGACCCAGAGTGCCGCTACGGGACCAGCGCCAGAACCAGTCTTAGACCGTTTTCCGCGGCCCGTACCGCTCGGGCAGACCCCGCCACGCCACCTCGATCTTGTCTTTGGAGAGCATCGCGTTGATCACCCGCCGGTCGTGCACACCCAGCCGGCCTTAGCCTCCGGGAACGGCAACAACGGTTCCTTCGTGCTCCACTGGTCCTCGGTCAACTCATGCCTACGCACCACGACGAACCATCAAGCCAAACCGCCACCGCAGCCGCACAGGCTTTGAGGACTTGAGGACACTCTCTGGTGAAATTCAGGGAAGCGGGCAGGCAGTATTGCTTGCTGTGGGCTCGGATCGTGTGTGGTCGGAGAGTCGTCGATTCCGGACACGTTGGTGTGAGCTGGATTAGGGTTTCGATATGCGTTATGCCTTCGTGCCGTTGCATGCTTCGGCGGGGCAGGGCTAAACGGGCTGTGTGGTCGGGCGTGGAGAGGTTGGGGTGGGTGATGTCGCGGGTAGTGTGTGTGCACGGGATCGGACAGCAGGTTGCTGGTAGTGAGGTGATGGCCGAGCAGTGGCTGCACCCTCTCAACAGCGGCTTGGCGCTGGCCGACGGGGAACTGCTGGCCCGCAGTGAGGTTACGGCCGCGTTCTATGGGGACCTGTTCCGGCCACCTGGGCAGATGCTGGCGACCGGGGAGCCGTGGTTTGATGCCGATGATGTCGAGGCCGGCTTCGAGCAGGACCTGTTAGAGGCATGGTGGGTTGCTGTGGCGGCGACCGATCAGACAGTGTCGGTACTTGATGACCGCAGCTTGGGGCGGGTGCCGCAGTCGGTGCAGGTCATTCTCGAGCAGCTGGCGGATTCGCGTTTCTTCGCGGGGATCGCGTTGCGCTCGGTGGTCGGAAACCTCAAGCAGGTCCGCCGCTACCTGACCGAACCACGACTGCGGGAACAGGTTCGCGACCGCGTCCGTGCCCAGATCACGCCGGAGACGCGAGTGGTCGTGGGACATTCGCTGGGTTCGGTTGTCGCCTACGAAACACTGTGCTCGATGCCGGGACATCCGGTGCGGGCGCTGGTGACGTTGGGTTCCCCGTTGGGTATCCCGAACCTGGTTTTTGATCGACTCGATCCTGCCCCGGGAGGAGGAATCGGGGTGTGGCCGGGATCCGACGGGTTGGTGTGGTCCAACATCGCCGATGCCGGGGATGTGGTGGCGCTGGTCAAACGCTTGGCTCCGTTGTTCGGTGACATGGTCACTAAGCGGGTGCGCGACGGGCTGGTACACAACGATGTCCACGCTCACTCAGTGGCTCCGTATCTCACCGACAAGCTCACCGGCCAGGTGATCGCGGAAGGTCTATATGGCGGCTGAAGGTGCCGACGGTCCGCGGCGGTTTTTGATCGCGGTCGCCGTCGCGGAGCACACGATCGCGGGTTCACAGTGGGATCGGCCCGGGTTGTGGGACGCGCGCGAGCAGATGGTGGAGCTGTTCACGACCCGTTTCGGTTACACCCTGGTCGAGTCTGTCGGGATGAATCCCACCGCTATCCAGCTATTGGACGCGCTGGATGAGTTCTGCCGTGACTCCGACCGGCGTCCCGATGACATTCTGGCGGTGTATTTCACCGGGCACGGTGAACGCCTCGACGGACTCGACCGCCACGTGCTCATGACCGCCGAGTCCGACCCCGACCGGTTACACCGCGCCGTCAGCACCAGCGAAATCGCCGACACCCTGCTGTACAAGACCCCGATCTGTCGGCTGCTGCTGATGCTGGACACCTGCTACTCCGGCAAAGGTGGCGCGCAATTTGCTCAAACTGCGCTGGACTCCTACACCAACCGCTGGGCTGCGAAATCCGGGAACGGGATCGTGGTCCTCAGCTCGGCCCAGCCCCGCCAACTCGCCCGAGCCGGGCGGTTCCCGCAGCTGCTCACCGATTCCGCCGGCTCGCTCGCCGCTGCCGGCTACAGCCCTCCGGTTATCGCGATCCAAGCACCCACCACCCAGATCGCGAAAAGTGCTGGCGAGTCCGGGGATCAGATGCTCTCCTTTCATGAGATCGCGCTGACCGATACCGCGCCCCCGTTCCTTCCCAATCCCCGCCACCATCCGCGGATGACCGATGTGGACTTGGCGATACAGCGGGCGCGCGAATGGGAGGAACACGCCGAGCGCCGCGAGGTGGAACTCCGCACCCGGCTGATGGTGCGGGCGATGGGCAACAGCCAGGCTCGAGGCTGGTGGTTCTGCGGACGCCACACCGCCCTGACCGACATCACCGGCTGGCTTACTCGCCCAGATCCCGCGTACCGACTGCTGGCTGTCACCGGGGACCCTGGATCGGGTAAGACCGCGGTACTCGGGTTGATCGCCACCCTGAGCCACCCCGAATACCGGCGCACGGTACCCGTGCAGACTCTCGATCTGCCGGCCGCGGCGATCCCCGCCGTAGGAGCGCTAGACGTAGCGATCTACGCCCAGAACCTCACCCTCGACGAAATTCGCGACGGTATAGCCGCCGCCGCTGAGATATCCGCAGACACAGTCGGTGAACTCGCTGAGGCCTTGCACGAACGCTCCACACCATTGACGGTGCTCATCGACGGTCTCGACGAAGCCACCGACCCCACCGAGGTGACCCGTAACCTGCTGAGCCCGTTACTCGAACACGCCTACCAAGGGATCCGGCTGTTGATCGGCACCCGCTCCTATCTGCTGGGCAATCTCGGACTGGACCGAAACTCGGCGCTGGATCTCGACTCGGCTCGCTACGCCGACCGTGCGGCATTGACCATCTACGCCCTGCGTGGGCTCGTGGAATCCGCCCCCGACAGCATCTACCGCCACCAGCCGCAGCCGACGCTCCGGGCAGTTGCAGACGCGGTCGCCGAGCAAGCCTCCCCGTCGTTCCTGGTCGCCCGAATCGTCTCTGCCACCCTTGCCGCGGAGCCTGGTCTGCCCGATCCCGCAGATCCGGTGTGGCGGGCTGGGCTGCCCTCCCTACCTGGCTCAGCCATGCACCATGACCTGCAGTCACGGTTACGCGACAACGCCGACAAGGCACGAGAGCTGTTGCGGCCATTGGCATTCGCGCAAGGCCAGGGTCTGCCGTGGGAAGACCTGTGGGCACCGATCGCCTCGACGATCGCCGCAGTCACCTACACCGACCACGACCTGATGTGGCTGCGTCGCTCCGCCGGTTCCTACGTCGTGGAAGCCACCGAGAACGGCCGCTCGGCCTACCGCCTCCACCACCAAGCGCTGGCCGAATACCTCGCACACGACCACGACCCGGCCGTCGTACACGCCGCGTTCGTGACGGCACTACACCAGCAGGTCCCCGTCCACACCGACGGATACCGGGACTGGATACGAGCCCACCCCTACACCCTCCACCACCTGGCGACCCACGCCGCCCACGCCGACATGATCGACGACCTGCTCACCGACACCGAATACCTCGTCCACGCCGAACCCGCATCGCTGCTCGCTGCCGTTGTCCATGTGCGCAGCAAGGACGCATTGCTGACCCGCGCGGTGTACCGATGCTCAGCCGCCTACCACCGGTCCCTTCCGCCCGCACGTCGGCGTCAACTTCTGGCCATCGATGCTGCCCGTTTCGGTGCCATCGACCTGCAACACAAACTCAACCGGCTATTGCACTGGCAGGTCAGATGGGCCACCGGCGCCCATACACATACCGCACACCGTGCCACCTTCATCGGCCACACCAAAGGGGTTGCGGCCCTGGCGTGCACCTTCCTCGACAACCGGCCCGTTGCGGTCACCGCCAGCCGGGACGACACAACAGTCCGGGTGTGGGACCTGACCACCGGCACAGAACATTCCGAACTGACCGGCCACACGACCCCGGTCCGGGCGGTGGCCTGCACTTATCTCCACGACCGGCCCATCGCAGTCACTGGCGGTAGCGACGGCACGGTGCGGGTCTGGGACCTGGCCAGCGGCGTTGAACAGTTCGCACTCGCCGGACACAACGACGCGGTCCGGGCGGCTGCTTGCACTCTTCTCCATGGCCGTCCTGTCGCGGTCACCGGTGGCGGTGACGGCTCGGTACGGGTGTGGGACCTGAGTACAGGGACCGAACTCGCCATCCTTGCTGGCCACACTTCCGGCGTTGAGGCGGTGGCCTGCATGTACCTCGACGACCAGGCGGTTGCTGTCACCGGAAGCCACCGAGGCACCGTACGGGTGTGGGACCTGAGTACAGGGACCGAACTCGCCATGCTCGCTGGCCACACTTCCGGCGTTGAGGCGGTGACCTGCACGTACCTCGACAACCGGCCGGTGGCGATCTGAGGTTCCGACTTATATCTCCGGTAGCGGTTTCGTGGTCGGGGTAGCTCCCCGTAGCGTGCCGCAGCGGGCCGGGTGGTTTGACTCCTGAGGTT
>NZ_JBSGIP010000028.1:0-75845 GCF_053605105.1 Nocardia sp. NPDC003963
ACAACCCCCCCCCCCTAACACCCCCCTCCCCCCCCCCCCCCCTACCCCTACCTCACCCGGCCCCGTCCCGCTGCCGGCCGGCAGCGGGACGGGCCCGGTAGGACTGTGCGGATCGCTACGCTCCGTATACGGGCTCCGGGGTCGCGCCCTTCGCGATCAGTTCCGAGACAACGGTTCCGAGTTCGGCCGGACTCCACCGGGCACCCCGATCGACCGGAACCCCGTGCCGCCAGCCCTCACCCAATGCGAGACGGCCACCCTCGACCTCGAACATGCGGCCCGTGACTCCCGCCGATTCGGTACTGCCCAGCCACACCACGATCGGTGAGATGTTCTCCGGCGCCATGGCGTCGAATCCGTCTTCCGGCGCGGCCATCATATCGGCGAAAACGGTTTCGGTCATCCGGGTACGCGCCGAGGGTGCGATCGCGTTCACCGTGACGCCGTAGCGCCCGAATTCGGCCGCGGCGGTGAGAGTGAGACCGGCGATACCCGCCTTGGCCGCGCCGTAGTTGCCCTGGCCGACACTGCCCTGCAGGCCGGCGCCGGAACTGGTGTTGATGATCCGCGCGTCGACCGTGCGGCCGGCCTTGGATTCGGCCCGCCAGTACGCGGCGGCGTGGCGCATGGTGGCGAAATGCCCTTTCAGATGGACCCGGACGACCGAATCCCATTCGTCCTCGGCGAGGTTGACCAGCATGCGGTCGCGGACGAACCCGGCATTGTTGACCAGGACGTCCAGGCCGCCGAAGGTGTCCACGGCCTGCTGGATCAGGCGTTGCGCCCCCTCCCAGCTCGCGATGTCGTCACCGTTGGCGACGGCTTCGCCGCCGGCCGCGCGGATCTCCGAGACCACCTGCTCGGCGGGAGTCTCCGCGGTCGATTCGCCGCTGAGGGTGGATCCGAGATCGTTCACCACGACCTTCGCCCCCTCGGCAGCGAAGGCCAGCGCGTGCGCCCGGCCGATACCCCGGCCGGCGCCGGTGATGGTCACGATCCGACCGGCGCAGATGCCCTCGGTTGCCATGTCCGTTCCTATCGTCGATGGTCGATATATGTTCGAGCCGGTTCAGGCCTTCGCCGTATCACCGGAGTGGGTGGCGGTCGCGACCGACAGGAAGGCCGGAGGTTCGCCGCCGCCGTGGATCTGCAGGGTGGCTCCGGAGATGTAACCGGCCAGCGGGGAGAGCAGGAAGGCCACCCCGTTGCCGACATCTTCGGGACGGGCCAGCCGGCCCATCGGGATGGTCTGCCCGACGGCGGCCACGCCGTCGGCGTCGCCGTAGTGCAGCGCGCTCAGTTCGGTTTCCACCGCGCCCACCACCAGCGAGTTGATGCGGACCTTCGGCGCCCATTCGGCGGCGAGGGAAACGGTGAGCGCGTCGACCCCGGCCTTGGCCGCACCGTAGGCCGCGGTTCCCGGCGACGGGCGGTGCCCGCTGAGGCTGGAGATGTTGACGATCGATCCACCGTCTTCCTGCCGGCTGATCACCGCGTGCGCCGCCTGGGCGACATGCAGGGCCGAGAGCAGGTTGAGCTCGATGATCTTGGTGTGGAATTTGGGGCTGGCGTCCTGCGCCAGGGCGTAGGGCGCTCCGCCCGCGTTGTTGACCGCATGGTCGAGCCGGCCGTGCCGCCTGACGATCTCGGCGATCATCTCCTGTACCGCCGCGGCATCGCGCACATCGCAGGGCAGGAAGTCGATACCGCGGCCGTCCACCTCGACCGGGGTATCACCGGGGCGGCGGGCGCAGGCGACCACCGTCGCGCCGGCGGCCAGCAGGACGCGGCTGATCCCGGCGCCGACGCCGCGGACGCCGCCGGTTACCAGAACGACGCGATCGGACAGGTCGATTTCGAGTGCCACCGTGTTAACCTACCAAGCAATTGCTTGCTTAGCCAAGATGCTCGAGATGCGAGATGGGATACGCGATGGGGATCAAGCGCCATTCGGAATCCGCCGGTATCGCCGTGGTCACGGTCGACTATCCGCCGGTCAATGCCATACCCTCGGACGGCTGGTTCACCCTCGCCGACGAGATCCGCGCCGCCGGGCGCGACCCGCAGACCCGCGTGGTGGTGCTGCGCGCCGAGAACCGCGGCTTCAACGCGGGGGTCGATATCAAGGAGATCCAGCGCAAACCCGGCCACCAGGCGCTCATCGACGCCAACCACGGCTGCTTCGAGGCCTTCGGCGCGGTCTACGACTGCCCGGTGCCGGTGGTGACCGCGGTCCAGGGTTTCTGCCTCGGCGGCGGGATCGGCCTGGTCGGCAATTCCGACATCATCATCGCCTCCGACGACGCGACCTTCGGCCTGCCCGAGGTCGACCGCGGTGCGCTGGGTGCCGCCACCCATCTGGCCCGGCTGGTCCCCCAGCACCTCATGCGCGCGCTCTTCTTCACCGCGAGTACCGCCACCGCCCAGCAGCTGCACCACTACGGCTCGGTGCTCAAGGTGGTCCCCCGCGCGGAACTCGACGCCGCCGCGCTCGACGTCGCCAAGAACATCGCGGCCAAGGACGGCCGGGTCATCCGGGCCGCCAAACGCGCGCTCAACGGTATCGACCTACAGGACGTGCACCGCAGCTATCGCTTCGAACAGGGGTTCACCTTCGAACTGAACCTCTCCGGCGCTTCCGACGAGATCCGCGAGCGCTTCGACGAAGACCTGGCGGCGCAGAAGGACAAGAACTGACATGGAGCGGAAAACCATGCGAGACAAGCGGAAAACGCTGGACGAGATCGTCGGCGAACTGCGCAGCGGGATGACCATCGGGATCGGCGGCTGGGGATCGCGGCGTAAGCCGATGGCCCTGGTGCGCGCGCTGCTGCGATCGGACGTCACCGACCTCACGGTGGTCACCTACGGCGGGCCGGATCTGGGCCTGCTGCTCTCGGCCGGGAAGGTCCGCAAGGCCTACTACGGTTTCGTATCCCTGGACTCGGCGCCGTTCTACGACCCCTGGTTCGCGAAGGCCCGCACCTCGGGACAGCTCGTGGCCCGGGAAATGGACGAGGGCATGCTCAAATGCGGGCTCGAGGCAGCCGCGGCCCGGCTGCCGTTCCTGCCGATCCGGGCGGGCCTCGGATCGGATGTGCCGAACTTCTGGGACGGCGAACTCCGAACGGTCACCTCGCCGTACCCGGGCCCGGGCGGACAGCCGGAAACCCTGATCGCCATGCCCGCCCTGAATCTCGACGCGGCGCTGGTGCACCTGAACATCGGTGACGCGCACGGTAACGCGGCCTACCAGGGCGTGGACCCCTATATGGACGACCTGTTCTGCCTCGCCGCGGAGAAGCGCTACCTCACGGTGGAACGCGTCGTGGAGACCGAGGAACTGGTGAAAACCGTTCCCCAGCAGGCCCTGCTGCTCAACCGCATGATGGTCGACGCGGTGGCCGAGGCACCGAACGGCGCGCATTTCACGCTGGGCGGCGAGAGCTACGGCCGGGACGAGAAATTCCAGCGGCACTACGTCGAGGCCGCCGGGTCGCCCGAGACCTGGCAGACCTTCGTCGATACCTACCTCAGCGGCTCGGAGGACGACTACCAGGCCGCCGTGGCGCGATTCAAGGAGGAACGGTGACCAGCACCGAAACCATCACCCGGGCCGAGGTGTGCGCGATCGCCTGCGCCGAGATCTTCCGCGGCGCCGGCGAGATCTTCGCCAGCCCCATGTCGCCGATGGCGCAGCTGGGCGCGCGCCTGGCGAAACTCACCTTCGAACCCGATCTGCTGATCTCCGACGGCGAGGCGTTCTTCCTCGCCGAAACCCCGCCGATCGGTGGTAAAGCCCCGGTGGAGGGCTGGATCCCGTTCCGCAGGGTCTTCGATGTGCTGGCCTCGGGCCGCCGCCATGTGGTCATGGGCGCCAACCAGATAGACCGTTTCGGCAATCAGAACCTCTCGGCCTTCGGCCCGCTGCAACAGCCGACGCGGCAGATGTTCGGGGTGCGCGGCGCGCCCGGCAACACCATCAACCACCCGACCAGCTACTGGGTCGGGCGGCATACCAAACGGGTGTTCGGCGAGAAAGTGGATATCGTCGCCGGTGTCGGCTACGACAAGGTCGATCCGGACAACCCGGCGTTCCGTTTCCACCATATCCACCGGGTGGTCAGCAACCTGGGCGTTTTCGATTTCAACGGCCCGGACCATACGATGCGCGCGCTGAGCCTGCACCCCGGGGTCACCGCCGGTGAGGTCGCGGAGAACACCTCGTTCGAGATCGCCGACCTGGGCACGGCCGGAGAGTCCCGGCTGCCCAGCGACGAGGAACTGCGGATCATCCGTGAGGTCCTGGACCCGAAGAAGATCCGTGATCGCGAGGTCCCGCAGTGACTGCCCGGCTGCGGACCCCGCTGACCGAACTCGTCGGGATCGAACATCCCGTCGTGCAGACGGGAATGGGCTGGGTCGCCGGTCCCGGCCTGGTGTCGGCCACCTCCAATGCCGGCGGATTGGGCATTCTGGCCTCGGCCACCATGACCTACGCCGAGCTGGAAACGGCCATTGCCAAAACCAAGGCGCAGACCGATAAACCGTTCGGTGTGAACATCCGCGCCGACGCCTCGGACGCCCCCGAGCGGATCGACCTGCTCATCCGCGAGAACGTGAAGGTCGCCTCGTTCGCCCTGGCGCCGAAGAAGGACCTCATCGCCAAGCTGAAAGACGCCGGTGTGGTGGTGGTTCCGTCGATCGGCGCCGCCAAGCACGCGGTGAAGGTCGCTTCCTGGGGAGCCGACGCGGTCGTGGTGCAGGGCGGTGAAGGCGGCGGGCACACCGGGCCGGTCGCGACCACCCTGCTGCTGCCGTCGGTCCTGGACGCGGTCGATATCCCGGTGGTCGCGGCCGGTGGTTTCTTCGACGGGCGGGGCCTCGCCGCCGCCCTCGCCTACGGGGCCGCCGGTGTCGCGATGGGCACCCGCTTCCTGCTCACCCAGGAGAGCAGCGTCCCGGATTCGGTGAAGCAGGAATACCTGCGCCGCCGACTCGGCGAGACGGTGGTGTCCACCAAGGTCGACGGTATGCCGCACCGGGTGCTCAACACCGAGCTCGTGCAGAAGCTGGAGAATTCGGGGCGCGTACGCGGCCTCACCGCCGCCGTGGGCAATGCGGCCCGGTTCAAGAGTATGACCGGGATGAAATGGTCCACGCTGGTGCGCGACGGACTGGCCATGCGCAAGGCCAAGGATCTCACCTGGTCCCAGGTGATCATGGCGGCCAACACCCCGATGCTGTTGCGCGCCGGGCTGGTCGAGGGCAACACCGAAGCCGGGGTGCTGGCGGCCGGACAGGTCAGCGGCATCCTGGACGATCTGCCGACCTGCCAGGAACTCGTCGACCGGATCGTCGCGGACGCCGTGGCCCGGATCGGCACGCTCGCCGCGCTCCCCCAGGGCGCCGAATCGTCGAGCTGACGGAACGACAGAGCCCGTCCACCGATCGTGGGCGGGCTCTTGTCGTGCCGAGGGATTCCAGCGAAAGGGCACGCCCATAGGCTGCGGTGACGGGTGTGTCCGCTGGTGAACCACGACCACCGTAACCGTTGCGATTCAGCGGTTCCGGGCGACGTTCAGCCCCGCGGCCAGGGACGGACCTCGCCCCAGCCCCAGGTAGGAGTCGGTTCACTCGCGCTCGCCGGAGCGTCCGCGCCGGAGAAGAGCAATGCCATCCGGGTCCCCCATTCGAGATAGCCCACGAAGGCCGACCGGAATTCGGCGTCGCCGGGGAGCCCGACCTGGTCGGCGGTATCGCTCAGCAGGCTCATCCAGCGCCGACGCTGCTCCTCGGTCAGTGCCCGGCCGGTGTGCCGGGCGATCATGTGCTGGTGACCACCGTGCCGCTCCGAATAGACGGCGGGTCCGCCGAAGACCTCACCGAGCCAGGCGGCCACATGCTTCGCGTGGTCGGGATGCATACCTTCGAACACCGGTGCCAGCACCGGGTCTTCGGGAACCCGGTCGTAGAAGGTGGCGAACAGTTTCTCGAACGCCGCGGCACCACCCGCCCATTCGTAGAGCGAAGGCACCAGCGCGACCGGCTCGTAGTGCCGCATCTCCTCGATACCGGTCACATAGTCCTCGATCTCGGCGAAGAACGCGCGGAACTGGGAACTGTTGCGGAATTTCTCCAGATGATCGCTCGCCGAAGTCCAGGTGAGCCGGAGAATATAGGTCTCGGGATCGTCCACGCACCGGTCCAGATCGTAGGTCCGGCAGTACGGCGAGGATTGCAGAGATACGGCGGCGCGCCGGTAAGCGTCCTCGAACGCGGCCGGATCGCTGATGCGATACCGGATGTACTCGGTGATCATGGGAGAAGTCGACCACCTTGGAACCGGCCGCACAAGAACGTACTTTGTGGTGCGTGAGCGTGCGGCGGACCCACTACTCCTGCCCGGTCGAGCTGGCGATGGACACCATCGGCGGCAAGTGGGCGGTGGTGATCCTGGGGCATCTGAAGCAACGTCCGCTGCGGTACGGCGAACTGCGCCGGCTCGTCCCCGATATCACCGAGAAGATGCTCACGCAGCGGCTGCGCCAGCTCGAGGCCGCCCACCTGATCGACCGGACGGTGCGCGACGGCGTATCCCGCACGGTGACCTATACATTGACAGATCCGGGGCTACCGCCGATACTTCAGGCGCTCTACGACTGGGGCGCGGATCTCGCGGCCCGCGACGGAATAGCGATCGGCGCCCCGCCCGGCTGCTCAGCCGAACGGTGACTGCGGCCGCTGCTGCAACTCGCCGTCGATGTACATATCGACCTTCTCGTTGTAGAAACAGGCCAGCCCCGCGACCTTCTGGCTCTCCGGCGTAGGGGTGCGGTAGATCCACACCAGATCCGGATATTCGGTTTCGCCGACCCGCACGTTCCAGTAGTCGGCGTTGCCTTTGTACGGGCAACTGGTATGGGTTTCGGAGGGGCGCAGCAGATCCATCCGGATATCGGTGAGCGGCAGGTAGAAGCGAGCGGGCAGACCGGTTTCGAACAGGATCCGCGGGGAGCGTGAATCGGCGACCGTCACACCGTCGAGTTCCACCCGCACATGCCGGGAACTCGCCAGGATGTCCACCCGCGCGTACGGGCTGCGCGGGTGGACATAGACGGGCTCGTCCTCCTCGAACCATTCGTCCATCGCGTCCCAGTCCAACCGCACCAGGTCCCGCAACCGAGGCGATTCCCGGTAGGTGAGGGCTGCCCCGGGGGCCGTCGCGCCGTCGACGACGACCGTGTACCCGGTACCCACGCCGCGGTTCGCGGAGGTTCGGGTGTTGCCGTCGGCTTCGAGTTTCGCGCGGATATCCGCGGCCGGGATGTAGTACGCCGGGTAATAGGGGTTCTCCCACACCAGCGCGGGCCGCACGGTGTCGGCGACCAGGTGCCCGCCGAGATAGACCCGCACCCGCTTCTGGATGGTCTCGACCCGGACCTCGTCCGGCTGTGCTTCGGTCATACCCCCCGACCCTACGCCGGGCGGGTTTCGCCGGGGTGATGAAAAAGCGGGCCCCGCCTGTCGGCGGGACCCGCGGGAGACCTCTTGTGGAGGTCAGTCTCCGACCGTGACGGCCTGCGCTTCTTCCACACTGTGCGGGGCCGGGTCGTGGTCGTCTATATGGGCGAGAGCGGAACGGCCGGCCAGCAGCACCACGACGCCCGCGGCGGTGCACACCGCACCGACCCAGAACGGCAGTGAAACGCTGGTCTCACCCAGCTTGCCCGCCAGCCAGGGCGCGGCGGCACCGCCGACGAACCGGACGAAGCTGTAGGCGGCGGACGCGGTCGAGCGCTCGACCGGCGCGGAGATCATCACGGCTTCGGTGATCAGCGTGTTGTTCACACCGAGGAACAGGCCCGCCAGGACCACACCGGCGATCAGCACCGGCTTGTGTTCGGCGAACAGGGCCATCACCGCCAGGTCGGCGGCGAACAGACCGACCGCCACCGCGATCATCGGCAGGGTGCCGAAGCGGTGCTGGAGCTTCGGCGCGAAGAACACCGAGGCCACCGCCAGCAGGATGCCCCAGCCGCAGAAGATGAAACCGATCGCGTAGGTACCCATATCCAGCGGGAACGGGGTGTAGGCGAGCAGCGTGAAGAAGCCGAAGTTGTAGAGCAGCGCGGTGATGCTCACGACCAGCAGCCCGCGGTGACGCAGTGCTTTGAACGGTGCGGCCAGCGAGGTGGGTTTCGCGGCTTTCGGGCTTTCGGGGAGCAGGACGACGATCGCGATGAAGGCGACGGCCATCAATACCGAGACCCCGAAGAAAGGCCCGCGCCAGCTGATTCCGCCGAGCACACCACCCAGCAGCGGCCCGGTGGCGATACCGATACCCAGGGCCGCCTCGTACAGGATGATGGCACGCGCGACCCCGCCGCTGGCGGCGCCGACAATGGTGGCCAGCGCGGTCGCGATGAACAGCGCGTTGCCCAGACCCCAGCCCGCGCGGAAGCCGACGATCTGCCCGACCGTCCCCGAACAACCCGCGAGGGCCGCGAAGACGATGATCAGGGCCAGACCGGCGAGTAGCGTCTTCTTCGCGCCGAATCGGCTGGAGACCACGCCGGTGACCAGCATGGCGACGCCGGTGACGAGCATATAGCTGGTGAACAGCAGCGATACCTGCGACGGCGAGGCGTCGAGCTGTTCACCGATGGGTTTGAGGATCGGATCGACCAGGCCGATGCCCATGAACGCGATAACGCTGGCGAAGGCTACGGCCCAGACTGCCTTCGGCTGCCCGGTCGGTGTGCTGTGTTGATCGAGTACGAGCGCGGGCCCGGCGTGGTCACCCTGCGCTACCGCCGCCGGGCCTGACGCCCGCATATTGTCCGGCTCGTCGGCCTTCCCCATCGTGGTGCTCATCGGTATTTCCTCGATTGCGTGTGGTTCCCGGCCGATTCCCGGATCGCCACCAGCAGTTCCCGCAGGTCGGCCGCGAGTCCGGTCAGGCGTTCGGCGTCGAAGCCGGGTAGCGGGCCGGACAGCGCTTCGCGCATGGACGCGCGGGTGGCGGCGAGCCGGGCACGCCCGGCCGGTGTGAGTTGTACGACGACTGCGCGCGAATCGTCCGGGTCGCGGTGCCGGGAGGCGTATCCCTCCCCCACCAGCCGGGCGATGAGCGCGGTCGCGGTGGGTTGCGATGTGCGATCGATACGAGCGAATTCGCTGACTCGCAGCGAACCGTGTTCCTCGAGCACTGCCAGTGCGCGCACGGTGGCGCGCGGCAGGTCGTCGACGCTGAGCGCGCCCGCCGCACGCGTGAGCCGACCCGCGGTGACCAGTAGATCGACGACGGTGTCGTCCACATCGGTCACCGGGTTCGGCTGCACCCAAATATTATTACATAGGCTAACTATCTATTTCCAGACCACCCGGTGGGATACCCGCCACATGCCGCAGCTGCGCCAGGAAGGGGGCCCGATCGTCGCCCCGGACCACTTAGTGACAGGCCGCCAGCCGGATGATCGCCGCGGCGACGATATCGGCGTCTTCACCCTCGACCATCGGCCGGATGAGTTCGCGCACGACCGGCATGACGCGGGCGAGCTCGGCCAGCACATGATCGGGTTCCACATCGACCAGCCGCGCCGGCGAGTACGACTCCTGATGATCCGATGAGGACACCCGTGTACCGGGCGACGAGATCGTCTTCGATCTGTTCTCCGACGAATTCTTCCGCGACCCGCACGAAATCTACCGCCGCTTGCGCGTGGCGGCCCCGGTCCATTTCAATCCCGAATACGGGCTGTGGGCGCTGTCGCGCTACACCGACGTAGCGGCCGGAATGAAGAACTTCGAGACCTTCTCCTCGGCCGAGTGGCACTCCCCCGCGCTCGGCGGGACCGCGGGAAATCCGCGATGGGCCGGTCATCGGACCGGCTGCTCGGCGGCACTCACGGGAGCAGCAGGCCCCAGTAGATCGCCCAGAGCGCGAAGCCCGCTCCGCCGCAGACCATTACCGCCCATCGGATCCGTGCACCGTTGGTCGCCCCGGCCAGCGTGCGACGCCCACGCACGACGACGAAGCCGAGCGCGATCACCGCGCATCCGGCGACCAGTTGCAGCGTCAGCCACGGCAGGGTGCGCCCGAACAGCAAGGGACCGAAGTAGGTAGCGCGGGTGGCCAGGATATAGCCGAGTTGGACGACGGCACCGACGATACCGAGCACAGCCGCGGACACGAGTATGCGCGCCGGCCACCGATCCGGTAGCCGCCAGGCCCGCACGGCGCCGGTCACCGCATAGCCGCCGAACGCGAGCACGATCGCGCCCAGCAGCACCAGGTTCGCCGCGGCCGACTCCCATCGGGCCACCGGTTCGAGGCCGCGCACCGGATGTCCCTGCGCCGCGGGTGGATCCACCCGAGGTATGGCAGCCGAGCCGGGCAGCCCGTTCACCCATTCACCCATGAGTTCGCCGTACCCCGGTGCCAGGCCCGGCAGTTTGTCGAAGCCGTCGGTGGTCGGCTGCCCGCCGTGCTGGGCGCCGGCCAGGGTGACCAGCGTGTAGTTCGTCTTCCCGGCCCGATCGAACGCGGCCCGGAAACCCCGCAGACTGTCGCCCGGCGGGGTCAGCCGATCCTGATCGCCCCAGATGGCGAGCACCGGCTGCGCGATCTGCTCCAGCACCGGGATCGGGTCGTAGTCGGCCTGCGCGAACTGCCCGGCGCCGACCAGCTGTCGAATCCCGTTGCGGGCCAGCACGTCGACCATCGATCCACGCACGCCCGCCGCACCGAACCTGGTCTCGTTCGCCCACGCCTGCTGTGCGGCCGGCGCGGCCGAATTCGCGCCGATCGTGATCAGGAAAGCGGCGTCGGTGGACCGCGCGGCGGCCAGCGGTGCGACCCAGCCGCCCTCGGACAGACCCCACAGGCCCACCCGGGCGGGATCGACTTCCGGCCGGTTCCGCAAGGCCGCGAGACCTGCCAGCGCGTCATCGGCCAGCAGCGAATAGTCGCGGTGCGCCGGCGTATACCCCTCGGTGCGCTTGGCGTAGCGCAGCGCGACGACGCCCGCGCGGGCGAAGGCATCGGCGACCTGCTCGTAATGATCACCCCGGCCGTCGCCCGACCCGTGGACGAGCACGACACCGGGTCTTCCGGTGGCGGCGACCGGCGCGTGGACGGTACCGGTCGTCGTGGTGCCGTCACCACGAGTGAAGGTGACATCCACGGTGGTGGTACGTCCGTCCGCGTGCGCGTGCGGCATCCCGCAGCACACGGCGGCGATCATGATGGCGAACACGGCGATACGCCGAACTGTGGAAAGCATCGCGGGTCCTACTCGGCCGAGGTCGCGCCGGGCGCGGGGAAGGCGAGAAAGCGGGTCAGCACGCGGCGGGCGCCGGGGCGGTCCTGCTGATGGGTCGCCTGGAAACGCTCGAGCAGCGTCAGGTAGTCCTCGAAGAATTCCTCGATTTCCGCGGGCGTCGCATAGACCGCGCCACGTGAGAAGGGCATGATGTCGGCCCACTCACCCAGCCCGGCGCGTTCGGCCTCGAACCGCTGGAACATCTCGATGTCCTCGGCGAGGTGTTGCGCGAACAGCCGCTCCAGCAGTTCGGTCACCTCCGGTGACTGTTCGCGATCCATCCGGTACCGCAGATCCTTGGGCAGCGAACGCCACCACCGCTCCTTGCCCTTCGCCAGCTCCGGGGCCTCCTCGATGAACCCGTGTTCGGCGAGTTGTCGCAGGTGATAGCTGGTCGCTCCGGTGTTCTCACCGAGCAGCGCGGCGAGGGCGGTGGACGTCGCCGGGCCGTTTTCGGCGAGCGCGCGAAGGAGGCGCTGCCGCAGGGGGTGCGCCAGCGCGCGTAGCGCGGCCGGATCGGTTATCTCTCTCGGTGGTACCTCATCGGGCATAGTTGCAGAATAATGTTTGCAAAACAATTTATGCAAACAAAATTTTGCAACTAGGCTTTCCGGCGACGAACCACTGGATATGAGATGCCCGGGAGCCGGGGTCGCCGGGACTCACGACCGCGCGGATCCGGCACCACTGCCCAGGCCGACGCACGGATCGACCCCCGCGAGGCCCGCCGCCCCCGGCTCGGTAGCTGCCGATGCCGGAACCACGACCTCGCGCCGACTATCGCGAAACCCCGCAAGAGCAGGCAGGTCTCGCCGCCGCACCCGCCAAACGCGTATCCCGGGAGCGCGGCGGCGGGACGTCAGGAGGCCGCACCCCGCGACTCCGGAGGTCGCGCGGATCAGACACAGCGCTCGATGATGGTGGCATTGGCGGTGCCGCCGCCCTCGCAGATGGTGAGCAGACCGTAGCGGCCGTTGATTCGCTCGAGTTCGTTGAGCAGCGTCGCGAAGAGTTTCGCGCCGGTCGCGCCGAGCGGATGGCCCAGCGCGATCGCCCCGCCGTTGACGTTCACCTTCTCCGGATCCGCGCCGGTCTCCTTCAGCCAGGCCAGCACCACGGGGGCGAATGCCTCGTTGATCTCGACCACATCGATATCGTCGATGGTGAGACCGGCCTTCTCCAGCGCCCACTTGGTGGCCGGGATGGGCGCGGTGAGCATGTACAGCGGGTCGGCACCGCGGGCACTCACGTGGATGATGCGAGCGCGCGGGGTCAGGCCGTATTCCTGGACCGCCCAGTCCGAGGCGAGCAGGGTCGCGCTGGCACCGTCGGAGATCTGCGAGGCGACCGCCGCGGTCAGCGGGCTGCCCTCTTCCAGGGCCGGCAGCGATGCCATCTTCTCCAGGCTGGTCTCGCGCGGGCCCTGATCGATCCAGAAATCCCCCACCGGCACGATCTCTTTGTCGAACCGGCCCGCCTTGATGGCCGCACGGGCGCGTTCGTGGCTGCGCAGGGCCCACTGCTCCATGTCCTGGCGGGTGATCCCCCACTTCTCGGCGATCATCTGCGCACCGCGGAACTGCGATACCTCGCCGGTGCCGTAGCGGTGGTCCCAGCCCTTGGCCCCGACGAACGGCGAGTCGAAGCCGTACTCCTTACCCGCGATCATGGCCGCGGAGATCGGGATGGCGCTCATGTTCTGCACGCCACCGGCCACGATCACCTCGGCGGTACCGCTCATGATCGCCTGGGCACCGAAGTTGATGGCCTGCTGGCTGGACCCGCACTGCCGGTCCACCGTGACTCCCGGCACCTCCTCCGGATACCCGGCGGCCAGCCAGATGGTGCGGCCGATATTGCCGGCCTGCGGGCCGACATTGTCGACGCAGCCGACGATCACATCGTCGACTCGCGCCGGATCGATCGAATTGCGCCCGAGCAGGCCCTGCAGAGCTGCCGCACCGAGATCGGCCGGATGGACCTCCGCGAGCGCGCCGTTGCGCTTACCGACCGGGGTGCGCACCGCATCGATCACATACGCTTCGCTCAGGGGCGTATAGGGGCGGCGGGCAGCTGTTGCCATGGATTTCTCCTAATCGGTGTGGCCCGGCACGGTGAGCCCGTCGAGCACGATGGTGAGATATTGCTTCGCGAGGGTGTCGACGGTGACCGAACCACCGCCCGGCTGATACCAGCGCACGGCGACCCAGACGGTGTCGCGCAGGAAGCGGTAGGCCAGATCGATATCGAGTTCGGGGCGGAAGCTGCCGTCGGCGACACCGCTGGTCAGCACGCGGCGCCAGAGCTCACGGAATTCGCGGTTGTAGTCGTCGATATAGGCGAATCGTGCGGCGGCCCGCAGCCGTTTGGCCTCGGACTGATAGATCGCGACCGCGGCATGGGATCGATCGAAGGCCTCGTAGGAGGCGAGCACCAGAGCTTCCAGCGTGGCACGCGAATTCAGCCCGGCGTCGACGATCTCACGGTAGCGTCCGAACAGTTCGTCCAGGAAACCGCGCAGGATCTCGTCCACCATCCCCTCTTTCGAGGAGAAATGGTGGTACAGACTGCCGGAGAGGATGCCCGCCGCATCGGCGATATCACGCACCGTGGTGGCGCGCACGCCCCGTTCGGCGAACAGGTCGGCCGCCAAGTCGAGTAGTTCGGTTCGCCGGGCCGATTTCGTGGGGTCGGGTGCGGTCACCCCGCCATAATACAACCAAGCATTTGCTTGGTCCATGCCGGTGCGTAAACGAAGCGAGCCCGAGGTTTCCGGCTCCCCCCTCCTATCGGAGCCGGACCCCTCGGGCCCGCATATCGGAAGTAGTCCGAACTCCTTACTGCTTCCGATCTTTTGGACGCGACCGATACGGAACCGGTTCCACCACAGCGAGAATTTCGAGCACCGACCTCCGGCACTGCCCCGTCCCGGGAACCCGCATGCCCATCTCGCGCCCACCGGACAGGGAAGACCGGCGTCCGGCGGACTCCTCCGGGCAAGGCCGGCCACGCCGGTATATTCCGGCTCATGACGACGCCGTTCCCGCAACGACAGTGGGGTTCTCCGGAGAGCGCGCCGGCCCGCCTGGCGAACCGGTTCGCCGGTACACGGATCGGCTCCACGGTGATCCGTGCCCTGACCCCGCTGGACCGCCGGGTACTGGAGCGCACCGATGCCCGCTACACCGTGCTCGGACCGATCGGCGCGCCGGTGATCCTGTTGACCACCACGGGCCGCAGATCGGGACAACGGCGCACTCAACCGCTGCTGTGCGTGCACGACGGCGCCACCCTCTATGTCATCGGCAGCAATTTCGGTGGTGCCCGGCATCCGGCCTGGACGGCGAATCTCCTCGCCGATCCGAAAGCGACCGTATCGATTGCGGGCAAGCGGATTCCGGTCACCGCCACCCGGGTCGAAGGGGCGGCCGCGGAATCGGTGTTCGAACGGTTCGTCGAGATCACCGGCGCCTACGCCGCCTACCGGAAACGCACCGACCGCGAACTACGAATCTTCGCTCTGACCCGTGCCTGACCGGCTGACCGGGAATCGGGACGCGGGAATCGGGACGCGGGCGCGCCGCATCCGCGCGAACCGCGCCGAATCCGGCGCGCGAACTCCGATACGACTCGATCGACCGGAACCGCAGCGGGCCATCGGGACCCGGCCGGTGCGCAGGCCGCCACGAGAGCCCGAGGCAGGTCGGCACCTCACGACCTGCCCCGTACGGAGCCGCACCACCCGCGGCCGCGGCACATGTGCGACGGTCGCGGGCCGGTGTCAGGCGCGCTGGCTGCTGATCGAAACCACCTCACCGGTGAGGTAGGTGGTGTAGTCGCTGGCGAGCATCGCGATGGTGGCCGCGACCTCCCACGGTTCGGCGGCCCGGCCGAAGGCCTCCCGTTCGGAGAGCTGGTCCAGCAGCTCGGTGGAGCTGGTCTTGTCCAGGAAGGCGTGCCGGGCGATACTCGGCGATACCGCGTTGATCCGGACGCCGAGGTCGGCCGCCTCGACCGCGCTACACCTGGTCAGCGCCATCACACCCGCCTTGGCGGCGGCGTAGTGCGCCTGACCGTACTGGGCCCGCCAGCCCAGCACACTGGCGTTGTTGACGATCACGCCGCCGTGCTCCGCGTTCCGGAAGTAGTTGAGCGCGGCCCGGGTGCAGCGGAAGGTGCCGTTGAGGGTGATATCGAGAACGCGGTCCCATTGCTCGTCGGTCATATCGACCACCGGGGTCTCACCGCCGAGGCCCGCGTTGTTGACGAAGATATCGACTCCGCCCAGCGCCGCGGCCGCACCGCGCACCAGCTCGTCCACCTGCTCGGTGCTGGTCACATCGCAGACGATCGCGGCGACCTTGCGGTCGGTGTACTCCGCGGCCAGTTCGGCCCGGGTGGCTTCCAGCCGGCGTTCGTGCCAGTCCGAGACCACCACATCGGCACCCTCGGCGAGCAGCCGGCGGGCCGTCGCGGACCCGATCCCGGTACCGGCGGCCGCGGTGACCACGGCCCGGCGTCCGGTGAGCAGTCCATGGGCCGGAGTCTGCTGGGGCGCGACCGACAGCGGCCCGCTCACTGCCGGGCCTCACGGGGCAGACCGAGCACGCGCTCGGAGATGATGTTGCGCTGCACTTCGTTCGAACCTCCGTAGATCGTATCGGCGCGGGTGAACAGATACAGCCGCTGCCATTCGTCGAGATCACCGTCCGCGGCGACGAGTCCGGCGGCGCCGCGCACCGCCATGGCGAGTTCGCCGAGTCCGCGATGCCAATTGGCCCAGAGCAGTTTGCCCACCGAGGCCTGACCGCCGTCGTCGGCGGTCTCGGCCATGGTGCGCAGCGCGTGTGCGCGCAGCACCCGCAGCCCCACCCAGGCACGATCCAGCTTGTCCGCGAGCAGCGGATCGTCGAGGGCACCGGATTCGCGGGCCAGCTCCTCGATCGCCGCGAGTTCCCGGGCGAAGCGGATCTGCTGGCCGAGTGTGGAGATACCGCGTTCGACATTGAGGGTGCCCATCGCTACCCGCCAGCCGTCCCCTGGTGCACCGACGACCAGATCGGCGTCGGTGCGCGCGTTGTCGAAGAACACCTCGTTGAACTCGGAGGTACCGGTGAGCTGGACGATCGGGCGAACCTCGATACCCGGCTGATCCATCGGCACCAGCAGATACGAAAGACCTTTGTGACGTTTGGAACCGGGCTCGGTGCGGCAGACCGCGAAACACCAGTCGGCCACATGCGCCAGCGAGGTCCAGATCTTCTGTCCGTTGATCGACCACTGGTCGCCGTCGAGCCGGGCCGAGGTGGCGACCGCGGCCAGATCGGAGCCGGCGCCCGGTTCGGAGTAGCCCTGGCACCACAGTTCGGTGACGGTGCGGATCCCCGGCAGGAAACGGTCGCGCTGGGCGTCGGTGCCGAAGGCCAGCAGTGTCGGGCCGAGCAGTTCCTCGCCCACGTGGGAGACCCGCGCGGGCGCGTTCGCCTTGGCGTACTCCTCGTGGAAGATGATCTGCTGCGCGACGCTCGCTGCGCGACCGCCGTGCTCGACCGGCCAGCCCAGGCAGGTCCAGCCCGCGGCGGCCAGCGCGCGGTCCCATTCGAGACGTTCGTCGAACGCCTCGTGTTCGCGACCGGGTCCGCCGAGTCCGCGCAGTTCCCGGAATTCGCCATTGAGCTGCTCGTCGAGCCAGCTCCGCACCTGATCGGCGAATTCGCCGTCGCTCAGGGCGGCCACGCTGGTCCGCTCGGCCGTCGGCCGCGCCCCGGCGGCGTGTTCGGCCGAAAGCCGTCCGCCGTCGCGACCGGTACCGGATTCTGAGGTCTGGATAGCACCCACGTCCGTAGGATAACCTACCAAGCACTTGCTTTGTAGACCGCGACTCGCAGACCGCGCACCGCCCACGGCCGCACGACATCGAGGACACCCGTGACACCCCATGCGCACACACCACCGACGGACCGGACCACCCCGCTGGCCCTGCACGCCGCCGCCCGGACCTACGGCACGGCGCCGGCACTGGCCGACGGTCCGGTCCGGCTCGACTGGACCCAGCTGCTCGAACAGGTCCAGGACGTGGCACGCGCCCTGCTCGCCCGCGGGATCCGGACCGGGGACCGCGTCGCAATCTGGTCGCCCAATACCCATCACTGGGTGATCGCCGCCCTGGGCGCCCACTACGCCGGCGCGACACTGGTCCCGCTCAACACCCGATACGTCGCCGACGAGGTCGCCGACGTGCTGCGGCGGGTCGACGCCAAGGCGCTCTTCATCGCCGGCACCTTCCTGAAGCGCGACCGGCTCGCCGAACTGCGCGCGGCCGCGCCGGATCTGCGACCGGCCACCGTGGTCGTACTCCCGGTCGAAGGCACCGAGGAACCGGTGGGTGATGCCCTGAACTGGTCGGATCTGGCCGAGGCCGGCGCCGGGGTGACCCGCGAACAGGCCCGCGAACGGGCCGAATCGATCAGCTCCGAGGATCTGTCCGACATCCTGTTCACCTCGGGTACCACCGGGCGCAGCAAAGGTGTGCTGATCGCGCACCGCCAGACCCTGTCCGCTGTCCGCGGCTGGACCGAATGCGCGACGCTGAACAGCGACGACAACTACCTGATCGTCAACCCGTTCTTCCACAGCTTCGGCTACAAGGCCGGGATCATCGCCTGCCTGCTCACCGGGGCGACCATGGTGCCGCAGATCGTCTTCGACGTACCCACCACGATGCGGCTCATCGATCAGGAACAGATCACCGTCCTGCCGGGCCCGCCCACCATCTACCAGTCGATCCTGGATTTCCCGGATCGCGGGGAGTACCGGCTGAACAGCCTGCGGGTGGCGATCACCGGGGCGGCGCCGGTACCGGTCGTCCTGGTGGACCGGATGCGGTCGGAACTGGATTTCGATGTGGTGCTCACCGCGTACGGGCTCTCCGAATCCAGCGGTTTCGCCACCATGTGCCGGGTCGACGACGACGCCGAGACCATCTCCGCGACCAGCGGCCGGCCCATGGCCGGATTCGAACTGAAACTCAGCGACGCCGGCGAGGTCCTGCTGCGCGGACCCAACACGATGCTCGGCTACCTGGACGATCCGGAGAGCACTGCCGAAACCGTGGACGCGGACGGCTGGCTGCACACCGGCGATATCGGTGTGGTCGACGATCGCGGATATCTGAAGATCACCGACCGGCTCAAGGACATGTACGTCAGTGGCGGCTTCAACGTGTATCCCGCCGAGATCGAACAGGCCCTGGCCCGATTGGACGGAGTCGCCGTATCCGCGGTGGTCGGCGTACCCGACAACCGTATGGGCGAGGTGGGCAAGGCCTTCGTCGTCCGGAAACCGGGCGCCGCGCTCACCGAGGACCAGGTGTTCTCCTACGCCACCAAGGCGCTGGCCAATTTCAAGGTGCCGCGATTCGTCGAATTCCGGGACGAACTGCCCTACAACGCCAGCGGCAAGGTGCTCAAACGCCAGCTACGTGAGGAGAATTCGCAATGACGGACAACGGGGCCGAGAGCACCGCCGGGAGCGTTCCCTACGAGCCGGATGTGGTGACCTACGAGCGCCGCGGCGCGATAGCGGTGGTCACCCTGAACCGGCCGGATTACCGCAACGCGCAGAACTCCGTGATGACCTACGCCATCGACGCCGCCTTCGAGCGGGCGGTGGCGGATCCCGAGGTCAAGGTCATCGTGCTGGCCGGTAACGGGAAACACTTCAGCGCCGGCCACGATCTGGGCACCCCCGGCCGCGACCATCACGTCGAGTACCCGAACAAGGCCGCGCTGTGGTGGGACCATGTGGACCGACCCGGCGGTGACCAGCGGTTCGCCCGTGAGACGGAGGTGTACCTGGGGATGTGCCGCCGCTGGCGGGAGATTCCCAAACCGACCATCGCCATGGTGCAGGGCGCCTGTATCGCGGGCGGGCTCATGCTGGCCTGGGTCTGCGATATGATCATCGCCTCCGACGACGCGTTCTTCTCCGATCCCGTCGTGCGCATGGGGATTCCCGGCGTCGAATATTTCGCCCACCCGTGGGTCATGGGCCCCCGTGCCGCCAAGGAGTTCCTGTTCACCGGCGACCGGTTCGGTGCCGACCAGGCCAAGGAGTGGGGCATGGTCAACCGGGTCGTACCGCGCGCCGAACTGGAGACCGAGACCATGGCGCTGGCCGAGAAGATCTCCGCGATGCCGCAGTTCGGGCTGGCGTTGACCAAGAAAGCGGTCAACCAGTCCGAGGACCTCATGGGTATGCGCTCCGGTATGGATTCGGTGTTCGGCCTCCACCATTTCGCGCATGCGCACAATGCCGAGGTCGGCACCGATTCCCTGGGCGGATTGAACGCCAAATCGATGGCGCAGGCGAGTAGGGCCGACGCGAAGAATACGGACAGGAAAGACTGAATGGACCTCGATCTCGACGACGGCACCCGGGAATTCCAGCGGGAAGTCCGCGAATTCCTGGCCGCGAACGTTCCTTCCGAACCGCTGCCGTCCATGGACACCGAAGCCGGGTTCGAAGCCCATCGCGCCTGGGAGAACACCCTGGCCGACGCCCGGTTGTCGGTGGTGTCGTGGCCGCGCGAGTTCGGCGGCCGCGATGCCTCGCTGCTGGAGTGGGTGCTCTTCGAGCAGGAGTACTACGCGGCCGGCGCACCCGGGCGGGTGAGCCAGAACGGTATCTTCCTGCTGGCCCCGACCCTGTTCGAACACGGCACGCCGGAACAGTTGGAGCGGATCATGCCGCGGATGGCACGCGGCGACGATATCTGGGCGCAGGCATGGTCGGAACCGGAAGCCGGTAGCGATCTGGCCGGTATCCGCTCCACCGCCAAACGCACCGACGGCGGCTGGCTGCTCAGCGGTCAGAAGACATGGAGTTCGCGGGCGGCGTTCGCCGACTGGGCCTTCGGCCTGTTCCGCAGCGACCCGACCGCCGAGCGGCACCGCGGCCTCACCTATCTGATGTTCCCGCTCACCGCCGAGGGCGTCACCGTCCGACCGATCCCCCAGCTCGACGGCGAACCGGGTTTCGCGGAGATCTTCCTCGACGATGTGTTCGTCCCCGACAGCGATGTGATCGGCGCCCCCAACGAGGGCTGGCGGGTCGCGATGAGTACATCGAGCAACGAACGCGGCCTCTCACTGCGCAGCCCCGGGCGGTTCAGCGCGACCGCGCAGCGGCTGATCGAGCTGTGGACCGAACGCGGCGATACCGGAACCGCCGCCCGCGACGCCGTGGTGGACGCCTGGATCGGCAGTGAGGCGTACCGGCTGCACACGTTCGGCACGGTCACCCGTTTGAACGAGGGCGGGAAGCTCGGCGCCGAATCGTCGATCACCAAGGTGTTCTGGTCCGAACTCGATATCTCGATGCACGAGACCGCACTGGACCTGCTGGGCGCCGAGGCCGAACAGGAGAGCCGCTGGACCGACGGCTATCTGTTCTCGCTGTCCGGCCCGATCTACGCCGGCACCAACGAAATCCAACGCAACATCATCGCCGAGCGGCTCCTCGGCCTACCGAGGGGAAGCAGCCGATGAAATTCGCGCTCAGCCCGGAGCATCAGGACTTCGGCGCCAGTATCCGCAAACTGTTCGAATCGGGTTCCACCACCGCCGCGGTGCGGGCGTGGAGTGCCGGCGAACCGGCACCCGGCCGCGCGCTGATCGAACAGCTGGCCGCCGCCGGTGCGTTCGGATTGACCGTCACCGAGGAGTTCGGCGGCCTCGATGCCGAACCGCTCGATCAGCTCGTCGCGTTCGTCGAGATCGGCCGGGCCGCCGCGCCCGGCCCGCTGGTGGAGACGGCTGCCGTCGTCCCCGCGCTCCTGCAAGCGCTGGCGGCCACCGATCCCGAACCGGCCCGCCGCTGGTTGCCGGGTATCTCGGAGGGCACGCTCTCGGCCACGGTCGCCTTCGCCGGACGTGATGGTCGCGCGGTGGCGGTGGACGCCGACCGGGTCGACCTCGTCCTCCTGGTCGACGGTGATCGTGTGCGCACCGGCTGGGTGGGTGCCGAGGTCCGCTCCGTGGATCCCGCACGCCGCCTGTTCGTGGTGGAGGCCGATGAACCGGTGGCCGAGGGCCCGGCGGTGGCCGCGGCCGCCGCGGCGGGTTTCGACGCCGGAGTCCTGGCGAACGCCGCACTACTGCTCGGTGCGGGTAAGGCCCTGCTCGACGCGTCCACCGAATATGTGAAGCAGCGGAAGCAGTTCGGCCGGCCGATCGGTGAGTTCCAGGCCCTCAAGCAGAAACTGGCGGATGTCTTCATCGGCCTCGATCTGGCCGAACCACTGCTGTACCGGGCGGCGCTGACCACCGCGACCCCCAACCGGGCCCGCGATACCTCCGCCGCGGCCGTGGCCTGCGCCGACGCCGCCTACCGGGCGGCACGCAGCGCTCTCCAGGTGCACGGCGCCATCGGCTACACCGCCGAATACGATCTGTCGCTGTGGCTGACCCGGGTCACCGCCCTGCGCACCGCCTGGGGCACCCCGGATCTGCATCGGGGCCGGGTGGCCGACGCCCTGCGCGCCCCGGCCGCGGCCGACCCGTCGGGCGCCCTCACCTGACCAGAACCAGCAGGCAGCGGCGACAACGGACGGATGCGCTGCCGGTGTCCGTCCGGAAGACACGGGAGAAGAGATGATCAGCGAGGAACAGCAGGAGCTGGTGACGGCGGTCCGGGGACTGCTGACCAAACGGGACGCCCGGGCCGGTATCCGCAAGGCGATGGATACCGAACTGGGCTACGACCCGCAGCTGTGGGCGCAACTGTGCGAGCAGGTCGGGGTGGCCGCACTGGCGATACCCGAGGAGTTCGGTGGGTTCGGTGCGGGACTGGCCGAATCCCTGCTGGTGGTCGGTGAACTCGGCCGGACGCTCGCCGATGTACCGATGCTCGGATCGGCTGTGCTGGGTGCGCAGGCGGTGCTGCTCTCCGGGGACAGCGCGGCCTGCGCGCGACTGCTCCCCGCTCTCGCCGAGGGGCGCGGCACGCTCGCCGTCTGCTGGGCCTCGGCGCAGGGCTGGGACGATTTCGGGGTCCGCGCCGACGGCGACACCCTCGACGGAACGGCGCACTACGTGCTGGACGGCACCGTCGCCGACACCCTGATCGTGGTCACCGGAACCGGCCTGTTCGAGGTGGACCCGGCCGCCACGGGTGTCGAACGCCGCCGCGTCGCCGCCATGGATCCCTCGCGGGCACTGTCCGAGATCTCCTTCACCGCGACGCCCGGCCGCCGGCTCGGCGATGCGGAAACGGGACCGATCGTCGAACGGCTGCGCCGGATCGCCTGGGCCGCGGTCGCCGCCGAACAGGTCGGTGCGGCCGAGTACTGTCTCGAGGCGACCGTGGAGTACACGAAATCACGGGTGCAGTTCGGCCGGGCCATCGGCAGCTTCCAGGCCCTCAAACACCGGATGGCCGATATGTATGTACTCGCCGAGTCCGCGAAATCCGCGTCGCTGGCCGCCACCTTCGCGGTGGCCGAGGATGCCGCTTCGGCGGCGGAAGATGTCTGGGTCGCCCGCCGTCAGTGCTCGGAAGCGTTCTCCGAGATCGCGGCGGAAACCGTTCAGCTGCACGGCGGTATCGCCATCACCTGGGAACACGACGCGCACCTGTACTTCAAACGCGCCCACGGCGACGCCCACCTCTTCGGCACCCCGAAACGCCCGCCGGTCCCCCACTGACCGCTTGCCGGGGACAGACGATACGACCACTTCGTGGGCCGCGAACGGACGATCACGATAGCAGCCGGAATTCGGGCTGCTATCGTCCCGCGAGCCCGGTATCGATTTCTTCGGTGAACGTCTCGTACAACGAAGAATGTTTCGTCAGCAATTTACATCCCCACTCATGGGTTCCTCCGGTGTCGAAAGGATTGCGCATCGTTGCGAGAGGGATCAGATCGTACCGAAGTTCCCAGGGGTCGAACGCATCTACATCTCTCAAGTAATAGTCCTTGTCCGCGCCTTTATTGTTGATCACCTGATGAGTAGCAGAATCCGGGGTGTCAGCGATCTTGAAACTGTAGGCGAGAAGGCCACCCTCCCGTAACGAGCGTGCAGCTTTCTCGACAACTTTCTCGAGATCTCTCGGGGATAGGTGCGGCACGCCTCCGTTGATCGATATCCCATCCCAAGGCCCGCCGAATTCGTCGGTCACCATATCTATCCGCTCGGCTTCGAAGCCTGCTTCGCGCAGCTTCTCCACGCTCCGCGGAGAGGCATCACTCAAGGTGACATCGAAACCGGATTCCCGGTACAGCCGACCATCGCGCCCTTGCGGGCCACTGGCCAGATCGAGCACCCGCTGAACCCTCCCGGTTTGCTGAAAATTACGCTGCAACTGATTGACGTACGATTCGAGCCAATTTCCTGCGCCGTGTTCATCCTCAATATATGTCGACGAAGGTGTCGACTCCATGTACCGTTCTATATTCCGGTCGTATGCGTCGATCGTCCGCAATCTCCTCTGCATACTCAGCTCGGCTTCGGAATTCAACCGGAACATGTATCTACCGAATCCGGCCGCGCGACCGCTGAATCGGTCTATTCCTTCGGCGCGAAAAGTCGCCGCCTCACGAAGGGCCTCGATAATTCTGGCTCCCGCCTGTTCGAGCTCACGCACTACACCGTTGAGAGGGGGCACCAGACACCTTTCAGCTATGTTGCGCTCCGCGACCCCGCGAAATTCGAGGATAGAACGAAACTGTCCGGGCGAGCACGGCAAGCCGCACCGATCCGGAGGAAATGCGCGTCCGAGTCCGGCCCGATCGAGTCACGGCAGCCCGTTCACCTGGGAAGACCTCCTCCCGGTGCATGTCCACCCGGCTTTATTCGACCCCGGCCTACCTTGCGAACGCGCGGCGGTAGGAGCACGAGAAAATACCTTGCACAACCACAGACAGTGCTGGCAGAGTTTGCGGCCAACAGCGAGTTCGTGAGGGAGGTGGAGAGCGTGGCGGTCGATCGGATTGTCGTGCCGCGGCGAGTATGCGCCGCGCTGTTCTCCACCCCGGACCTCCCTCGCTGAACCCGGTCGGGTTCGGCGCCCGACGAAGGAACTCTCGATAATGGTCGATTACGACCTGCTCATCCCCTACGGCTGGACCGAAACCCTCGCCGAGGATTATCTACCGCATATCGACCCCGGATCCGTACCGGCCCGGATCGCGCGGATGGACCGTGGCGAATGCGATGTGGTCACCCCCACCGGCCCGGCCCGCGCCACCTGCCCGCGCTCGGATTCCGAGGTCAGCGGTCTGTGCACCGGCGACTGGGTGGTTCTCGACGCCCATTCGCACGTCCGGGCCGTACTGCCGCGCCGCTCGGCCCTCACCCGCTCCTCGGTATCGGGCCGGTCCGAGAGCCAGGTACTGGCCGCCAACGTCGATACCGTGCTGATCTGCGCACCCGCCGACGGCGATATGGATCTCGGACGGATCGAACGCATGCTCGCCCTGGTCTGGGAGAGCGGTGCCCAGCCGGTGGTCGTGCTCACCAAGGCCGATGCCACCCCGGATCTACCGCTCGACGATGTCCGGGCCGTAGCGCCGGGCGCCGCGGTCCTGGCGGTCAGCGCGACCGCCGATCTCGGGCTCGATGTGCTGACCTCGGTACTGGACGGAACGGTGGCGCTGCTCGGACCCTCCGGCGCGGGTAAATCCACCCTGGCCAACGCGCTGCTCGGTGCGGAGGTCTTCGCCACCGACGCGGTGCGCGCGGCCGACAAGAAGGGCCGGCACACCACGGTGCACCGTGAGCTGCGGCCGCTGCCCACCGGCGGCACCCTCATCGACACCCCCGGCCTGCGGGGTATCGGTCTGTGGGACGCGGCCGAGGGCATCAGCCGGACGTTCAGCGATATCGAGGAGCTCGCGGCCCACTGCCGGTTCGCCGACTGCGCGCACGACGCCGAACCGGGTTGCGCGGTACGCGCGGCCGTCGACGCCGGGGAACTACCCGAGCGGCGGCTGCGCAGCTATCGCAAACTCGGCAAGGAGAACGCCTGGATGGAGGCGCGATCGGATAAACGGCTGCAGGCCGAGCGCAGCCAGGTGTGGCGGGGTATCGCCAAGGAGCAGCGGCGAATGTATCGCGAGCGCGGTTCCCGGCGCTGACCGCGCGGACAACCCCGCACCGATAGTGGTGGTCGTTTCCGGGTCCGCCCGGAAACGACTACGACCGGCCCGGTCGGCACGTTCCGGAAGGTCCTCGGCCGACGACATGGCCGGGACAGTATCCGGGTACGAGTCCGCGGAACAACCGCTCCGGGGTGCACGGAATCCGGCGAGTTCGACGGTTTACTCGGGGACCTCGAGGACGCCCTCGTCGACCGCCCATTTGATGGTCTTCTGCAGACGTTCGCAGGTATCCGGCCGGCCCGGCCCGTAGCCCTTGGCGCTCAGCTCCGCGAAGACAGGGCACCGGGTGGCCGGGTTCTCGGTCCACTGCACCGAGGTCTGCCGGGAGCTGCTCTTACGGACCCGCACCTCGGTGTGGCAGGCCTGACACCGCAGCGATGTCAGGCCGTCCTCGAGATACCGTGCCTGGTCCACGACCGTCTGGGCCTGCACCTCGGCCCGCCGGGCGGGCTGGTCGGCGAAGTCGGGTGCTTTCGCCCAGCTGGTCATATCAGACTCCTGCCTCCGCCTGGTCGGCGTCTGCTTCTTGTTCGCGTTTGCGCCGCAGATTCTCTTCGACCTCGGCCTCCCAGGCCTCGTTGGCCTTGGTGGTGTCGACCTCGAACTCGAAGCGCTGGGTCATCTTCTCGGTCACGTCCGCGACATCGACGTAGAACTGGTCGTACCAGCGCCGCAGCTGGTAGACCGGACCGTCCTCTTCGCAGAGCAGCGGGTTCTCGACCTTGGACTTGTGTTTCCAGATCTCCACGTCCTGCAGGAACCCGTCGCCGAAGAAATCGGCCATGGTCTTCGCGAGATTCTGGGCGGTCGCGTCGTCGAGGCCCTTGGGCTTCTCGACGGACAGACCCCACTGCAGCATGAACGAATCCTGCGAGACCGGGTAGTGGCAGTTGATCAGCTGGACTTTGATCTCGTAGCCGCCGTAGCTGTTGATCAGGGGGTTGATCATGTAGGAGGGGCCGAAATACGACGCCTCCGATTTCAGCAGCTGCTCGCCGGCGTACTTGGCCCCCGCACCGACATCCGGGCGCCCCTTGGTCTCCAGGAACTGCGTGGCCACATGGCCCTCGAAAACGTTCTTGAAGTAGGTGGGGAACGCGTAGTGGATATAGAAGAAGTGCGCCATATCCACGACGTTGTCGATGATCTCGCGGCAGTTCGCGCCCTCGATCAGCAGATTGTTCCAGGTCCACTCGGTCCAGCCGCTGTCGAGTTCCTCGACCGGGTTGCCGTCGGCATCGGTGTAGGGGCCCTCGATATGCGGAATGGTGACCTCGGGCGGGGGTTCGTTGCCCTCGTGGTCGTGCCAGACGAAGAGCTGACCGTTGCGTTCGAGGGTGATCCACCGCCGGGTCCGCGCCAGCGGCGGCACGCGCCGGGCGTAGGGAATCGAGGTGCATTTACCGTTCGCGCCCCACCGCCAGTCGTGGAACGGGCAGGCGATATCGTCGCCTTTCACCTCGCCCATGCTGAGGTCACCGCCCATATGGCGGCAGTAGGCGTCGAGCACGTGCAACTCGTCGGCGCTGTCGGCCCACACCACCAGTTTGGTTCCGAATGCCTGCACCGAATGCGGTTTGCCGTCGCGGAAATTCCGCGCCAGCCCCAGGCAATGCCATCCGCGCGCGTAGCGGGTGGGGGCCGAACCGACATCGAGCTCCCGCACCTTCGAACCGCCGCCCGCCGGGGTTACTGCCATCGCAATTCCTCCTCCTGCTGTACTAGAACACGTTACAAAACTGGCGTCCCGAACGCCAGCGATTCGCGCCACATCCAGCACATGTCCCATATTCGCACCACGTTGGCACCGGTTCTCGACATGAACAAGAACCTGTTCTAGTCTCAGAGGTAAATTCTGCCGTGAGCAGATGACTACCGTTCAGCAAACGACCAGGCAGGAGCAGGGGCCGGAGATGACGCGAGAAGTGACCGAACGGGTCGAGGCGCTGTTGCCCACGCTGCGCGCCCGCGCACAGGAGGCCGAAGACCTTCGGCAGATTCCCGAGGAATCCATAAAGGACCTGCAGGAAGCCGGATTCTTCCGGCTGCTGCAACCGAAGCAGTGGGGCGGGCACGCCGCGGACCCGGTCGTCTTCTACGACACGGTCCGCAAGATCGCCAGCGCCTGCGGTTCCACCGGCTGGGTCGCCGGGATCATCGGCGTGCACAACTGGCATCTGGCCCTCTTCGGCCAGGAGGCCCAGGAAGAGGTGTGGGGCGAGAACACCGATGTACGGATCTCCTCGTCCTACGCGCCCATGGGCGCCGGCACCGTGGTCGAGGGTGGTTACCAGGTCAGCGGCTCCTGGGCCTGGTCCTCGGGTTCGGGTCACGCGGACTGGACCTTCGTCGGCGGACCGGTGATCAAGAACGGTAAGCCGGTCGATTTCGGCAGTTTTCTGATCCCGCGCTCGGAATACGAGATCGACGATGTGTGGAATGTGGTCGGTCTGCGCGGTACCGGTTCGAACACTCTCGTGGTGAAGGACGTTTTCGTCCCCACGCACCGGTTCCTCAGCTACAAGACCATGAACGATCTGAAATCGCCGGGACTGGAACGTAACACCGACCCGGTGTACAAGATGCCGTGGGGCACCATCCATCCCACCACCATCTCCGCGCCGATCGTCGGCATGGCCTACGGCGCCTACGAAGCCCATGTCGAGCACCAGGGCAAGCGGCTGCGCGCGGCCTACGCCGGGGAGAAGGCCAAGGAGGATCCGTTCACCAAGGTCCGGATCGCCGAGGCGTCCAGCGATATCGATGCCGCCTGGCGTCAGCTCGCGGGCAATGTCGCCGACGAGTACGCGCTGCTGCTCGAGGGCAAGGAGATCCCGTTCGATCTGCGTGTCCGCGCCCGGCGCGACCAGGTCCGCGCGACCGGCCGGGCAATCGCCTCGATCGATAAGCTCTTCGAGAGCTCCGGGGCCACCGCGCTGGTCAACGGCACCCCGCTGCAACGGTTCTGGCGCGACGCGCATGCCGGCCGGGTACACGCCTCCAACGATCCCGAGCGGGCCTACGTCATGTACGGCACGCACGAGTTCGGGCTGCCGGTTTCCGACGGGATGGTGTGATGACCTCTACCGCCGAACTCACCTACGAGTCCACTTCGCGGTTCGCGCAGGTACGTCCGGATCTGAAACTGCACTATCACGAGGCCGGGGTCGGTAACGGCCCCACCATCGTGCTACTGCACGGCGGCGGCCCGGGCGCTTCGTCGTGGTCGAACTTCTCCCGCAATATCCCCGTGCTGGCCCGCGACTTCCATGTGATCGCGGTGGACCAGCCCGGGTACGGGCAGTCCGACAAGCCGACCGAGCATCCGCAGTACTTCGTGCACAGCTCCTCGGCGCTGAAGGATCTGCTCGACACCCTGGACATCACCGACCGCGTCCACCTGCTGGGCAATTCGCTCGGCGGCGGCGCCGCGGTACGGTTCGCGCTCGACTATCCCGATCGCGCCGGGAAACTCGTCCTGATGGGGCCGGGCGGGCTCAGCACCAACCTGTTCGCCCCCGATCCCACCGAGGGCGTCAAGCTGCTGGGCAAGTTCAACTACGAACCGACCCGGGAGAACCTCGAGGCGTTCCTGCGGATCATGGTCTTCGACCAGTCCCTGGTCACCGCGGAGCTCATCGAGGAACGCTTCGCTTCCGCGAGCACGCCCGAGGCCCTCGCGGCTACTCGCGCCATGGGTAAATCCTTCGCGAGTGCCGATTTCGAGAAGGGCATGCTCTGGCGCGACGCCTACAAACTGCGTCAGCCGGTCCTGCTCATCTGGGGTCGCGAGGACCGGGTGAACCCGCTCGACGGCGCGTTGGTGGCGCTCAAGAACATCCCGCGCGCGCAACTGCATGTATTCGGAGGCTGCGGGCACTGGGCGCAACTGGAGAAGTTCGCCGAGTTCAACCGGCTGGCCTCCGATTTCCTGCTCGGCGTCAAGGAGAAATGACGATGAGTATCAAGGCACTCGGGTACATGCGCATCGAGGCCACCGATATGGCGGCCTGGCGCGAGTACGGCTTGAAAGTGCTCGGCATGATGGAGGGCGACGGGAACAACCCCGATGCGCTCTATCTCCGGATGGACGATTTCGCCGCCCGGCTGGTGATCGTGCCCGGCGAGCAGGACCGGCTGCTGGTGTCGGGCTGGGAGGTCACCGACGGCCCCGCGCTCCAGCGCCTCCGGGAGACGCTGGAGAAGAACGGCGTCGCGTTCGAGGAGGGCACCAAGGAGGAGCTCGCCGAGCGGCGGGTCGAGGGAATGATCCGCTTCCGGGATCCCGCCGAGAACACCCTCGAGGCGTTCTACGGGGCGCAGTATCTCGGCCGCCGGTTCGTCAGCCCCTACGGCCACAAGTTCGTCACTGCCGAACAGGGCCTGGGCCATGTGGTCCTGACCTGCAACGACGATGCCGCGGCCCAGGCGTTCTACCAGGACGTACTGGGGTTCCGGCTGCGCGATTCCATGCGTCTGCCGCCGCAGCTGGTGGGCCGCCCGGAGGACGGCGATCCGGCCTGGCTGCGGTTCTACGGGTGCAATCCGCGCCACCACGCGCTGGCGTTCCTGCCGCTGCCCAACCCGACCGGCATCGTCCACCTCATGGTCGAGGTGGAGAACTCCGACGATGTCGGCCTGTGCCTGGATCGCGCCGAGCGCAAGAAGGTCAAGATGTCGGCAACCCTCGGCCGGCACATCAACGACAAGATGCTGTCGTTCTATATGAAGACCCCGGGCGGATTCGACGTCGAATTCGGCTGCGAGGGGCTCGAAGTCGACGATCACAGCTGGATCGCCCGGGAATCCACCGCGGTCAGCCTGTGGGGCCACGATTTCAGCGTGGGTTTCAAGTGATATCCGGCCGGGCCCGGTGCGATACTCGCACCGGGCCCGGCTGAATCCGGCGGTCCGCCCGCCGGCAGCTCCACCGAACGAGGCGAGGACGGTATGAACGTGACGGCACCAGCTGATCCGGCGGGCGACGCGGGCGAAGCGGCCACCGACGAGGCCACCACCATCGACCCCCGGCAGTTCCGCGATATCCTCGGGCAGTTCTGCACCGGTATCACGGTGATCACCACGTTCACCGACGGTGACACCCCGATCGGTTTCGCCTGCCAGTCCTTCGCCGCGCTCTCCCTGGAACCACCCCTGGTGCTGTTCTGCCCGACCAAGGGTTCCCGCTCGTGGGCCGCTATCGAGGCCAACGGGCGTTTCTGCGTGAACGTCCTGGCCGAGGAGCAGCAACCGGTCTGCGCGAAATTCGGCTCCCGCGAGCCGGACAAGTTCGGCGGAACCGATTGGCACACCTCCGAACTGGGCCTGCCCCGGCTCGACAACTCGCTGGCCACCATCGAATGCCGGGTGGACAGTGTGGTCGACGGCGGCGACCATTTCATCGTGATCGGCCGGGTCCTGGCGATGTCGGAGACCGCCGCGACCTCGAACGGCCGCCCGCTGCTGTTCTACCGCGGCCAGTACACCGCCATCGAGCCGGAGAAGACCACCCCGGCCCCCTGGCGTGCCGACCTGGACCATTTCCTCACCACCACGACCCTCGACACCTGGCTGTAGGCCACGAACACAGGTTGATATCAAAATCTGCAGAATGCGATATCGTCGGGTTGGCCCTGGCTACCCGGAGGTGATGTGCCGTGGCACGAACTGTTATCGACGTAGACGATGAGAAATTGGCCGCCGCGGCCGAAATCTTCGGTACGACCACCAAGGTCGCGACGGTCAACGCAGCGCTCGAGGATGCGATCGAGCGCCGACGGCGGCAATCCTTCCTCGACTGGATCGGCGCGGGCGGTCTTCCCGATCTCACCGGCCCCGTCGAGCCCCCGGCCGGCCGGGGCGCGGCCTGAAGGTGCCGACCCGGTATCTCATCGACAAGTCCGCGTTCGCCTGTTATCCGAAGCCGACCGTCCGTGCCGTCGTGGATCCGCTGCACAATGCGGGGCTCCTGGCTGTCTGCGGAGCGGTCGAGCTGGAAATCCTGCATTCGGCCCGGTCGAAGGCCGATGCCCAGCGTATTCGCGAGGGACTGCGAGGTTTCGACTGGTTACCGACTCCGGACGAGACCTGGGACCGGGCCGCGGAAGTGCAGAGTCTGCTGACAGAACGCGGGAATTGGCGCGCGCTTTCCGTCGCAGACCTCGTCATCGCGGCGGTCGCCGAACGGCAGGGCGCCACGGTGCTGCACTACGACGGTGACTTCGACATGATCGCCGCGGTGACCGGCCAGCCGACCCGGTGGGTCGTCCCGGCCGGCACCGTGGACTGACCGGCCCCAACCGATCCGCGCGCGCCTACCTGCTCAACCATCGAGCCAGGTCAGCCATGGAGGCGATGTGATGGCAGAGTCTGCACCCAGCCGACGTGCGTCACTGCCACCGCGTGTCGGGGCGAGGCGCCCGGACCGATGACCTTCCCGACCGGTCGCCCGTCGGTTCAGGGGCGGCTGTCACCTCGGCATCCGCCCGTTCGGGTGAGTCGTGTGGGACGGCCGTCAGCCGAGGTCGTCGGGGACGATGTGGAGCTTCTCCGCGATGCGGGCGAGGGCCTTCTGGTCGGTGGCGCCGAGCGAGTCGAGGACGACGCGGCGTACGGCGCGCAGATGTGTGGGCGCCGCCAGGCGCACGATGTCGACGCCGCGGTCGGTGAGTTCGGCGAGGGTGTAGCGGCCGTCGGCCGGGTCGGGTGTCCGGACGACCCAGCCGCGTTGTTCACAGCGTTTGACGACGTTGGACAGGCGGGAGAGCGACCCGCTGGCGAGGAAGGCGAGTTCTCCCATTCGCAGGGTGCGCCGCGGGGCCTCGGAGAGGTGGCTGAGCACGAGGTACTCGAACAGGGTGAGGCCGTGTTCCTGGCGCAGCGGCGACTCCAGTTTGCCGGGCAGCAGCAGGACAAGGGAGATCAGCCCGGTCCACGCCGCCTTCTCCTGCGCATCGAGCCATCGCGGCTCCTCATCGTCCTCGTGTTCACCGACGTCGCTCATATTCCTGTCCGTGCTGCTCATGAGCATTCCCGCTCTCCGGCGTAGTCCGTCATCACTTTTCGGTTGAAATAATTTCGGGCCGGCATGAGTTTACGCATGAAGTCAGGTAACGGGGAACGCGCCCCACGGACAGGAATGGGAACATCATGAGCACCGTCACCTTCGGCATCACTCCGGGCTACGGCGAGAAGCTGCACGAGGCATTCGGCTACAGCGGTGCCGTCCGCGTCGGCGACCGGGTCGAGACCTCCGGTCAGGGCGGCGTGGACGACGACCTGGTCATCCCCGATTCGCTGGAAGACGAGATCGTCCAGGCTTTCGACAATGTGGAGCGCACGCTCGCCACGGTCGGGGCCACCTGGAAGGACGTCATCCACGTGAATTCGTACCACAAGGTCACACCGGGAGACGACGCCATCGGCGACGATCACAACACGGTCATGGCCGAGCAGTTCCGCCGTCGACTCGGCGGCCGCGCGCCGATCTGGACCGAGACCGGCGTCACGGTCCTCGGCCTCGCCGCCATGCGGGTGGAGATCCGGGTGACCGCCATCGTCGGCTCCGGGAACTGAACCGTCGCCTCCGGTGACCGAACGGTAGTCACCCACCGGGCGAGGGTGCGGTAGCCCGGGGTGGTTCGGACCCGGTCCTGATCGTCGGCGTACCGGCGATCAGGACCGGGCACATCGGAAACGAACAGCCCGCACCCGCGCGGCGAGCTACCGCAGCCCTCCCGCCAGTTCCTCGGTGATCCTTTCCAGGCCCTCCCCACCCCGGCCGTCGGCGATCTGCCGATCGATGAGGTTCTTGACGGGCCCGATCACATCCAGTGCGACCCCGGCATCGCGACTGGCGCGCACGATCGAGTCGAACGCGAGTTTGTGGAAGCGCGCGGGCTGGACCTCGTCGCTGTAGTCGCCGCTGTCGATCACCTCGGCGTAGGCCGGCAACAACTCGGCCATGGCGCTGACATAGGCCACCGCGCGCGGCGCGAAGGCCCCGGCGCTCACCCCGGCCGTACGCACCATCGCGGCGCCGTGGAAGAACCCGGCGAACATCGAGTACATCCCGGCGAGCAGCGCGAAATCGTAGAGCGCGGCAGTGCCCGCGTCGGTACCGAAATAATCCGCCGCGCCGAGCTTTTCGAGGTACGGCCGGAACCGGTCGAATACCGCTCCCGAACCGCTGTAGAGGATCGAGGCACCCGGGCCGCCGATCATCGGTGGCACCGCCATGATGCCGCCGTCCAGGAAGGCGATATCCCGGGCGGCGGCCCATTCGCCGAGTTCCCGTGATTCGTCGGGCGCGGTGCTGGTGAGGTCGATCAGCGCCTTGCCGCGTAACTGCTCGGCGACCGGATCCAGGACCGCGTGGACCGAGGCGTGATCGCCCAGTACCGCGATGACCAGATCGGCCCCGGCGGTGGCCGCGGCCGGGTCCGTGGCCCGCACCGCACCCGACCCGACGAGTTCGGTGTCCTTTCCCGGGGTGCGGTTCCAGACAGTGGTGTGGATACCGCTCTTCACGAATGCGGCGGCGATGGCCCGGCCCATCGGTCCCAGACCGAGTACCGTCACGGCCGGCTGATCGTTTGCGGTCATATCTGTGCCGACTCCCTTGCTGACGCGTCACTGACGCTTCGGTGAACACTGGCTCGGCGCGCCGTGTTCGAGAATCGCCGACCCCGGATGTCACGGCAAGTACCTACTATTCGGTGCGGTAGTTACCACCACGTATGTGAACAGGCAGCGAGGCCGAGATGGGCGAAAAAAGGTTCGGGCCGTACTTCTGCGGAATCGATGCCGCCATGGACGTGATCAGCGGCAAATGGAAGGGCCTGATCCTCTGGGAGCTGGAGAACCACGGGGTACGCCGTTTCGGTGAACTGCGCCGCGGACTCCCCGGAGTCTCGGAGAAGATGCTCATCCAGCAGCTGCGTGAACTCGAAGAGGACGGTTTGGTCGACCGGTCGGCCCATCCGGAGGTACCGCCCCGGGTGGAGTACCGGCTCACCACCCTCGGCCGGTCGCTGAACGCCGCGCTGGAACCGCTCGGCGGGTGGGGGCGTGAACGTATCGAGCGCATCGGCGCCGCCCGTATCCACCCGCACAGCGAGACCGGCGGTCAGGGCGCGGCCGCGAAATAGGCCGTGCGGATGTCCACGATGGTCGGGGGCGGGAGGTCGGGCGAACCGGCGCCGAGCTCGCCCATCGATACATGCCAGGTGGGAGCGGAGGTATCGATGGCGGTCCGGGCGTCGGAAGGTTGCAGGACGACTTCGGCGCCGCCGGTACACGAGTAGGCGCCCACCAGACCGTCGGCCCGGCCACCCCACGCCCCGCCGACCCGGATACGGCATCGGCGCCCGTCGGCCAGTTCGAGTGCCCACGGCTCGGGGTCCGCGGTTTTCCCGACGGGTTCGAGCGGGGGATTCACGGTGTACCGGCGCAGTTCACGACTCCACGGGTCGTCGGCGCAGAGCAGTTCGCTACGGCCGGGTCCGGCCCAGCACACATCGGCGGCGTCGGCCGACGCGCCGCAGTGGTAGATACCGGGGCTGGTGGCGGAGCGGCCGGCTGTACCGTTGCTGCAGTCGAGTTCGCGGGTGGGCGCGGTACCGGATACGACGAAACCGTCCGTCGGCTGCCCGGATGCGTCGACGGCGACCAGCGAGACCACCGCGGTGGGCGGCGGGTCCGGCCGTTCCTGTTCCGGAGTCGCGGCTTCCGAAGTCGCGGCGACCGTAACCGATTCGACCGCTCCCGGCGGCGCGGTCGCCGACACCACCGATCCGGGGTCACCTCCACTCGGTGAGGCGCAACCGCTCGATGCCGCCACCAGCAGCAGCGCCGAGCAGACCGGAACCGACCGCACCCATACCGCAAACGCCATGAGTCACCACCTGACTCGGGGACAGTGGGCCCGAGTGTAGGCGGGATGGGCCACGAAGTCGGCAGAACCGCCGGAGTGATCCGGGACGGCGGAAAGTGCCCGGACATGCGACGACTGATCCGTCGCCGATGCCGGGGACGCGACGCCGGCACGGCACCGGCCGGCGGGACGCCACCGACTTACGCGACCGGCTTCGCGCCCGGCCGTTCTCACGCAGCGGCGGTCGTGAAAGCGGCTCCCGCCCGTTCGATCACCTCGTCGAGCACCTCGCGTGAACGCAGCAGATCGGCGATCATCCGGTCGATCCGCGCGCGTTCGACCTCGAGTTCGCCGACGAGTTCCGGTGTCGCGTATTCGTTCGCGCCGCCGTCGTCATCGCGCATGCAGGGCAGGATCTGCACGATCTTCTTGCTGCACAATCCGGCCGCGAACAACTCCTGGATGTGCACGACCCGGTCCACCGCCTGCTCCGGGTAATCGCGATGTCCGCCCGGGGTACGCGCGGCCGCGAGCAACCGCTGCTCCTCGTAGTAGCGCAGTGACCGTTCGCTGACCCCGGTCCGCTGTGCCAGTTCCCCGATTCGCATTCCCACCTCGCAATTCCGCTCCGGACTTGAATCTCACATCAATGTGAGGTCTTACCGTCCAGGCATGACAACCACCGCAGCTCACGATCTATTCGCGCCGACCCGCCTGGCCGGGCTCGAACTGCCACATCGCCTGGTCATGGCACCGTTGACGCGTAACCGCGCCATGGCCGACGGGACTCCCTCCGAGCTGATGGCGACCTACTACGCCCAGCGGGCCGGCGCGGGCCTGATCATCGCCGAGGCAGCGACCCCGAACCAGGTGGGTCAGACCTACGCCGATATTCCGGGTATCTATCGCGCCGAGCACATCGCGGGCTGGCACCGGGTCACCGACGCGGTCCACGCCGCCGGCGGCCGGATGTTCCTGCAACTCCAGCACGGCGGCCGGGTCGGCCACCCCGACAACAGCGGTCTGGTCCCGGTCGCTCCGTCACCGATCGCGTTACCCGATACCGTGCACACCCCGTCGGGTCGCCGGCCGGCCGTGACGCCGCGCGAACTCTCGATCGGCGAGATCCACTCGACCGTGGCCGATTTCGCCGACGCCGCGCGCAACGCCGTCGCGGCCGGTTTCGCGGGCGTGGAGGTGCACAGCGCCAACGGCTATCTGCTGCATCAGTTCCTGGCCGAGAACACCAACCGGCGGACCGACCGTTACGGTGGCCCGGTCGAGCACCGGATCCGTTTCACGGTCGAGGTCGTGCGGGCCGTGGCGGCGGCCATCGGCCCCGATCGGGTGGGATTGCGTATCTCCCCGGCCAATCCCGTCAACGGCATCGCCGAAGGTGACACCGCGGCGATCTACCCAGCCCTGGTCGCCGAACTGGCCGGCCTGGGCCTCGCCTACCTGCACATCGTCCGGATCGATTCCGGCGATCCGCTGCTGCGGCAGCTCCGCGCGGCCTGGCCCGGCAGCCTGGTCGCCAACCCGGCGAAGGCGGGTGATTCCCGCGACCCCGGGGCCATCACCGCCGAGGCCGGACGTCTGCTCGCCGCCGGAGCCGACCATATCGCGCTGGGCCGTGCCTTCCTGGCCAACCCGGACCTGGTCGAACGGCTGCGTACCGGCGCACCACTGAACGCGATCCGTGACGCGCACCTGATGTACGTGGGTGGCGCGGAGGGCTACACCGACTACCCCACACTCGCGGCGAGCGCCGGGTGAACACCGCGGGACGCGGTCGGCCGGATGCTGTCACCTACGACCCGGCCCGGTCCCCGGCGCCGACGGTGGGCGTCCGTTTCCCGTGTCCTGGGCATGGAACGGCGGGAACAGCTCTCGTCCCGGGCGAGGATGTCGATCGGGTCGAGGTCGGTGACGCGGTTTCCGGCTGCACGCTCGCCGGTGGCGGTGCCCACGCCGAGGTCACGGTGCCGTCCGCGCCCGGAGCAGACCACGCCCGGCGCCGTGCGACCGCCGGGTTTCAGAGGTGGGCGATCGCGTTCCGGTAGCGTCGCCCCAGCGTGCGGATGTGGTCGACCAGTTCCGGTGGGCCGTCGATCCGGAAATCCATCATGAGCATGCTCAGGTAGATGGCGATGGTCTCCATCGCATCCGCGCCGGTGAGCAGCAGGCACGAGTTCTCGTCGACGGGTACCACCACTCCGACCGCGGGATTGATCCGGGCGATAACGGTTTCCGCGGGTGCGAGCACCGTGACCCGGGCGTGCACCGCGTAGCCCGCGGAGGCCACCTCCCGGAGCACGAAGGCGACCAGATCACTGTCGGGCGGGGTCCGGGCCGCGAAGCGCCGGGTGCCCGCCACCACCCGGCGGACGTTCGCCACCGGAAAAGCGCGCCAGGAATGCGTATCGAGGCCGTAGCCGACCAGATACCAGCGCCGCTGCCAGCTGACCAGCCGGTACGGCTCGACCCGGAGATCGTCGAGTTCGAGTTCCCGGGCGGCCCGGATCGCCGCCGCGATCGTGGCCAGCGTTTCTGCGGGAACCGGCGCGTCCGGCTCGCGCGACCCGATCGTGGCCGGCCCCACCGCGGTGGCCTCCCGTAGCGCGTTCACGGTGCGCTGCAATCTCTTCGGCAGGATCCGCTCCAGTTTGGCCAGCGCCCGTTTGACGCTGCGGTCGATATCGGCGATACCGGTGGACCCGTCCTCGGCGAGGCCCATCGCCACCGCCACCGCGATCGCCTCGTCGTCGTCGAGCAGGAGCGGCGGCATGGTGGCCCCCTGCCCGAGCCGGTAGCCGCCCACCGGCCCGCGGGTGCCGTGCACCGGATAGCCGAGTTCGCGGAGGCGGGCGATGTCCTGACGCAGGGTGCGGTCGGTGACACCGAGCCGTTGTGCCAGCTCGGGACCGGTGTGGGAGCGGTCCTGGAGCAGCGACAGCAGTCGGAGCACGCGGGTTGTGGTGGAGGTCACAATTTCCTCGTTCACGCGGTGGTTTTATCAGGAAGAAAATGAGCCTAATAGCGCCATAGTCTGAGTTCAACGCCGAAAACGACCGAGAGGTAAGACGATGGAAACCCCCACCACCGCAACCGATATCACCGCCCAGCTCGCGCCGGTCTGGCGCGAAGTGCTGAGCGCCGCACACGAGGCCCTGCGCTCGGTTGTCGCCCGCGTCGAGTCCGACCAGTGGCAGCTGCCGACCCCGTGCGCGGACTGGAATGTCGCGCAGGTGGCCGAGCACGCCGCCGGCGACCAGCGCGCCTACGCCGCGGCGCTCGGAGTGGGGGCCGGCCCCGCCTACGACCCCTTCTCCCCCTCCGGCACGATCGCCGACGGACCCGTCGCCCTGGTCGCCGCCGCCCTGGCGGAGACCACGACCGCCTGGGCCACCGTCACCGACGCCACCGAGAACGTCCCCACTCCCCTGCCCTTCGGCCCACTTCCCACCCCGATCGCCGCGGTCCTGTGCGCCCTGGACGCGGCCGTGCACGCCTGGGATATCGCGATCGCCACGGGCCAGGAGTCGCCGTTGACCGAGGAGCTGTCGGCCCCGATTCTCGCGGCAGCGCAGGGCCGGATCGAACCGCTGCGCGACTGGGGCGCCTACGGCCCGGTGGTCGAGGGCGACGGTTCCAGCACGGACCGGCTGCTGCGCTACCTGGGTCGCCGGCCGCAGAGCTGATAACGACGCATGCCGATCGGGAGTCGATACATCGACTCCCGATCGGCAGTAATGACTCCCGATGGCTGCGATGATCCATCGCTCCACAGACCCGGCCCGGCGGTCGCCGCCGAGACCACATCAACCGGACGCCGATGCGGCCGATTTCAGCGCTCACGGTTCCCGGCACGTACCTGACGATGGACCCAGCCCACCTCGACTTGTACGATATGTTGTACGAATCAACCGAGGGGCGCTTCCATGACCGCACTACCCATCTCCACCGTCCGGCAGCAGTTGTTCTCACTGGTCCAGCAGGTGAACGACGACCACGACACCGTCACGGTAGTCACCAAGAGCGGCCAGAATGCAGTCCTGGTCTCGGAGTCCGACTGGAACTCCATTCAGGAAACGCTCTATGTCCTGGCGACCCACGGTGGCGTCCGGCTGCTCGAATCGGCTCGCGACGCCGACGAAGGCCGGTTCGACGCGCAGGAGCTGCTGGACCCCGATGCCTGACCGTAAATTGGTATTCACGGCCTACGGCTGGGAGACATACACATCGTGGCTCACCCGCGACCGCACGGTTCTGAAGGCCGCGAACAAACAGATCACGGCGGCGCTGACGGACCCCTTCGCCGGTATCGGCAAACCCGAACCGCTCAAACATCAACTGGCCGGGAAGTGGTCGAGACGAATCACCCGCGAACATCGCCTGATCTATTTCGTGACCGAAACCGAACTGGTGATCATCGGCGTCGGTGGGCACTACGAGGAGTGATCGGACACCGGCGACGCCCACCGAGCGCCGGCCTCCCCTGTCCTTCGGATCCGAACCCCACAGGATCTCTGCTCAGAGTTCTTCCGCAGGAACCTTTCGAGTCGGCCGTGCTCCGGTCACACCTTCCACCGCGGACGCTTCCCCGGCCGCACTACGACCCGCGCGCCGGCCGGAGAAGATACAGTCCGCCAGCGAAAGCCCGCTGACGTAGGAGTTCACGCAGATTCCGGCGGCCGTCCGGCCGGCCGCGTACAGGCCCGGAATCTCACCGCCGTTCGTATCGCGGACCGCCCCGGTCTGCTCGTCGACCGCGAGACCACCGACGGTGAACATGGGACACGGATTGGTGAGGCTCGGTTCGATGGATACATCGAGCATCCAGTAGGGGCCCGCGCCCACCGGGCGGACATACTCGGCCGGCTTTCCCACCGGATCGGGTGCACCCGTCGCGTGGGCGGAGTTATGCGCGGTCACCGTCTCCCGTAACCCCGCCGGGTCCACGCCCGCCGCGGCGGCCACCTCGTCGAGAGTTTTCCCACGCTTCGCCTTACGCCGCATCACTTCGAACTGCATCCGCTGGAACCAGGCCGCCTGCGGCCCGATCTGGGAGATGGCGGTCCGCATGAGCGCGTCGTCGGCGAGCAGCCAGCCGATACCGTCGTGCCGGTTGATCAGGGCATCGCCGACCGCCGCGCCGTAGCGGGTCTCGTCGATGACGCGCTGCCCCTTCCCGTCGACCAGCACCGCGCCGGCGAACGAGCTCGGCGGCAGCAGGAAACGCCAGGCCGAGACATTGCCCATCCGGTCGGTCGCGGCGCCGACGCTGCGGCCCAGTTCGATACCGCTGCCGTCGTCGCCGGAACTGCCCAGGGCCAGCCCGTTTTTGTAGGCGGGCGCGTGGGCGCGCAGCATCTCGCGGTTGGCGATGAATCCGCCGGCCGTGAGTACTACCCCGCGCCGGGCGAGGACCCGGATCGTGGTCGCGTACCGGCGGTCCAGCCGGGCGAGCTGTTTTTCCAGGGCGCGGCGCAGTGGCGGGTAGTAGATACCGGGCTTGGCGGCGATCGCGGCCATCCGGACGTAACGGGACTTGACGCGGGCGGGCGCGTCGCGCAGGGTCCGACATTCGACGCCGACGACCGCGCCGGTGTCATCGGTCAGCAGCGCGGTGGCGGTGGTGAGGGTTTCGACCCGAACCCCCTTGCCTTCCACCGATCGGGCCAGCGGTGCGAACAGTTTCTTCCCGGAGGTACCCCACCCCTTGACTCGGTGCCCGCGCTGCGCCGGGGTGATATCGGCGAAGGCGCCGGAGATCTCGCTTCCGGAGTAGTAGAGGTAGTAGTCGTTGTTCGGATAGGAGGTCTTGTACGGGCAGAGCGACGCCTCGAACGGCACCCCGTGCCCGGTCAGCCAGTCGATCATCGCCGGGCTGCCCTCGACGAAGCGGCGCAGAGTCTCCGGTGAGACAGCGTCACCGACCTCGCGCTGGAGGTAGGCGAGCATCAGTTCCGGAGTGTCGTCGACCCCGCCCGCGCGCTGCACCCAGGTGCCGCCACCCGCGTAGATGATGCCGCCGGACAGGGAGGTCGCGCCCCCGCCGGTGAATCGGTCCAGTACCAGGACCTGGGCTCCGTCCTCGGTGGCCTGCAGCGCGGTGGCCGCGCCCGCCGCGCCGTATCCGACGACCACCACGTCCGCGGTCAGGTCCCATTCGCGTGTCATCTACCAACTCCACCAGAAACTGAAACGAGTTTCCCTGCTGTTTACGCCACAGATCAAGTCTTCTGCCACACAACATAGACCAACAGCGGCTTCATTCTATAACGTGTTCTACATGAACGATCGGGAATACGATGTGGTGGTGGTCGGCAGCGGCGCCGCCGGGATGACCGCCGCCCTCACCGCCGCGCACAACGGGCTGAGTGTGGTGCTCCTGGAGAAAGCGCCGTACTACGGCGGATCCACCGCGCGCTCCGGCGGCGGGGTGTGGATCCCCGGCAACAAGGCCCTGCGCGAGTCGGGCGGTCCCGACGACCGCGAGGAAGCGCGCAGGTACCTGCACAGCATCATCGGCGATGTGGTCCCCGCCGAACGGATCGATACCTATATCGACCGCGGCGCCGAGGCCATGGATTTCGTCCTCGCGCACTCACCGCTGAAGATGACCTGGGTCAAGGGCTACTCCGACTACTACCCCGAGGCTCCCGGCGGCCGGGCGGGCGGGCGTTCCTGCGAACCGAAGCCGTTCAACGCCAAGATCCTCGGCGAGGAGCGGTTCAATATCCACCCGCCCTACTCGAAGGCCCCGCTGAACGTCGCGGTCACCCAGGCCGATTTCGTCCGGTTGAACCTGATCCGCCGGCATCCGAAGGGTGTGCTGCGGGCGCTGCGGGTCGGTGCGCGCACCTACTGGGCCAAGTTCACCAACAAACATCTGATGGTGATGGGCCAGGCGGTGATCGCCGGTATGCGCAAGGGCCTGATGGACGCGAACGTGCCTCTGCTGCTCGACACCCCCATGACCAAACTGATCGTCGAGAACGGCAAGGTCACCGGTGTGGAAGCCACGCACAAGGGCGAAACGGTCACCTTCACCGCCCGCCGCGGCGTGGTACTCGGCAGCGGCGGTTTCGAGCACAACGCCGAGATGCGGGCCAAGTACCAGCGCGAGCCGATCACCACTGAGTGGACAACCGGCGCCGCCACCAACACCGGCGATGGCATCGTCGCGGGTATGGACGCGGGCGCCGCTATCGGCTTCATGGAGGACGCCTGGTGGGGTCCGACCATCTTCAAGGGTGGTAAGCCGTGGTTCGCGCTGTCGGAGCGCAACCTGCCGGGCTCGATCATGATCAACCCGAAGGGTGAGCGGTTCGGCAACGAATCCGCGCCGTACGTCGAGGCCGTGCACACCATGTACGGCGGCGAGTACGGGCAGGGCGAGGGCCCGGGCGAGAACATCCCCACCTGGCTCGTCTTCGACCAGCGCTACCGCAACCGGTACATGTTCGCCAGCCTGCAGCCGGGCCTGAAGTTCCCGTCGCGCTGGATGGAGAACGATCTCATCGTCAAGGCCGCGACCCTCGACGAACTGGCCGAGAAGATCGGCGTCCCCGCCGATAAACTGGCCGCCACGGTGGAGCGGTTCAACACCTTCGCCGAAACCGGTAAGGACGAGGACTACGGCCGCGGCGACAGCCAGTACGACCGGTACTACGGCGATCCGACCGTGAAGCCCAATCCCTGCCTCGCGTCGCTGGTCCAGGGGCCGTTCTACGCGGCCAAGATGGTGCCCGGCGATCTCGGCACCAAGGGCGGGCTGGTCGCCGATACCGCCGCACGCGTACTGCGCGAGGACGGCACCCCGATCGAGGGCCTGTACGCCTCCGGGAACGTCTCGACCCCGGTGATGGGCCACACCTACGCGGGCCCCGGCGCCACCATCGGACCGGCGATCGCTTTCGGCTACCTCGCGGTCCACGACATCATCGACCGCAAAAAAGCCGGCGCCTGAGCCTATTCGAGGAGAACCGTATGCCCATCGATCCGGAAATCGCGCTGGGAGCCGAACTCCCCAGCAAGGAATTCTCCTGGACCGCCTCCGACGTCCAGCTCTACCACCTGGGTATCGGCGCGGGGCACCGCTGGACCGATCCCGCCGAACTGCGTTACCTCGACGATCGGGAACCGCAGGTACTGCCCACCTTCGCCACCGTGGCCCATACGCTGCGCGATACCGACCCGCCGAAGGTGAAATTCCCCGGCGTCGATATCGACCTGGCCAAGGTGGTGCACGGTGCGCAGGAAGTGCAGGTGCACCGACCGCTGCCCGCTTCGGGTAAGGCGACCCGCACCGGCCGGATCAGCGAACTGTGGGACAAGGGTTCCAATGCGGTGATCGTGCAGGAGTTCACTGTCAGCGGCTCCGACGGCGAAGCACTGTGGACCGAACGGTCCTCCATCTTCGCCCGCGGTGAGGGCGGATTCGGCGGCGAACGCGGGCCGAGCAGCAAAGCCGAACTCCCCGAACGGGATCCGGATTTCGACGTCACCACCGCGACGCTGCCGCAGCAGGCCCTGCTCTACCGCCTCTGCGGTGACCGCAATCCGTTGCACTCCGATCCGGAGTTCGCGAAAGGCGCGGGATTCCCGGCGCCGATCCTGCACGGGCTGTGCACCTACGGAATCATCTGCAAGACCGCCACCGATACGGCACTGGAGTCCGTCGCCGACCGGGTGACCGGGTTCAAGGCGCGTTTCGCGGGCGTACTGTTCCCCGGGGAGACGCTGCGGTCGCGGATCTGGCGGGAGCCGGGGCAGTTGATCATCAGCGCCACCGCCGTCGAACGTGACGGCGCGCCGGTGCTGGGCGATGTGGTGCTCACCTACGCCGACTGACGACGGCGCGTCACAACCTTCCGGTGCCCGGCAGATCGAGAGTCTGCCGGGCACAGGGGTTTCCATCCGACGCCGTTGTCGACCAGGATCGGCGGGACCACGGCCGGAACCGCTCCGATCGGGCAGCCCGAGATGAGGCAGCCCCGCGAATGGCGATCACGGCCGCGTACGGGAACGGCTGAACCTCCACGCCCGGCCGACCCCACGCGGCCTACGGCCCGGACCTGCGCACCAACCGCGACTGCGCCGAATCGGTGGGCCGCTAGCGCGAGCTGAGGAAGAACTGCCGCGGGCAGTCGGTGGCGAGCGGTCCGCCGCGCAAGGCCGAATCGATCAGATCCTGGAAAGCCGCGTCCTGTGGTTCGTCGCGGTGGGTGACATGGCGACCGGAGCAGAACTGCTGGACACTGCGATTGGTGGCACCCGGGAGGTGTCGCCCTTCGGGACCCTCGTTCTCCGAGTACAGGTGGTACGCGGGGATACCGGGCGGCAGCGCCGGTGGCGTGTTCAGTCGCTGGAGGAATTCCGAGTCCGGTGCGATATCCCGGCAGCCGGGGAAGAGCGGCGCACAGAGAGACCCCAGCGGTTCACCGTAATTCGGGGTGCCGAAATCGAGATAGGTGCCCACCGAGTCGGCCCCGCCCAGGAACTTCAGGTAGTGCCGCTGCGCCAGCCCGCCCATGGAATGCCCGACGAGATCCACCCGCCGGGCCCCGGTGGTCCGCCGGATGTCGGCGACCTTGCCGGCGACCACTGTCGCCGAATCGGCGATCCCCGCGGTACCCGAGGATCCGGCGGGCATCGCGGGCAGCACCATGACGAAAGCCCGGTAACCGCGATCGGCCAGCTCCGAGCGCAGGTCCTCCAGAATGTCCCGGTCGGCGTCGAAACCACCGATGACCAGCACAGGATTCGCCGGTGCGGGGTCGGCCCGGGAAATACCGTCCGGGAATGCCGCCGCTGTACAACCCAGCGATACGACGACGACAACGAACCGGGCGAGCACCGCGAGCGCAGTTTTCATCGACCTGCTTTCCGGAGGCTGAGCGACCGCTGCGCCGTCACCCCGGACCGCGAACAGCGTCGACCGACGGTCAGGATGCTAATGCGACGATCGAGCAGGTCCCGGGAGGCGCGGCGACAGGTGGCGTCATCGTGACGCCGATCGCCGACGATCTGGCGGTTGTTCGGTGACCGGCCGGTCCCGGACACAGCGCGACGGCGCCCGGCGATACCCGGCGGCGTTGGCGCCCTGCGAATCTACCCGAACACGAAAAACAGTCCGACGCCCGGATTCGGCCGATCCGGCCGACGGCCCCGATGCCCCGGCCCCCGGACCCGTGTTCAGCCGCGCCGCAGGGCTGCCCGCAGCGCCCGCGCGAACCAATCGAACACCGGTCCCAGATCCGGCAGTTCGGGCCAGCCGTTGACGAGGGAGACCAACTGCCAGTACCGCGCGACCCGGGGATCGTCGGCCACCTCCAGCCGCTCCAGGATCCACGAGCGCAGGGCGGTGTCGTCCGGCCTGCCGAAGGTCTCGGCATATCGTCCGGCCAGTCGGTCGAGGATCGGAAGGGCCGCCGCCGATTCCGGGTCGGTACCCACCGCCAGCGCCGCGGTCACCTCCTCGCGCACCGTTTCCGTCAGCGCGTGGTGCAGTCCGGTGTCGTCACCGGCAGCCCTTTCCCCGGCCTGATATTCGGCCATCCGGCGTACCGCGGCGCGGAAGTCCTCGTCTCGCACCAGCGCTACGAGGTCCATCCACGCCGTCACCTGTTCGGTGGTGGGGTCGGCGGGCAGATCCGGCATGCTCGACCGCAGCAACTCCACGACCGCCGGGTTGGCATCGACCGCACCGAAAGTCGCGTCGACGAATTCGTGGACGAGGCGGTGACGTTCGGCTTCGGACAGGTTCACCAGTTCGTGCATCAGTTCCATCTCCTGGTAGTTCGATTCCCGTTCGGCCACCGCCCGGAGCACCGAACGCCGGAGGCGCAGGGTGCGGATCTGCACGTCCAGGGCATCGGCGTGCGCGGTCGCGACCTCGCTCAGGGAGATCTCCCGGGCGAGGATCGCGCGCACCGTCGCGAGGTCGATATCGAGCGCGCGCAGAGTGCGGACCAGTTCCAGGCAGGTCAGCGCGTGTACGTCGTAGAGGCGGTAACCGGCCGGGGTGTGCTCGGTCGGCGGGACGATTCCGGTATCGGAGTAGTACCGGATCGTCTTGACCGAGAGTCCGGTCCGCCGCGCCAGTGCTCCGATCGGGTAGAGCGTCTCGTCGTCCATGGCACCAGCCTGCTGTCTCCCCCGGGTGGAGACACAAGGACAATTCCGGGAACCGCCCCACCGGTCGCCGGACGCACCGGCCCAACGCCCGGTGGACTCGAGGCCACTGCCCTGGTCAGCGCGGTGGTGGATGCTGATTCGACGGTCACCTGGGACCGGGTAGACGTCCGTACCCGACTCGCACCGCAGGATGGATCAGCTGATCGCTCCCGGCGCGACGATCCACTGAGTCGGCTGGCCGGTCGCCGCGGCGACCGTCTCGAAGTCACGGTCGTAGTGCAGCATCGTGAGCCTGTTCGCCTCCGCGGTAGCCGCGATCACCAGATCGGCCATACCCGCACTACGGTGACTTCCCTGTTCGGTGAGCAGTTGTTGTACCTGATGAGCACGCGTCCACACATGGTCGGGAGTCACCACCCAGCCGAACAATTCGGTGAGTAATTCCTTCTTCCGCAGTCGGTCGGCAAGCGATTGCGCAGCGAAGAGCAGTTCCAGTTCCACGGGGTCGCAGATCGCGATCACGCCGGCCGTGAGCGCTTCATGCCAGGTTTTGCGGAGTGCCGGGTCACGCAGGACCCGAACCACTGCCGAGGTATCGATCAGGTAGCTGATCACCGGCGGTAGGCATCTTTGTCCAGCAGGATGTCGAAGTCGCCTCGCTCGGCCATCTCTCCGAGCGTGTTCAGCGCATGGACCCGTTTGAGCCGCGTGGCCACCTCGATCAGAGCCGCGTTGACCGTATCTTTCTTCGTCCCGGTTCCCAGCAGGCGCTGCGCTTCGGCCAACGCTTCGTCATCGACGTCGATCAGCAATTTGGACATGACAGCCAGTATATATCAGATATCAATTCTGGATATACATGATTTACAGCCACGGGTAGACGCCCTCTGGCAGTCGCGGCCGTTCTGGTGGTATGGGTGCACCCGGACACCGTGCTCGACGCCACCGATCAGCTGTCGGTGGCGACTTCCGGATAGCGGACAACCTGGTTTCCGCCCGGGGCAGATGTATCGCGATCGTCCACCGCTTCTACGACGATGACGACAAACTGGTCGTCGTTCCGCCGGACGGTCCGGTCCTCGACGACGAGGCCATCGCGGCCGCCGTCGGATTCCAGGAGAATTCCGGGGAGTACATCATCGTGCGGCACTGAGCGGCGGGGATCCCGGCCCGGCCGGCACCCCCGCACATGCGGCCGCGTGCGGAACGCCCCCGGCGGATCACCGTCGTCGGATGGGACGGGCGAACCCCGGTGAGGCGACGGCCAGTCGCAGGTTGCCGTCGTCGCGGTGGGAGAGAGTGAGTTCGTACCAATCCTGGGTACGGGCCTGTGCGGAGATACCGTCGATACCGGTGGAGGTGGTCACCTGCCAGCCCCGCTGTTCCCAGATTCGCAGGATCAGCGGCAGATAGGCCTGCGGACGGTCCGGGGGCGGTGGGTCCAGGAAGTAGCGGGTCTCGAGCCGATCCACCTGGTAGACCGTGCCCGCGTCGTCGTCGAACGGCAGCACGGTCTCACCGTCGAGGCCGTCCTGGGGACGGATACTCAGCTGACCGCCCAATGCGTCGAGCAATTCCGCGACGAGCGCACCGGTGCGCGCACGCGCGGTCTCCTCGGTGAGCTCGCGGTTCCAGACCACCGCCCGCGCCGCGCGCACCGTCGAGGCCGCCACGATCCGTTGCCGCAGTTCTTCCGGAGTCGGCGGCGGCTCGGGAGCCGGGGGCTCCGAGGGACGGTCGCGCGCCAACTCGAAACCGCGGCCCATCAGATCGTCGAAGGTGCGACCGAAATCCATGGGCCGCTCCATATCACCGCCGAATTCCCAGCCGACGGTGTCCTCGGGCAGCTCGGCGGAGACGAAGTAGTTCGTATCGCCCAGACCCTTGGCTATCAGCATCGCCCGATCGCCCGGAACGCGTTCGCCGGTATCCCAGTTCCGCACCGCCTCGACCATGCCCAGCTCGGCATAGGTCTGCATATCGCGAGGTCGAGCCGGGCCGAAGGAGATGCCGTCGAGATCGGTGAACCCGGCGTGCACCATGCTGAGGAAGACCCGCAGCGGCTCCGGTAGCGCATCCCAGCAGGGCGGCACATCGGCACCGAAGGTCGCCGGATCCCAGCCGATCCGGAACTCGTGCGGTCGAAAAGGTTTGCGAAGTGCGTAGAGCAGCACCCAATCGCCGCGCAACAGACAGACCCGGACATCGTCGAGACATTCGGCGAGCACCGCGCCGAACCGGGGCATCAGCTCGAACATATCGAGATTCCAGAGCGCCACCGCGGCCGCACTGCGGACCCGGGCGTCACATGCACCGGCGATCTGCGCCCACTGCGCGGGAACATGAGCGGCGGCCGAACTCCCGGGTTCGACGAGCAGCGCTGAGCCGGACCCGTATTCCGCTACGACCCGCGCGAAGTCCACAGTGTCCACGGCATGCATTGAACAGCACACCTCCGACAGATACTCGCCGATTCCCGGGATTCCCCGGTCGACCTGCCACGATGGGATCACCAGACCCGGAACAGGGAGGTGGCGGCGATGTCCGGACAGCCCGGAGACCACACCGGCGATCCGTTCGGCGGCCGACGGCCCACCAGCCACGAACGCAGCAGCGGCCGGCCCTGGGACGCCTCCTACCGGGACGGGCCCGCTCCCTGGGATACCGGCCGTCCGCAACCCGCGGTGGTACGGACGGCCGCCGAGGGTGGTTTCACCGGCTCGGTGCTCGACGCGGGTTGCGGCACCGGGGAGAACGCCCTGCACATCGCCGCATTGGGTCTGCCGGTGCTGGGTTTCGATGTGGCCGCGACGGCCCTGGAAACCGCACGGACGAAGGCTGCGGACCGGGGTATCGCTGCCGAATTCGTCACCGCCGACGCTCTCGACCTACAGGGCCTCGGCCGCTCTTTCGACACCGTGCTGGACTGCGGGCTCTTCCACACCTTCGACCGCGACGAGCGGATACCGTACGTATCGAGCCTGGCGTCGGTGACGGAACCCGGCGCGATCCTGTACATACTGTGTTTCAGCGACGAGGGCCCCGGACCCGGCCCCCACCCGGTGAGCCCGGAAGACCTGAACGACGCCCTCAGCCCTTCCACCGGCTGGAATATCGCCTCGATCGAACCGGACCGGATCGAGACGAGATTCCACGACCACGGCGCACCGGCATGGTGGGCGAGGGTCGACCGGGTCGAACGTCCTGAACCCGGGCGAAGCACCGGTATCTGACCGGTCGTCAGTTCTCTTCCCCGAAGTACGGCAGGGTCGACATTTCGGCATCAGCCGTAGTGAAGTGATTCCCTGTCTGCTGCATAACCGGCTTGATCGGCCCCGAGGGAGTGCCGTCTGGACGAAGGAAATCCGGGTTGAACCAGACCTTCTCCACCGCGCCGACGAAGATCCCGTGATCACCTGCCAGATCGATACGTGAAATCACCCGGCAACTCGCCCAGCCGATGCCGGAAGGAACGACGGGGCCATGGGGCGACCTGTCGTAATCCAGCTCCATTCCACTCGCTCTGAGTTTCTCTTCGGTCGAGTCGAACGGGAATCGTGAATACTTGGCGCCCAGCTTCCAGACGGCTTCCAGCTGCCCCCACTCCGGGACATTGATTGTGAACCCCGGCGAAGTCATCAGATTTCGAAACGTTTCCCACTTCTTCAGGCCCGCCACGACAATGTGCTGCGGATCGGTCGACACCGAGGTCACATTGGAGACCGGAATCAGGTTGAACGATCCATGCGCACTCCGCGTGCCGATCAGATAGGTAATTCGTGGCGCGAGCAACCGATGAGCCACGGATAAGGGATCCGATCCGGGCATCAACAGTGTCCCGATGCTGGGTTATGCGACGGCACGCTCCGTTCGGTCATCGAGCTCCCCTCCTATCCATGGGGTCGTTCTGACCCACCGGCCGATACGGCACCGCGCTTCTGGCGAACTGGCCACACCTCTGCGAGAGGGCCCGCTGAACGGATCTCTCGAAGCAGGCACGAGACGAACCGAGGAGTCGCGCAACCATCGAAGAGTTTGTACAGGGACCAGCCCCACTGCTGCCGGAGAGAGCCTATGAGCAAGCAACCCATAGCGCTCAACCGCGTGCTCTGGCACGACGACCCCTGCACCGATCTACAGCCGCTCGAACGAATCACCGCCTCGGCGCTGGACAGAGACCTGGTAGCACCCGCACCGCTGGGACCGGTGCCCGAAATCCCCTCTGTTCAAGAGAGACTCCGCTGATCGAAGGCGAAATCGGGAAGTCCGACAGTTACAGCGCGGCCCAGGTCCAGGGCTTCTGTACCGCTCCTCTGAGACAGGAAAGACGCCGCAGAGCTTCGCTTCTTGCTCTCGGGCTGTCCCGCGCCCGACCGACCGCAAATACGGTCCAGCGCAACTCCTGGATATCGGCGTACACCCGGAAATCCGGTTCGACAGTGATATCCCGTCCGCCGTACGCGTCGACGAAAGTCCGATAATCCTTATCGGTGAGGCGATCGAAGTCGAGATGATCGGCCGCTAGCTGAACGAGATCCCATTCGGGGTTCCCGATCGAAACCTTGTCGAGGTCCAAGAGCACCGGCTGCCCGGACGGTGGTACCGCGACATTGCCCTGCCATGCGTCGCCGTGAATCACCTGCGTCGTTTCACCAGTGGGCAACTGCTCGTATCGCTGCCGCAAAGTGTCGAGATGGTGGAGAAGCCACAATCTGTCTTCATCGGCGATAGCGGACTGCACGATTCGTTCTTCGAGACCTGCGAAGGGCTGATAATCGGGCAGCCGAAAGTCCGACGGCGGATCGAGACTATGCAGACGACGGAGCACACTACCGAGTTCGCCGGGAGTTCCGGGGCGATGATCCTGGACGAGACGCCACCACGTAACAGCACGATCCGCAACGAGAACGGGCTGTTCCAGAACCTCCACCGCCCGCACCGCCGAGACCCCAGAACGGTTCAGCCACAGCGAAATACGCAATTCGTTCAGAGCGTTCGGGTAGCCTCCCGGAACGCCCACCCGAGCAACGATCCCTCCGGGCAATCCGAACACGGCATTCTCCCCGCTGCGAATGAGCACAGCGCGTGAGATATCCAGATCGACTGCTGCTGCCGCAGCCTCGAGAACTCGGAAGTCCGACATCGCGATCATGAACCGGCCCCGGTGTGAGATACGGTCGAGACAGCTTCTCGCATTTCGGCAACTTCGCGTATCCGCCGGTGACGCGCGGCAACATCTACCAGGCCCACGAGTTCGTCCCGCATGCGTCCTGAGCGAAAGCCCTCAGCCGCTGCAACGGCTTGCATCCCCAGCCCCGCGGCAGTTCTCGGATCACCGATGCGCATGGACAGAGTCGCGAGCCTCGTCAGCGAGAATGCTCGCGAGCGGGGATAGTCCTCCCCCTGCAGTTGTACGGCGCGATGCAGACGATCAGCGGACAACTCGATGCGCCCATGCCCGACAGCCGCAGGGATAAGGGCTTTCCCGGTACTTCCGAGGTGCTCGGCCTCGTCGTAATAGCACATCCACGGCGGGTCGGCATCCGGCGTGGACGCAGACATGTGTTCGTCGCCGCGCGCGACCTCGGAAAGGGCTTCATCAATTCGGCCGAGGGCCGACAGATACTGCGCCCGGACGGCAGCGAGCATTGCACAGGTGGTGTGCGTGAGCCGGTCACTCCGGACCTGCGCGAGTTCGACCAGAGACAGTGCGCCATCCGGGTTACCGATGTAGGCGGCCATCCGTGCCATATCCGCCAGTGTTGCCGCGCGCAACTCCCAAGACGCCGCTGAATCGGCGCACCAGAGCGCGAACCGGAAATTCCGATCAGCATCGGTGTACTCAGCGATGTCGAATGCGGAGTATCCGGCGATCGCGCCGAGATTGCCGATCGCCTCGAACAATGCTCGCTTCGTTGCCGGAGAGGCGGATCTGCGTAACAAGGGCGCGAAACGTTGCAGATGACGGGTTACCGAATCGGTGGCGGTGCCGCCCCCGTGCCGATTCTCCATCCGCGCCATCTCTCGCGCGGCACTCCGCACACGATCGACATCCGAACCACCGACCCGGCCGGTCGTCCTGAGCCCCGCTGGACGGCCTGCCGAGACGGATTCCGAGGCGAATGGTCCGGACAGACCGACGTCGAACATCTCGTCGACATCGTTGTCGCCTTTGGCGCGGCGTCTGGGCGCGAACCCGAGGTCGGTCACCGATCCGCGGAGGATCGCGCAGAGCGCTTCCCGGTAATCGCTGCCCGGCCATCGCACAGCTCCGCGCTCGTAACGCGCGATCGTATGGGCGTCGAGCTCCCGGCGTTGGCCTTTCACCCTCCATAAATAGTGGTTCACGGCTTCGGCGAGTTCGGCGCGACTCATCGGCTGTCCTGCGATGGCCGGTGAGGGCATGGCTTCCCGACGCTTCTGAAGTTTGCGGTTGGGCGGGGACATCGTCGACACCTCTCGTCGGTCCGCAACCAGCCTATTCTCCGAACAACGCCGCCCTGGGGCTTCGATGGAATCTGCCCCGCAAACTGCCCTCCCGATCGCTTCGCTCCCCAACGAGTCTGTACCACGCAGATATTCGACAACTCGGGAGCAGGACATGACAGCTGGTGAAGAAGAGCTTCGGGCCCCTGACGCGACACTATCGTTTTCGCCCGGGTCGCATGAATCCCCGCTACCGCTGCGGGGGCCGATCAGCAATCAGTCCATCGCGCTCGCCCGGGCGCTGTGGCACGACGACCACTGCACCGATCTCGGGCTGCTCGAACGGATCGCGGCCGGGTTGCGGGCCGAGGAACCGGCACCGCACATCCGGCTGCAACACGAGATCGACGTCGTCATCGCCCAGTATCGGGCGGCGCAGCGTCGTGCCGGCTGAGCGGGCGGTGTGGCCGGTATGCGAAGCGCATCCGGTCCCCTGGGTCACCGCCGCGATGCTGGAGTGGATATCCGATACGCCCCCGCATCGCCGAGTCCGGTGCCCCGAATCCCTCTTCTGTTTGAAAGGGGCGCCCGTGATCGAGGGACGGATCGGGGAGCACGATCGCAATGTCACCGGTATCTGCCCGTGGATCGGGGTGCCCGTGCTGGATATCGGAGCCCGCTGCGGATGCGCGCCCACGGTCACCACGCGGCAGTTGCGAATCGTGTTGCGGGCGGGCGGTCGTCCCGATGGTGCGGTTCGTTCGGTCGGCTGCCCCGGGCGGGATTGCCGGGAGATCGTATCGGCGGCCACCGGACGGATCGGCGCACACGGCGGCCCGTGCCCGTGGGTGGGGGTTCATATCATCGATCGCGGTGCGCACCCACCGATTCTGTGACCGGTGGGTGCGCGTGAACCGCGAACTCCGGTGCCGCTAGTGCCCTTCTGATCCCTGGTCGCCGGCGAGCGCCGGTGTGCTGCGCGGCTCCCCGAACCAGCCGGACAGCGCCTCCCGCAATCCGGCCACCGCGCTGTCGGCCGGTTCGCCGACCGTCGCCGCCCAGGCGATATGCGCGTCGGGGCGGATCAGGAGAGCGTCGGCCGGGCGGTCGTCGGTGGTGGCGGTGCGGATATCGATACGGTCCGCCCATCCCCCGGCGATCTCGCGCAGTTCCGCTCGGCCGCCGAGGTCCAGCAGGACCGGCCGTGCTGTGTGCAGGAGGCCGGCGAGGGTGGTCGCGCCGGCGCCGGCGCGCAGCGCCAGGTCGGGGGCGAACGTTCCGGTCGACGGATGCCCGTTCGGGTTGGGCAGGTCGTAGCGGACGTCGGTTCCCGCGATGAAGCCGGCGATACGGCGGGCGGTCCGCTCCTCGCCGAGCAGTTCCCCGACGACCTCCCGGAGAGCTTCGGCGGCCGGGTCCAGTCCGCGCCGCAATGCCACCTGGGCACGAGTCTGCCGCAGGGCGCGGGCACCCGCGTAGTGCCGCTCCGTGTGGTAGCTGTCGACCAGCCCGGCCGGGGCCCGGCCCCGCACATCGGCGGCCAGTTTCCAGGCGAGGTTCACCGCGTCGAGCATCCCGGTGTTGAGTCCCGAACCGGTGGCGGGCAGCAGATGCGCCGAATCGCCCGCCAGCAGAATCCTGCCGGCGCGGTAGTTCTCGGCGTGCCGGTCCTTGAAGGTGTAGCGCGCCAACCGCAACGGTTCACCCAGCGGGATCTCCGCGCCGAGCACCCGGCGGACACTGTCCCGGAATTCGGTCAGGGTCATCGGTTCGTCGTCGGCGATATCGGTGGACTCGTCCTCGACGGTCGAGAACATCAGCACATCGGGAGTCAGCGACCCGTATCCGAACGCACCGTGTTCGGTACGGGTGAAGCCGGTGCTGATCCGGCCCATACCGGGGACCTCGATATCGCCGTTGTCGAGGCGGGTCACCGAATCGGGCACGGTGACCTGGCACAGCCGGTTCACCTCCGGATATGTGGTGCCGGTGAAGGCGATACCGGCCATCTCCCGGATCGGGCTGCGCCCGCCGTCACAACCGACGAGGTAGCGAGCGGTGATCCGGTACGGGCCGTCGGGACCGGATACCTCCGCTGTCACCGAGCTGTCGTCCTGACGCACCGCGACCACCTCGTGTCCGCGGCGGATATCCGCGCCGAGCTCGTGCACCCGCTCGGCCAGCAGCTCTTCCAACCGCGTCTGCGGCAGCGGCAACCCGCGCAACGGTGGATCCACTATGCCGGTCAGATCTACGTGCACACCACCGAAGGGGTATCGCGGTGGCGGTTCGGGAGCGGTCACGGCCGCTTCGATCCGCTCCAGCAACCCTCGGTAGTGCAACAGTTGCAGGATCTGTCCACCGAGGCCCTGCGCCTTCTGCGTCGTTCTGGGCTGGGGGTACTTCTCCAGCAGCAGCGGTCGCACTCCCGCCAGACTCAGTTCGGCGGCCAGCATCAGACCGGTCGGCCCGGCGCCCACGATGATCACCTCGGTATCCACCGCCGATCCCTGCCGCGCCGGTCGTTGTTCGTTGCCGTTCGCCGACGTCCGCACTCGCACCTCGTCACCTCTCTGTCCCACTGTTGTGGGCTCGGCCAGCGAGTATGCGGTACGACCCGGGCCTTGCCGCAAGCCCCCGGGTGCGCTATATCTTTAGAAGGGGCAGGGGTGGAAACGCATTTTCTTCATCGATCCGGGCGCGCGGCCGCCTCGTCTTCGATGCCTGCCGGGGGCGCGGGCGGCGATACCACGGGAGGCCGACGGCGCGCCGTGGTGATGCTGTAGGTGAGGATCGACGACAACAGGATCACCAGCACCGGCGCGACCACCGGCGCCCACACCAGTTCGACCGGTAGCAGCGCCGCCAGCCCGGCCGCCGCCGTCCACAGCACCGCGCCCACGACCGACGGCAATGTCGTCGGTACGACCCCGCGCGGCGCCGTGACGGTCGCGATGTTCAGCAGATAGGTGGTGGCCACCAGACCGGCCGCGGCCGCCGCGACCAGACCGGTATCGGAGAGGGCGAGCACCCCGATCACCAGCAGGACCGCGCCGATCGCCGACCAGCGCCACCACCAGCCCACGACCACCAGCACGATCGCGGCGGGAGCCGCCCAGGGCTGGATCAGGGCGACCAGCAGCACCAGCAGCGTGCCGGACAGATGCGCGAGGAATTTGATCATCGGCGCACCCGGACCATGCGGCGGTGCTGGGGCAGCAGGCGCATCGTCTGGTCGAGGCGGGCGTCAGCGGCCCACGGGACGATATCCACGCCGACCGTGCTCATATCGCGGTACATCGACATCCGCTCCAGCTGCCACATCTTCTCCATGGTCGGGTCCAGATCACCGGCGAACGGGCTGCCGCGCAGCACATCCACCGCCACCACCACATGTCCGCGTTTGCGCAGATCGATCAGCGCGAGAGCGAACTGGGTGTCCAGCAGGGTGGTGAACGCGACGATCACCGCGCCCAGCGGGACAGCGGCGTAGGGCGCCAGCGTGCCGGTCGTCGGGATGAACTCGTCGCCGACGTCGAGCACGGTGTCGACGATCCGGTAGAACTGGCGGCGGCCGATATCCGGGCGCAGCCAGCGCGGAGACTGCCCCAGGCAGACGACCGCGGTGCGGTCCCCGGCCTGCAGGGTGGACTGCACCACCTGCGCCGCCCCGCGTACCGAGAGCTCCAGCGCGTCGCTGGCCGGACCGGGAGCCTGCTGCGAAGTGTCCACCAGCACCACCACATCGGCCGAACGATTGGTGAGGCGTTCGGTCACGTACAGGCGGCCCCGGCGGGCACTCACCGGCCAGTTGACGATGCGCAACTGGTCGCCGGGGGCGTAGGCGCGGATATCGGCGTATTCCACGCCGGGACCGTGCCGGCGGGTGAGGTGTACGCCGAGACGTTCGGGAAGTTCGGTGCGCGGCAACCGCATCCGCTGCGGATCGGTGATCGGATAGACGTAGACCTCACCGGCGGGCAGGGTCGCGGTGGCCAATGCCATTCCGGCCGGGCTCAATGCCTTCACCCGGACCTTGATCGGATAGCGACCCCACCGGGCCGCCGATACCGTCAACCGCAGCCCGGCCGGCGCCCTCCCGGAATCCTCGGACTCCTCCACGGTCACCGTCATACCGTCGACCGCGACCGGTTTACAGCGCAGCAGCGCCTGCCCCTGGTCGACGAAGGCGGCGATGGTGACAGTGACCTCTTCGTTCTCGAAACACCGTTGCGTACCGCTACCGTCCACCTGGATCCGGGTGCGCGACACCTGCCAGGGCGCGCTGGCCAGCACACCGAGCATCGGCGAGGCGAAGACGACCAGCTGCCAGCTGCCGGCGACCACCGCGCCGAGCAGCGCGACGGCCGAGGCGATGGCCAGCAGATAGGTGAGCGGAGCGGGGCGCCAGCGCAGGCGGGCCTCCACCGTGGCACTGGCGTCGCGGTGTCTCATGGCGTGGCGGCGCGCGGGACCGGCAGGCGGCGCAGCAGTTCGCTGATCACGTCCTCGCCGCGGATACGGCGCACCCACATCTCCGGCCGCAGGGTGATCCGGTGCGCCATGGCGGGAATCGCGAGTGCCTTCACATCTTCGGGGACCACGAAGTCGCGGCCGTTCAGCAGCGCGCGGGCACGGGCCATCTGCACGAGATCGAGTTCGGATCGGGGGCTGGCACCGACCTCGACCTGCGCGTGCGCCCGGGTCGCGCTCGCCAGCGCCACCACATAACCCACCACATCCGGGTGGACCGAGACGAACTCCACCGCGTTCCGCATCTCCAGCAGACCCTTGGCATCGATCACCTGGTTCACCCGGGGCTCCGCCGCGCCGCGCTCCAACCGGCGGCGGATCATATGGGTCTCGTCCTGTTCGGACAGGTAGCCCAGACGCAGCTGGATGGCGAACCGGTCCAGCTGAGCCTCGGGTAGCGGGTAGGTGCCCTCGTATTCGATGGGGTTGTCGGTGGCGAGCACGATGAACGGTTGTGGCAGCGGGAACGTCTCGCCGTCGATACTGACCTGGCCCTCGGCCATCGCTTCCAGCAGCGCCGCCTGGGTTTTCGGCGGCGTGCGGTTCACCTCGTCGGCGAGCAGCATATGCGTGAACACCGGGCCCCGGCGGAAGGTGAACCGGCCGGTGGACATGTCGTAGATGGTGGAACCGAGCAGATCGGCCGGGAGCAGGTCGGGAGTGAACTGCACCCGGGTGAAGTCCAGGCCGAGAGCGGCCGCGAAGGACCGGGCGATCAATGTCTTGCCCAGGCCGGGCAGGTCCTCGATGAGCACATGGCCGCCGGACAGGATCGCGATCATGATGAGCTGTAGCTCTTCGCGTTTGCCTACCACCACCCGGGAAACCTCCCGGAGTACGGCTTCGGTGCGTTGGACGGTCGCGTCCAAGGGCATCGTCATGTCATTTCTCGCAATGGGTCGACCCGTTTCACATTCTCTGAAGGCGGCTCAGGATCTCGTCCAGAGCCGCGCGGCCCGGCGCGGGCGTGTTCTGGTCACGCAGCGCCGAATCGGCCGGATCCACCCAGCGCCACAATTCGGCGCCGAACAAATGGACACCGGCGCTTTCCAGCGCCCGCCGGTTCTTGCTGACCCGCAGACCGGCGGACAGCTGGAACTCCTTGGCCAGCAGCGGCCGCAGATGCCGATCCCAGTCGGCGCGGCTGCCGTCGGCACGGTCGACGAGCATTTCGGCCCGGGCATGCCAGTGACGCAGCATTTCGGCGGGCCCGTTCTCCATCTCGTCGGCGAGTTCCTTTTCGCGCTTCTCCGGGCGCAGCAGCACCCAGACGAAGCAGCACAGGGCGATCGCGACCGGTATGCCGGCGGCGATCAGCACGAATTCCCGGGCCCGCAGATACGCGGCCACCTCGAGGACGGCGACCGCGAGGACGGCGGCCACGACGATCCAGGGTCTGCTCATCGCGACCTCACCTCGCTCGACGGTCCGGCCGGCGGTACCGCGGGCGGATAGCCGGCGAGGTCCGGAACGGCCGATACCGCCGGATCGGCCGGCGCGGTGCCCTGCAGATCGGAGAGCGCCACCCGCAGCAGCTGTTCGGCTCGCATCCGCTGCCAGGACAGCATGGAATGCGGACTGAACCGCGCCTCTTCGAACAGCGCGACCAGTTCCCGGGCCGAGGCTTCGTGCAGGGCCCCGTGCTCGAACGCGCGCGCGAGTACTTCCATGGGTGTATCGGAGGCCAGCGGCGCCAGGCCGCGTGCGTAGATCAGGCCGCGTTCCATCGCGATATAGCAGGCGATGATCGCGGTCCGCGGGTCCTGGCCCGGTACGTTCATCGCGGCCAGGCCCATTTCGGCGGCCTTCACCAGGGAATCGGTATCGGTGGCCGGTGGTTCCCCGCCCGCGGCCTCGGCGTCGTCGGGGGCCTCCGGACGTTCGCGGCGCTGGGTGTTGACCGTGACGACGGCCAGCCCGGTCACCGCGACCGCGACCAGTGTGCCCGCGGCGGCGGTCGCGAGGATGAGCCCGGTTCCGGTGAGGACCGGCTGGTCCTGCTCGGTACCGGGCGGTACGGCCGGATGCTGCGGGGCGGGAGTACCGGGCGGCGCGGCCGGAGCCGGCTCGGCGACGCGCTGGATTCCGATGAAGTAGACGGCGAAGACAACGGCCGCGAGTACGCCGACGACCGCCAGCAGGAACAGCACGACCAATCCGAAGCGACCCAGCCGCCAATGCGATTCGGTCTCGTCGGAATCGAGATCGGGCATGGCCAGGCCGAGCCGGTGCTGGCTGGCGATCACCCCGGCCAGCAGCACCACGATCGAGACGGCGAGCAGGACCGGCATCAGCGCGACGGTGAGCGCCGAGGGTGTGCCGCCCGCCGAATCACCGCTCTCCGACATCCCCGGAATATGTCCGCGCAGGGCGATGACAGCGCAGAACAACAGCGCGAACACCGCAACAATGCGCGCGATCAGCGCCCGCGACCCGGCCAACCCGATACCTCGAACCTGCTCACTGCCAAGAACAGCCACATGTTTACATGCCGGACGGCCGGTTCGGTAGCGAATCGGCAATATGAAATGACGAGTTTTCCACCTTTATCAACCCCTCGGCGGCAAACCTACTGCCCATTGATCGATCGACAGTTATATCTTGTTCCCGACTGTGAATACTCACAACCGCGTCGGGGCACGGCGACCGGTTACCGATGTCCGTTTCCACCTGTTCAGCTCGGGCATCGAACCGGCACCGCGCCGCGACCGGTCGCCCGGCCGCGGTGCGGCGGCTGTCTATCGCGGTTGACAGGTCAACCGGCGGCGATTCGGCTACGCGGACCGGTCCGCGCTCAGCACCAGACCCGAGGTCGGCACACCCGTACCCGCGGTGACCAGCACATTTTCCATATCGTCGACTTGATTCACCGAGGTTCCGCGCAGCTGGCGGACGGCTTCGGCGATACCGTTCATGCCGTGGATGTATGCCTCACCCAGCTGACCGCCATGGGTATTGATCGGTAGTTTTCCGCCGATTTCGATAGCGCCGTCGGCGATGAAATCCCTGGCTTCACCGCGCGGGCAGAATCCGAGTTCCTCCAACTGCATGAGGACGAACGGGGTGAAGTGGTCATAGAGAATCGCGGCCTGCATATCGGCGGGCCGCAATCCGCTCTGCGCCCACAACTGGTCACCCACCAGGCCCATTTCCGGAAGTCCGGTCAGCGCGTCCCGGTAATAGCTGGTCATGACGTACTGGTCGGCGCCGCTGCCCTGGGCCGCGGCGGTGATCACGGCCGCCGGATTCGGCAGATCGCGCGCCCGCTCCACACTGGTCACCACGATCGCCACACCGCCGTCGGACTCCTGACAGCAATCCAGCAGATGCAGCGGTTCGGCGATCCAGCGCGAGTTCTGGTGGTCTTCCAGGGTTATCGGCTTGTTGTAGAAGAAGGCGTTCGGGTTCACCGCCGCGTGTTTGCGATCGGCCACCGCGACCCGGCCGAAATCCGCGGAGGTCGCGCCGTAGACATGCATGTACCGCCGGGCGACCATCGCCACCTGCGCGGCGGGCGTGCCCAGCCCGTGTGGATAGGACCAACCGGCGTCGATACCCGAGGAGGTGGGAGCGGCGGCCAGCGAACTGGAGAACTGACCGAACCGCGAGACCGACCGTTCGTTGAAGGCCCGATACGCCACCACCACATCGGCGACCCCGGTCGCCACGGCCATGGCGGCCTGCTGCACCGTGGCGCAGGCCGCGCCACCGCCGTAACCGATATGGCTGAAGAATTTGAGCTGCGGAATACCGACCGCCCGCGCCACCGCGACCTGCAGATTGGTATCCATCGTGAAGGTTGTCAGACCGTCCACATCGGCCGGGGTGAGCCCGGCATCGGCCAGGGCCGCGGTCACGGCCTCGGCGGCCAGCCGCAACTCACTGCGGCCGGACTCCTTGGAGAAATCGGTGGCGCCGATACCCGCGATGGCGGCCCGGCCGGACAGGGGATGTTCAGAAGTAGTCATACGAGCCTCATTCCGCGGGCTGGATGGAACCGGGCGTTCCAGGTGCTCACGCCCCGCCCCCGGCACCCGGGACGGTGGCGACCACCGTCGCGACGATGTGATCGCCCAGGCTGTCCTTGCCGACGACCTCCAGCCGGACATCCGCACCGTCGAGTTCGACGACCTTGCCGGTGAGGGTCAGGGTGTCGTAGGCGTACAGCGGCACGCCGAGGCGCAGGGAGATGGATTTCAGCACGGTGCCCGGCCCCGACCAGTCGGTGACGAAACGCTGCACCAGACCCGTATCGGTGAGGATATTGACGAAGATATCCTTCGAACCGCGCTCGATCGCCTTGTCCCGGTCGTGGTGCACATCCTGGAAATCCCGGGTCGCCAGGGCGGTACTGATGACGAACGTCGGGTCGGCGTGGATCGACAGTTCGGGCAGTTCGGTCCCGACCCGGACCGCGGCCGGATCGAATGTGGCGGTCATGCGGACACCTTCCAGAACGGCAGCACCGTATCGTCGTCGAGTTTCTCGAAACCGGCGACCACCGCCAGCCCCACCTCGACCTCTTCGGGCGCGATACCGCGCAGTTCGCCCAGCATCCGCACCCCTTCCTCGAGTTCCACCAGCGCGACCACGAACGGCAGATCGCGTCCGGGCACCTTGGGCGCGTGGTGCACGACGTAACTGAAAACCGTGCCCTTCCCGGCGGACACCACATAGGCGACCGGTTCGGACTTGTCCTGCCAGATGGCCGGAATCGGCGGATGGCGCAACGTGCCGTCGGGAAGCTGCTGGATCCGCAACTCCCCGGCTTTCGTGCCCTCCCAGAAGAATTCGGTGTCGTGCGAAACCAGCGGCCGCACCCGATCCGCGGGCGCGGCCTTCGGTGCGGCACCGGTACCGGGCGCGAACTTCAGGATGCGGAACAGCATCTCGGTGACGAGTTCGTCGCCGACGTACCAGCTGGTGCGGTAGGTCAGGAAGAACCCCTCACCCAGCCCGGTCCGTTTCGGGCCCTTGATACTGTCCAGCGCGCTGGTGATGCTCACCTCTTCACCGGGCCGCACATAACGGTGGTAGATCTGCTCGCAGTTGGTGCCGACCACCGAGGTGTACCCGGCGGAATCGAGCAGCGCGTTGGTGGCCTCCATGGGGTCGTCGGACGGACGTTTCCCACCCAGCCCCAGCATGGTCCACACCTGGGCCATGGCGGGCGGGGCCACGATCCCCTCGAACCCGGCGGCCTTCGCGGCGGCCTCGTCGACGTAGACCGGGTTCGTATCGCCCAGCGCCTCCACCCAGTTGTTGATCATCGGCTGGTTCACCGGATCGCGGCCGGGCCGCGGCGCGCTGGCGCCGGCCGCCCTGATCTGCTCCGCGGCGGCGATGATCGCTTCCGGAGTACTTGTGTCCGGCACGCACTGCTCCTTAATTTTGGCGTCGCCTTCGGCGCCGCGGGGTCGGGGCCCTATTAACCCCGGTTCTTCACTCCTACGCTCAGTCGCTTCGCTCCTTCGCTCCGTCGCTCCAGAACCGGGGCGGGCCCCGACCACAGCAGCCGACCATCCGGAGTAGACGAAAAGTGCGTGTGTATGTGCAGCCCGATCACCTGGGTGACCTCCCGACCGTCGTCTGTCGTCGATCGGCAGACGACCACCGGCGCACACTGAATCGCTGCGCTCCTTCGCTTCGTCGCTCCAGAACCGGGGCGGGCCCCACCCACCGAGGTGGACCATCCGGAGTGGACGAAAGGTACGTGTGTGCGTGCAGCCCGATCACCTGGGTGACCTGCCGACCGTCGTCGATCGGCAGACAGCCGCCGGCGCACACTGAATTGCTGCACTGCCTGGCTCCCACGCTCCAGAACCGGGGCGGGCCCGACCGCAGGAGCCGACCATCCGGAGTGGACGGACAGCTCGTGCGGAGGTGCACCGTGGCCAGCAGTGGGCTCACGGCACTGTCCGTGCTCGACAGCCTCCGACTTCTGGACGACCGGCCACACATCGCATCAGCGCGGTACTCGCGGCAGCTTCAGGCCCGCGGAGGCGACCAGTTCGCGCATCACTTCGTTCACACCGCCGCCGAAGGTCACCACCACGTTCTGCTTGGTCCGCCGGTCGAGCCAGGTCAGCAGCTCGGCCGTGGCGGGTTCGGCCGGGTCGCCGAAGCGGCCGACGACCTCCTCGGCCAACCGGCCCGCTTCCTGTAGCGATTCGGTGGAGAAGATCTTGGTCGCCGAAGCGTCCGCGATGACCTGCGCGGGATCCTGGTCCGGAGCGTCGGCGGTGGCCGCCACCTGCCAGTTCAGCAGCTCGTTGAGCCGGGTCATGGCGTGGATGCGGCCGAGCGACAGTCGGGCGTCGGGGTGGTCGAGCACCCCGCGTGGGCGGGCCCAATCACGGACCTTGTCGTAGAGCTGTTCGATCTTGCCCGACGGTCCCAGGCTCACCCGCTCGTGGTTGAGCTGGGTGGTGATCAGGCGCCAGCCCTTGTTCTCCTCGCCGACCAGCATGTTCGCCGGAACCTTGACGCTGTCGAAATAGGTGGCGTTGGTGTGGTGGGCACCGTCGGCGGTGATGATCGGCGTCCAGGAATAGCCCGGATCCTTCGTATCCGCGATCAGGATGGTGATCGCGCGGTGCCGGTCGGCCACCGGCCCGGTGCGGCAGGCGAGCCAGACGTAGTCGGCCTCGTGCGCGCCGGTGGTGAAGATCTTCTGGCCGTTGACGATCCAATCACCCGAATCGTCCCTGGTGGCACTGGTGCGCAGGGCCGCCAGATCGGTCCCGGCCTCCGGTTCGGAGTAGCCGATGGCGAAATGGATATCGCCGGAGAGGATCCCGGGCAGGAACTTCTCCTTCTGCTCCTGCGTGCCGTACCGCTGCAGGGTCGGGCCGACGGTCAGCAGTGTGACCAGTGGCAGCGGGACATCGGCCCGGGATGCCTCGTTGTAGAAGATCTGCTGTTCGACGGGGCCGAAACCCTGGCCGCCGTACTCCTTGGGCCAGCCGACACCCAGCCAGCCGTCCCGGCCCATCCGGCGCACGACCTCGCGGTAGGCGTCGCCGTGCCGGTTGACCTGCATCGCGGCGGCCTCTTCCGGGGTGACGAGATCGGCGAAGTAGGCGCGCAGGTCGTCGCGTAGTTTGCGTTGTTCGCTGGTCAGATCGATGAACACCCTGCCCCCAATCGTTCGAGCCGCAACGCGGCGCCGCCCAGCCAACGGGCGAGGTCCTTGGACTGTGAGTAGTAGCGGTGCATGGAGTGCGTGACATCCACTCCGATACCGCCGTGCAGGTGATGACATTTCTGCATGGCGCGCGGAAGCTCCGCGGCCACAGTGTAGGCGAGCACGTTCAGATCGTCGTCGATGCGCTGCTGCCGCTCGGGATTCGAATCGTCCTGTCCGAGAGCCCAATTGGCAGAGACCGCGGCCACATGCAGCGTACGGGACACCACATAGAGGTCGGCGATCTGCTGGGCCACCGCCTGGAACTCGGCGAGCGGCCGGTTGAACTGGTGCCGCGTTCCCACATGGGCGGCGGTCAATTTCACCGCACCCGACAGCAATCCGTCGGCCGCCGCGCCGATGGCGGCGAGCACGAACCGGTGCAGCCGCGGGCCCGCGTCCGGCAGCAACCGATCGGCGGGCACCACGACTCCGTCGAGTTCCACCGAGAATTCGGCGAGTTCTCCGGAGATCGACGACGGGTGCAGCGAGAGCCCCGGAGCGCTCGAATCGACCAGGGCCACGCCGGAATCGGTGGTCACCAACAGCCAGCGCGCCTGATCAGCGCACGGTACGGCCACTTTGTACCCGGTGATACGCACGTCGTCGCCGATCACCTCGGCTTTGGTGGTGGGTTCGGTGGTCAGCGGCGCCCCGGGTTCGCTGATGGCGGCCGTGAGCACCGCGCCCTCGGCCACCGCCGGGAAGACCTCCGCGGCCACCGCCTCGGGTACCGCGCCCAGCAGGGGCAGCACACCGAAGCCCAGGGTCGGTAGCGCCGGGGCGGCGACGGCATCGGTGGCCAGCTCGGTCAGCAGGACCGATACGGCGTCGATACCCATATCGTCGCCGCCGTACTGCTCCGGTAGCGCCACCGACAGCAGACCGCTGGCCGTCAGTGCGGGCCAGAGTCCGGCATCGCGCGCCGCCTCTCGCTCCAGCAGTCCGACGACGACCTCGGCCACCGCCTCTTGAGCCTCGTCTCGGGTGAAGTCCACGTTTCGCTCTCCAGTCGTCGCAGAAATTAACCCGCGTCGCGGGGCAGTCCGAGAATCCGCTCGGCTGCCACGGTCAACAGGATCTGCTCGGTTCCACCCGCGATCGACAGACAGCGGGTGAGCAGGAATTCCGAGGTGTCCTCGGTCGTGCGCGCGCCGGCCGGACCGGCCGCCTCGACGGCGAACTCGGCCACCGCCTGCCGATGCCGCACACCCACGAGTTTGCGCACACTGCTCTGCGCACCGGGGTCGGCGCCGGCCAGGATCCGGATCGCCGCGCGCTGTTCCAGCAACAGCCCGGCGACGGCATCGGCGACGAAACCGCCCAGCCGATCGTTGAGCAATTCCGAACCGCGGCCGGTCGCCGGGAGTTTGGCGATCAGTTCCTCGAGCGCCGGGCCGATGCCGTTACCGCTCATGGCTACCCGTTCGGCCGACAGCGTCGAACGGGCTATCTTCCAGCCGTTGCCCAGCGCACCGACCACACAGTCGTCGGGTACGAAGACCCCGTCCAGGAAGACCTCGCTGAACCGGGCCTCACCGGTGATCTGCACCAGCGGCCGGATATCGATCCCGGCACTGCGCATATCGACCAGGAAATAGCTGATGCCCTTGTGTTTGGGCGCGCTCGCGTCGGTGCGGGCCAGGCAGATCGCCCAGTTCGCTTCCTTCGCCAGCGAGGTCCACACCTTCTGGCCGTTGAGTATCCAGCCGCCCTCGGTGCGTTCGGCCGTGGTGCGCAGTGCCGCCAGATCCGAACCGGCACCGGGTTCGCTGAACAACTGGCACCACACCACCTCGCCGCGCAGGGTCGGCCAGGCGAAGCGTTCGATCTGTTCGGGCGCGCCGTGCTGCAGCAGGGTCGGCACCGCCCAGCCGCCGATCGTGAGATCGGGGACGGTCAGCCCGGCCCGGCGCAGCTCCTCCGAGATCACCAGCCCGGTCATCGGATCGGCGCCGCGACCGTAGGGCGCGGGCCAGTGCGGCATGATCAGCCCCGCGTCGGCCAGCGCGCCGCGCTGTTCATCGGCCGGCAGCGCGGCCACCCGGGCCACCTCGGCGGCGAGTTCGTCGGTGACGGTCTCGGTATCGGACTCACCGCCCACCAGGGCGGCGTCGGCGAACACCCGGTCGGCCCCGGTGGTGCGACGCTTACCGGCCCGGGTCAGTTCGGTGACGCGGGCCCGCCAGTACGCACCGCCGCCGAGCAGCTGGCGCAGTGCCGTCGCCCGGCGCAGGTACAGGTGCGCGTCGTGTTCCCAGGTGAAGCCGATTCCGCCGAGCACCTGGATACAGTCCTTCGCGGTTTCCACCGCGGCGTCCAGACTGATGGTCGCGGCGATCGCGGCCGCGATCGGCAGTTCGCCACCGCCGGAATCCACCGCGGCGGCGGCGTCTGCGGCGACCGACCGGATGAGTTCGGTACGGCAGAGCATCCACGCGCAGATGTGCTTGACCGCCTGGAACGAGCCGATCCGGCGCCCGAACTGCTCGCGCACCTTCGCGTATTCCACCGCGGTGGTCAGGCACCAGCCCGTAACGCCCGCCAGCTCGGCCACGAACAGCGCGACCAGCAGGTCTTCCACCGCGTACTCGGGCGCGAAGACCGCGTCCGGGTCGACCCGCGCCCCGGTACAGCGGACCCGGGCGAGCGGGGTCGTCGGATCGAGGGGTTCCAGGGCCTCGAGCTGCAGTCCGGGGGTATCCGGACCCAGCAGGCACCAGCGCCGGCCCTCCGCGGTGTCCACCGGCAGCAGTACCGCCGTCCCGGACGCGGCGCCGAGCACCGATTCCCAGCTGCCGCTCAGCAATCCGGCGCTGTCGAGCGCCGCGGGCCCGTTACCGGACGTGGCCCCGTCGCCGGCGACCGTATCGAGCGCGATCCCGCAGGGCTGCTCCTCCGGCAGCCGGCCGGCCGTCACCAGCCCGGCGACCGCACTGGTCAGCAGCGGGCCGCCGACCATATCGTGCGCTGCCTGTTCGATGAATACGGCCAGATCGGAGACCGATCCGCCCGCGCCCCCGGCGTCCTCGGCCACCGCCACCCGGAAGATTCCGAGATCGGTCAGCGTTGCCCAGTAGGTGCGCCAGAAGTCGGTCGTGTCGGCGCGCATTGTTGCAATCGGTTGCGCCGCCGCAGCCCAGCCGCTCATCGACTGTTGGACGGCTTTATGCTCGTCAGTGGTGGCGATGGTCACAGTCCATACCGCCTTTCCGGCGTGACTCCCACACCTAGAACATGTTCTAATATCCTCGGCGGGCGGAAGTCAAGAGAAGCGCCCACCGCACCGCTTCACGCGCTGACGTCCGCGAGGCGTCACGGAAAGGAAGTCCACTCCATGGCCAGCCCCTCCCGTTCCCAGCCCGGCGATTCGGGCGCGGCAGCCGCCGCCCCCGTCACCACGCTGCGGGAGGACGAACTGAGCTCGTCGGCACAACGCGAACGCCGTAAGCGCATCCTGGACGCCACCCTCGCGCTCGCCTCCAAGGGCGGCTACGACGCGGTGCAGATGCGTGCCGTGGCCGAACGAGCCGATGTCGCGGTGGGCACCCTGTACCGGTACTTCCCGTCCAAGGTGCACCTGCTGGTCTCGGCGCTGGCCCGGGAATTCGAGCAGTTCGAGGGCAAACGCAAACCGCTGGCCGGTCAGTCACCGGAGGAGCGGATGCACACACTGCTCTCCCAGATCACCCGGATGATGCAGCGCGACCCCCTGCTCACCGAGGCCATGACCCGCGCGTTCATGTTCGCCGACGCCTCGGCGGCCGCCGAGGTCGACCGGGTCGGCAAGGTTATGGACCGGGTGTTCGCCCGGGCCATGAACGACGGCGAACCCACCGACCGCCAGCTCGCCATCGCTCGCGTCATCAGCGATGTGTGGCTGTCGAATCTGGTCGCCTGGCTCACCCGCCGCGCGTCCGCGACCGATGTCTCCGAACGGCTCGAACTGACCGTCGACCTCCTGCTCGGCCAGCGCGCCTGAGACCCTCGCGGCGCGGCCGTCGGCAGCCACTGTCCGGCGTCGCGCCCGGCCCCTCTCGATTCCGGTGGGCCCCGGCGATATCCGAGCATTCGCCGGGGTGTCCACAGAGCCGGAAAAACCTCACAATCCGCCATGGCTGCCGGTGCGGCCGGAACCGGAATTCCGTCCCGGCCAGCACCTGCACCACCGACGACCGGACGATCGGCGACACCTCGCGCCGGGGGCGGCCGCCCGCACTTCCCGCCGAATCGGATCGGGGAACGCGACACAGTATTGTCATGCGCGCCCCCTCTTAACGAAAACTCCGATCAATAGGTTGGATGTGTGAGCGCACAGGATCTGCCACTGGAACTCCGCCGAGCACTGTCGACGGTCGCGCGCGTGCCTCGACTGCTCGTCGCATCGGATTACGACGGGACACTCGCTCCCATCGTTTCCGATCCGGCCAAGGCGTACCCGCACGGAGAATCCGTCCGGGCATTACGCGCGTTGGCCGGACTGTCCGGCACCACGGCCGCCGTCATATCCGGCAGAGCGCTGCGTGATCTCGCCGCGCTGTCGCGACTGCCGGTCGAAGTGCAATTGATCGGTAGCCACGGCTCGGAGTTCGATGTGGGCTTCGTGCACGCCATCGACAGCGATGCCAGGCAGTTGCTACGCGAAGTGGTGGCCGCCTTGAACAAGATCGCCGCGGAGCATCCCGGCGTCTCGGTGGAGACCAAACCCGCCAGCGTCGCGCTCCATGTGCGCAATGCCGCCCCCGAAATCGGCCGCCAAGCCCTGAGCCAGGCCCGTCAGGGGCCGGCCTGCTGGGTGGGCGTGCAGGTCACCGAGGGTAAGGCCGTGATCGAGCTCGCCGTGGTACCCACCGACAAGGGTTCGGCCCTCAGCACGGTCCGTCACCAGGAGAGCGCATCGGCGGCGGTGTTCTTCGGCGACGACGTCACCGACGAGAAGGCGTTCCGCGCGCTGGCCGGCCCCGATATCGGTATCAAGGTCGGCGAGGGCGAATCGCTCGCCAAATACCGGGTCGACAGCACCGAGGCGGTCTCGCACGCACTGGCCTTCCTGCTCGAAGAACGCCGCACCTGGCTGGCCGGTGCCAGCGCACCCCGGATCGAACGGCTGACCATGCTGGCCAGCCCGCGTTCGGTCGCACTGGTCACCCCCGATGCCACGGTGACCTGGTTCTGCCATCCCGAGCCCGATTCGGCCGCCGTCTTCGCCCACCTGCTGGGCGGAATGGACGCCGGGCACTTCTCGGTAGCACCGCAGCGGCCGGGCCTGCCGCTGTCCCAGCGATACGTCGACGGCACCATGACCGTCGAAACCCGCTGGGCAAAACTGCAGGTCACCGACTATCTTCCGCATGATGTCGACCCCGATCGCACCGATCTCACCCGGGTGATCACCGGTTCGGCACCCGCCGAGATCACCTTCGCGCCGCGTCCGGAATTCGGGCAGGTCCCGGTATCGATCCAGGTGGAGGCCGAAGGACTGCGCGTCTGGGGTACCAACGACCCGGTCGTCCTGCGTGCGCCCGGCGTCCAGTGGCAGATCCACAGCGACGGCACCCATGATTCGGCCACTGCCGTCGTGGACCCGTCCGACGGCCCGATCATTCTGGAACTGCGGTGCGGCACACACGATCTGGCCCCCGCCGCGACCGGCGAGGCCGAGCGGCGGCGGATCGCCGAACTGTACTGGTCGGAATGGGCCCTCGGCCTGGACCTGCCCGCCCTCAAACCCGATCTGATGAAACGGTCCGCGCTCACCCTGCGCGGTCTGGTGCACGCGCCGTCGGGATCGATCCTGGCCGCGGCCACCACCTCACTGCCCGAAGATATCGGCGGCGTCCGCAACTGGGACTACCGCTACTGCTGGCTGCGCGACGCCGCACTCACCGCCAGCGCCCTGGTCTCGCTGGGGTCGTTGGGTGAGGCCGAGCAGTATCTGGAATGGGTACACCGGGTGCTGGAAACGCTGCCGGGCCCCGAACGCCTGCACCCGCTGTACACCATCTACGGCGAAACCCTGCCGCCGGAAGCGGTGATCGACCAGCTGCCCGGCTATGCGGGTTCCCGCCCCGTACGTGTGGGCAACGCGGCGAATATGCAGGTCCAGCTGGATGTATTCGGCCCGATCGTGGACCTCATCACCAGCCTGGCCCACGCCCGGGAGAAACAGGGCACCACCGATCCGCGCAAGGTACTGCCCGACGCCGACTGGGAACTCGTGCACGCCATGGTCTCGGCGGTCCAGCGGCGCTGGACCGAACCCGACCACGGCATCTGGGAGATCCGCGGCAACCCCCGCCACCACGTCTACTCCAAGGTGATGGGCTGGCTCACGATCGACCGCGCGCTCACGCTGGCGGAGAAGTTCGACCGGCCGGTCGACGCCGATTGGGCGCCGCTGCGGGATACCATCGCGGCCGAGGTCAAGGCCAAGGGCTGGAACGACGAGGTCCAGTCCTACACCGCCGCCTACGACGGCATCGACCTGGACGCGGCGACGCTGCACATCGGGCTCAGCGGCCTCATCGACCCCACCGATCAGCGGTTCGCCGCGACGGTGGTCGCCACCGAAGCCGAACTGCGCAGTGGATCCACGGTCTACCGCTACCACCACGACGACGGCCTGCCCGGCGGCGAAGGCGGATTCCATCTGTGCGCGGCCTGGCTGGTGGAGGCCTACCTGCTCATCGGTAAACGCTCCGACGCGGAAGCGCTGTTCGCGCAACTGGTGGATGTGGCCGGACCGACCGGGCTGCTCAGCGAGGAATACGACCCGGTGGCGGAACGGTCGCTGGGTAACCATCCGCAGGCCTACAGCCATCTCGGTCTGCTGCGGTGCGCGCAATTGCTCGGGAAGTAGGGTTCATCGCTCCACGAGCGGAGACGGCGGGTCGCGGGTGCGGCCCGCCGTTTTTTCGGCGCGCCGGCGCGCGCGGGGTCGAGGCCCCTGATGCCGGGATCGGATACTGGCCGGTCGGTTCGGGGCGCGGGACCAAGGCTGCTAAAGTAAAACGGAAACGATTTCCATTAGCAGCCTGGTAGGTATTTCCCGTGTCACCTCACTATGTCCGTAGCGCCCTGATCACCGCCGTGGGGGTAGCGGCCGCGGCAGCACTCACCGCCTGCGGCGGATCCGGCGCCGATTCCGGTAAACCCTCGGTGATCGCCTCGACCAATGTCTGGGCCGATATCGCGAGCACTGTCGCGGGACCCGATGCCGAGGTCACCGCGATCATCTCCGACCCCGCCGCCGACCCACATTCACACGAGACCTCGGCCGTGGAATCCGCGCAGCTCAGCGATGCCGATCTGGTGGTGTACAACGGCGGCCACTACGACGAATTCGTCGCGAAGGCGATCGAGGGCCGCGATAAGCGCACCGTCGAAGCGGTCGCGGCCCGGGACGCGGCGATCCGCGACGATTCGAACGAACACGTCTGGTACGACATGGAGACCGTCGCGCTGGTCGCCGAGCAGATCGGCGACCAGCTCGCCGAGATCGACCCCGCGCACGCCCAGGGCTACACCGATCGGGCCGCACAGTTCGCCGACCGGCTCGGTCAGGTGGGCGCGACCACCGACCGGATCGCGGCGGACCGCGCCGGTACCCCGGTCCTGCAGACCGAACCGCTCGCGTACTACCTGCTGCAGGATGCCGGTACCGTCGACCGGACGCCCCGCGCCTACCAGGAGGCGATCGAACAGGAGACCGATCCCTCGCCCGCGGCGGTCGCCGCCACCCGCGACATGATCACCGATAAACAGGTCGCGGTCCTGGTCTACAACGTGCAGACCGAGGACAAGGTCGGCCGGGATCTGCGGGACGCCGCGGACGCCGCCGGTATCCCGGTGGTAGAGGTGACCGAAACCCTGCCACCCGGAACGGATTTCGTAACGTGGCAGACGCAGAACGCCCAGGCGCTGGCCGACGCCATCGGCTGACGGCATCGAGCGCGACGAACGGATGGATCGAAATGAGCGATATCGCTCCGGCGGCTCACCGCGCCGCTCCGGCCGCTGACGGCATCGCCGCGGCCCGACCGGCCGACGGCGGCGCCGCGGCCGCCCCGGAGCCGGCTGTCCGGCTGGAATCGGCCACCCTGGCGTTCGGCGACCGAGTCCTGTGGCGGGAGCTGAACCTCAGTGTCGAACGCGGTGAGTTCATCGCGGTGCTCGGCCCCAACGGTTCCGGGAAGACCTCGCTGCTCCGGGTCCTCCTCGGCCAGCTGGCCCTGAGCTCGGGTACGGCCCGGATCGCCGGCGCCGCGCCCCGGGCCGGTCATCCCGATATCGGCTACATCCCGCAGCAGCGCACCATCGACGCGGGCGTGCAGCTACGCGGTACCGATCTGGTCGGTCTCGGGGTCGACGGGCATCGCTGGGGACTGGGCCTACGCGGGCGCGCCGAGCGCCGCCGCAAGGTCGCCGCGGCGATCGCCGATGTCGGGGCCGAGAAGTTCGCGAAAGCTCCACTGGAGAGCATGTCCGGCGGGGAACAGCAGCGGCTGCGGGTGGCGCAGGCGCTCATCGGGGATCCGGCGGTTCTGCTCTGCGACGAACCGCTGCTCAGCCTCGACCTGGCCAGCCAGCAACTGGTATCCGGGCTCATCGATGCCCGCCGGCGCCGGCACGGCACCGCGGTACTGTTCGTCACCCACGAGATCAACCCGATCCTGCCGCTGGTGGACCGGGTGCTGTATCTGGTCGGCGGTAAATTCCGGATCGGCACTCCGGACGAGGTCATGACCTCGGCGGTGCTCTCGGAGCTCTACCAGACCGAGGTCGATGTGCTGCGGGTACGGGGGCGGCTGGTCGTGGTCGGCACCGGTGACACGATGGACGCGCTCGGCACCGCCGGTGCCCACTGCCACGGTGAACCGGGCACCCCGCACCCCGGCGACACCACCGCCGAACTCACCCTGCGATCGGGACAGGCGAACGGATAGATGGACAAACTCTCCGATGTGCTCGGCGAGATCTTCGATGTGCAGACCACCGTGCATCTGCTCGGCTACGACTTCGTACAGCAGGCCGTTGTCGCGGCGGCACTGCTCGGACTGCTGGCCGGCGTCATCGGCCCGCTGATCATCAGCCGGCAGATGTCGTTCGCGGTCCACGGCACCAGCGAACTCTCGCTGACGGGTGCGGCGGCCGCGCTGCTGGTCGGCGCGGGTGTCGGTCTCGGTGCGATAGTCGGATCGGTGGTGGCCGCCGTACTGTTCGGGGTGCTCGGTACCCGGGCCCGGGAACGCGATTCGGTGATCGCGGTGGTGCTGTCGTTCGGTCTCGGCCTCTCGGTGCTGTTCCTGTGGCTCGGCCCCGAACGCGCGGGGTCGAAATTCTCGCTGCTCACCGGCCAGGTCGTCAGTGTCGGCTTCGGCGGGCTCACCCTGCTGGCCACCTGCACGGCCGCGGTGCTCGCCGTGCTGGCCGTGGTCTACCGCCCGCTGCTGTTCGCCAGTACCGATCCCGAGGTCGCGGTGGCCCGGGGCGTGCCGGTGCGGGCCCTGTCCATCCTGTTCGCGGTGATGCTCGGTATCACCGCGGCCTTCGGTGTCCAGATCGTCGGCGCCCTGCTGGTGCTGGCACTGCTGATCACCCCGGCGGCCGCGGCCGCCCAGCTCACCGCCGATCCGGTCCGGGCGACCGTTCTGGCGGTGCTCTTCGCGGAGATATCCGCCGTCGGCGGCATCCTGCTCTCGCTGGCGCCGGGAGCGCCCGTCTCCACCTTCGTCACCACGATCTCGTTCGTGATCTACCTGGTCTGCCGGCTGATCGGTGCTCGGCAACGCCAGGTCGCGCGGGTCCGCTGAGCAGCTGAGGTCAGGTGCCTTCAGTCTGGGGGGCGGGGTTTCGTATGCTCGTCCTCAACGCCCCCGGACGAAGGTGACCCCATGATCGACTTCACGATTCCAGCCGAACTCGCCGCCGAACGTGACCGGGTCCGCGCATTCGTCGCAGACAAGATCGTGCCCTACGAACGCGACCCCCGGATCACCTCGCACGGCCCCACCGACGAGCTCCGCCAGGAACTCGTGGAACTCGCCCGCGCCGAGAAACTGCTGACCATCCAGGCCCCCACCGAACTCGGCGGCCGCGGCCTCACCCATGTGGAACAGGCCGTGCTCTACGAAGCCGCCGGCTGGTCCACCCTGGGCCCGGTCGCCATGAACTGCGCCGCCCCGGACGAGGGCAATATGTTCCTGCTCTCCAAGATCGCGGACCCCGCCCAGACCGAACGCTACCTGCGGCCGGTCGTCGACGGCCACCAGCGCTCGGTATTCGCCATGACCGAACCCGACGGCGCCGGCTCCGACCCCGGCCAGCTCGCCACCACCGCCACCTTCGACGGCGAGAACTTCACCATCGAAGGCCGCAAATGGCTGATCACCGGCGCCAACGGCGCCAAAACCTGGATCATCATGGCCCTGCTCGGCGACAACCCCCACCTCCCGGCCGGCCCCACCCTGTTCCTCACCCACGGCGACCAGCCGGGCATCGTCATCGAACGCACCATGAACACGATGGACCGCAACTATGTGGCCGGGCACTGCGTGGTCCGCTTCGACAACCTCACCCTCCCGAAATCGGCACTGCTCGGCGAAGCCGGCCAGGCCCTGCGCTATGCCCAGCTGCGCCTCGCCCCCGCCCGTCTCACCCACTGCATGCGCTGGCTGGGGGCTGCCGAACGCGCCCAGAGCATCGCCGTAGACCACGCCAAGACCCGCACCGCTTTCGGTAAGACGCTGGGCGAACACCAGGGTGTCTCGTTCATGATCGCCGACAACGAGATCGCGCTGCACCAGTGCCGGCTGACCATCTGGCACGCCTGCTGGCTCATGGACAACGGTGAGAAGGCCCGTCACGAGAGCTCGATGGCCAAATCGTTCGTCTCCGAGGAACTGTTCAAGGTCGCCGACCGCTGCGTCCAGATCCTGGGCGGTATAGGCGTCAGTGACGAAACGGTGGTCGAGATGATCTTCCGCGATATGCGCCCCTTCCGCCTCTACGACGGCCCCACCGAAGTCCACAAATACGCCATCGGCCGCAAAGTACTGCGTTGATGGCGCCGCCTCCGGCGCCGCGTGGGCGGGGCCCTATCAACCCCGGTTCTTCACTCCGGCGCTCAGTCGCTGCGCTCCTTCGCTCTGTCGCTCCAGAACCGGTGCGGGCCCCACCCCCATGGAGGTGAAC
>NZ_JBSGIP010000029.1:0-70553 GCF_053605105.1 Nocardia sp. NPDC003963
GTTCAGGCCTCGAAGCGCATGCGCCGAAGGCGCGAGTCTCGAGGCCTGAACGGCGGGACACCAGGGGGCCTCGACCCCGCGCCGCCGAAGGCGGCGCCAAAAAACACAGCCTCGACCCCGCGCGCCGAAGGCGCGCAAATAAGCACAGTAAGGTTCTGCTGTGGTTTCGACCGAGTCCGACGACGTTGTGCAGGATCGCCGTACCCGTTTACTCGCGGCGGCCGCTATTACCCTGGGTCGGCTCTCCGATGTGCTCACTCCGCTGGGAGAGATGTTCGCCGCGCGCGGGTTCCAGCTCTATCTGGTGGGCGGCAGTGTGCGCGACGCTGTGCTGGGGCGGCTCGGGACCGATCTGGACTTCACCACCGACGCGCGACCGGAGCAGGTGCAGGAGATACTGCGCGGCTGGGCCGATCAGCTGTGGGACACCGGAGGGCTGGCGTTCGGGACGGTGAGCGCCGCCAAGAACGGGCAGCAACTGGAGATCACCACATTCCGTAGCGATACCTACGACCGGGTTTCGCGCAATCCGCAGGTCAGCTTCGGTGACACCTTGGAGGGTGATCTGGTCCGGCGGGATTTCACGGTGAACGCGATGGCCGTGCGGATCGCGGTGGACGGATCGCTGGAATTCGTGGACCCGCTGGACGGTATGGCGGCGCTGCTGGAGGGGGTCCTGGATACACCCGCCGCTCCGGAGGACTCCTTCGACGACGACCCGCTCCGGATGCTGCGAGCGGCTCGTTTCGTCTCGCAGCTCGGTTTCGACGCCCACCCTCGGGTCCGGGACGCGATCGCCGAGATGGCGCCGGAGATCGATCGGATCACTGCGGAGCGGGTGCGGACCGAGCTGGACAAACTGATCGGCGGAGCGCATCCGATCGACGGCATCAACATGATGTGTGAAACGGGTCTGGCCCAGCGGGTGCTGCCCGAGGTGCCGGAGATGAAACTGGAGATCGACGAGCATCACCAGCACAAAGACGTCTACTGGCATTCGCTGACGGTGCTGGATCAGGCGATCGACCAAGAAGAGGGCGATCCCGACCTGGTGCTGCGCTGGGCCGCTCTGCTGCACGACATCGGTAAACCCGATACCAAGCGTAACGAGCCCGGCGGCGGGGTGAGCTTCCATCACCACGAGGTGGTGGGTGCCAAGATGGTGCGCAAGCGGATGCGCGCGCTGAAGTATCCGAAGCAGTTCACCGAGGATGTCGCCCGCCTGGTGTTCCTGCATCTGCGATTCCACGGCTACGGCAAGGGCCAGTGGACCGATTCCGCCGTCCGCCGCTATGTCACCGATGCCGGAGAACTGTTACCCCGCCTGCACAAGCTCGTCCGGGCCGACTGCACCACCCGGAACAAGCGCCGGGCGGCTGCCCTGCGGTCCACCTACGACGATCTCGAGGTACGGATCGCGCGATTGCAGGAGCAGGAGGATCTCGCCCGGGTGCGGCCGGATCTGGACGGCAACGCGATCATGGAACTGCTGGGGCTGCCGCCGGGGCCGGAGGTCGGCCGGGCATGGCGATATCTGAAAGAGCTGCGTCTCGATCACGGTCCGCTCACCCGGGACGAAGCCGAGCGGGCACTCGAACAGTGGTGGCAGACCCAGAAATGAACCGGCCGGTCAGAATACGATGAGCGTGGTTCCGGCCACGATCGCCGAACGGATCTGAGCCAGGTCGAACGACGCGCGCAGCGGTGCCAGTTCGATCCGGAACCGCACCAGCGCGCCGTCCCGCACAGCCCACCGCACCCGGGCGCCCCGGGGCAACTCCCCCATCGGGATGGGGTCCATGGTGCGCCATCGCCGGGGTACCGGCAGGCCGGCCCAGGTGGCGCGACGGACCGCGAGGCGCAGCACATCGTCGGTCACCGAGGCGTCGAGTTCGGCGGTGATGCGTTTGCGCCGATGCGCCGTCCGGATGAGACCCGATTCGGTGACCGACAGTTCCCATTCCCGCTGCCGGTCGGCGAGCCAGTCCACCACTGTGTCCAGGCCGACCGTGCCTTCGATATCGATCCGGCCGGTGCGGACCCGGGTGGGCACGCCGGGGACCAGTCGCACCTCGTGCGAGACGACGGTGACCTCGTCGATGGACCGTTCGTCCCAGCGCAGTTCCCGCAGGACGGCCTTGGTCTGGAAATGCGCGCCGCGCCGGCGCACCTTCAGCGTGTCCAGGGTGCCGGTCAGCCGATGGCCGAGCAGTGTCGCGCTGATCTCCTGACCGCCGAACCGGCTCAGAATTCCTTCGCTCAGCACGGTGAGCAGCGTGTCCGGTAGCAGCGCGGTGACGGTTCCGGCCCCGAGATCGGCCATCGGTTCCATCCAGGCGGTGGTATAGCCGATCCACTGTTCCAGCCCGGTCTGCTCGAACAGTCGTCTGCCGAGGTCGACGGCCCGCAGTGCGGAGAGCGGGGAAGCCGATCGCGGATCGGGGTAGGCGGTCATGATCAGCTGCCAGCCTACTGGGCCGACCGGCCCGCGACCGTGCGAAGTCGTTCAGGTCACTTCCGGTGTCCGGGCCCAGCGATAGACCCGGCCTCGCTCAATGAGCCCGAATGCCGTCGAGTTCGGGTAGGTTCGTTCCGGCAATGGGACTCGACGCAAGATCGCGAAAAGTTGTGTCCGGGGTCGTGCCGGATACCCGGCCCGGTCGTATCGGGCTGGTCTTCCTCGGATTGGTACTCGCGGGGTACGTCGTCGTCCCGGTACCTGCTCGTTCCGCACCGTTCCCGTGGGCTCCGCCACCGGTGAACGCCTGTGGCGAAACCGGTTTCGACCCGCTGGCCCGGGAACCCGATCCGTCGGCGCCGCCCGCGCCGCCGCTGCAGATCCCCCCGCGGATCGATATCCCGGTACCGGTGCCGCAACTGCAACCGGTACCGGTGCCCGATCCGCCGCCCGACAACACGCGGATCACGCCGGAACCGCTACCCGCCGACCCCTGTCGGAATCCGTGTCCCGATATCCGTGACACACCGAAACCCCCGGAACCGGCCCCGGAACCCGGAGGACCGCCGACTCCCGAAGCTCCGGACAGCGGTTCGGCGGGTGGTAGCGGGGCGGGCAGTGGATCCGGTTCCGGTGTTCCGTGGCGACTGCCCGAGATCCGGATCAATCCAGAGATCGAACCCATCCCCTACCCCGTGCCCGGCGGCGAGGGAGTTCCCGCGCAACCGGCGCCGCCGCAGGTGGTGCATCCGGCCGAGCCCGGTCCGGTCGCGCCCCCGGTCGCGCCCCCGCGGGTCGAATCGGTGCGGCTGGTCGAGCAGCTCACCGGGCACGGTTCGCCGAACCGGACCGATATGCGCTGGCAGGTCGACGGCACCGATCTGGGGTTGATGTGGGAGACGAAACCGGGTGAGGTCGCGGTGGTCTTCGGTGACACCTTCGGCAAGGGCTGGTCGGCCGGCGGCGTGGGCGGTCCCGACGACGACTGGCGCAGCAATGTGCTGGGTTACAGCACCGATCGCGATCTCTCCGACGGACTGTCCCTGGACACGATGGTCCAGGACAGTCGCTGTCATGCCGCCGAACTGCTCGGTAGTCGCAAGATCAAGAACTGGGAGACCACCACCATCCCGACATCCGGTTTCGCGCTGGACGGCCGGCAGTACCTCAGCTTCATGTCGGTGAACAGGTGGAGCCGGATACCCGGTATGTGGTTGACCAATTTCGGCGGTATCGCCTACTCCGACGACAACGGCAGTACCTGGGTGAAGGACCAGCACGCCCGGTGGGAGAACCTGTTCGGGCTCGGGCGGTTCCAGGTGGCGGCCATGGTGCCGCACGGGGATCACGTCTATATGTTCGGTACACCGAACGGCCGGGTGGGCGTGATCGGTCTGGCCCGGGTCCCGAAGGACGAGGTACTGAACAAAACGGCGTATCAGTACTGGGTGGGCGGCACCTGGGCGCCCGCGGCGGAGAATCTGGCGACACCTCTGGTGGCGGGTATCGCCAGCGAACTGTCGGTACGGGTCGATCCGGAGACCGGGCAGTGGCAGATGAGTTATCTGGATTCCGCGCGTGGCGCGATCGTCCTGCGGACCGCCGCCGATCCACAGGGAACCTGGACCGAACCGGTCCAGCTCGTATCGACCGCCGACTACCCCAAGGGCTACGGGGGTTTCCTCCACCCGTGGTCCACCTCGCGGGACCTGTATTTCACGCTGTCGTCCTGGGATTCCTACAACGTCTATCTCCTGCACGCCCAGCTGACGCCGCCGGGCGGGGCGCCCACCTCGTGACGGATACGGACGCGCGGATTCAGCGGGGCCCCGTCGTACGGCGGAACCGGATCAGCTGACCGGGACGGGCCTGCGCCATCCGGTCGATATCGGCGTCGGCGACCACCGCGATCACCGGATAGCCGCCGGTGATGGGATGGTCGGCGAGGAAGACCACCGGTTGCCCACTGGGCGGGACCTGCACCGATCCGAGCGCCATACCCTCGGTGGCGAGTTCGTCGGCCGAGATCCGTTGCAGCGGAGGTCCATCGGCCCGGTCCAGGCGCGCGCCGATGCGGTCGGTATCGGCGCTCACCGTCCAGCACCCGGTGAACAGGGCGGACGGGTCGGTGAACCAGTCGTCACGTGGTCCGGGCAGTGCGTGGATCTCCAGCGTTCCGGGTGGTGGGGGCTGCGGTGCCTGCTCGATATTCGGCCACTCGCCCAGTGGTGGACCGATGGGGACGGATTCCCCGCCGCGCAGGGGTGGCGGGCCGATACCGGACAGCGTGTCGTAGCTGCGCGAACCCAGGACCGGTGCGATGTCCAGACCCCCGCGTACCCCGATATAGCTACGCAGCCCGGTCCGGGTGAAACCGAGCCGCAGGCGCCGGCCGGGTTCGAGATGCAGCACGCTCGCATGCCCCACCGGGGTCCCGTCGACGGTGGCCGGCGCCGGGGCGCCGGTGACCGCCACCAGCAGCGGGCTTTCGGCGCGCAGCGTCAATCCGCCCAGCAGGACCTCGATCCCGGCCGCCCCCTGCGGGTTTCCCACCAGGCGGTTCGCCAGTCGCAGGGCGCCGCGGTCCGCCGCTCCGGCGGGGCCGACTCCGGAACCGAACCAGCCCGGGCGCCCCAGATCCTGGACGGTGGCCGACGGTCCGACCTGCTCGATCACGATCACGGCACGGCGTCCACATCGACGAACCGCACCCGGGCGCCGGCGTGTACCAGCGCGGGCGGGTCGCGGCCGGTATCCCACATGGTCAGGTCGGTGGTGCCGATGAGCTGCCAGCCGCCCGGGGTCTCGCGCGGGTACACCGCCGAATAGGCACCGGCCAGTCCTACCGATCCGGCCGGTATCCGGGTGCGCGCTGTGTCCCGGCGGGCGATCGACGACTGCCAGCCGGTGGCGGTCAGATATCCGAACCCGGGTGCGAAACCGACGAAGGCGCAGTGCCATATCGCCGCGGTATGTGCGGAAACCACCTGATCCGGACGTATTTCGAGCATTTCGGCCACGGTGTCGAGGTCGGGACCGTCGTAGCGCACCGGGATTCGTACGGGTTCGGTTGCGGTGGTGAATGTTCCACGGGAAACATCGCCTTCCGCCGCGTCCACTCCGGCGACGATCTGCTCCAGCTCCCGGCGTGCCCGGGGCGCCGAATGTACCGAATCCAAGGTGATCAGAACGGTTTCCGCGGCCGGCAGGATATCCACCAGCCCCGAGACGGTTCGTCCGGACAATGCCGCGACCAGTTGTCCGACTCGATCCGGATCGGCCGCGGTGAGCAGAAAGGCCCGGTCGCCCGCGCTCCGTATCGTCGCCGCCGGGTCGGTTTCCCGGATCTGTGGCGGTCGTGACAACTCCACGTCACCTCGTTCCGCTCGTTCAGATGAAGGACGCCACCGCGATCCCGGCATCCGCCAGCGCGGCCCGGATCCGCCGGGCCATCCCGACCGCCGCCGGAGTATCGCCGTGTACGCAGATACTGTCGGGCGAGACCGCCACGGTACCGCCTCCGTGCGCCACTCGGGCGGTACCGGTCTCCGCCAGTGATACCGCCTGGGCGACGGCCGTATCGGTGTCGAGTACAGCGCCCGGGGTTCCCCGGGCCGCCAGACCGCCTTCCGCGGTATAGGCCCGATCGGCGAACCCCTCGCTCACGAACGGCGTCCCCGCCGCCAACGCGGACTTCTCCAGGTGCGTGCCCGCGGGGCCGAGCAGTGCGAGAACGGGGTCGTAGTCGCGGAGCGCTCCGACCACGGCATCGGCGAGCGCCGCATCCGCAGCCGCCGCGTGGTACAACGCGCCGTGCGGTTTCACATATCGCACCCGGTCCCCGGCGGCGCGGGCGAAACCGTCCAGGGCGCCGATCTGATAGAGCGTCTCGTCGCGCAGTTCGTTGGGTGGTACGGCCATGGCCCGGCGGCCGAACCCGGCCAGGTCCCGGTATCCGATATGCGCCCCGATACGCACCCCCTTCTCCACCGCCCGAACGCAGGTTCGCCGCATGATGAACGGGTCACCGGCATGGAAACCGCAGGCGATGTTCGCGCTGGTCACGATATCCAGCATGGCGGTGTCCTCGCCCATCGCCCACGCCCCGAAACCCTCGCCGAGGTCACTGTTGAGGTCGAGTCCCATCGCGCCTCCTTCCGGCTCTCTCCTTCATTGTTCACGGTAAGAGCGCGCGCGGATCAATCCGATGCGCCGGTCGGCGGCCGGATCCGTCTGCGGTTGTTGAGCAGCAGTGCGACGATTCCCGCGCCGTAACACCCCGCCCCGGCCAGTACCACGACCGGTGATCTGCCGTCCGCCGGGACGACCAGCGCCGTCGCCGCCACCGCCAGCACGAAGGCGATATTGAACACGGTGTCCTGGAGGGCGAAAACCTGCCCGCGCCGGTCGTCGGGGATATCCATCTGCATGGCGGCGTCACCGGTGAGTTTGATCGTCTGCCCCGCGAGACCCAGCAGGAAAGCCCCGGCGAGCAGGAGTTGATGGGCTCGGTGCACGGTGTCGGCGGAATGGGTGAGGGCGGTCGGGAGAACCAATGCCAGCTGTACCGCGATCGCGCAGGACAGGGCGAGCAGTATCGTCCGCGGCCGGCCCAGCCGCGGAATGAGCAGCGGTGTCAGCAGCGCCGCCAGCAGCATCCCGGCGGCGGTGGCCGTGATCGCGACACCGAAGCCGATCAGCCCGCTGTCCACCGCCGCGCCGTGCGACGGTGACTCCCGCAGCACCAGCACCATGACGAGAGTGTTGGCGCCGAACACGATTCGATGGGTTCCGATCCCGATCATGGCGGTCGATACATCGACCGACCGCCGGACCGCACGCGCGCCCACCACCAATCCGGCCAGTACCGCCCGGATCGCGCCCGATACGTCGTCGGGTCCCGATTCCGGACCCAGCGTGCGGGGCCGGAAACCGGCCGTGAGCACTACTCCGGCCACCGAACCGCTCACACTCAGCGCCACGGCCACCGCCGATCCGGCATCCCCGGCGCCGACCGCGCCGATCACCGCCACCGCGGTCCCCGCACCCGCGGCCGCGCAGGCCGAACCCACCGTGGCGAGAACGGAGTTGGCCGGTACCAGCCGATGTTGCGCCAGTACCCGCGGCAGCGCCGCCGAGACACCGGCGGCGGTGAACCGGCTGATACCGACCACCGCGAGGGCCAGCAGCAGCAACGGGCTCGCCGCGGCGCCGGCGAGCAGCCCGAGTGCCACGGCGGCGATCAGCAGACCGCGCATCAGATTCGCGACCAGCAGGACCAGTCGTCGATCCCACCGGTCCAGCAGGGCGCCCGCGTACGGTCCGATCAGTGAATAGGGCAGCAGCAGTACGGCGAAACCGGCCGCGACAGCGAGCGGATCGGTTTCGCGCTCGGGGTTGAACAGGATCGCGCCGGACAACGCGGCCTGGAACATACCGTCACCGAACTGGCTCGTGAATCGCACCAGGGTCAGCCGGATCGCGCCGGGGCTCTCGGCTATCGCGGTGCGCAGGGCTCTCAGATCGTGTCTGCGCCCGCCTCCCCCGGGTGTCCGGTCCGTGGTGGTGGGTTCGGGTGCAGAGCTGGACACCGCCGCGACGCTACCCGCCCCGCAGTCCGGGGGGCATTCCGGCCGGTCCGGGGATCCGTTCGGTGATCAGCAGGTCGACGGCCTCACGCATATCCGGGGCCATCGGCAGGGTGCCCAGCGCACCGGCGTCTATCCAGGCGTAATCGTCGTGCTCGTCCGGGTCCAGCGTTATCCCGCCGGGTTCGGCCTCGGCCAGGAAGCTGAATTTGCGCACCTTGGGTTTGGTCCGGGTGGCGTAGTCGAACCAGCCGAGGAAATCGGTGATGCGGCTGGCCACCAGCCCGGTCTCCTCGAGCAGTTCCCGCGCCACCCCCTCGGTGAGCGACTCCCCGGATTCGACCCCACCACCGGGCAGCTCGTACATACCGCCGAGATAGTCGCCCGGCACCCGGCGCACCACCAGCAGTTTTCCATCCCGGAACACCGCGACACCGACGACCAGGTCGGTGACGCCGTCGCGCCGCGCGGCGGCGAGCAGCCGCTGCTCGGTTCGCGCGAGTGTTTCGGGGCGCATCTTCCACCTCCCGGTTCCTTGTCTCCATTTTCGATGAACACGTGCCACACCGCTATTACCGCCCCCGTTCCTCACCAGCCGTTCACCGCGAGGTCGCTCGCGTAAAATGCCGAGAGCGGACAATCGACCAGGTCGTGGTATCGCCGAGGTACTACATACGGGAAAGGTAATTGTGCCCGAGCCGGAAAGGAGTCGTGCGATGTCCACGCTGCCGACGCCGCATATCGATGTACATCGTGCGGGTGATCGTATGAAAACCCGGATATCCTGGCTCGATTCCAAGCATTCGTTCTCCTTCGGCGCGCACTACGACCCCGAGAACACCCATCACGGTCTGTTGCTGGTGAACAATGACGATATCGTTCTTCCCGGCCAGGGCTTCGACACACATCCGCACCGCGATATGGAAATTGTGACCTGGGTGCTGGAGGGTTCCCTGGTTCACCAGGATTCGCTCGGTCACAACGGGGTCATCTATCCGGGGCTCGCGCAGCGGATGAGCGCCGGAACCGGAATCCGGCATTCGGAGAAGAACGATTCCTGGCGGGTCGAGGGCAACCGGCCCGAACACGAGGATCCGGTGCATTTCGTGCAGATGTGGGTGTTGCCCGACGAACCCGGCATCGAGCCGGGCTACCAGCAACTCGAGATCGACGACCAGCTGGCCGCCGGTGGGCTGGTGACCGTGGCGTCCGGGCTGCCGCGATACCGCGACCGCACCGCCATCGCCATCAACAGTTCGCATTCGGCACTGCACGTGGCGAAGCTGGCGCCGGAGGGGCAGCCGACGGTGCAGCTGCCCGAAGCGCCCTACGTGCACGTATTCGTGGCGCGCGGGGCGATCGAGATGGAGGGTGTGGGCCTGCTGGACGCGGGTGACGCGGTGCGCCTGACCTTTTCCGGCGGCCAGCGCCTCACGGCGCGGGAACCGGCCGAAGTGCTGATCTGGGAGATGCATGCCCGGCTCGGGGCCGGGTAACGTCCGAAAAGTCCGGATAGGGTCGACCCGAACGGTACAGGCCCTCGACAATGATATGCGGACCGAGATCGCCGCACATCATCCGCGGGGTCTCGACCAGCTCAGCCGAGGAGGAACGTATGTCCTACCCACCGCCCCCGGGCTACCCCGAGCCGGGATCCTATCCCGGCCCCGGCGGGCAGCCCGAGTACTGGCAGGAGTCACCGAAGCGCAAAGGGATGGCGATCGCCGCGCTGGTTCTCGGCATCCTCGGCATTCTGAGCTTCTGGACGATCGTCGGCGGTATCCTCTTCGGTCTTATCGCTGTCATCCTCGGTCTGATCGCCCTGGTGAAGGCCAATCGCGGTACCGGCGGCGGCGGGATCATGGCGGCGATCGGCCTGGTCCTGGGCGTACTTTCGCTGATCGGCGGAATCGTGATCGCCATCGTCGGCTGGGGAATCTGGGAGGAATCGGGTGGCCGCGATTTCTATGACTGCGTGAGCAAGGCGAACGGCGACCAGACCGCCATCTCGCAATGCGAGGACGAGTTCAAACAGCGCATCGACGATCAGTACGGTGTGACGATCGTTCCCCCGGAGCCGACCAACTGAGCGGAAGGGCCGGGCGTACATCCCGCCCGGCCCCGTCCGGCACCGGCATACTGGGTTGTGTGACTTCCGACGTGACCAGCCCCTCCGGTATCGATCTGACCCATCTCGCCCCGGCTGTCCGGGTGCAGGACGACCTGTTCACGCATGTCAACGGCGCCTGGCTGGCCGGGTACGAGATCCCGGCCGACCGGGCGGTGGACGGCGCGTTCCGCAAGCTCTACGACCGGGCGGAGCTCGACGTCCAGGAGATCATCCGGAACGCCGCGGGTGAGCCCGGCAGCGATGCCCGCAAGATCGCCGACCTCTTCGCCTCGTTCATGGATACCGACACCGTCGAATCGCTGGGCCTGACGCCGATCGTCGAAGAACTGGCGGCGCTCGCGCGGACCACCGACCGCGGTGAGTTCGCCGGACTGCTCGGCCGGTTGCAGCGCGTCGGGGTCTCCGGTGCGGTCGCAGTCTACGTCGATACCGACGACAAGAATTCGCAGCGGTACCTCGTCCACGCGACCCAGTCCGGTATCGGCCTGCCCGACGAGTCCTACTACCGTTCCGGCGAATACGCCGAGGTGCGCGAACGCTATATCGCGCATATCGATCGGATGTTCGCCCTGGTCGCGGCCGATCCGCGGGTCGCGGAGCTGGTGCCCGCGGGACCGGTGGGCGCCCGGGTGTTCGAGCTCGAACGCAAACTCGCGGCCGGGCACTGGGATGTGGTGCGTCGCCGCGACGCCGAATTGAGCTACAACCTCACGAATTTCGCCGATCTGGTGGCCGCGGATCCCGAGTTCGACTGGACCGCCTGGGCCGACGGCCTCGCCGAGGGCGTATCGGCCGGCGGGCCGGAATTCCTGGCCGAACTGGTCGTCCGGCAACCGGATTACCTGCGGACCTTCGCGCAGCTGTGGGCGTCGGAACCCCTGGAGGAGTGGCGACTGTGGGCCCAGTGGCGGGTATTGCGCTCCCGGGCTCCCTATCTCACCGACGTGGTGGTGGAGGAGAGCTTCGATTTCTACGGCCGCACGCTGACCGGAGCTCAGGAGAACCGCGAACGCTGGAAGCGCGGGGTTTCGCTGGTCCAGGATCTACTCGGCGAGGCCGTGGGCAAACTGTATGTGGCCGAGCATTTCCCACCCGAGGCGAAAACGGCGATGGTGCGTCTGGTGGACAACCTGCGCGAAGCCTATCGCCGCAATATCGCCGAGCTGGAGTGGATGAGTCCGGCGACCCGGCAGGCGGCGCTGGCCAAGCTGGAGAAGTTCACCCCCAAGATCGGCTACCCGGACCGCTGGCGCGACTACTCGGCGATCACGGTGACCCCGGCCGATCTGGTCGGGAACTATCGCCGCGGCTACGCCGTCGAACACGATCGTGACCTGAACAAACTCGGTGGCCCGGTGGATCGCGACGAGTGGTTCATGACGCCACAGACGGTGAACGCGTACTACAACCCGGGAATGAACGAGATCGTCTTCCCGGCCGCCATCCTGCAGCCGCCGTTCTTCGATATGAACGCCGACGACGCCGCCAACTACGGCGGGATCGGGGCGGTGATCGGGCACGAGATCGGGCACGGGTTCGACGATCAGGGTGCCAAGTACGACGGCGACGGCAATATGGTGGATTGGTGGACCGATACCGATCGCGCCGAGTTCGGTAAGCGCACACGCGCGCTGATCGACCAGTACGACGTGCTCTCACCTGCCGAATTGTCCGCCGACCACACCGTCAACGGTGAATTCACGATCGGCGAGAACATCGGCGATCTGGGCGGACTGTCCATTGCCCTGCAGGCCTACCGGATATCGCTGGACGGACAGGAAGCCCCGGTGATCGACGGCCTGACCGGGCTGCAGCGAGTGTTCTTCGGCTGGGCGCAGGTCTGGCGGACCAAAGCGCGGCCCGAGGAAGCGATCCGCCGGCTCGCGGTGGACCCGCATTCCCCCGCGGAATTCCGCTGCAACGCGGTGGTCCGCAATATCGACGCCTTCCACGAAGCCTTCGACCTGACCCCCGACGACGCCCTCTACCTGGCACCCGAGGAGCGGGTCAAGATCTGGTAATTGTCACCCCGTAGCGACGACATGGCCCCGCCCGTAACATGCGGGCGGGGCCACGTCGGTCCTGCTTTCTACAGTCGGCCTGTACTGAGGCCGGGTGCCTACCCCCAGGATTTGCTCGCCGAGCCGCCTTGCCCGACGCAACTCACCTGAGTCGAGTCCTACGAGACAGCTCAAAGGGTCGAGGCCCGTCCCGCCCCTCGGCCGGAGGTGCTCAACGGCCACGTTCCGTGAATGGCCGACCGCACGTCGCATGAGCCGAAAGCGCGAGTCTCGAGGCCTGAACGGCGGGACATCGGGGGCCTCGATCCCGCGGCGCCGAAAACACCTCTCAGTTCCAGTCGCCCAGGCCGTCACCGGCGTTCAGGGTGCCGCCCTGAGTGTTCTGTACGACCACGGCGTCACCCTTCTTGACGTTGTCGTAGAACCATTTGGCATCCTCGGTGCTCACATTGAGGCAGCCGTGGCTGGTGTTCGCGTAGCCCTGCGAACCGACCGACCACGGCGCGGCGTGGACGAAGATGCCGCTGTTGGAGATCCGGGTCGCGTATTCGACGTCGAGCTTGTAGCCCTCGGGCGCGTCGATCGGGACTCCGTAGGTCGAAGAGTCCATCACCATTTCGCGTTTCTGCTCACCGACGATGTAGGTGCCGTTGGGCGTTTCGTGGTCCACCTTGCCCATCGAGGTGGGCATGGTGCGTACGACCTCGCCGTTACGGGTCACGGTGATCATCTTGGTGTTGTCGTCGGCGGTGGCGATCACGGCGTCGCCCACATGGAAGGCGCTGCGGGTGCCGCCCGCCTCCACTACGACGTCGCTCTGCGCGGGCCAGAACTCGTTCGGCCGCCAGCGCACCTGCTTATCGCTCCACCAGTAGAAATGGCCGGCTACCTCGTTCGACGAGGTGATCTCGATGGCGCGTTCGGCGGCGGCCCGATCGTCGACCGGATCCTTGAAGTTGATGATGATCGGCTGCGCGATGCCGACCTCTTCACCTTCGGAGGGGTTGACGGCGGGCGGCGCGAAGTTCGCCACCGGCGGGGCGGGCTCGGTGACCCCGGCTCCGGCTGCCGAGCCCGAGGGCAGGCTGGGCAGAGCGTAGGCGGGCGCAGTGGCCACGGTGGTTGCCGCGGCGATCGCGGCCGTCAACAGGACACCCTGCCGGAGTCGCTGCGAAGTGCGGCGACCGGCCGGCAGCGACCCGGTGTTGTTGAAGACATGCATAAGAGTGTTCGTCCGTCCGTTTCGACTCTGGAGCGTACGGGGCCGGTGGGCCGCCGATACGTCCTTCGGAGCACTCCGGCGAAGTATTCGCGGAGTTCTGTGGAGCCCCTCCACGGCCCGCGCCGGCTCGTGAGCTTCTCGAGAGGTCGTCCGCGTGCCGCTCGGTCGTGGAGTTGTGGAGCGGTCCCGACGGGCTGTCGCGCATCGCGGAAGCCGACTGAGGTTCCAGCTGATGCGCCTCCGCTCCGAGTTCCTTCGTACTGCCTCGACGAAGTCGTGACCAGTCCTGGTTTCCGTTACATAGCTGTTATGCATCATCGGTGCGACTCGCCACGCTCCCCCGCCGGGGTGTCCGACGGCCCACCGGACACCCGGTGTGCCGGGGATTCCTGTTCGGGCGGTGCGCCCGGATGGACCGTGGGTGATCTGCGTTACCAAACCTGTTGATGACATATGTCACGCCGCTGCGCGCTGCGCGTACCCGGCCGTTCTTTCCGCGCGGAGGTGACTCCCCGTGGGCGGTGTCAGCGGGGTCGACGCTCGCGCCGCCATGGTGTATTCATGGCGTGATATTGCTGGCGGAGCTGTAGTGAGGTTCGGATTCGACGCGGGAGCAGAGTTCGGCATCACAGCGGGAGGACTGTGCGTGTCTGGATGGACATCATCTCGATTGACGGTGGCGATCGCCGGGGCCGCGGTGGCGGCCGGCCTGGCGGTCGCCGGTTGTAGTTCGACCATCGAGGGCCGGGCGCAACCGGTGACGGAGACCGGCACGGTGAACGCTGTCGATGTGACCGGCACCCCCGGTGCCGGTACGACCTCCTCACGCACCACCACCACGACCAGCGCGCCGACCACCACCCCGGAGGGTGGCGCTGTCGGTTTCGACGCCGAGGTCGGTGACTGCGTGACTCTCGGCGGAACTACCACCGACGCCAGTATCGAAGAGGCGTCCTGCGGTAGTACCGAGTCGAACTACAAGGTGATCGGCAAGGCCGAGCAGAGCAGTCAGTGCATCGGCGATGCCGACAACTACTACGCCGAGAGCCGCAACGGTATCGAGATGGGGGCGCTGTGCCTCGATATCGACTGGGTGGTCGGTGGCTGTATGGATGTCGGCGGCGGGACCACCGGCCCCGAGCGCATCGACTGCACCGAGACCTCGGCATCGGACGGGGTGAAGGTCGTCGCGATCGAGCAGGGTGCCACGGATGTCAACGCCTGCGGCGCGGGCAGCAGTGGATATGTGTATCCCGACCGTCGCTTCGTGGTCTGCGTCGAGGAACTCTGAAGTCCGGGTTCCCGGGTGCTGCCGTACACGCACCGGGCCCGGAATACGAAACGAGGCGGGCACCAGGGGTGCCCGCCTCCTTTCGTATCCGCAGTGTTCGCTAGACGGGCCGGAAGCCCGCTCCCACACTCTTCCGGTTGTCGATATCGCCGATGATGGTGGCCATATTGGTGCCGACCTCGGGGCCGAAGCACGCGATGGCGAGGTAGGCGTTCACCATGCCGACCAAGGTCGAACCGACGACGACCGGTGCGCCGGAATCGCCTTCCATCACACACATCTGCGACCAGGTCTCCATACTGCTGGCGAAGATGTCGCCGTATGCGATACCGCAGGTGTTGCCGGTGGTACGGCCTTCCTTGCAGACGATATTGGGGAACTGGGCCGGCGCGCCGATGCCGGTGATGCTCAGGTTGCCGACCCGGTTGACCGGGGTCACCCGGCCCGGATCGAATTCGAGTACCGCGTAGTCCAGGTCCTGGTTGGAGTAGACGAACCGCCCGAGCACGCCGGCTCCGGGGTCCTGTTCCGCATAGACCTCGTGTCCAGGTGTTCCGCAGTGTCCGGCGGTGAGGCCGACCAGTCTGCCGGCGCCGTCGTGGCCGATCGTGGTGAGCGTGCACTGGATCGCGTACTCGGACATCCGGCCGGGCTCGGAGGAGATGATGAGCCCCGAGCCACCACCGAGTACCGGCCGGCCCGGATCGGCCGCAGCCGCCCCGGTGCCGAGCAACGCCGTGCTCAGTGCGACGGCGAGGACGGCACTGGCCGCCTGGGCGAGTTTCCTGAACATATCCCTCCAGACCTCGAAGCCGCACGATATCAATGTGTGGCACCTCATCGTGGCAGCAACGGCCCCGACGCGCGCCCCGAGTAGCCGCTACCCGCGAGTTGGACTGCGCAACAAAGAGTTTCGGCTATTCGGTCGTGCATTCGGCCGGGGTGCTCAGCGTGCGGTGCGCACCGCACGAACTCCGGCCACGATAACCCTCGGAAGAATAGCCGAACGCTATTAATTGTCGCGGATTTGGCCGCGCGGGTCGAGTAACGGTCGAATCTCCACACCGCCGCGAAAGGGTTAATTTCCCGGAATACTCTCCGGTATTTAAGTGAACCACGGTTCGCACGGGTTCTCACCGTCTGCGCCACATTTAGCGCCGGTCAGCTGTATGTTCTTCCGGTGCCGCGGAACTCTCATTGGGATACTCACCAAGGAACGGGCGATAACTCAGTGGTCACGCCACAAAGTGATGAACATCTGTGACTGCGCTCACGCGCCTATGGTGTGTTCCGCACTACTACGTAGTAAGGTGCCTCAAGCAAACCAGCCGTCGGGGTAGGTAACCGACGTCGAGAGGGGTTAGTCAGTGCAGTCGACCAAGAGTCCACCAACAGGTTCTCGGTTGAGCGGAGCGGTCGAGTGGACGCGGGACTACTGGCGCGACCACCCCAGACGTTCTGTGGAGACGCTCGGCCGTCAGATGACCATGGCCGTCGAAGCCATTACCGAACTCGTGGTCAGTATTTTTCGCGGACGGTTTCCCGTAAACGAGTTCATCCGGCAGTGCGCGTTCATGGCCAATGTGGCCGCGGCGCCGACGCTCCTGGTGGCCATCCCGATCGGCGTTATCGTATCCATCCAGGTCGGCGCGGTCGCGCAGCAGGTCGGCGCCACTTCGTTCATCGGCGCGGCCAACGGCCTCGGCATCATTCAGCAGGGTGCGCCACTGGTCACCGTGTTGATGATCGCCGGCGCCGTCGGTTCCGCGATCTGCGCCGATCTCGGTTCCCGGACCATTCGCGAAGAAATCGATGCCATGAAAGTCATGGGTGTCGATCCGCTGCGCCGCCTCGTGGCACCCCGGCTCGGAGCCGCAATGCTGGTCAGCGTGTTGCTCTGCGGATTCGTAGTCTTCGTCGGATTTCTGACCGGATACATTTTCAATATTTTCGCCCAGGGTGGAACCCCGGGTTCGTATATCTCGACCTTCGCCTCTTTCGCGGTAACGCTCGATCTGCTTGTCGCGCTGGTGAAATCGCTGTTGTTCGGTCTCCTCGCCGCAATCATCGCCTGCGATACCGGACTGAACACCCGCGGTGGTCCGGGTGGTGTCGCCAACTCGGTGAATACCGCCGTTGTCATGTCCGCGGTGATGTTGTTCGGAGTGAATGTGATCTTCACCCAGGTGTACAACACTTTGTTCCCCCCACAGGTGGTGTGAGCCGGTGTCCGCAACCTATGTGCCCCCGCTGCTCAAACCCCTGCAGCAACTGCGAAATGCGGCCGGCGCACCGGTCGATATGCTGGCCCGGCTCGGGCATCAGGTGTTCTTCTTCCTGCGCTCGGTCGGCTCGATGCCGCTGGCGTTCAAGCAGTACCCCAAAGAAGTCTGGCGGCTGCTCTCGGACGTCACCTGGGGTAACGGCAACCTGATCGTCGGTGGCGGAACCATCGGCGTCGTACTCATCCTGAGCGCGTTCGGCGGAATGACCGTGGCCATCCAGGGCCACACCTCGCTCGATCTACTCGGCCTGAGTCCGATCACGGGTGCCATCTCGGCCTTCGCGACCACCCGTGAGCTCGGTCCGCTGCTCGCCGCCCTGGCCTTCGCGGCCCAGGCGGGCTGTCGTTTCACGGCTCAGCTCGGCGCCATGCGTATCTCCGAGGAGATAGACGCGCTCGAGTCGATCGCGATCCGCCCGCTGCCCTATCTGGTGAGCACCCGCATGATCGCCGCGATGATCACCATCCTGCCGCTGTACTGCCTGGGCCTGGCGATGGCCTACATCTCCTGCGCGCTGACCGTGCAGCTGATCGGCGGTACCGCCAGCGGAACCTATCAGCACTACTTCTATCAGTTCCTGATACCGACGGATGTGCTGTACTCGCTGCTCAAAGCGATCGTCTTCGTCGCCATCACGACCTTCATCCAGTGCTACTACGGCTTCTTCGCCTCCGGTGGTCCCGAGGGCGTGGGTGTCGCGGCCGGCCGCGCCATCAAGATGTGCATCATCGCCACCGTCTTCGTGGACCTCTTCATGACCTTGGCCATCTGGGGTGTCAACCCCGGCATCCGGATCTCGGGGTAGGCAATGATCATCGATCCCAGTGGGCGCGGGCCCACGATGAAGCAGTTGCTCATCGCGGGCGTCTGCGGCCTGATCGTCTTCGCGATCGTGCTCGGCTTCCTGATGGCCCGATACCAGGGCTATTTCGTGGAGAAAGTGAAGGTTACGGCCAACCTCACCACCACCGGTGACGGACTCCCCGAAGAGGCGGACGTCAAGTTCCGCGGGGTGCTGGTCGGTGCGGTCAAGAATGTCTCGGTCGCCGCCCAGGGCGAGCTGCAGCAGGTGAACATCGATCTGAAGCCCGAGTTCGCCGACGGCATCCCGGCCACGGTCACCGCTCGCGTGGTGCCCAGCAACCTGTTCGCCGTCACCTCGGTCGAGCTGGTCTACAACGGGCCCAACGCCGACCACCTCGACGAAGGTTCGGTCATCGAGGAAGACCGCAGCCAGGGCACCATCGCCCTGCAGGACACGCTGACCACGGTGCAGAACATCCTCGACGCCATCGATCCGATCCAGTTCGGCCGGGTGCTCGGCACCCTGTCCTACGCGCTGGACGGCAGCGGCCGGGTCCCCGGTTCGACCATCGAACGGCTCGACCGGTGGGTCACCTCGGTCGACGAGTCGATCCCGGATCTCGGTGTCTTCCTCGGCGATCTGTCGGGATCGGCGCACGCGCTCAACGAGTCGGCACCGGAACTGATGGATGTACTGGCCTCGTCGGTACAGACCGCGAGTACGATCGCCGACCGGCGTGCGGAACTGGTGAACGTGATCACCGGTGCCAGCAGTATGGCCGACCAGATCAACGATCTGTTCGCCCGTAACCCGAATGTCGGCAAGGAACTCACCGTCGGCATGAACCAGACCTTCGGTGCGCTGGCCGCGAACCCGTCCTCGATCACCAACGCGATCAGCAATCTGAACAGTTCCTCGCGCAAGCTGAACACGGTGTTCACCTGGGGGCCGCAGCGTCAGATGGTCTGGAACGCGGGCGTCACCTTCACCCCGTTCAACCCCAACACCGTGGCGGACTGCCCGCGCTACGGCGAGCTGGCCGGTCCGAGCTGTGGTACCGCGCCGGCGGTCGCCGATCCCGGGTACCTGCCCGAGCAGGTGAAACCGCGTCGGCTGCCGGCCGCCGACGGTCTGCCGATCATGCCGCCGCTGCCCGGCCTACCGGAGATCCCGGGGGTCACCACGCAGGCCGGGGCGCCCGCCCCGACCCAGGCGCAGGCCAACAACCCGTTCGCCGGTACGCCGCTGGAAGGGCTTTTCCCGCAGGGGTTGCCGCAGCTTCCGGGGCTGCCCGGCGCGCCGGCTCCGGCACCCGCCGCGCAGCCCGGTGAACAGCCGCAGAACCCGCCGGCCACTCCGGGTGCACCCGCGCCGGCCGCGGACAGCGGCACCGCCCCGGGCACCGGCGTTGTGCCCGCGGCCGCACCGATCACCTACGAGGGCGACGCCGCCGTGACGACTCTGCTCGGCCGGAAGCCGTCCTCGATGGAGTACCTGATGCTGAGTTCGATTCTGGAGGGCGGAACCCTGCGCGTGACCGAGGAGGCCGCCTCGTGAGGGGAGTTCGTAAACCGCTGATCGGGTTCGGCCTGTTCGCAGTGGTCTCGGTGCTGGTGACCGTGCTGGTGTGGAACACGCTGGCCCGCACGGTCGACGGTGGTACGAAATCGTATTCCGCGGTTTTCACCGATGTACTGGGGCTACGCGAGGGCGACGATGTCCGGATGGCGGGCGTGCGGGTCGGCAAGGTCGAGAAGATCGAGCTGACCGACGACCACAACGCCAAGGTCAGCTTCATCGTCCAGGACGACCAGACCCTGTTCGGCAACACCAAGGCGCTGGTCCGCTACCAGAACCTGATCGGTCAGCGCTATGTCGCGCTGGCGCCGGGCTCCGGCGGGGACGCGTCCCAGCTGCCGGATGACGGCAATATTCCCGTCGACCGCACCGAGCCCTCCTTCGATATCTCGGCGCTGCTCAACGGATTCCAGCCGCTGTTCGAGGTGCTCGAACCCGCGCAGGTGAACCGGCTCTCGGAGACCTTCATCCTCGCCCTGCAGGGCGACCGGGTGTCCTTGAGCTCGTTCATTACGCAGGCAGCCACCATGGCCACCGATTTCCAGCGGCGCGACGCCATCCTCAGTGATGTGATCACCAACCTCAGTGGCGTGATGGCCGGCCTGGCCAAACGAGGGGACGAATTGGAGACGCTGATAACCCAGACGCGGGCGCTGATCGGCGGGCTGTACGAGCAGGGACAGCAACTGCTCGGCTCGACCGAACAGATCGCGGGCGCGACCACCGCCCTCGTCGGCATGGTGGGCAATATCCAGCCGAAGCTGGACGCGGTACAGAATTCGACACGTGACGCTTTGACCCTGTTCCTGGCCAACGGCGCCAAACTGGATCAGGCCGCGATCGACCTGCCGTCCATCCTCGCCGACGCGGGCCGCTTCACCTCCGAAGGCGCGTACGCCAACGCCTATATCTGCCGGCTGGATGTATCGCTCTACGGTGTTCTCTTCCCGCGCGGCCTCTTCTCCCAGATCGGTGGAAACTCGCAATCGGCGGTGTGCCGGCCATGATGACCAAACTCAAGACCTGGTTCAACAACAATCGCTACTTCGGCCTCGGCATCATCGGCGTCATCGTCGTGGGTGTGCTGGTCCTGGCCTCTAGCGGATTCCGCAACCTCGGAATCGGTGAGCAGTCCATCGAGGCGGAGTTCGTCCAGTCCGCCGGTATCACCGTCGGTGACAAGGTCGACGTCGCCGGTGTTCCGGTGGGTCGCGTATCCGCCGCCGAACTCGAGGGCGATCATGTCCTGCTGACCCTCCAGGTCGACAACGATGTGAAGCTCGGCCCCGACGCGCGGGCCTCCATCAAGATGGCGACCCTGCTCGGTGCCCGCTATGTGGATCTGGATCCCGGTGACGGTTCGGGCCTGCCCGACGACCGGATCCCGAAGACCAACACCGCGGTCCCCTACGATCTCGCCGATGTGGTCACCAAGGGCACCCCGGAGTTCCAGGAACTCGATCCCGGCAAGCTCGCCGAATCGCTGAACCTGTTCAACGAGCAGTTGCAGGGTTCGCCGGAGCTGGTCGTGCAGTCGCTGGACAGTATCGGCGCGCTGGCCAAGGTGATCGACAACCGCAAAGACGATGTCGCGCAGCTGCTCAAGGATCTCGACCGGGTGACCACCATCCTGGCCGACAACCGCAACAGCACACTGCTGATCATCACCCAGGGCGAGGCCATCGCCTCGCGGGTGGTGGAACGCCAGCAACTGCTGCGGACTCTGCTCGACAATGTGGCCACGCTGACCGCGCAGTTGCAGGCGATCGGAGCACAGAACAACAACCAGTTCGGCAATACGCTCGACCAGCTGAACACTATGGCGACGGGTCTGCAGAAGAACAAGGACAACCTGGATCGGCTGCTGTCGATCATGCCGCCGTCGGTCCGGTACCTGGCCAATGCCTGGGGTAACGGCAACTACGCCGAGGTCGGTATTCCGTGGCTGTTCCCGGACAACTGGTTGTGCTTCGCCCAAGTCGCCGAAGGGTGCCAGGGATGATCATGAACAAGATCGGGATCGTGAAACGCGCCGCCCAGGCGTTGGTCATCGGGGTATCGGCGGTGGCGCTCGGTAGCTGCTCGGTGGTGAACAGCGTGACCGGCGGCGATCTCGAGATCACCGCCGATTTCGAGAACATCGCCGGCATGTTCGAGGGCAACCCGATCACCGTGCTCGGACTCGAAGTCGGCAAGGTCGACAAGATCGTGCCGCACGGCGATCTGGTCGAGGTCCATATGACCATCGACGGTGATGTGGAGATCCCGAAGGACGCCATGGCGGTGGTGGTCTCACCCTCCATCGTCACCGACCGGCATATCGAGATGACCCCGCGCTACGTCGAGGGCGACACTCTCCAGGACGGCGACCACCTGCCGCTGGAGCGTACCGACGTTCCGGTGGAGCTGGACACGATGCTCAAGACCATCGACAAATTCGCCGACGCACTCAAACCCCAGGAAGGCCAGGAGGGGATCGGGCCGCTGTCGGGCCGGGTGCTCTACCCGATGCTCAACGGCCAGGGCGCGAAGATGCGCGACACCCTCAACGCGCTGTCGAGTGCGCTGAAGGTCGGTGTCGACAACAAGGACCACATCTCGAACATCATCATCAAGCTCAACGAGCTGACCACGATGCTGGCCGAGAACGATCAGTCGGTCCGCGATTTCAGCAATCAGGCCACCCAGATGACCACCATGCTGGCCGAGCAGGCACCCGGCCTGCAGGCCACGCTCCAGCAGCTCTACGACTTCCTGAACAACACCAGTTCGGTGTTCGCGACTCATCAGGATCAGCTGGTGGACACGCTGACCAAGATGAACGGCGTGATCGACCAGTTGCGGGCGAACGCGCACGGCGTCACCGAGGTGGTCGACGTCGCACCGATGCTGCTGCAGAGCATCCACCGGTCGATGAACTACGAACAGGGCTACGTCCGGCTGCACGCGCTGATCGGCACGAACCTCGCGAACGGCGAGCTCATCAGCCTGTTCTGCGAACGGATACAGATGAAGTCCGACGGCTGCCGCACCGGCCGGCCCGAAGATTTCGGACCGGACTTCGGACTCACCGCCGCACTGCTGGGACTGACGAAATGATGCGAACGATCCGCCGAGCCCGCCGCGCCATGGCCGCCCTCGTGGCGGCCGGGACGGTGGTGCTGGCCTCCGGATGCGGTCTGAACGTGGAGGACATACCGCTGCCGAAACCCGGAATCGGCGGTGACACCTTCACGCTGAAAGCGGTATTCGAGAACGCGCTGAACCTGCCCGATCAGGCCAAGGTCAAGATCGGTGGTTCCGATGTCGGTGTCGTCACCAATATCGAAACCAAGAACTTCCAGGCCATCGTCGATATGCAGATCCGCAAGGATATCGACCTCCCGGTCGGCACCACCGCCGAACTCCGCCAGGCCACCCCGCTCGGCGATGTGTTCATCGCGGTGTCCAAACCGCCCACCGAACAGGACAGCCGACTACTCACCGACGGCGATACGCTGCCCATCGACAAGACTTCGGCCGGTGCGACAGTGGAGGAACTGCTGCTGTCGGTATCGCTGATGTTCAACGGCGGTGGTATCGCGCATCTGACCCGCCTGGGCACCGAACTGGACTCCATTGTCGGTGGACGCAGTGATCAGCTCGTGCATCTGGTCAACGAGATCACCGGTGTGGTGTCGAGTGTCAACGCCAACTCGGACCGGATCGACAGTGTGCTAGGTGAATTCAACGTACTGGCCGATACGCTCGACACCCGGCGGACCGAGCTCGGGCAGGTGGCCGACACCCTACCGGATATGATCGGCGCGATCGCCGAGAACAACCGGGCACTCGGCGACCTGCTCGGCAAGATCGCCACCACCAGCGCCGCGCTCGGTGACTACGCCGACACCACCGGTGGAGATCTGGCCGGCACGCTGGACAATCTGAACAATCTGATGGCGGCGCTCGCGGCGACCGGAGACAACTTCGGCGCACTGCTGGATGCCCTGCACGATCTGAAGGGGCCGGTGAACGCCACCTTCCGCGGCAGCAGCCTGGCCGCCCAGGTCAACGTCACCAACCTCGATATCGCGATGCTGACCGCGCCCGGCACCAGCCACTTCTACGATGTGCGCGATCTGCAGGACTTCGCGGGCAGCCTGATCCAGATCCTCCAGGTCGTGCAGTTCCGCGTAGGAGGCCAGTGATGTTGTCCAAGAACAAGATCCTGCTGTCGAATATAGGTCTGGTCCTGGCACTCCTGATCGGTGGCACCTATCTGCTGATCGACGTCATGCGGGTCAATCCGCTGCGCAGCACCTACACCGTCACCGTGAACCTCGACCGTTCGGGCGGTCTGCAACCCGGTAACGATGTCACCCTGCGCGGCTACCGCGTGGGCGAGGTGAGCAATCTCGAACTCGTCGGTGACGGCGCTGGGATCCAGGCGCGGGCCGAGATCGATTCGCGGTACGACATTCCGGTGGATACCGCGGTCGCGGTGCAGGCGCTGTCCGGTGCCGGTGAGCAGTACATCGATTTCCGGCCCGCCACCGATCAGGGCCCGTTCCTGACCGATGGTTCGGAGATCGACTTCGATCCGGAGCGCGTGAGCACTCCGGTCCCGGTGTCGTCGGTACTGGAGAACTCCAGCGATCTCATCGCCCAGGTGAACCCGGAACATTTCGCGGTGATCCTGAACGAGCTCGATACCGCGCTCAGCGGCGGACCCGACCAGCTGCGTTCGCTGATCGAAGGGGTCAGTCTGGTGACGGCGGGGATGGATTCGCTGCTGCCGCAGACCACGAATCTGATCACCAACCTGCGTACCATCGCGTCCACCACCTCACAGGCACAGCCGGACCTGGGTACGCTGACCGCCAATTCGCGGGTGCTGTTCGATCAGTTCAACAAGGCCAACGCCGAACTGATCAATGTGCTCGACCAGGCTCCGGGACAGTTCGCGGCCGTCACGGCGACCTTGGACAGCACCAGCGATCCGATCACCGCGCTCGCCGGCAACTTCCTCGCCCTCACCCGGGCGGCGCAGCTGCGCACGCCCGCACTGGCGGCGTTGTTCCCGGCGCTCGAGCTCGGCGGCGCGGCGCTCGGTGTACCCGCCCACGACAACGAGTTCCACACCATCCTCGATATCTGGTTCCGGCCGTACTGCCAGTACCAGTCCACTCCGGTGAAGACCCAGGTGGTGCAGGACGGCACCCTGCCGATGTGGAACTACTGCGACAGCCCGGGACCGGGTGAGCAGATCCGTGGCGCGGTGAACGCACCGCGACCGAACATCCCGAACAACGGCGCGACCATTCCGCCCGGGGTGGACCCGAACGAACGTACGCTGCCGCCCGTGCGGTAGAAGGACCGGTCGTCCGGCGCCGGGTGCGACGGTGCATACTCTCGCAGAGATGCCCGCCACACCCGGCGGTCGTTACCGACCGGTAGATCACGGCGCGTTTCCAGCCGCGCCGGAAAGGTGTGAACAGTACAGATGTCCTCAGAAAAACCCGTCTCCGACGCCTCGGAGCCGGAAGGCACCGGTGTGCCAGCGGACGCCGCGGCTGAGCACGCCACTTCCGGGAGCGATGAGAAAGACGCTGTGAGCAGCAGTGATAAGGCCGATTCCGGTGCGGCGGACACCGGTGATCCGGCGGCCACCGGCGAGGCCGGGAAGGCCGCCGCCGAATCGGCCGAAGACGCCACGAAATCGGCGCCCGCGGTGGATACGGACGCGGTGGGCGACGACGCGACCGTGCAGATCGACAAGGCCGCGGCGACGGCCGCGGCCGATACCACCACCGCCGATACGGAGAAGGTGGATTCCGGCGCCACGGTCGCCCTGAGCAAATCGGATGCCGGCGAATCCGCCGGGAAGGCCGATACCGAGCAGCAGCCGGACGCGGCCACCGAGAAGATTCCGGGGGCCGGGAAGAAGTCCGGCGCCGCCGCGACCACCGACTCCGGGAAATCGCCCGGCCGCCGCTCACCGTTCCCGCTGCCCGCGTTGATCGGTGCCGCGGTCGTGCTGGTCGCCGCACTGGTCGCGGTCGGGGTCTTCTTCTTCCTGGCCGGGAACGAGCAGGACGAACTGGACCGTCGCGCCGCGGCGACCAAGGCCGCCTGCGATTTCGGGAATACCTTCTCCACCTACACGGGGAAAGAGGTCGACGACTACCTGCAGCGCCTGGACCGGTCCGCCACCGGTGAGTGGAAGGATCTGGTATCCCAGATCGGCCCCGACCTGAAGACCCGGTTCGCGCAATCGCAGGTCAGCTCCAGCGCCCTCAGCGTGCAGTGCGGCTACGAGTCCGGATCCGGTGACGAGGCCCGCGTGGTCCTGGTCATCGACCAGCAGTTCACGACCGTGAACGTACCGCAGGAGCAGGGGCCGGGGCAGGTCAAGGTGGCGGCCGATGTCTCCATGCAGAAAGTCGACGGCACCTGGCTGGTCGCCGACTTCGACACACCGATGATGCAGCAGTAGTTGCAGCCGCGAGACGAACAGAAGTGAGGACTCGAAGCTATGGCTGAGAAGGAGACCGCGGCGACACCGGGCAACGACGACAAGTCCGGACTGCTGCCGGTGGTGGCCGCCTTCGTGGCGGGTGTGGTGCTGGTGGCGCTGGTCGCCGCCGGAGTCGTGTACTTCCGTGCGTTCCAGCAGAACCGGGCCGAGCTGGCCGCACAGGACCAGTCCACCAGCGCGGCCTGCGATTTCGCCCGCGCGACCAATACCTATGACTATCAGGGTGATCTGGACGGGTTCCTGCAGGCGATGAAGGACGGCGCCACCGACAATGTGGTGTCCTCGCTGGAGCAGAACTGGGATGTGATGCGCCAGTTGCTCACCGAGTCCAAAGTGAAATCCTGGGTCGACGATGTGACCTGTGGCTTCCAGTCCGGTGACGAGAAGACCGCGAAGGTCCTGGTCAATATCGGTCTCATGAAGACGAATTCGGTGACTCCCGAGCCCAAACGCCAGGACATCGCGGTGGTCGCGAATATGGAGAAGGACGGCGACCGCTGGATCGTGAACCAGTGGGAGCTGGCGATGCTGGGCGGCCTCGGTGGCCAGGGCGCGGCACAGGCACCGGCGGGACCCGCGCCGGCGGGACCCGCGCCGGCCGCGCCGGAGGGCGGACAGCCCGCTCCGGCGCCGGGCAACTGACCCCTGTGACATCAGGTGAGCGACCCTGCCGGATCCGGCAGGGTCGCTCACCTGTTTCGCCCCCCGGATGATCGACGTCCGGCCGTGGCCGCCGGAATAGGCTGTGCGCATGCCGTTGCGATTCGAACCCGATGTCTCGGTGGCGAAATGGTTCACCGATCGCGAGGAGCCGTGGACCCAGGTGTCGGCACTGGGGCCGAGCGGATTCGCTCGTTACGCACGGCTGTTCCATCCACCGCGGTCCGGGTCGGACGCCGATGATCCGGACCCGATCGATCAGCGCGAAGGCGACCTCGATCCGCAGGTCCTGAAACGGCTTGTCGGTATTCTCGCCGAGCACACCCGGAGTTCCGGCGACTGTTTCTTCGCGCTCTGGGACGGCTTCGGCGATATACACGGCGGTGGCGCATTCGCGGTCGCGAGCACCGATCCCGCCGGATACGTCCCGGTTCCGCCTGTCCCGGCGGCTTTCCCACCCGAAGTGCTCGACGGTCCGCGCCTCCGCATCCCCGCCCGGGATTATCTGCTGTTCCGCGGCCCGCTGGGCGAAGCCGGGCAGTGGGGTGCCGCGGACCTGATGCCGGAATGGCCGCGACCCATCAACAGCCCGAACCTCATCTGGCCGGCGGACCGGAACTGGTTCGTGGCCACGGAGATAGATCTGCCCTGGACCGGTATCGGCGGGAGCGCGGACCTCATCGCCACGATATGCGCCGATCCGTTGCTGGACGCCGAAGAGACCGAACTCTCGGCAGATCCGCCGTACCGGCGGGACCTGCCGCCGGTCTGAAAGGTTCTGCGGGCAGGCCGAGCACCCAGTGGGCGTCCGGAATTCTGGCCCGGGCGCCTCAGGCGGTGGGTCTGGCAACCACCGAGGGTAGACACCGTGTAGTTGTCGGAGAACTGGCCGGAGAACCCAGCATCATCGAGTGCGAGGCTGCTGCCGAGTTCGGAGTGGCTTGACAGCAGACTCCAGGTCTTCAGCTGTTCGGCACGGATTCCATTCGCGCGATTCGGGGAACAGATAGATCCGAATATTCAGTCGTGCACCCGTTCCGAGATCTCCTGAGGTGGCGTAACGAGCCCGCTATCGACCGACTCCTCGTCACGTGCCGACCCTTTCGGGGCCTCGGCATCCGGTCAGCGCCAGCACAGATCACAGTGATGCTGTGACTGAAACCGGAACGATCGTCTACACCACGAACAGCGCCACGGTGAGCCCAGTCAAACCGATCACAAGGGCGGCCAGGGCGATATCCGCGATCACAGCCCCACCAACGGCCACCGGTGCCCCCGCGGGTAGCTGCATACCGGCGTGAGCAGAGCGGCGTTCTCGGTGATTATGTGCCGCACCGTATCGGCATGCTCGAAGGACTGCACCACCACGGCCGTCACGCCGTGTTCCATGACAGCGCCGGCCACGATCATTGCCGATATCCGCGGCCCGGTATCGAGATAGAGCGTGTGCACGACCCGGTACCCGTGATGCTCTGCGACCTTGTGTACGTCCGAACCGTCCCCTGCTACGTCTATGCGGATCAACGCGATTGCTCGCTGTGGTGGGGTCATGATCAGTTCACCGTCTCGAGATACGCGGCGGCCATGGAGAATCGGGGGCATCGATGCCCAGCGTGGATCGCCATGACGTGCAGGGCATGAGGCCGGCCGCGTAACGGGTCCGTCCACTTGCAAGGCGCCGGACAGATCTCCAGCCGCCTCAGTCCCGCGGCCACGCGGCGCAATGTCCGCGAATCGGTAAGCCATTTCCCGACCACTACATACCCCTGTATCCCCGACCTGCCGCTGTGTGGATAGCACCCCCCGCCGGGGAAGTCGGGGCATCATCCCGGCGGTGGGGCTGGAATCAGCGTCTCGTTGATCAGGGGGACGGTGGAACCTTGTACGTTTCCCATTTCGGGACGTCTCGGCTGGTGTAGAACGTCCCTATGCGGAATGAGAGGTTGCGCACCGCAATGGGTGTCGGCGGATGGACTCACGCCAGTTTGGCCGAGGCGGCAGGCGTAGATCCGAAATCGGTTGAGCGATGGGTGAATCTCGGTCGAGTTCCCCGCCGCCGCACCGCAATCCTTGCCGCGGAAACCTTGGGTGAAGACGTGCACGCACTGTGGCCCGCCCTCCGGCAGGCACGTACGACTCGCGCTGTGAGTCCCGAACTCGTCGCCCTGTACGACCAACGGGCCGACGTTCCGGCGTCGATGTTCGTCAACGCGTTCGCGTCCGCGCGCCACCACATCGACATCCTGGTCTATGCGGCTGTCTTCCTGCACGAGGCATACCCCCGCCTCAATGATCTACTGATCGAACGGGCCGAGGTGGGTTGTTCGATTCGCATAGCCGTAGGTGATGCCGATAGCGCCATCGTCCAACAACGGGGCAGGGAAGAGAAGTTCGGGCACGGCATCGAATCCCGCTGCCGTCTCGCCTCGATGCACTATCGAGCGCTGCAAGCAACGCCGGGCATCGAGCTGCGGACCCATGCCACGACGCTCTACAACAGCATCTTCCGCGCCGACGAGGAAATGCTGGTCAATGCCCACGTATGGGGCGTGAACGCCTACGGCGCGCCCGTCTGGCATCTGCGCCGTACTGTCGGTGGTGGCCTGTTCGACACATACGCCTCGAGTTTCGAGGCAGTCTGGCAGACCGGCCGACCGTTGGAAGGGTAAGCCGATGGTACGCACCGAGTTCTACGACGACCCCACCGCACCCGAGCCGAACAGTCTGGTCGTCGCGGCTTCCGCCGTGGTGTGCGACGACAACGGCCGCGTCCTGTTGCAGCGGCGCGCCGACAGCGGCCTATGGGCGCTGCCCGGCGGTGGGATGGAGATGACCGACAGTCTTCCCGGCTGCGCTGTGCGAGAGGTCAAGGAAGAAACCGGGCTGGACATCGAAATCACCGGACTCGTCGGGACCTACACCGACCCCCGCCACATCATCGCCTACAGCGGCGGCGAGGTCCGCCGCCAGTTCAACGTGTGCTTCCTCGCCCGTGTCGTCGGCGGCGAACTGGCTATCTCCGATGAGTCCACGGAACTACGCTTCGTAGCCCCCGGCGAACTGGACAGCCTCGACATGCACCACACCCAGCGACTCAGGCTGGCGCACTATCTGGAAGGGCGGTCCGCGCCGTACCTCGGCTGAACACATTCGTGCCGACCGGGCTCACCGTCGCGATGTTCCGCGAATAGGCCAGCCGCAGTGCTCATAACCGCAACTGCCGGGGCACTCACCACCGAGTACCCGGCCGACCATCTTTCCGACGTCGGAAAGATGGTCCTCGCCGGAGTTCTTCGGCTATCGGTCAGGGCTCCCGTGGGCACATTTTGGGCACAACTGCCCATGGTTCAGGCTGATTTGTGGTGATGTCGATTTGGTATATCACCTGTTATGCACTCATTTACGAGTCCCGGGCGCCTCCGGCGGTGGGTCGAGCCACCACCGCCGGAGGCTATTCGGGTGGTATCGCAATACGAAGACTACGGCGACAACAGCGCGGGCGCTCCCATCCCGGCCGGATTCAGAACAGGTGGAGCGCCTGCGCTGTTGTCGCGTAGTCGGCGGTCGGAACCGCCGGTTCCGCAGCCTTCCCTGCTGCTGCGGAGGTTTCGGGGGCCGCCGGAGCGGCCATGGTCACTGTTCGGGCCGCCGGTGCGGCGGTAGCCGCGGCCTTGCGCGCGGCAGCCCCGGCCAGTGCATCGGCCTGCTCGTTGAAATAGTTACCGACATGGCCGCGCACCCAGCGAAAGCGCACCGGGCCGGGCCGCCCCGCGATGGCGTGGTCTATCTGCCGGATGATCTCGACGTTCTTGACCGCGGATCCGCTCGAGGTGCGCCAACCGTTGTTGCGCCAGTTGGGCAGCCATTCGGACGCGCATTTGATGGCGTAGAGCGAATCGCTTTCGATCAGCAGCGGATCCGACCCCGGATGGGCCTGTACCGCCTCCAGTACGGCACGTAGTTCGGCGATCTGGTTGGTACCCGATGCCGCGCCACCGCTCTCCGCGCCGCCCGCGTGGTCCACCCACGCCCAACCGATCGCTCCGCCGGGATTTCGCAGACACGATCCGTCGGTACTCACGATGATCATGGATGTACCCTACGCAAGTCGGCCGACAAGATCGGTACCGTGGAATTCCTCTATCGCCCTGCGCAATCGCGATTCGCTGCGCCGCAGCGCGCGGCGTAGCAGTGCGTCGCGCGGGCGGTCGCGCAGAATCGCGGTGAGCCCGCGGGAGCTGGGACTGTCGAGCTCGGAGGTCAGCACCGAACGGCCGCGGCCGAGCGGGTCGAAACGCAGGGTCAGCCGGGCGGTGACGAGACCGCTGGTCAGGAGATAACCCAGCACCGCGTCCTGGCGGTGTTCGGTGATCTCGCAGCGGATTACGGGGCGCCAGGGACCGAACCGGTATCTGATCTCGTACATCGCGCCGAGGCCGCGTTCGGGATCGCCGCGCCGGGTGATCTCGGTGGCACCTACCATCCAGTTCGGGATGGACAGGGGGTTGTCGGCATAGGCGAAGGCAACGGTGATCGGCGCCGTTACGTCGCTCGCGTATTTGATGAAGCCCACGGGCCCTCCCTCCACGGCTGCCCGATAAAAGTACTATAGTTTTCCGGTTTATTTCGGGCAGTTGGAGATCCGATAGCCGCTGGACACTATATGTGACACAGGGCCGAAACATCGGGCGAGCGTATCAGGGCAGGTAGGAGCCGAACGGGCGAGAACAAGGCGCCTCGACACTCGAGACGAGTGTCACAGCGTCGCCGATCTTGTCGAGCCGGGTGTCCCATCTGTGACCGGTTCCGGGTTTCGGCACCGGTGCGGAGGGTACCTATCACCCGCCGGCGAGCGCCGTACTCGACTGCCGTGAGTGCCCATCCGGCCAACGATGTCCGGCTGTCGCGGGAACCTGGTGTGACGCTCGCCGGCTCCCGTTCAGCCCTGCCGGACCGGCTCGCGGCCGCTGCCCGGCGGCCCGGCGAAGGCCTGGGCGATCGTCAGCCACCGTGCGGCCTCCGCGCCCGTTGTGCGCAGTGCCAGATCATCGGGATGCCGGCGCTGGGTGACCAGCAGGCAGAAATCCAGGGCCGGCCCGGTGACCCGTTCGAGCGCGTCCTCGGGGCCCCACGACCACAGGGCGCCCGACGGCGCACGCAGCTCTATCCGGAACTCCGCAGCCGGAGCGGGTAGCTCCCGGACGGCGTACGCGAAATTCCGGGTCCGGACACCGATATGCGCGACCGAACGCAATCGATCGGTCGCCGCACGGCGGATCCCGAGCGTATCGGCGACATCCTGGCCGTGCGCCCAGGTCTCCATGAGCCGGGCGGTGACCATCGACCCCGGCCGCATGGGCGGTCCGAACCAGGGCACTTTCGCGTCCCCGGGTACCGCGCGGAGTGCGGCGGCGAGTGCGGCCCGGCCGCGCCGCCACCGCTCGAGCAGTTCCGGTGGCGGTACGGCGGCGGCCGCCGCGGCGGCGTCGTCCACGAAGGTCGTCACCCGGGCGGCGGCCTCGGTCAGGAGGTCGGAGAAGGCGGTACCGCCGGTCCGCGCGTCGGTGGCGGCCAGGCCGGCCACCTCGTCGGTCCAGGCGAGATGCCCGATCTGATGGGCGATGGTCCACCCTGTCGCGGGGGTGGGCCGGGCCCAGTCCGGCCCGGGTAGGTCGGCGACCAGGCTCTCCAGGTCGGCGCTCTCGGCAGCGAGGTCGCGCAGTAGCGCGTCCAGATCGGCCATCGGTTCCCTCACCTCCGTCGCGCACGGCATCGTGCGCGGTTCAGCATTCCAGCGGTCCGAGAAAAATACAAGCACGCTTGCTTGATTTGGCGGCCGCATGAGCGCGCCACGGCCGATAGGTAGCGGCCGGGTCTCTACCAGCCGAAGAGGAGCAGATGCGTGGCACCGACCATCAGGCCGAGCGCGGCGCCGTGCAGGTACAGCAACCAGGCGTCCTGCTCGACCGAGGCGTAGAACATCTCCATGAACTCGCCGGGGGTCAGCAACTGCAATTTGCGGGCCGCGAACTCATCGATGTTCTCGGCCTGCTCCCGGATGAAATCGGCGTCCTCCACCAGCGCGGGCGCCAGCCCCACTGCCGCCCCCGCCGCGCCGACCTTCAGATTGTCGAACTGCTGCCGCCCGAACGCGGCCCGCACCACCGAGGTCGTGCGGCCGAGCTGCCGGTGGATCTCGTCGGAGATGAGCTGTTCGAGCAGCAGCCGGGTCTTGTCACCGTTGGGGCCGTTGAGCAACTCGTTGGACAGATTGGGCAGGGTCAGCACCTGATAGGCGAGGATATGTGCCAGATCGGTGGCCGCCTGCGGCTGCCGTTTCGCCAGCAACGCCTGTTTCCAGATGTACTTGTACCGGGGTTGTGGATCACCCGGGGTGAACACGACCCGTACCGCGATGATGTTCACCACGACGCCGATGAGGGCCGACGCGGCCAGCACGATCACCCAGGAGGGAACCCAGCCCCAGACCGGGATATCGGAGTGGATGTGCAGGTACAGGGCGAGCAGCAGGCCGAACGGGGCGCCGAGCAGACCGATCCGCACCATGAATTTCAGTTCCGGTGCCGCGATGGTGGTGGTGAGGTCCTTGAGGATCTCCGGATTCTCCTGGAGATACCGGATCACGAAACCTTTCACGTCGATGAGCTGATCGACGTTGTCACCGAGCGAATCGAACGCCCGGCTCGTGAGTTCCGGTAATTCCCGTTCCACCCGCTGGTAGATCAGTTGCCGCATCGCGCGGGGTACGGCATTCCACAGTTCGGGGTTCTCCCGGTTCATGACCTCGTCGACGATGCTCTTCACCTGTTTGCGGGCCAGCGCGGCCACATAGTCGGCGATACCGTCGAGGTCCAGTTCGTGGATGAAATCCCGGGGGCTGCCGATCCGCAGCAGTGCTTTGTCGACGCAGATACTCGCCATCTTCTCGGCGCGCGCCGGAATGAAACCCTGGAAACCCAGGCGGGACCCGTCCCCGGAAAAGGTCGGCAGTACCTGCACTCGCCGCGGTAGATACGGATACAGCACGTCGAGGCCGGGAATCCGGATACCGCGGAACAGCAGCGGCCAGAACAGCATGAGCACGCCGGTCCAGTTGGTGAGCCAACCGGCGGCCGCGCTGAATATCGGAAAACTGATCAGATCGACGACGAACTTGCTCTGGCCGGTGAGTTCTTCCCAATTGATCAACACTCCGGACGAGAGTGTGATCATCGCGCGCTCCCCTTGGCCGGATCGGTATTCGAGATGATCACATTGTCACCGGGCCGTCCCGGGTGTCAATCAGGGCTTCCCGGCCCATCACGCAGGTATGCCGCGGCGCGGAAATCCGGAATAGGGTGCCGACATGAGCAACCCCGAGACCTCGGTACTCCCCGCCTTCCTCGACGCCCTCGCCGGCGGGCGACTGGAAGTGATCGATCTGACCACTCCGCTGAGCAGTTCGACACCGGCCCTGCGCCTGCCGGAACCGTTCGCGAATCTGATCGATTTCAGTCTCGAGGAAGTCAGTGCCTACAACGAGCCGGGCCCGTTCTGGCGGCACAACAATATCCACACCGGGGAACATATCGGCACCCATCTCGACGCTCCGGTCCACTGGGTCACCGGGCGGGACGGGGACGATGTCTCGCAGATCCCGGTGCGCCGACTGATCGGACCGGCCGCGGTCCTGGACCTGACCGCCGCGGTCGCCGCCGATCCGGATCATCTGCTCACGATCGCTCATATCGAGGAATGGGAGCGGGAGTACGGCCGGTTGACCGCGGGGACCTGGCTGCTGCTGCGTACCGGCTGGGCGGCCCGCGGCGGTTCCGAGGCCGAATTCCTGAATGCCGACGACACCGGTTCCCATACGCCCGGGGTGGCGGTCGACTGTGCGCGCTGGCTGGCGACCGAGCGCGACATCACCGGGCTCGGGGTCGAAACCGTCGGGGTCGACGCCGGTCTGGCCGGTGGTTTCGATCCCGCGTTCCCGGTGCACCACTATTTCCTCGGCAACGACAAATACGGACTCACCTCGCTGCGCAACCTCGGCCGGCTGCCGGCCGTGGGCGCGATGCTGGTGGTGAGCCCGCTGCCGATCGTCGGCGGCACCGGGAGCCCGTCCCGGGTACTGGCGGTGCTCGATCGGGACGGCGCGGCATGACCTCCGGTGGTTCGCCGGAATACGCGCCGGCGTCCCCGGCTGCGGAACAGTCCGGCTACGGACCGTCTGTCGCCGATGTAGTCGGCGGGGTGCTGGCCGATCTGGGCGTCGGGCACTGTTTCGGTGTCGTGGGCAGCGGCAATTTCGTGATGACCAACGCGCTGCGCCGAGGCGGCGTCCCGTTCACGGCGGCCCGGCACGAAGGCGGCGCGGCGAGTATGGCCGACGCCTACACGCGGATGTCGGGCCGGGTCGGGGTGCTCACGCTGCACCAGGGCTGCGGGCTCACCAACGCCATGACCGGTATCGGCGAGGCCGCCAAGAGCCGTACGCCGATGATCGTGCTGGCCGCGGACAGCCCGGCGGCGGCGTTGCGGTCCAATTTCCGGGTCGATCAGGAAGCCCTGGCCCGCAGTGTGGGTGCCGTGAGTGAGCGGGTGTACTCGGCGCAGACCGCGGTCGCCGATGTGACCCGGGCGTTCCGGACAGCCCTGACCCGGCGCCGCACGGTGGTCCTCGACGTGGCGATCGATATCGCGGCCGGTCCCGGTACCGCGACCGGGCCGGTTGCGGTACCGGCGGCACCGGAGCGGGTCCGGCCCGGGGCCGCGGCGGTGGTGCAGCTGGCCGAGGCACTGCGCCGGGCTCGTACGCCGGTGTTCGTCGCGGGGCGGGGAGCGCGTCATGCCGGTCCCGCGATCGCCGCCCTCGCCGAGACCTGCGGAGCGTTGCTCGCCACCTCGGCCGTCGCGAACGGACTCTTCGCCGGTGACCGGTTCGCGCTCGGTATCTCCGGCGGCTTCTCGTCGCCGACCACCGCCGATCTGATCGCCGGCGCCGATCTCGTCGTCGGCTGGGGTTGCGCGTTGAATATGTGGACCATGCGGCACGGGCGGCTGATCGGCGCGGATACCACGGTCGTGCAGGTCGACGACGATATCGATGCCATCGGTGCGCATCGCCCGGTGGCCTTCGGGGTACTCGGTGACTGCGAACCGACCGCACGGGACGTACTCGACGAGTGGCGGCGAACCGGCGCGGAGCGGGTGGTCGGTTACCGCACGGCGGAGGTCGCGGCCCGGATCGCGCGTTCCGGCCGCTGGCAGGACGTGCCGGTGGCGGAGGCGGCGCCCGGCGACCGAATCGATCCCCGGGCGCTGACGATCGCGCTGGACGAGATTCTGCCCGCGCAGCGGATCGTCTCGATCGACTCCGGGAATTTCATGGGCTATCCCGCCACGCATCTGTCGGTGCCCGACGAGAACGGATTCTGTTTCACCCAGGCGTTCCAGTCGATCGGGCTGGGGCTCGGCACCGCCATCGGCGCGGCCTTCGCGCGGCCCGATCGGCTGCCCGTACTCGGTGCCGGCGACGGCGGGTTCCTGATGGCGGTCTCCGAACTGGAAACCGCTGTGCGCTGTGCGCTCCCGCTGGTGGTGATCGTCTACAACGATTCCGCCTACGGCGCCGAAGTCCATCATTTCGGTGATGCCGACCACGGGACGGTCACCTTCCCGGAAACCGATATCGCTGCCGTCGCGCGCGGTTTCGGGGCCACCGGGGTCACCGTCCGATCCGCCGCTGATCTCGCCGCGGTACGCGACTGGGTCGCGGACTACCGGAGTACGGGTCGGGCCGGGCCGCTGGTGATCGACGCGAAGATCACCAGTGACGGTGGCGCGTGGTGGCTCGCTGAGGCGTTCGCCGGCCACTGAGCCCGCCGACTCTCCATCGAATCGCTTCTACCAGGGCTTTCCCGGTCCGGAAATCCGCCGTGGGCGAACACTGGTACGAGGTGGAACAAAGGCGATACCGGTGAAGTTGAGTGGGAGTAGCTCAAGTATTGGAGGTTGTGTTCGTGACTACACCACTGAATCTTCCGGTGCTGTTCCTGACCGATCCCATCGTGCTCCCCGGGATGGTCGTGCCGATCGAACTGGACGAATCCGCGCAGGCGGCGATCGACGCAGCACAGGCCGCGAAGACCGGGACCGTACTGCTGGCCCCGCGCCTGACCGAGGGGTACGCCGCCTACGGCGTGATCGCCACGGTCGAACAGATCGGCCGGATGCGTGGCGGCGCGGCGGCCGCGGTCCTCAAAGCGGAACGGCGCGCGAAGATCGGGCACGGCGTCACCGGCCCCGGCGCCGCGCTGTGGGTGGAGGCCGAACCGGTCGAGACCCCCGCCGCCGACGGTCGCACACGTGAACTGGCCGACGAGTACAAGAAACTCGTCGTATCGGTCCTGCAGCGTCGCGAGGCGTGGCAGATGGTCGATGCGTTCAACCAGCTCACCGATCCGTCCGCCATCGCCGATACCGCCGGCTACGCCGCGTATCTCACCGATGAGCAGAAACGCGAACTGCTCGAGACCCCTGATGTGGCCCAGCGGCTGAACTTGCTGATCGACTGGACCCGGGCCCATATCGCCGAGGCCGAGGTCACCGAGAAGATCGGTGACGAGGTCCGCGAGAACATGGAGAAGAGCCAGCGCGAATTCCTGCTGCGCCAACAGCTCAACGCCATCCGTAAGGAATTGGGCGAAGACGAACCGGACGGCGCGGACGACTACCGCACCCGGGTGGAGCAGGCCGAACTGCCCGACAAGGTGCGTGAAACGGCACTGCGCGAGGTCGACCGGCTGGAACGGTCCAGCGATCAGAGCCCCGAGAGCGGCTGGATCCGGACCTGGCTGGATACCGTCCTGGAACTGCCGTGGCAGGTGAAGACCACCGATTCCACCGATGTGGCGGCGGCCCGGGCTGTGCTCGACGCCGACCACCACGGCCTGGACGAGGTGAAGGACCGGATGGTCGAGTACCTGGCCGTCCGGGCGCGGCGCGCGCAACGCGGCCTGGAGGTCGTGGGTGGACGAGGGTCCGGCGCGGTGCTGGTCCTCGCGGGTCCGCCCGGGGTCGGCAAGACCTCGCTGGGTGAATCGGTCGCCCGGGCTCTGGGCCGTGAATTCGTGCGGGTCGCCCTGGGCGGGGTGCGCGACGAAGCGGAGATCCGTGGACACCGGCGCACCTACGTGGGCGCCATGCCCGGCCGGATCGTGCGGGCGATCAAGGAAGCCGGATCGATGAACCCGGTCGTGCTGCTGGACGAGGTCGACAAGATCGGATCGGATTTCCGCGGCGATCCCGCGGCGGCCCTGCTCGAAGTGCTCGATCCCGCCCAGAACCACACCTTCCGCGATCACTATCTGGATATGGACCTGGACCTGTCCGATGTGCTGTTCCTGGCCACGGCCAATGTCATGGACACCATCCCCGGCCCGCTGCTGGACCGGATGGAAGTGATCACCGTCGACGGGTACACCGAGGACGACAAGGTCGCCATCGCCCGCGACTTCCTGCTGCCCCGGCAGCTGGAACGCAATGCGCTCACCGCGGCGGAGGTCGAGGTCACCGATGCGGCGCTGCGCGAGATCGCGGCCGACTACACCCGGGAAGCCGGTGTCCGGCAGCTGGAACGGCTGATCGCCAAGGCACTGCGGAAGGCGGCGACGCGACTGTCGGAGGTCGACGGGGCCGACGCGGCGCTGACCATCGATATCGGCGATCTGAAGGACTATCTCGGCCGACCGCGCTTCACTCCGGATTCGGCCGAACGTACCGCTGTGCCGGGGGTGGCGACCGGGCTCGCGGTCACCGGGCTCGGAGGTGATGTCCTCTACATCGAGGCCAATACCGCCGCGGGCGAACGCGCCCTGACACTGACCGGCCAGCTGGGCGATGTCATGAAGGAATCGGCGCAGATCGCGCTGACCTATGTGCGGTCGCATCTGGGCGAGATCGGTATCGAATCGGCGGTACTCGACGGCAATCTGCACGTCCACGTGCCCGCCGGAGCCGTGCCCAAGGACGGCCCGTCCGCGGGTGTCACCATGGTCACCGCGCTGGTATCGCTGGCACTGGGGCGCCCGGTGCGCTCCGATGTCGGAATGACCGGCGAGGTCACGCTGAACGGCCGGGTGCTGCCGATCGGCGGGGTGAAGCAGAAGCTGCTCGCCGCGCAACGGGCAGGGCTGAAGACGGTGTTCATCCCGGCCCGCAACGAGCCGGATCTGGACGACGTCCCCGCCGATGTGCTGGCCGATCTCGACGTCCGACCGGTGGGCGATGTCGGCGAGATCCTGGCCTACGCCATCGAACCGGTGCGCGAACCGGCCCTGGACGGCCCCGCTCTGGCGGCCAGCGCCTGATTTCACGGTCACGGGCCGCGGCAGCTCCCCGAAGGGCTGCCGCGGCCCTTTTCGTATCCAGCGGTTTCTTTCGGCCGATCCCGGCCCGGGCCCATCCGCGACGCCGTTCCACGCGAACTCCGTCCGGCAATGTTCGCGGTGCGGCCGCACAGGGGTCGTCCTGGCTGAAAGTGATGAGAATCCATGAAGAGCATGCGACGTGTTGTGCTTACGGCGGCGATCGTTTCGACCGCCGCGCTGCTGGGATCGACTGCGTGTTCCACCGACGCGACCAGTGATTCCGCAGCCCCGGCCACGAGCAGTCCGATGGCGAATCCGGAATCCCCGGCCGCCGGCGATCCGGCCGCCGGCCCGGTCGGTCCCGGTTGTGCCGATTACGCCGCCCAGGTGCCCGACGGGGCCGGTTCGGTCGGCGGTATGGCGCAGGACCCGGTGGCGGTGGCGGCCTCGAACAACCCGATGCTGAAGACACTGGTCCAGGCGGTATCGGGCGGGATCAACCCGCAGGTGAATCTGGTCGATACGCTCAACGGCGGCGAATTCACCGTCTTCGCTCCGGTCGATTCGGCGTTCGCCGCGATCGATCCGGCGACGTTGGAGAGTCTGAAGACCGATTCCGCCACGTTGACGAAGATCCTCACCTACCACGTCGTGCCCGGCCGGATCGAGCCCGCCGATATCGCCGGGAAGCACACCACGGTCGAGGGCGGAACCGTCGAGGTCACCCGGGACGGCGAGAACATCGAGGTCGGCGGCGCCTCGGTAATCTGCGGTGGAGTGCAGACCGCGAACGCCACGGTGTACATGATCGACCAGGTCCTCATGCCACCGGCCTGACGGTTTCCGGTGCGTGGCCGGTGCGGGTGCACCAGACTGTCGCCATGATGCGTTGTGTTCGGCACGGTGATCTGGACAACAACCCGGGAAACGGACCCATCCCGGCCGAAGGCTGCGGCGAACGCCTTGCCATGCAGTCGAGGGTGCGATCATGACGAAGGGGCCGGGGTCCGGCCCGATCCGGTTGGTCGATGCGGAGGCCGGCGATTCGGCGGCCTGCCCGGTTCGTACCGACGGGTACGACGACCGCGCCACGCAACGACGACTCGCCGACCTGCTGTTCGCGGCCGGCGACGGCGACCGGGAAGCGTTCACCCGGTTCTACCGGGAGACCAGTCCGCGCGTATTCGGGCTGGCCCGGCGGATCCTGCGCAATCCGGCCGCCGCCGAGGAAGCCACCCAGGAGGTATATCTCCAGGTCTGGTCCGCGGCGGCGCGCTACGACCCGGCCCGGTCGAGTGCCATCGGCTGGTTGATGATGATCACCCACCGGCGCGCTGTCGACCGGGTCCGGGCCGAGGAGTCGGCCACCGGAAGAGACATCGTCTACGGGCACACCCATCTGGGACGCGATCACGATATCGTCTCCGAAACGGTGGATCAGCGCCTCGACGAGCAGGCGGTCCGCGACTGTCTCGAGGTGCTGACCTCCACTCAGCGTGAGGCGGTCGCCCTCGCCTACTACAGCGGGCGTACCTACCGCGAGGTGGCCGACCACCTCGAGTCTCCGCTACCCACGATCAAGAGCCGCATCCGTGACGGTCTGAAGCGGCTCCAGAACTGCCTGGCAGGGGTTGTCTCCGATGCCTGATACCGCACCACCCGATCCGCCGGAGAACGGCGGCGGCCTACTCGACCTGGCGGTTCCGTACGCGCTCGACGCGGTGGCCGCCGCCGAGGGCCAGGAGATCGATCGGCGTCTGCACGCCGCCGATCCCGCGACGGTCCGTGCTTTCGAAGACACCGTCCGGGATGTGCGGGAAGCGATGGCGGTGCTGTCGATTCTCGATGCCCAGATGCCCCCGGCCCGGGTCGAGGCCCGGATTCTCGCGTCCCTCGAGCACACGCCGGGTGCCCGGTCCGCGGTACGCCGGCCGGCCCGCACCGATTCACCGCCCGATGAGCCGATCGGCTCGACCGGGACCGCGCCGGCCGCTCCGGAAGCCGGGCCCGGCGCCGGAACCACCGACGAGCTCGCCCGCGCCCGCGACCACAGGCGGGCACTGTCGCGCAGGTGGACAGTGCTGGGGGCGGCGGCCGCGGTAGTGGTCGCGATCGGTATCGCGGTCGGAGTGGGCGTGGTCGCGCAACGTGGCGACGAACCGGCCGGGTCGGTGACCGCGCAGGACGTGCTGGCCCAGCCGGACGCCCGGATCACCAGCACCCGGATCGGCGCCGACGGTATTCTCACCGTCCACGTATCCGATTCGTTGAGCGCGGCCACCGTATCCTTCGACGCGACGCCCGCGCCTCCGCCCGGCAGCGACTATCAGATGTGGCTGATCGATGCGAGCGGCACCCCGCGTTCGGCCGGTGTGATGGACGAACTTCCGGGTGCGAGCGATCCGTTCGTCACCGAGATCACCGGTTCGGATCAGCTGGCGATCACAGTGGAACCCGACGGCGGGTCACCCGCGCCCACCAGCGCTCCACTGGTGGCGGTCGCGCTGGGCTGAGTCGCGCCGGTACCGGGCGTAGCCGGTCGGCCCGCTCCGTGGCTTCGATCGCGGGGCGGGCACGGCCGATGAACTCCGGCGTTTCCGAGCTGCTCGGTACGGCCGTCTTCCGCCCCGGGGCCAGGAGTGACACCATCCGCAGAGGGTGATGTTACGAATTCCCGGCGCCGGGGCGCCCGCGCCGGCGGATGAACGAGGACGCTGATGCAGAACACGACGAGTTCGGCCGGTTCCACGGGGCCGGATCAGCAGGAACGGCACACCATCGGGTGGTTCGCGGCCGGTCTGAGCGGTCTGCTGGCCGCAGCGGTCGTTCTCGGAGTCGGTGAGCTGGCCGCCGCCCTGATCGCCCCGGAGGCCTCCCCGTTCGTGGCCACCGGGGCGACCGTGGTGGACCACACACCGGAGGGGCTGCGTGAGTTCGCGATCCAGCGGTTCGGTACCCACGACAAGCTCGTGCTGTTCCTGACCATGGGTGCGGTGATGGTGGTCCTCGCCGTGGCGGCCGGATTACTGGAACGGCGCCGGCGCTACGGCAGTGCTCTGCTGGCCGGGCTCGCGATCATCGTCTGTATCGCCGTACTGCAGCGGCCGAACGCGTCCGCGGCGTTCGCCGTGCCGATACTGCTCGGTGCCGTGGCCGGTATCTGCACGCTGCGCATTCTGATCACCCGGGCACCGCGCCCCGCGGCAACGGTCGAATCCGCCGGGGAGGCGGCCGGGGACGGTACCGATACCTCGCGGCGGCGGTTCCTGGGGTGGGCCGCCGGGGCGGTGGTTCTCGCCGCCGGGTCGGCCGCGGCCGGTCGGTGGGCCGGCGAACGCGCCCGCGCGGTGACCGCCGACCTGCGGCGGTTCGTGGTCCCGCGCCCACAGGTCGCGGCGGCGCCCATTCCGCCGGGGACCGATCCGCCCGTCCCCGGACTCACCGGATTCCTCACCCCGAACGACACCTTCTACCGGATCGATACCGCGCTGCGAGTACCGGCGTTGACCAGTGCCGACTGGCGATTGCGGATCCACGGCATGGTGGAGCGCGAGATCGAGTTCACGATGGACGATCTGCTGCGGCGGCCCGCGGTGGAGAAGGTGATCACCCTGACCTGTGTATCCAACGAGGTCGGCGGTGATCTGGTCGGCAACGCGCGCTGGATCGGATACCCGCTGGCCGACCTCCTCGCCGCGGCCGGAGTCCGTCCCGACGCGGATATGGTGCTGTCCACCAGCGCCGACGGATTCACCGCGGGGACGCCGGTCGCGGCGCTCACCGACGGTCGCGATGCCCTGCTCGCGGTGGGTATGAACGGTGAACCGTTGCCGGTCGAGCACGGTTATCCGGCCCGGATGGTGGTGCCCGGTCTCTACGGGTACGTCAGTGCCACGAAATGGGTCGTCGATCTGGAGGTCACCAGATTCGATCGGGCCCAGGCCTACTGGACCCGGCGCGGCTGGTCGGCATTCGGCCCGATCAAGACCGCTTCCCGTATCGATGTCCCGGCGGCCTTCGGCAGCGTCGCCGCGGGGCCGGTGACAGTGGCCGGCGTGGCCTGGGCGCAGCATCGCGGGGTCGCCGCCGTGGAGGTCCAGGTCGACGACGGGCCGTGGCAGCCGGCCGAGCCGGCGCCGGAGTACTCGCTGGACACCTGGCGGCAGTGGACCTGGCGCTGGGACGCACGGCCCGGTACGCACACCCTGCGGGTACGAGCCACCGACGGCACGGGCCGGACGCAGACCGAGGAGCGGGCCGATCCCGTTCCGGACGGTGCGACGGGTTGGCACAGCCGGACGGTCACCGTCCGATGACGGTGACCGTCGGGCGCGCGGTGCGCTATGCCGCCGCCGGGGCCGGTTCTTCGGCGAACTGGGTCCGGTACAGCTCGGCGTAGCGCCCGTCCGCGGCGAGCAGTTCGGTATGGGTTCCGCGTTCCACGATGCCGCCGGATTCGACCACCAGGATCTGATCGGCGGCGCGGACGGTGGAGAGCCGGTGCGCGATCACCAGGGCGGTCCGGCCCTGCAACGCCTCGGTCAGTGCCGCCTGCACCGCCGCCTCCGAGGTGGAGTCGAGGGAGGCCGTCGCCTCGTCCAGCACCACCACCCGGGGCTGTTTGAGCAGCAGCCGGGCAATGGTGAGTCGCTGGCGCTCGCCGCCGGAGAGGCGGTAGCCGCGCTCCCCGACCACGGTGTCCAGACCGTCGGGCAGTCCGGCGATCAGATCGCTCAGGCGTGCTCGTTCCAGCGCGTCCCACAGCTGCTCCTCCGCGGCCTCGGGGGCCGCCAGCAGCAGATTGGACCGGATGGTGTCGTGGAACAGATGCCCGTCCTGGGTGACCAGGCCGACCGTTTCCTGAATCGATGTCGTGGTGAGTTCGCGGATATCGGCGCCGTTGAGCCGCACGGCGCCGGAATCCACATCGTAGAGGCGGGAAACCAGCTGGGCGATAGTCGATTTACCGGCACCCGAGGAACCGACCAGGGCGACGAGCTGACCGGGCTCGGCCCGCAGCGACACCCCGTGCAGCACTTCCTCACCGCCGCGGGTGTCCAGGGTGGCCACCTCTTCCAGGGAAGCCAGCGAGACCTTGTCCGCGGCCGGGTAACCGAACCGCACATCGTCGAGTTCCACCGCGACGGGTCCGGCGGGCACCGGCCGCGCATCGGGCGCGTCCTCGATCAGCGGCCGCAGATCCAGTACTTCGAATACCCGCTCGAAACTGACCAGCGCGGACATGATCTCCATCCGTGCGCTGGCCAGCGCGGTGAGCGGTGAGTACAGCCTGGTCAGCAGGAGTGACAGGGCCACCACCGCGCCCGCGTCCAGTTGTCCGCGCAGGGCGTACCATCCGCCCAGGCCGTAGACGAGCGCCACGGCCAGCGCCGAAACCAGCGTCAGCGCGGTGACGAACACGGTCTGCAGCATCGCGGTGCGCACACCGATATCGCGGACCCGCCGGGCACGCAGGGCGAATTCGGCGGATTCCTGGGCCGGCCGCCCGAAGAGTTTCACCAGTGTCGCGCCCGGCGCGGAGAAGCGCTCGGTCATCTGCGTGCTCATCGACGCGTTCAAACCCGCGGCCTCACGCTGGATATCGGCCAGCCGGTCGCCCATCCGCCGCGCGGGGATCACGAATACCGGTAGCAGCAGTAGCGCGAGCAAGGTGATCTGCCAGGACAATTGGAGCATCACCACCAGGGTGAGTGCCACGGTGACGATATTGGCGACCACACCGGACAGCGTGTCGCTGAACGCGCGCTGCGCCCCGATCACATCGTTGTTCAACCGGCTGACCAGCGCGCCGGTCCGGGTCCGGGTGAAGAACGCGACCGGCATGCGCTGTACATGATCGAATACCGCCGTCCGCAGGTCGAGGATCAGGCCTTCGCCGATACGCGCCGACAGCCAGCGAATGGCCAGGCCCATGCCCGCGTCGAGAATCGCGAGACCCGCGATCGCCAGCGCGAGGAGGATCACCGTCCGCGGCGGCGAGCCGGCGAAGATATCGTCGACCACCCGGCCCGCGAGCAGCGGTGTGGCGACCACCAGTACGGCCGCCGCCACGCTGAGCACCAGGAAGGTGATCAGCCGCCGCTTGTGCGGCCGGGCGAACCGCACGATCCGTCGTGCCGTGGCGAGGCTGAACGACCGCTGTTCCTCGGGTGCGTGCATGCGCCGGTACATCTGGTCCCAGGCCACCGATTCCATGCTCATCTGACATGTCCTTCCGCTCCGGAGCCCGATTCAACTCCAGTGCACCGACACTAAAAGCTCAACCAATATTCAGGTCAAGGCCGGAGGGTCAGGAGTCGGCGTGCCGGATGTCTCACCGGCCGGTGCGAGTTCGAGGCGGACCCCGAGCAGCCGGACCGGGCGGTCCAGCGGAAAACGATCCAGCACCCGCAGCGCGGTCTCGACGATCACGGGGATATCGGTGGTGGGCTCGGCGAGTTTGGACTGTTTGCTGCGGGTGTAGAAGGTACTGGTGCGCACGGTGACGGCCACACGGGTCGCGATACGACCCGCCGCCGTGATCTCCGCGGCGACCTCGGCCGCCAGCCGGGCGACCTGCGCGCCGATCTCCGCGCGGTCCTCGAGATCCCGGGGAAAGGTCTCCGACCTGCTGCGCCCGACCGCCGGCGGCGGTTTCGTCACCACCTCGGTATCACCGGCCCCACGGCCCATCACCCAGAGATAGGGCCCGTTGGTCGGACCGAACTCGGCCGCGAGCCGGGATCGGTCGGCGGCCATCAGATCTCCGACCGTATGCACATCCAGTTCGGCCAGCCGGGCCGCGATCCGGCTCCCGATCCCCCAGAGCGCGTTCGTCGGACGATGTGCCATCACCGCCGACCAGTTGGCGGCCGTGAGCCGGAACATCCCGTCGTGCGCGCCCGGCGGGTCGGCCGCGGTAGCACCGGATTTGCCGACCGATTTGGCGAAACCGGTGGCCAGTTTCGCGGTGAGCTTGTTGTCGCCGATACCGATCGCGCAGGTGAGGTCCAGTTCGGCGACGGCGGCCCGGATCGCGCGGGCCAACTGTTCGGGATCGTCGGTATCGGCCGCCACGAACGCTTCGTCCCACCCCCAGACCTCCACCTGGTCGGTGAAGGTGCGTAGCCGGGCCATGACCTCTTCGGACGCCTCCTCGTAACAGGGGACGTCCAGAGGCAGGAACACCGCGTCCGGACATCTGCGCGCCGCGGACCGCAATGCCATCCCCGCACGCACCCCGAAGGCGCGCGCCGGATACGAAGCGCAGGTCACCACCTTGCGCGGTTCCTCCGGGTCGCCGTTCCCGCCCACGATCACCGGTTGCCCGCGCAGTTCGGGGTGGCGCCGGAACTCCACCGCCGCCTGGAATTGGTCGAGGTCGACATGTAACAGCCATCTGGCCACGAGTCCGTCTTACTCCACCCGTACGACAAGACGGTGGATATCGGGCGTGGCATCCGCTCCGGGAAGCGAATCGAACGCGTGGCTGTGGGATTCGCAACGTGGGTCCGAGGGTGTCGGACGGTCCGCCGCGAGTCGTAGGTTACCGAGAATCACCTGTTCCTGTCGGGATGCCGCGGTGACGGCGGATCCCGGCGGGCGGCGGCGCAGATGATCCCGGTGGCAGCGCGCCGGAGCGGGTCGCGGCCGCTTCGTGAACCGGTCGCACAGCGATGCGGGCCGGGCGTGCTGTCGAGCGAGCCACGGCGGTAGTGGACGAATATCCGCGCGCCGGGCCGGTCTCGTGACTCAGTGCGAGTCGACGCTGTCGATCTCCCGTTCCGTGCCGATCACGATGCTGGAGGCGGGCCGCACCCGGTCTTCGTCGCTCGCGGTTCGGGTGACCGGCACTGTCGGCAGGCCCCGCAGGCTGGAGAAGGCGGGGCTCGTGTTCGTATCGCCGGTCGCCGTCCCGGCGGGACCGGTGGACGCAGGTACCGAGCTGTCGGTGCCGGCCGGGCCGGTCACCGACTGGGTTTCGGTCTGCGCCGGTTGTTCCGGTGCGGTGACGGGCTCCTCGCTCCGGGCCTCCTCGCCCGCCGGCGCGGCGGCGCCCTCTTCGCCGGTGGCCGGGACTTCCGCCGCGGGGTCCCCGGTACCGGTATCGCCGGTGGCGGGGACGCCGGCCGGAGCGGACGGATCCGCCGGAGAACCCGGCGATGCCGAGGTATCGGTCGCACTCTGGTTGTCGACCGCGTCGATGATCGCCGCGGTGGCCTCGCCGCCGGCCGCGATGATCTCGTCGAGGTTTCCGGCGAAGCTGCCGACCGCGGTGATCATGTCGGGAATGGTTCCGGTGATCGTGCCGATCGCGGTCACCATGGCGGTGATATCGGAGGGGGACCATGTTCCGGATGTATCGGTCACCGGGGTGTCTGTGCCGGTGGGATCGTCGGCAGTCACCGGGGTGTCTGTGCCGGTGGGATCGTCGGCAGTCACCGGGGTGTCTGTGCCGGTGGGATCGTCGGCAGTCACCGGGGTGCCTGTACCGGTGGGATCGTCGGTGGTTACGGGGCTCGCGGTGGTTACGGGGCTCGCGGTGGTTACGGGGCTCGCGGTGGATACGGGGCTTTCGGTGGTCACCGGGCTTTCGGTGGTTGCGGGGACGGTCGTGGCGGCCGGTGTCGTGGTCAATGCGAGGCTGGACGGTGCGTCCTGATCGCTGTCCGGGTCCGGTGTCTCCGCGGCCGGAGTCGTCCCGGCCGGCGGTGTCTCCTCATCCGGTACCGTTGCCGCGATCGGTGAGCCGACCGCGGCCGAGTAGACCGGTTGCCCGGTCGTGTAGGTGAGATCGGAATCGGCCGCGGGCAGTCCCCCGGGTGAGAGGAACGTGCCGGGCTGCACGGTGTTCAGCGCGGTGAGCAGCTGCTCGTAGGCGCCGGATACGGTGGTGTGCGCTTCGGTGCACAGCGTGGTGAACGCCCCGGCCCGCGCGTCGACCTCGGCGACGAAGAACCGGTCCAGCCAATTGCGGCAGATCGTTTCCGGATCCGTTCCGTCCACATACGTTTCGGGTAGTTCCGTACGCAGCCGCTCCTGTACCGATCCGGCGGCGGTATCGCCCTGTCCGCGGGCGATATCGATGAATTCGTCGATCTGCTGGGCCGTTTTTCCCGCCGCGGCGGCAGGGTCGAAACCTGTTCGGGCGGCCTCGGCTTTCTTCCGCAGGGCGTCGTCGATCTGTTCGACCGCGGTGGTGGCGGCCGTGCGGACGGCCGCCAGGGAATCCAGCCCGGTGCTGATCCGGCTCCCCGCATCGGTGAGGAACTGCTGGGCGTCGGCGGCCGCGGGGGACCCGTTCCACAAACCGGGTACCTGTCCGAACCGTGTGGTCTGGGTCGTGGCCTCGTCCTCGACCCGGCCGTCGAGTTCCTCGGCCAGAACCGTGGCGAGATCACGCAGGGTGGCGAGGTCCATCCCGCGTTGCTGGTCGTAGGCGGCGGCCAGCGCGTGGTAGTCGCCGCCCGCCGGAACCTTTCCGGTCCATTCGAGGTAGCGGGGCAGGAAGATCTCGAAGTACCGGAGCCCCTCCGTCCCGGTATCCAGGACGGCGTCGGCGCCGGTGTCGTCGGTGGATCTCATTCGAACGCCCCGGCCACCGCGCCGAGGTTGGTGGCCGTGGCCTGATCCACCCCGGCGCAGCTGTCCGCGCTGGCCCGCAACGCGGTCCCGCAATCGTGTACACAGTTGGCCCAGGAGAACAGGTAGCGGCTGATATCACCGAGGCCCGCACCCAGGCGCTCGCCGATCGCGCCGTAATCGCGACCGGTGTCGGCGGTTTCGAATCCACGCAGGCAGTCCGCGGCGCGTAGTGCGGCGGCGTTGACCTCGCCGGCCGATCCCTGCAGTTCCCCCGCGATGCCCTGCACCGCTGCGATATCCATCAACATACCGATCTCTCCCCGTTCTCCGGCGGTGATCAGCACCGCCGCGGTCCGCCGGACGACGGACCACAGAATTCGTCCGGACCGGCGCGAATTCTGCTCTGCTACAAGGTTGGACGGCAGTGATCGATGATGGGTTCCCGGCCGGCCGGAAGTTTCCCTGCCGTTCACGGGAACGAGACCTGCTCGGGCAGAACCCGTCCCGCGAGTACCGGAGGTTCCGGCCCGGAGAGCGCCCGGGCACGATGCGGGTTCTGAGCCGGGACCGTGCTCTATCCGGAGGCGGACAACTCGCCGCGGTTCGCGGGGTGGTGGCGAATCCGGAAGGAATCGCGGGTAGCGAGCCTAGGCTGGGTCGTGTGACCGACCAGGACATACGACGGGACACCCTCGCGCGGCATCTGCGTGCGCGGATCGATATCGACGCGGTGGATATCTCCCACCGCCGCCGGATCGAGTACTCGTCCGACGCCTCGAACTACCGGGTGCTACCCGAGGCGGTGGTCTTCCCGCGTACCGACGACGATGTGGCGGCCGTACTGGAGGCGGCGCGGGCCGAGGGGACGGTCCTCACACCGCGTGGCGGCGGCACCTCGGTCGCCGGAAACGCGGTCGGCCCCGGCATCGTCGTCGATTTCAGCAGGTACATGACCGGTATCGCCGGTATCGATCCGCACCGCCGGACCGCCCGGGTGCAACCGGGTGTCGTGCTGTCGGACCTGCAGCGCAGGGCGCGGGAGCACGGACTGCGGTTCGGCCCCGATCCGTCCACCCAGAACCGTTGCACGCTCGGCGGGATGATAGGCAACAATGCCTGCGGGCCGCATGCCATCGCCTGGGGCCGTACTTCCGACCGGGTCCGGGAGCTGCGGATCATCGACGGTACCGGCACGACCCGCCGGCTGGCGGACTCCCTGGACGCCGTCCCGGGACTGCCGGAGTTCACCGCCCACTCGCTCGCCGTACTGCGCACCGATCTGGGCCGGTTCGACCGGCAGGCATCGGGCTACGGCCTGGAACATCTGCTGCCCGAACGGGGTGGTTCGGTGGCGGCTTCCTTCGTCGGTGCCGAGGGTACCTGCGGTGTGCTGCTCGAGGCCGAGGTGGAACTGGTGGAGATCCCGCCCGCGACCCTGCTGGTGGTGCTCGGTTACCCGGATCTGGCCACGGCCGCGGACGATATCGCCGCGGTGGTCTCGGTCGCGCCGGTCGCGGTGGAGGGTATCGATGCCCGGCTGGTCGATATGGTGCGGGCCCACGGCCGCCGGGTGCCCGACCTGCCGCGCGGCGACGGCTGGCTGTTCGTGGAGCTGGCGGGCGAGAACGCGGCCGCGACCCACGCCGCCGCGCGGACCCTGTGCACGACGGCCGGAGCCCTGGATACGCGGATCATCGAGGACACGCGGGCCGCGGCCGCGCTATGGCGTATCCGGGCCGACGGGGCGGGCCTGGCCGGCCGGACCCGCGACGGCGAGCCGGCCTGGCCGGGCTGGGAAGACGCGGCGGTTCCGCCGGCCCGGCTCGGGGCCTACCTGCGCGATTTCGAGGAGTTGACCTACGAGCACAAGGTCGACGGAATGCTCTACGGGCATATCGGTGACGGCTGTATCCATGTGCGGCTCGATCTGCCGATAGCCGCCGCCCCGGAGCGGTTCCGGGCCTTCCTGACCGACGCGGCGCACCTGGTGGTGAGTCACGGCGGTTCGCTCAGCGGTGAACACGGCGACGGCAGAGCCCGGTCGGAACTGCTGGAGATCATGTACTCACCCGAGGTCCGCGCGGTCTTCGCGGGTTACAAGGCACTGTTCGATCCGGCGAATATCCTCAACCCCGGCGTGCTGGTGGATCCGCGTCCGCTCGACGCCGATCTGCGGCTGGCCGGTCTGCCACCGCTGCCGCGGGCCGGAGGTTTCGCGTTCGGCGGCGATGCCGGGGATCTCTCGACCGCGGTGCACCGCTGCGTCGGGGTGGGTAAATGCCGGGCGGATACGCGGGCCACGGGCGGGTTCATGTGCCCCTCCTACCTGGCGACAGCCGATGAGAAGGACACCACCCGAGGCCGGGCGCGAGTCCTGCAGGAGGTCGTCCGGGGCGAACTGGACTGGTCGGCGCCCGCGGTGGCCGAATCGCTGGATCTGTGTCTCTCCTGTCGCGCTTGTGGGACCGACTGTCCGGCCGGGGTCGATATGGCGACCTACAAATCCGAGACTCTGTACCGCAGATACCGCCGCCGGTTGCGCCCGCGCGATCACTACACGCTGGGCATGCTCCCCCGCTGGCTCGCCGGTGCCACCCGAGTGCCGCGGCTGATCAACGCCCTGGCCGGCGCCGGGCCGCTGCGCAGACTGGGTATGCGGGTGGCCGGAGTCGATCCGCGCCGCGGGATACCCGAGCTCGCGCCGCGGCCGTTCCGGCGGATCTGGCGGGAAGCGGAGCACCGGCAGGTCACGGATCCGAACGCGGTGACCGTGATGCTCTGGGTGGATACCTTCACCAACGCCTTCGACCCGGAGATAGCCCTGGCGGCCGTACGCCTGCTCAATTCCCTCGGATACCGGGTGACGGTGCCGCGCCGACCGGTGTGCTGTGGCCTGACCTGGATCAGTACCGGGCAGCTGGACGGCGCCCGGGCACGGCTACGCGCCACACTCGACGCCCTGGAGGGTCATGTGCGGGCCGGTGGCCTGGTGGTCGGTCTCGAACCTTCCTGTACCGCGGCGCTGCGCGCGGATCTGCCCGAACTGCTGCCCACCGATCCCCGTTCCGCGCCGGTGGCGGCCGCGGTTCGTACCCTCGCCGAGTTCCTGACCGCGCAACCGGACTGGCGGCCACCGAGCCGTCCGGGCTCGTCGATGGTCGTACAGCCGCACTGCCATCATTATTCGGTGCTGGGATTCGAGGCGGATCGCCGGATATTTGCCCAGATGGGGGTCGAGGTGACCGAAATCGCAGGATGTTGTGGTCTGGCCGGAAATTTCGGAATGCAGAACGGACACTACGAGATTTCGGCGGCGGTGGCGGCCAACGGAATGCTTCCGGCGGTCGAGGGAGCCGGCCCGGACGCGGTGCTCGTCGCGGACGGATTCTCCTGTCGTACCCAGGCCGCCCACCTCACCGCGCACCGCGGCCGGCATCTCGCGCAGATTCTGCTGGAGGACGGCTGATTTCGATCACCCAGGGGTGGGTGAGAGCCGGGAGTACGGCCGATCGGCGGGAAACGGCCGTGCTTCCGGAAAGATCAACTTCCGAATGGAAGGGTGCCGGGTGGAATCTCGTACCCGGAGCTGCCGGCGAATACCGACCCCCATAACGCGAGCAGCCAATTGAGAGCTTCGGTGATCATAGGAACCTCCGTTCACGGCAAGAGCCGTACATTTGCTCGACCCAGGTCTTCATCGTCGTGCAATGGAGCACTGTTACTCGCGACAGCGCACAATGACATGGTGCCTGTCCGAACAGCGGGAACCACCGACGACGCGTGGGCGACCCGGACACTGTCCGCCGACGCCCCGGTCCACCTCGCCCATACGCTTGCGCCGTTGCGCCGTGGGCCCGGCGACCCCTGCCACCAGATCACCCCGGACGGAGCGCACTGGCGTACCTCACTGATGCCGGCCGGGCCGGTCACCTACCGGCTGGTCCAGGACGATGCGGTCACCGTCACCGCGGACGCCTGGGGTGACGGTGCCGCGGAGTTCCTCGACGGGCTGGAGCGCATGTTGTGCCTGGACGAGAAGGTCGACGATTTCGTCCCCATCCATCCCACGGTGGCGGCCGCGCATCAGCGGCACCCCGGGCTGCGGATGCTGCGCACCGGCCGGGTACTCGAGGCGCTGGTCCCCGCCATCCTGGAACAGAAGGTGACCACCGTTTCCGCCCATGCCGCGTGGCGGCGCCTGCTGCACAGTTTCGGAAGTCCCCCGCCCGGCCCGGCCCCGGAGGGGATGCGGGTGCCCCCCGACGCGGCGACCTGGAGCCGGATCCCCTCATGGAGTTTCCACCGTGCCAATATCGGGCCGCAGCGCTGGCAGACCGTCGTGCGGGCGGCTCGCGTCGCCGATTCGCTGGAGCGATCCGCCGCCCTGCCTCCGGAAGAGGCCGCGCGCCGGCTCCGCACGATCCCCGGTATAGGGGAGTGGACGGCCGCGGAAACCGCGCAGCGCGCGTTCGGCGACGCCGACGCGCTCTCGGTGGGTGACTATCATCTGGCGTCGATCGTCGGCTGGACCCTGCTCGGCCGCGATATCGACGACGCCGAGATGGTCGAGTACCTCGAACCGGTACGTCCGCATCGTTACCGCACCATCCGTCTGCTCGAGATCAGCGGGCAAGCCCGTAAGCCACGGTTCGGTCCGCGCGCTCCGGTCACCGACCATCGCTGGCACTGAGCCGGTCAACGGGTTTCGCGAACGCGGAGGGTGTGCTCCGGCCCGGTGGCGATATCCGAATCGGGCCGGTCACGGGTGTCGCAGAGTGGTGGAAACCGGCCGTTACTGGAGGGCGCGATTGTCCAGCACACAACGCCCCGAGTCCACGAGGGTGGCACGGGCGCGCCGGCGGACCCGGCACTCGTCGACTGTGCAGTCCAGGTGCAACTGCATTGCCGAATGGGCTTGTTCGGGGGTCATCACGCCGGGATCGTCACCGCATGCGAGCAGGGTGGGGATCGGGGCGTCCAGATTCAACCGCATCACACGACCTCCTTCTGAACCCGCGGTCGACTCCTGTTGTCCGCGGTGGTTTTCCGGGTGTGCACATACGACCAACAGCTCACCATAGGCCGAGAACGACGCAGATGGTGTGAGATTCGGCGATTTTGCCGGTACCGAATTACCGAATTTCTTGTAGACGGGTGTAAACCCGGTGTCGGCGAGGTTGCGCGTAGCATCGCGCTACATGCTGGAGGCGCGCTGCGCCGGGGCCCTCGACACGAAATACGGCGATTTTCGCGGCGGTGAAGGAGAACCTGGATGAGCATCGACAACGGTACGAATGTGGACCTTTCCGGCGCCAGCTGGGTAAGCGGCGCGGCCGATGGAGGCGCCGGCGCGCCGGGGACCCACCGGGTGGAGATCGCGATGCTCGCCGACGGTCATGTGGGGATGCGCGACGGTAAGGATCCCGACGGGCCCGTTCTGGTGTTCACTCCGGGAGAGTGGGCGGCGTTCACCGCCGGTGTACGCGACGGCGAGTTCGACCGGCCGTGACCCGTGGCCTTCCGGATACACCCACGAGCACTGCGTTTGGCTCCGTCAGGTAACGGGTAGACAACAATATGTGGACCCAGGGATCAAGAATTCCCATCCCCGGCTCCGCAAGTTCGGGCCCGGCGACGGCGTCGAATGGTTGATCGTCGGCCTGCTCTTTGCGGCATCCGCGGTGGGTGTGTTCGTACTCACCGGCTCGGTTCTCTCGGCGTTGTTCGTCGGGGTACTCGTGGGCCTGGTCGCGACCGGTGTGGTCGCGATGCTGTGATAACGGCGGGAGCGCTATCGATCAGCGCCTGAACAGCTTGTTGCCGAGCCAGACGATCGGATCGTATTTCCGGTCGGCGACACGCTCCTTCATCGGGATGAGCGCGTTGTCGGTGATCTTGATGTTCTCCGGGCACACCTCGGTGCAGCATTTGGTGATATTGCAGTAGCCGAGGCCGTGTTCCTCCTGGGCGGCATCCCGGCGATCGGCCACATCCAGCGGATGCATCTCCAATTCCGCGATACGCATCAGATACCGCGGTCCGGCGAATGCCTCTTTGTTCTCGTCGTGATCGCGCACCACGTGACAGGTGTTCTGGCACAGAAAACATTCGATGCACTTGCGGAACTCCTGCGAGCGCTGCACATCCACCTGCTGCATGCGGTACTCACCGGGCCGCAGATCCGGTGGCGGAGTGAACGACGGTATCTCCCGGGCCTTTCGGTAGTTGTAGGAGACATCGGTCACCAGATCGCGAATCACCGGAAAGGTTCGTAGCGGCGTCACTGTGACGACATCTTCCGGGGTGAAGGTGGACATCCGGGTCATGCAGAGCAGCCGCGGCATTCCGTTGACCTCGGCCGAACACGAACCACACTTACCCGCCTTGCAGTTCCACCGGACCGCGAGATCGGGTGCCTGCGTGGCCTGCAGGCGGTGGATGATGTCGAGCACCACCTCGCCCTCGTGCACCGGCACCGTGAAGTCCTGTAGTTCCCCGCCTTCGGTATCGCCGCGCCATACCCGGAACTGGGCGTCGTAACTCATCCGCTTACGCCTCCTTGCTGTCCGAATCGCGGCCCTCGGGCGTAGGCCCTGCCGCGGTGCCGCTCGTCGCGGTCGGGTGACCAGCGAGTTCGGCTGGGGTGTAGTACTTTTCCAGCTCGCCGAAATCGAACAGTGCGAGCAGTTCGTCGCGCATGGGCAGTTGCTCCTGCACCTTCACCGAGATGTCGGGGATATTCGCGACACCCTCGCCGTCGGTGGTGCAGACGAGGAGTTTGTTGCGCCACTGCGGGTCCATACCCGGGTGATCGTCGCGGGTATGTCCGCCGCGACTCTCGGTGCGCAGTAGCGCGGCCTGCGCCACACACTGGCTGACCAGCAGCATGTTCCGCATATCCAGGGCCAGATGCCAGCCCGGGTTGAACTGCCGGTGCCCCTCGATGGTGACATGCTCGAACCGCCCGCGCAGCGCTTCCAGCCGGCCGACCGCTTCGCGCACCTCCTGCTCCTTGCGGATGATGCCCACCAGATCGTTCATGGTCTGCTGCAGATCGGTGTGCAGGGTGTACGGGTTCTCACCCGAACCACCCTCCGGCGGATCGAACGGAGCGAGTGCCGATCGCGCCGCCGTCGCGATATCGGTGTCGGCGACGGCCGGTCGCTCGCCGAGTCCTTCCACGTACTCCGCCGCGCCCAGTCCGGCCCGGCGCCCGAAGACGAGCAGGTCGGACAGCGAGTTGCCACCGAGGCGATTGGATCCGTGCATACCGCCGGAGCATTCACCCGCGGCGAAGAGTCCGGGGACGTGCGCCGCGCCGGTATCGGGATCGACTTCGATACCGCCCATAACGTAGTGACAGGTGGGTCCGACCTCCATCGGCTCCTTGGTGATATCCACATCCGCCAATTCCTTGAACTGGTGGTGCATGGACGGCAGCCGGCGGATGATCTCCTCCGCAGTGAGCCGCGAGGCGATATCCAGGTAGACACCGCCGTGCTCGGTGCCCCGGCCCGCCTTGACCTCTTCGTTGATGGCCCGGGCCACCTCGTCACGGGGCAGTAGATCAGGGGTGCGGCGCGCCGAATCGTTGTCGCGCAACCACTGATCGGCCTCTTCCTCGCTCTCGGCGTACTGACCTTTGAAAACGGCCGGAATGTAGTCGAACATGAACCGGCTGCCGTCGGTGTTCTTCAGTACCCCGCCGTCACCTCGGACCCCCTCGGTGACGAGGATGCCCTTGACGCTCGGCGGCCACACCATTCCGGTGGGATGGAACTGCAGGAACTCCATATTGATCAGCCGGGCACCGGCGCGCAGCGCGAGGGCGTGGCCGTCGCCGGTGTACTCCCAGGAGTTCGAGGTCACCTTGTAGGACTTGCCGATTCCGCCGGTGGCCAGCACGACCGCCGGGGTCTCGAACAGGATGAACCGGCCGGATTCGCGCCAGTAGCCGAAGGCACCGCTGATCCGGTCCCCGTCTTTGAGCAGATCGGTGACCGTGCATTCGGCGAAAACCTTGATACGCGATTCGTAGTCGCCGGTCTCCGCGTAGTCCTCCTGCTGCAGCGAGACGATCTTCTGCTGCATGGTGCGGATCAATTCGAGCCCGGTGCGGTCGCCCACGTGGGCCAGTCGCGGATAGGTGTGGCCGCCGAAATTGCGCTGACTGATCCGGCCGTCGGCGGTCCGATCGAACAGGGCGCCGTAGGTTTCCAGCTCCCAGACCCGGTCGGGTGCCTCCCGGGCGTGCAGTTCTGCCATCCGCCAGTTGTTCAGGAACTTCCCGCCGCGCATGGTGTCGCGGAAATGGGTCTCCCAGGTGTCCTTCTCGTTGGCATTGCCCATAGCCGCCGCGCAGCCGCCCTCGGCCATGACGGTATGTGCCTTGCCGAACAGCGATTTGCAGACCACGGCCACCGACAGGCCGTGTTCCCGGGCTTCGATCACCGCGCGCAGGCCGGCGCCGCCGGCACCGATCACCACGACGTCGTAGGTGTGCCGCTCCACTTCGGGCATAGCCGTGCAAACTCCTCAGTCGATGATGCGAAGATCGGAAATCGTGCCGCTGGCCACCAACATCACGTAGAAATCGGTGAGCACGAGGGTGCCCAGCGTTGTCCAGGCGAGCTGCATATGCCTGGTGTTGAGCTTGGAGACCTGGGTCCAGAACCGGTACCGCACCGGATGCGCGGAGAAATGCTTGAGTCGGCCGCCCGCGATATGCCGGCAGGAATGGCAGGACAGGGTGTAGGCCCACAGCAGGATCACGTTCCCGGCGATGATCAGGCTGCCCAGTCCCAGGCCGAAACCACCTGTCTTGCCGTGGAAGGCGAGGACGGCGTCATAGGTGTTGATCAACGAGATGATCACCGCGACATAGAAGAAATAGCGGTGCGCGTTCTGGATGATCAGCGGAAGCCTGGTCTCGCCGGTGTATTTCGTATGGGGTTCGGCGACCGCGCAGGCCGGCGGTGAGAACCACACCGACCGGTAGTAGGCCTTGCGGTAGTAGTAGCAGGTGAGCCGGAATCCGAGCAGGAACGGCAACACCAGGAAGCCGAGCGGCAGAATCATCGGCAGATCGCCGAACGGGGTGCCGAAATGGCTCGCTCCCTCGACGCACGATGTGCTCAGGCAGGGGGAGTAGAAGGGTGTCAGGTAGTGGTAGTCGGGCACCCAATAGGCCGTACGCACAAAGGATCTGATGGTCGCGTAGACGACGAACGCGCCCAGCCCGATCACCGTGATCAGGGGCGGTAGCCACCACCGATCCGTGCGTAGGGTCCGGGTGGTGATCCGAGCCCGGGTCCTGCTGAATACGCCTGTACCCGCTGCTGGAGCGGTTGTGGTCGTTGCGGCACTCACTGGTCGATGCCTCGCTGATCGGCGGTGCGGGTGGTCATGTGTACCTCCGCGATCGAATGTGATGCTGAGCACCATACGCCCGGCCCGCTATCGAACGAACGGGGTCTGCGCAATCTCGATGCACTCAGGGGGCAGTGATTTGCGCCACATTTACTGGTGATCTTCGTTCGGTGAACACACCGCAAACGTGGACGACCGGTCGCCTGTCCGGCGACCGGTCGTCCACGTGCCATCGGCTGCGGGCCCGATGTCCGGTGTTCAGTTATCCGGCGGTGAATCCCGCGATACCGGGCCGGCTCCGGTGGGTGCTACTGGGTACGCGGTCGCGAATGGAAGCCGAGGCCCTCGTCCTGGGCGCCCATCCACGCCGATTCGTCGGATTTGCTGTCCGGTACGTAGATGGGTTCCTGGCCGCGGGGTATCGCCACCTGGGGCGGCGGGCTCTGCTCGAGTTCGTCGGCATCGATGCAGAGCCGTTCCAGATCGTTCTCCAGCCGGCGTACGGTGCCGGCGTCTCCGTAGTGGGTGCGGAGCACCCCGATGGAGCGGCGGAGCTGGTTTACGGCGTATCGGAGTTCCGCGATGTCGCTGCGTGTCATGGATACCTCCTGAGTTGCTAACCGGTCGCGGTGCGAACGCCGCCCGGACTGCGCCGGCCGTCCGGCGTGACTTGTGACCGACCACACATGGTGATCTACAACACAGTACGGCAAAATCCCGATTCCGGCTCGTCCGATGATCAAGATCGGATTGCGGTTGGGAGCCGATGTGTACAACTCGGACAGGCCGCGGCGAGCTCTCGGGTCGTATAAAGATCTCTAGTGTCAAGATCAGAAATACGTATACGGAGATCGACTGTGCGCCGATCGATCTCTGTATGAACTTTTCTAGGGATTCGGCTATAGATTCGAATAAAGCTCTGTTCGGGCCATCTATCGAGCTCTCTATGCAATTCTAGGAAATCTGGTAGCCATGCCGATATATCGAAAGAGGTCGGTCAGGCGGCGACACTGCGCAGGTAACGGCCGAAATGCGGGACGGTGAAGCCGATGGTGCCGCGCTCTGCCGAGTAGATGAGGCCCTTCTTGATCAACCCGTCGCGGGCGGGTGACAGCGAGGCCGGTTTACGGCCGAGTTCGGTCGCGACCGCGGAGGTGGCGACCGGGCCCTCGTCGCCGGACAGATCCGCCATGGCCCGCATGTACTCGCGTTCGGCCGGGGTCGCGCGTTCGTACCGCGACCCGAAGAACCCGACCGCGAGCTCCTCCTCGGCGGTCGGGGCCGCGACCTCGACATCCTCGGCGGTGATCGGGCTACCCGGCGCCTGATCCCAGGTCGCTTTTCCATAGGCCTGGACGAAGTACGGATAGCCGTCGGCCTTGCGATAGAGCGCCGTGAGGGCTTCGTCGGAGAACTTCACATCCTCGCGCTCGGCGGGTGCGATCAACGCCCGATCGGCCGAATCCCGGTCCAGCCGATCGATGCGGTGATAGCTGAACAGCCGTTCGGAGTAACTCTTGGACGCGGACAGGACGGCCGGCAGATGGGGGAGACCCGCCCCCACCACGATCAACGGCGCGGTGTCCTGGCTGAGCTCGTGACAGGCGCCGCAGATGGCGGAGATATCGGCCGCGCCCAGATCCTGCATCTCGTCGATGAACACGGCGATACCCGCGCCGACGTCCTGGGCCAGCGCGGCGGCCTCCATCAGTAGTTCCACCAGATCGATCTCGATATCGCCGGAATCGGCCCGGCCGGTGACCGCCGGTACATCGATACCCGGCTGCCACCGCTCCCGCATACCCTTGTCCGCGGTCGCGCGCAGCGCGAATGCCTTGAGAATGCCCAGGAAATCGTCGACGCGCTCCTGGTTGTGATGAGTTTTGGCGATGGCCCGCGCGGCCATGTGCAGGGCCGACGACAACGGCCGGCGCAATTCCTGGTCCGGCCGGGCCTCTATCTTGCCGGTGCCCCAGCCCCGGGACACCGCCGCCGAGCGCAACTGGTTGAGCAGTACCGTCTTCCCGACTCCGCGCAGGCCCGTGAGCATCACGCTGCGTTCCGGGCGGCCCCGCGCGATGCGTTCGAGGACGATATCGAAGGCGTCGAGCTGTTTACCGCGCCCGGCGAGCTCTGGTGGACGCTGACCAGCGCCGGGCGCATACGGGTTCCGCACGGGGTCCATACCCTCACACCGTAGCGGGCCGATCGGGAAATCTGGCCGTATCTATCTTGTGCTCTAGAGAGGTCCGGCGCCGGTTGCGCTCCCGTGCGGTCGTCGTGTCCGCGGATGCCGGTGCACGGGCCGGACACGCCCGGGCGAGACCTCGACGTGATCTGTCGCCGAGCCGAAAAGTGCTGCCGCTCCAGTGCTTTACGCGGACACCCGCTGATGGCGCGAAAAAGACACCCGTTCGGCTGGACAACACCGAATGGGCATCGTAACCTTCTTGTGACTTAGTGGAGTCGAGTCGTTTCGTAAGTGAGGCGGCGCCATTTGGTCACCGCCGCAGCCGACCGCCGCGAATCGAGTGGGACGCGCGATCGGAGCGACGGAGAGCACGAAGGATCGGAGACGTAGCTCGGTGGGTAAGCACAGCTTGCAGCGAGAATCCAAGCTGCCTAATTCTGTCAAGGGCGCGCTGGTCATGGGCACGCTGGCCGCGACTACGGGCACGATGCCCGCGATCGCCTCGGCCGCGACGACCACGATCGACGTTCCCGGTATCGGCAAATTCGATGTCGAGGTGCCGGACCAGTTCGCCACTCAGGCGGACCAGCTCAACCAGCAGCTGAACCAGGTCATCGAGCAGGCCCCGCACGCGATGCCCGCCGCTCCCGCACTGCCCAACTTCGCGCCCCCCGCCCCGGTCCAGCAGCAGACCCTGGGCGATGTCGCGCTCGACGCCGCGAAGACCAAGGTCGGCGCCATGTACTCCTGGGGTGCGGCCGGCCCGGCCAACTTCGACTGCTCCGGCCTCGTCCAGTGGGCCTACAAGCAGGCCGGTATCAAACTGCCGCGTACCAGCTTCGAGCAGTCCCATGTCGGTGCGCCGATCGCGTTCGAGAGCCTGAAGCCCGGCGATATCGTCATCACCAACGGTGGCGGTCATGTGGGTATGTACGCCGGCGACGGCCTCCTGCTGAACGCGGTGCAGTCCGGCGAGCCGGTCACCTACACCAACCTCTCCGCCGACGATGTGGTCACCGCGCGTCGTATCGTATAGCGGGTGAGCGGAGCCGCTGGCGAGCCGAGCAACGGCAACACCCAGGCCCGGGTCGATTCCTGGGTTTGGGCGGTCCGGTTGTTCAAAACCCGGTCGGCTGCCGCAGCCGCCTGTCGAGGCGGACATGTACGGGTGAACGGTGCGACGGCCAAACCGGCGCAGCCGGTGCGACCGGGCGACGAGATCCGGATCCGGAGCAACGGTATCGAGCGGATCGTCGTAGTGGAACGGGTGATCACCAAACGGGTCGGTGCTCCGATCGCCGCCCAATGCATGATCGACCGCAGTCCACCGCCTCCACCCAGAGAACTTCTCGCGGCCCTGCCGCAACGTGATCGTGGATCCGGCCGCCCGACGAAACGGGAGCGCCGCGAAACCGATCGGCTACTCGGCCGCACCGACGACTGAACCGCTGCCGATGTATCCGTCGATGTACCCGCCCACCGGGTAGATCCGCTCGCTGCCGAACCGGCGTGACCCATGTGCTCGGGTTGCGCCGGTTCGATCAGTTTTCGCGGGTATCGGCGTCGGGATCTCGGGAATCCGTGCCGTTCGCATACGCCCAGGGATCCCCGCCGATCGTTCCGGTCGGTTGCGGTGTTGTGATGAGCGGGGTGGAGAACACCGCGATGAAGGCCACCGGGTCGGCAGCGGTGAGTTCGATGAGATTGGCCGCCGCCGCCGAGATCCGGGCGAATCGCCGTGCCAGCCGTCCCGCGTCGAGTGCGGGATCCTGCTGCTGCGAGTCCTGATGCTCGTCGATCACCCCGGGCGCCGATACCGGGCTCATCGGACCGCCCGCGGTATCGGCGGATACAGCGGATCCGATCACCGTATCCTCGAAAACCTGCGCGGCATGGACCACTCCGCGAATGGTGCAGCCGGTTTCGCGAATATCGCGCAGCGCATTGTCGAGGTCGTGCCGGTCGGCGGTATCGCAGCGCACCACCACGATTCGGTCGTCGAATCCCTCGAGCAGCGGTGGCACCGGGCGCGGGGAGCGGGTCGGCACCACGACATCGCGGGCGCCCGCGGCGAGCAGGCGGCGCACCATCACCGAACCGAGAGCGCCCAGACCACCACTGACGACATAGGTTCCGGCCCTGTCGATCGTCATCGGCGGTTCGACCGCGACCCGGCCCGCTATGAAGCGGATAGCCCTATTGGCATCGACCATTCGGGTCCATGCGATGATATCTGTGGGTGGGGGGTCATCGGCGAGCCGTATCGATGCCAGCGTTCCGGCACCCGTGACCTCCGCCCGCAAACTCTCCTCGTCGGGTATCCGGTCTCGAGCGGCCGCGGCGCCGCGGCCCGGATATTGCGATTCACCCGCTGTCCCGGCGATATCGGGGATTGCGAAAGATATTGGGGTGAAAGCCGTTCCACGGTTTCTCGATGCCGGGTCCCGGTCGGTGGGCGGGAGTTCCTGCGGCCGGGCCTCCAGGTCGGCCGCCGACTCGGCTCCATCGGCGAGTGGGTGTACGGTCCCGCTGCGACCGGCTGCCGGCCGGCCGACGCCCCCCGCGCTCAGCGCCCGTGTCGCGTGGAACTGGGCGAGGCAGGTGAGAAAGGCCGTTCCCTCGTCGTCGTGATCCGCGGTGCCGTAGGTGGTGTGCGCGAACTCCGGGACGGCTCGGACCGCGGCCGCGAGAAGCGGTTCGGGGCCGAGCTCCAGGACCATCGCCAGACCGTCGTCGGCGGCCCGCCGTAGCGCCGCGCCGAGTTCCACCCGGCAGGTGATGTTCTCGGACCAGTAGGCAGCGGAGATCCTCGCCGAATCGAGGACCGTACCCCCGTGGACGCTGGAGTAGATTCGGGTGTGCGGGACCGCCGGCCGGATCCGGCCGAGGTCGGCGAGGAACTGCGGAACCACCTCGGCCATGGCCGGACTGTGTACGGGTTGGTCCGAACTCGTACGGGCGGCGGCGATACCGCGACGTTCGGCTCGGCGCACCACCACATCCACGTAGCGGGGCATGCCCGAGACCAGGATCGAGCGTGGCCCGTTGACGGCGGCGATCGCGACCTGTTCCGCCAGCGGCCGTACCAGCCGGATCGCCTCGGACTCCGAGGTCAGCAACTCGGCGGCGGCACCCGAACCGGCCATCCGGCCGGTCGCGCGCCCGCGCGCCACCGCCACTCGCGCACCCTCCGCCAGCGATAGCGCTCCGGCCACCACCGCGGCGGCGACCTCCCCGATTCCGTGCCCGGCCACCGCGTCCGGTCGCACACCCCAGACGGCCAGCAATTCGGCCATCGCCACCTGGTAGGCGAAGAGTGCCGGTTGAACGAACTCCGGGGTCGCGGCCGCGCCGGTCGGGCCCGTTCGGGCGCCGGACTGCCGGAAGCCGTATCGAGGGGTCCATATCCGGGGCCCGTCTGCGGCGGCGATCGCGTCACCGGCCGCGGTCACCGCGGCGGCGAAGGCCGGATAGCGGCCGGCCAGCATGCGGCCCATCCGCTCGTGTTCGCTGCCTTCACCCGGGAACAGGAAGAGCACTCCGTCGCGGGAACCGATCATCGTAGGGTCATTGCGGAAGGACGGACTGCCTGGCGGCCGTGGCGAGCGGATGGCCTCACGACTCGATTATGCCGGAGAAATCCGATTGTCCGGATGTCCGAATCTGTTGGCGCCGTATGCCTTCCATCCTCGTGGTCCGGACCGGTCCGATACCGGCCGGAATCGGTGAGCGGTTCTCGTTCCCAGGATCCGCCCGGACGTTCCGCCTGCCCTCTCGCCACGACCGACTGTGGAGCCGGGGAAGTGCCGGCGCCACGAACACTTCCGGGCCCGCGGCGTGGGCGAACTGCCACCCGGCCGGAGACGCGTGCGGTCCCGGCAGGGGTTCGCCGGCGGGCGTTGTCCCTGTTTCATCCGGGGCGTGGCCGGTACCGTTGCGGTGTGGCCGATTCCGCAGAAGGACGCACCCGCACCCTGCCGACCGTCCTGCGCTGCTGCGCGGCACTGGCCGCCACTCCGGCGCGACTGCTGCGGCCGCGCCGCGCGGATACCGGATTCCTGGCGCGGTTGGAATCCGCGCCGTTGCCACCGGCCCGAGCGAGCGTGGAACTGACCGTCCTGGAGCAGGGCCGGATGTCCGCGCCCACGATGATCGTCGCCGAGGGGGTCCGCAGTTTCGGGCAGGTGCCGATGGTCATGGCTGCCTATATCGTCGAGCATCCGGCGGCGCGGTTCCTGGTGGACCCGGCGCTGTGCGCCCATGTGCACCGTCGGGTGCTGCCGGGGTTGCCCTTCCCGATTCCGTCGCTCGTGGCACCGGACGAGCCGGTGCTCGGGTTGGCGGATGCGCTGGCCGCCCGCGATCTCGACCCCGCCGCCATCGATTTCGTGCTGCCCACCCACCTGCACTGGGATCATATTTCCGGGGTGCTCGAACTACCGGCTTCGGTACCGGTGCGGCTCCCGTCCGACGAACTGCGCTGGGCGCTGGACGGTCCGCACGCGCCGGTCGGAGTGGTCCGGGGACCACTGCAGGGCCGGCCGCTGGAACCACTCGAACTCGACGGCCCGCCGGTGCTCACTTTCGCCCGGAGCCTGGACCTGTTCGGTGACGGTTCGGTGCTACTGGTGGATCTGGCCGGGCACACCCCGGGCAGTATCGGTGTCCTGTTGGCCACGCGGGGCGATCGCCGGGTCCTGCTCGCCGGTGATGCGGTGTGGAACCGGCTGCAGGTCGAGCTGATCCGGGAGAAGGCGCCCATGCCCGGGCAACTGTTCGACGCCGACCGCGATATCGCGTTCGAGACCATCCACCGGCTGCATGCGCTGCCCGGCGGTATCGAGGTGGTCGCGGCCCACGACTACGAGGCGGTGGCCGCGCTCGCGGCCCGCTGAACACGGCGATGTGGGCACCGGATGCTCAGGGCCGGAAAGTGCGGGAAGCCAGCCTTTCCCGGATGGCTTCCCGCGTTTCCTGCGTCGGATCGAATCGCCATTGTTCCGACGAGGCGCAGGGTGTTCGGGTCGGAGCGACCCCGTCGGCGATCAGGCCGAGCCCACGAAACCGGCCAGCCGGGCGCTGATCAGTTCCGCGGCTTCACCGACCATCCGGCCGATCAGATCGGCGCAGGTCGGGATGTCCTCGATCAGGCCCTGACACAGGCCGACCGACCAGATACCCGCATCGAGGTCGCCCTCTTCGAAAACGCGCCGCCCGCGGGCGCCGGAAACCAGTTCGCGGACGTCCTCGAACTTGCCGCCGGCCTTCTCGATCTCGACGACCTTGCGGCTCACCTCGTTGTCGGCGACCCGGGCGGTGTTGTGCATGGTGCGGAAGATCAGTTTGGTATCGCGCTCGGAATTGGCGACGATCTGTTCCTTGACCTTGTGATCGATGGAGGATTCCGCGGTGCACAGGAACCGGGTCCCCATGTTCACACCGTCGGCGCCCAGTGCCAGCGCCGCGACCAGACCGCGGGCATCGGCGATACCGCCGGATGCGATGATCGGGATGGTCAGCGCGCGCGCCGCGGCGGGAATCAGGACCAGGCCGGGCACATCGTCCTCACCGGGGTGGCCGGCGCATTCGAAGCCGTCGATGCTGACCGCGTCGACGCCGATCTTCTGGGCCTTGAGAGCGTGCCGGACGCTGGTGCATTTGTGCACCACCTTGATACCGGCCGCGCGGTAGGTCGGCAGGAACGGCTCGGGGTTGCTTCCGGCCGTTTCCACGATCTTGATGCCGCTGTCCACGATCGCCTTCGCGTACTCCTCGTACGGCGGCGGATTGATCGACGGCAGGATGGTGAGGTTCACCCCGAACGGTTTGTCGGTGAGTTCGCGTGTGCGCTCGATCTCGCGCCGGAGATCGTCGGGGGTGGGCTGGGTCAGTGCGGTGATGAAGCCGAGCCCACCGGCGTCGGCCACGGCCGCGACGAGTTCGGCCCGGCCGACCCACATCATCCCGCCCTGCACGATCGGATGTTCGATACCGAAGGTCTCGGTGAACCTGGTCCGCAGCATCGGTGCTCTCCTCTACTTTCGCGGATACTCCGCGTCTGCTGCATGGTGCCACGGTTATCAGTACCCGATCAACCCTGGAAGTGAGTCGTGATTCGCATAAGTGATGGGATCTCGTGTAGCTGGGCGACAGGCGTAACGGTGGGTATCACCGCAAATACGCGCTTCAACGAGCGCGAACTCTTTCCCCGGCCGGGTTCCTCGGGATTAACCGCTATTCGGCACCGATTTCCTTGCCGGTGTCCATGTGAATTGTTATTCTGCCGACATGTTCACACCGCGTGTGGCGCCGGGCACTCCGGTGGGTCGCGCGGTACCGAGAGGAGTACGTGGGATGACCACCGGTGCGCAGGCCCTCGACGAGCCGATCAGATCGCGTCGCAACCACTGGAACAACCAGATCGCCGCGCATGCGGTGATGCGGCCGGACGAGGTCGCGCTGCGCTTCCGCGGCGCGGATACCACCTGGCGCCAACTGCACGAGCGGTCGCAGAAATTCGCCGACGCGCTCGCCCGCCGCGGTATCGCCTTCGGTGACCGCGTGATCATCCTGGCCCTCAACTACCCCGAATACCTGGAGGCCGTGTTCGGGATCAACGCGCTGGGCGCGATCGCGGTCCCGGTGAACTTCCGGCTCACCCCGCCCGAGCTCGCCTATATCGTCGGCGACAGCGGTGCCAAGGCTGTGGTCACCGATACCGTGTTGCAGCCGCTGGCCGGCGCGGTGCAGGCGCAGGCACCGGGCCTCGAGCACTGTTTCGTCATCGGCGGCAGCAGTGGTGAAGGAGTTGTGGGCTTCGAGGACGCGATCACCGAGACCGGGGAAGCGCACACCCCGCTCGATATCGCCGAGGACACTCCCAGCCTCATCATGTACACCTCGGGCACCACCGGGAGCCCCAAGGGCGCCATCCTCTCCTACGGCAATATGAACTCGCAGGCGCTCACCTGTATCCGGGCGCTGCAGCTGGAACAGGAGTCCATCGGCTTCTGCACCTCCCCGCTGTTCCATATCGCCGGACTCGGCAGCCTGGCACCGGCCTTCCTGCTCGGTGCGAAAACGGTGCTGCATCCGCTGGGTGCCTTCAGCGCGACCGAGTTCCTGGACGCGGTCGAGGCCGAGCAGGCCACCTCCGCGTTCTGCGTGCCCGCGCAGTGGCAGCTGATCTGCGACGACCCAACCGTCGAACAGCGCAAGCTGGCGCTGCGGGCGCTGAGCTGGGGCGCCGCCCCCGCCTCGGATACCGTCCTGAAGGCCATGGCCGCCGCGTTCCCCGACGCCTTCAATGTCGCGGTGTTCGGGCAGACCGAGATGTCGCCGATCACCTGCGTGCTGGAGGGCAAGGACGCGATCCGCAAGCTCGGTTCGGTCGGGAAGGTGATCCCGACGATCCAGGCCCGCATCGTCGACGACGAGATGAACGATGTGGCGCCCGGCGAGGTCGGCGAGATCGTCTACCGCGGCCCCACCATGATGGCGGGGTACTGGAACAAGCCGGAGGCGACCGCGGATGCCTTCGCCGGTGGGTGGTTCCATTCCGGCGATCTGGTCCGGCAGGACGAAGAGGGTTTCGTCTACGTCGTCGACCGCAAGAAGGACATGATCATCTCCGGCGGCGAGAACATCTACTGCGCCGAGGTGGAGAACGTTCTGTTCGCGCATCCGTCGATCCGCGAGGCGGCGGTGATCGGCAAGACGCACGAGAAGTGGGGTGAGGTTCCGGTCGCGGTCGTCGCGCTCAACGATCCGGAGGGCGAGCTCACCCTCGCCGACCTCGAACCGTTCCTCAACGAGAACCTGGCTCGCTACAAGCATCCGAAGGAACTGGTGATCGTGGCCGAACTGCCGCGCAATGCCAGCGGCAAGGTCGTGAAAGTCGAACTGCGCAAGGTCGATTCGTAGGCCACTGTTTCACGTGAATCATGCGCCGGATCGGCGGTCCCACCGGACCGCCGGTCCGGCCCACGCCTGCGCGGGTAGCTCCGGCGCGCCGGTGGCCAGGACTTTTCCACGGCAGTTGTGCGCCTTCGGCACGGATGGTCGAGTATCTACGCCATGTCGGATCAACATGCTGCAGTTCTCGCCCTGCACTGGCAGGTGAACGTTATTCGGCCGGAAGGGTTTTTCGGCCCGATGCTGGCCGCCCCGGTGGCCGCCAGCGGTGTGGTGCAGCGGGCTGCGGATTTCCACGCACAGGCGGAGGAGCTCGGCCTCCCGATCATCTGCACCCGGTTCACCGTTCCCGAAGGCGAAGGGCGACTGGTTCGCAACACCGGATTCATGCAGTCGGTCGGGGCGGCCCAGCACGAATTCCGGCCGGAAGCCGCGGGCACCCAGCTCATCGACGAGATCGCCGATCGAGCCGACCGGATCGTCGACAACCAGAAACTGTCCGGTCTGGCCGGTAACGATCTACCGCGCTGGCTGGTCGAGAACGATATCGACACCCTGTTCCTGACCGGTGTCGCCACCAACCTCACGGTCGAGCAGACCGCCCGCCACGGCACCGATCTCGGATTCACCGTCTACACGGTCGCCGATTGCGTGGCCGCCGCCGACCCCCAGGTGCACACCGCCTCCCTGGCCAATATCGCTTTGGCCAGCGCCGGCCTCCGCACCAGCGAAGACGCCTTCGACGACCTGGATTGACCTCCGGCGGCCGGGGCCCGCTCCGATTCCGGAGCGGCAGAGCGAACGAACGCCACGACCGAGCGAGTGCAGTCGCCCGTCCACAGACCGGCGGCCTTCGAACATTCACACGGCCGTGAGCCCGCCCCGGGTGATCCAGGGTTACCCCACCTCCCCTTCACCTCGGGCGGCCGGCGTTCATGGTCCGGGCCCGCCCCCGTTCCGGAGCAACGAAGTGAAGGAGCGCAGCGACCGAGCGCAGGCAGCCGTCTGTCCCCGGGCCGGCGACCATCGAGCATTCACATGGTCGCCGGCCCCCGGGTGGTCCGGACATGCCCTGGCACCCGCCTCCCGTCTATCTCGGACGTCGGCAGTCCGCGGTCGAGGTCCTGGCTCTGGAGCGAGATGGTGAAGGAGCGCACCGACCGAGCGCATGCAGCCGCTTCCCGGGAGGCCGACGACCCAGTGAGCGTTCACATGGTCATCGGCCCACCCAGCCCGCACGACGCATACCCCCGCACCCACCTTCCGTCTACTCCGGACGGTCAGCCTCCGTGGGTGGGGCCCGCCCCGGTTCTGGAGCGACAGAGCGAAGGAGCGCAGCGACTGAGCGCCGGAGTGAAGAACCGGGGTTAATAGGGCCCCACCCCGCGGCGCCGAAGGCGACGCCATAAACACCGCCCCACCCCCGCGGCGCCGAAGGCGACGCCATAAACACCGCCCCACCCCGCGACGCCGAAACAATAGCGGTGCGAATCACACCGCGACGCGCCGCGCGTGAGCAGATCCATGAGCGTGTCTGCCCCACCCGGACCGGTATGCCGGGTTACGCTCATCGACGTGATCTCCATGCGTCGTTGCTGCCGACCAGGCTGCAAGAACCCGGCCGTCGCGACGCTCACCTATGTCTACTCGGACTCCACCGCGGTGGTGGGACCGTTGGCGACCGTCGCCGAACCGCATTCCTGGGACCTCTGCGCGACCCATGCTTCCCGGATCACCGCCCCCAAGGGCTGGGATATGGTCCGGCACGAAGGCGGATTCTCCACCAGCCCCGACGACGACGATCTGACCGCGCTGGCCGAAGCGGTACGAGAGGCCGGTTTGCGCCGCCGCCCGCCGGAACCCGATCAGCGCGGCTACCGCGAGCACACCCCGCCGCCGCGACCCACCCGCACCGGCCGCCGCGGACATCTCCGGGTACTCCCCGATCCCCCCAACTGAGCCGGGCCCGTCGGCCCGCGTCGATCGGGAGATTCCGCCGCCCCGCGCCTACGGCGCAGACGCTTTCGAGGCATCCACAGTCGGTGCCGCCCGCTACCGGCACGACAGTGCGAAGCGAGCAAAACGGCCGTTGCCTGTGCCGCTGCGACTCGTAGATCAGCGACCACCGACCGATATACGAGTCCGGCGACAACGCCGCAAGCCGATCGGCCCGCCCTGCGTAGCATTGGTCGACTCCGCCGAACCACCCACCCGGTCCAGTCCAGCCACATCCACTTCCCTACCCCGGACGGCCGACATCCGCAGGCGGAACCTGCCCCGGCCGCCGCCTGCACACGCACTCCGGCACCCATAGATCACTTGGAAATCGCCGTCCCCCTCCAGATGACCGAAGCACCCGATGCTCGCCTCTTCCTCCTACTCCGGACGGCCCGCATCACAGGGTGGGGCCCGCCCCGGTTCTGGAGCGACGAAGCGAAGGAGCGCAGCGACTGAGCGTAGGAGTGAAGAACCGGGGTTAATAGGGCCCCACCCCGCGGCGCCGAAGGCGCCGCCAGATCGGAAGAGCGGCGGGGGGGGGGAGAGGGTAATTAGGGGGGGGT
>NZ_JBSGIP010000030.1:0-70073 GCF_053605105.1 Nocardia sp. NPDC003963
GGGACGACGGAGATGGCCGACGTCATCCCGATCACCGATGCATGTGCCCGGGCGCTGACGGACCTGCAGTACGGCGTCCCTCGGGCGCCCGGATGCGGTGTCGTGCGCAGCGGGTCCGGAGCCGTTCGGCAGCCGGCACGGGGACCGGGGTACCGCGCTGACCGATAGAGTCGGCGCCATGAGCGTGTGTACGGTGGATCCCGGCCGAGAACCACTGATCGAGGGATTCGGCGGCGGGACCCGGCCCCCGGGATCCCGGGCGGTATTCGCCGCTGTTCCCGGCCGGCGCCCCGAGGCGCGACGGGCGCTCGCGAACGGCGGATTCGCGGCATGACCGTTCTCGTCTGTCCGGACAGTTTCAAGGGCACCTACTCCGCCACCGAAGTCGCCGACGCCGTCGCCGCGGGCGCCGAGGAATCCGGCGCGACAGCTGTGCGCCTACCCGTCGCCGACGGCGGCGAGGGCACACTCGACGCGCTCACCCGGCCGCTCGGACTGCACCACGTGACCGCTGCGGCGCGAAACCCCTGGGGCGCCCCGTATACCGCGACTTTCGGCCTGTCCGAAGACGGTACGGCGGTGATCGAGATCGCCGCGGCCGGTGGTGTCACCACTCCGCACGACGGTCCGCGTGATCCCGTGACCGCCGATACCTACGGCACCGGCATGCTCATCGCGGCGGCGGTGCGACGCGGAGCTCGGCGGATCGTGGTCACCGCGGGCGGTTCGGCCACCACCGACGGGGGCACCGGAGCGATCGCGGCCATCGAGGAAGCCGGTGGTCTCGGTGGAGCGTCGATCACCGTACTCACCGATGTGACCACCCGGTACGTGGACGCGGCGCGGGTCTTCGGACCGCAGAAAGGGGCCGATCCGGCCACTGTCGAACTGCTCACCCGACGCCTCGCCGAAACCGCGCGCACCCTGCCCCGTGATCCCTCCGGAGTCGACGCGACGGGCGCGGCCGGCGGTTTCTCCGGCGGTATGTGGGCCCGGTACGGGGCCGAATTACGTTCGGGCGCGGAATACGTGCTCGACAACACCGATTTCGACGCTCTCGCGGCAGAGGCGAGCGCGATAGTCGTCGGGGAGGGCCGCCTCGACGGGCAGACCCGGGCGGGCAAGATCATCTCGGCGATTCTCGGACGGGCCGGCCACACCCCCGTCTACGCGGTGGTGGGCTCCGTGGGCGCGGACCTCGGCGACTATCGGTCGCGGTTCGCCGAGATCATCGTGGCCTCCGATCTGGCGGCCATGCGCGCGGCCGGCCGGCGGATCGGCGCCGCCGCCCGCTGACCGCGAACAACCCCGGACGGTCAGCCGGCGGTGCCGGGATCGGGCGGGAATCCGCCCGTGGCGATCGGTCCCCACCGCTCGATCGCTATCCGGACCAGCGATTTGTTCTGCCGCGCCATGGCGGCGCGGTAATCGTCCCAGTCCGGATGTTCACCGGCGATACCGCGGTAGTAGTCGACCAGCCCGTCGAGCGCCTCGGGCATATCGAGAATTTCGGCGCGGCCGTCGACCTGCACATACGCATCGTCGAACTCGTCGGAGAGCACACAGATCGAGACCTGCGGTTCGCGACGGATATTGCGCGCCTTCGCGCGATCGGGATATGTGGAGACGACGATCCGGCCCTGCGGATCCAGTCCGCAGGTCACCGGCGACATCTGCGGACGGCCGTCGGCTCGGGTGGTGACGAGCACACCGTGATGCCGGGAGCCCAGGAACGCCAGCAGATCGGCCCGGTCGACGAGGGTGGTGGTCGCGATACGCGGCATGGAGACCTTTCGGGAGCGGATAGGTACTCGGGTGCACAAGCAGCATAGCCACCGTCGCCGCGCGGCCCGGCGACGCGCGGACCCGGTACGGGGCGATTCCGGTGTCACCGGGCCCTGAGCCGGTACGACAACGCTCCCGGCTCGGGTCACTCGTTGAGGACCACTGCGCGCAATGCCTCTTTCAGGCTGTTCACGATATCGCCGGGCAGTCCGCCGAAGAGCCGCGCGTGCACGTCGTCGACCCGGCGGTGCGCCTCCTCCAGCAACTCCTGGCCGGCGTCGGTGGCCACGATCAGTTTGTTGCGCCGGTCCGCGGCGTCGGCGACCCGCTCGACCAGGTCGCGTCGTTCGAGATCGTCGATCAGCGCGACGATCTGGCTGGGGTCCAGACCCAATGTGGCGGCGACACTCCGCTGGTTCACGCCCTCGGCCTTCTCACAGGCGAGCATGAGCACCGAGTAGGGGCGCACCTTGAGGTCGACCGGGGCGAGCGCCCGGTTCACCTGCGCGGCTACCAAACCCCCCGCTCTGGACAGCAGAAACCCGAGGTCATCGGCCAGCTGCACCTGCCGCGATCGAGACATCGACCCTCCTGTTCGCACTCTCCGCGGCCATACAGTACCAGAAGTCAATGATTGACATTCTCAATTATAGATGTTTACTTGTGATGCGTAACCCCTTCCGAAGGAGCCGAAGTGGACTTGAGCAACAAGGTGGCGGTCGTCACCGGCAGCGGGCGCGGCCTCGGCCTCGCCTACGCGAAGGATCTCGCGCGCCACGGCGCCGCCGTCGTGATCAACGACGTCGACCGGAATACCGCCGACAACGCGGTCGCCGAGATCCGCGCCTCCGGTGGCCGCGCGGTCGCCGTGGTCGCCCCGGTCGGACCCACCGACACGGCGCAGCAGCTCGTGGCGACGGCAGTCGAGGAGTTCGGCCGACTCGACATCATGGTCACCAATGCCGGCATCCTGCGCGACGCCGTGGTGTGGAAGACGAGCGATGAGGCGTTCGACGCGGTGACCACCGTGCACCTGCGCGGCACCTTCACCTGTGTGCGCGAGGCGGTGCTGCGGTTCCGCGAGCAGGGCGAGGGCGGCCGCATCATCTGCATCGGTTCCCCCGCCGGCCAACGGGGCAACTTCGGTCAGACGAGTTACTCGGGCGCCAAGGCTGCCATCGTCGGCATGGTCCGCACCTGGGCGATGGAACTGCAGCGCGCCGGGATCACCGCGAACGCGGTCTGCCCGGTCGCGGTCACCGCGATGACCGAGACCGTCCCCCTCTTCCGGCCTCATATCGAGGCGGCGCGGGAGACGGGCACGCTGCCCGCCGTCCTGCGCCGTGACATCGGCCTGGGTACTCCCGACGACGCCGCCGGGATAATCACCTTCCTGGCGAGCGACGCGGCCGCCGATATCACCGGTCAGGCCTTCGCCATCGGCGGCGACCGCGTCGCCTTCTGGACTCATCCGCAACTCAGCGGTATCAGCTACCACGACGAGGGTTGGTCCGCCGAGGATCTCGCGGCCGAATGGCCGAACCTGTCCGAGCATCGGGAATCGGTCGGCGAGGAGTTCCCCGCCGAACTGATCGGTGGCGGAAAGTGAGGCAGCGATGACAACACGTTACGAGTACGCCATCGATTTCGAACGCGTCGAAGCGATCGATATCCACACCCATGTCGAGATCGACGGATGTGGGCATCGATCCCTCGACGACGAACTCATGGCGGCGTCGGCGAAGTACTTCAAGTCCGGCGAGGACCGGACGCCGGCTATCGACTCGATCGCCGAGCACTACCGCCGGCGGAATATGGCCGCCGTAGTGTTCACGGTCGACGCGCAGTCCGGTAGCGGGCATTCGCCCAACTCCGTCGAGGAGATCGCCGAGAAGGCCGCCGCCCACAACGACGTCCTGATCCCGTTCGGGTCCGTCGACCCGTGGCAGGGCCGAGCGGCGGTACGCCGCGCCCGCCGCCTCATCGACGAGTACGGCGTGAAGGGGTTCAAATTCCACCCCAGTATGCAGGCATTCGAACCCAACGATCGTGCCTTCTATCCCCTGTACGAGGCGCTGGCCGAGGCCCGCGTACCCGCCCTCTTCCACACCGGTCAGACCGGTATCGGCGCGGGTCTGCCGGGCGGGCACGGTATCAAGCTGCGGTATTCGGACCCGATGCTCCTCGACGATGTCGCCGCCGACTTCCCGGACCTCACGCTGATCATGGCGCACCCCGCGGTGCCGTGGGTGGACTCCCAGATCGCGATCGCCACGCACAAGGCCAATGTCTATATCGACCTGTCCGGCTGGTCGCCGAAATACTTCCCGCCGCAGCTCGTCCGGGCGGCGAACTCGATGCTGAAGTCGAAAGTGCTCTTCGGCTCCGACTTTCCGGTGATCCAGGTCGACCGCTGGATGACCGACTTCGCGAAACTCGAGATCGCGCCGGAAGTCCGACCGCTGATCTTCAAAGAGAACGCACTGCGCGCTCTCCGTATCGAACGCTGATCCTTTTCGATCCCGTAGGAGACACCATGACCACCACCCGCGTCGCCACGCTGGCCGAACTCGCGGCACTCGAGGGCCAGCCGCTCGGCACGAGCTCCTGGATCGAGATCCCGCAGCAGCGCATCGACACATTCGCCGACGCGACCGGCGACCACCAGTGGATCCACGTCGACCCCGAACGCGCGAAGGCGGAGAGCCCCTTCGGCGGACCGATCGCCCACGGCTACCTGACGCTGTCGCTGATCATCCCGATGTGGGACGAGGTCCTGACGGTCGACAGTGTCACCATGGCGGTCAATTACGGCCTGAACAAGGTGCGCTTCACCAACCCGGTACCCGCGGCGGGCCGCGTGCGCCTGCGGGCGACCCTGAAGAAAGCCGAGGAGCTACCGAAGAACGGACTGCAGGTGACCGTCGACGCCCTGATCGAACTCGAGGGTGCCGAACGCCCGGCCGTGGTCGTCGAGGCCGTGTACCGCTTCTTCGAGTAGCCTCGCCCGCCCCGCTCTCCGGAGGCGCGGGCCACCCCGCGCCTCCGGTCCTGCCTATCGAAGGAGTTCCATGCGCAACGAAGGCCTCGGCTCCTGGCCGCTGCGGCGCTCCCGCCTCTCCCCCGACAAGGTGGCGCTCACCTTCGGCGGCCGGACCACGACCTACCGCGAGCTCGACGACCGGGTCACGCGGTTGGCCCACGGCCTGAACGGGCTCGGCGTCGGTTCGGGCGACCGGGTGGCACTGCTCAGCGGGAACCACCCGGCGTACCTCGAAGCGCTGTTCGCCGCGGGACTGCTGGGCGCCATATTCGTCCCGCTCAACGCCCGGCTCACCGCCGCCGAAATCGAATACTCGCTGCGGGATTGCGGCGCCTCGGTGCTGATCCACTCCGCCGCGGCCGCCGAAATCGCGAGGGACGCGGCACAGGCAGTGGATCTGCGCGTACGTGTAGTCCTCGACGGTCCGGACGACCATGGCGCCCCGGGGTACGAAGAACTGCTCGCCGCAGCCGCGGCCCAACGGATCGATGAACCGGTCGGCCGGGAAGACCCGTGCTTCATCATGTACACCTCCGGCACCACCGGGCGGCCGAAGGGTGTCGTGCTCACCCACGGCAATATCGTTTTCGCGGCGCTGAACGCGGTCATCGATCTGGACCTGCACAGCGACGAGATCGCCCTCGTCTGCGCCCCGCTGTTCCATACCGCCGCACTGGACATGGTCGCCCTGCCGACCCTCCTCAAGGGCGGAAACGTGCTCATCGAACCGGGCTTCGACGCCGGCCGGGTGCTCGAGGTGATCGACCACGACCGGGTCACCTACGCGTTCGCCGTGCCGACGATGCTCGATCAGATGACGGCACACGACAGCTGGCCCGGCACCGATCTGTCCGGGATCCGCCGGATTCTCGTCGGCGCCGCCCCGGTACCACCCCGGACCCTGCGCACTTACACCGAACGCGGCGTCAAGATGTGCCAGGGCTACGGGCTCACCGAGGCGGGCCCGGGCACCCTCGTACTCACCCCCGACAATGCCGAACGCAAACTCGGCACCGCGGGTGTTCCGCACTTCTTCACCGATGTACGGATCGTCGACGCGGACGGACGGGAGGTGGCCCCCGGCGCGAGCGGCGAGATCCAGATCTCGGGACCGAACGTCATGCGCCACTACTGGAACAATCCGCAGGCCACCACCGACGCGTTCGCCGACGGCCGGTGGTTCCGCTCCGGTGATGTGGGCACGGCGGACGCGGACGGTTTCGTCACGATCGTGGACCGCCTGAAGGACATGATCATCTCGGGCGGCGAGAACATCTACCCCGCCGAGGTCGAGGCCGCGATTCTCGATATGCCCGGCGTGACGAGTTGCGCCGTATTCGGTGTGCCCGACCGGAAGTGGGGCGAGACCGGCTGCGCGGCGATCACTCTCGCACCCGGAACCGAGATCGACCACGAGCGGCTGGTCGACTTCCTCACTCCGCGCCTGGCCAAGTACAAGATCCCGAAATCGACCCTGGTCCTCGACGAGATTCCCCGCAACGCTACCGGGAAGATCCGCAAGGACGTCCTGCGTGCGCGCTACCCACAGGGCGGGAACCGATTGCCCTCGCGCCGGGCCGGCGACTGAGCCCCGCGACCGGCAGGCAGACACGGTCGCCCGAGACCCGGCTCTCGACGTCGCGGTGCGCTGCCGACCGGGGACACCCGTGGAGACGGCCGGTGGCGCGGGAGCGCCGCGGGTCACGGATCCGCGGCTACCGGCGCCCCCGGTCGGCGGCCGCCGACCGGGAAACGATGGTGCCCGGCCGGCACCGCCCACTCCGGCCCCTCGAGAAGTCCGCGATGCCCGGTCCCCAGCGCATCCATTCCGGAACAACAGCATTCACATCCTCCATGCCGTCACGTGAAAGTTGCCCGCCGCGAGAGACGGTCGGACTTTCGATCCCCCGCACCCCGGCCGGCGGGAGAATTCTCGTTCGCCCGGTCGTCGGATCTCACCGCACGACCGGGCGAACCGCGTGATGTCGACCGGATGAGCAGCGAGACGGCCACCTGCCGGGGCCGACCGGCCGGATCTCCCCTCATATCGAGATCCGGCCGGCCACCGGATTCAGAGATTCTTGGTCCGGACCGTCCAGGTGGGTTTCGTGCACAGCCCGCAGTCCGGGCCGGCGAACTGCGCTTCCGCCTCGGCATTGCCGTGCAGGGTGTAGTCGAACCAGTCGGTGACCATGGTGTAGCCGGCGATCATCATGGGACCGCTGGTATCACCGGCGTCCAGGCCGTAGGTCAGACCGCTGTGGCCCGCGGTTTCCTGGGAGACGAGAGCCGCCGGGGTATCGAGCAGTTCGAAATTGTCGATGCTGTTCTGTTTCGCCTGGTCCTCGTCGCCGCCGTTGAACAGCAGCGTCGGTACCTCGATCTTGTCCAGTTCGGCGCGCTCGTAGCCGAAGCGTTCGCGCGGGAAGAAACCGGTATTCAGGCCCACGACCGCGTCGACCCGCGGGTCGGACGCGGCCAGGAGCGCCTCCACTCCGCCGCACGAGGTGCCCATGACGCCGACTTTCCCGGTGTCGGCCTTACCGCCGAGTTGGTTGCCACCGGCGCCGAGAGCCCAGTCGATCGCGTCGGTCAGCCGGTCCGGGCGGGCGAGAGTGTCGTCGGGCAACTGTTCGATCGGGTGTTCGGCGGGAGCCCCGTTCGCGATCACGATATAGCCCTGGGCCGCGATCCCGCTCAGGAAGCTGGTGGTAGCGATATTGCTGGTGCGGCAGCCACCGTTGGCCCAGGCCAGGACCGGGACGCTACCGTCCGGGAAGGTGTCCAGGTCCGCGGGCCGGAAAACGGTGTGCCCGGCCAGCCCGGCGGTCGCCTCACGCACGGTGGGGTGGTAGTCGTCGCGGGCATCGGCCACCGCGGCCGGTCCGGGATCATCCTGCTCGGTTCCGCAGGCGGTGAGACCACCGGCCACGGTGAGCGCGCACACCAGTGCGGCGGTTCGGGAAAATCTCATGGATGGTTCTCCTGGTGATTCGGGCGATTGTCAGGGCTGGGCAACGGGCAACCGGACCAGCGAGGGTTGCGCCGGATCGGAGACGACCTCGATCGCCGACCCGTGGGCATCGGGCAGCGGGATGCTCTCGCGGTGGTCGTAGCCGGTCACCGTGATCTGCATGCGGTGGCCTTCGCGGAATACATAGGACAGCGGCAGGATGTCGAAGCGCAGGCGCACGGATTCACCGGGTGTCAGCGGTTGCGCGTCCTCGCGGAACGAGCGGTGGTACGGGACACCGTCCGGAAGTGTGTACGGCGCTTCGCCTTCCGCGCGCAGGGAGGCGGTGAGCCGGCCCTCGGTGACCACCGAGACCGTACCGTCCGGTGCCACGTCCTCGACATAGGCGAAGATATGGGCGTCGGTGCGGTCGACCCGGACGGTCAGATCCGCGAGCGGGGTTCCGGTCACCTCGGTGTCCGTGGTGAGCGGTGCGCTCGTATACGAGGTGCCCTCACCGGCCGTATGGCACGGCTGGACGGTCGATCCCGAACCGGCGTCCGGACATTCGACGGTCGTGTGCACGGTGAATTTCCGGTTGCCGGGTGCGGACGAGCCGAGCACCCCGTCACCGCCGAGCACGAAATCGGTCTGTCCCGAATCGGTGGGCGGCCAGGCCCGGGCCTCGCGCCAGTCGATGGGGCCGGTGGGGTCGTCGATATCGGAGACGGTGGCGTAGCGGATCGGGGGTGCGTCGTCGAGACCGGTATCGATCCCCTTCAGATTCTCGTCGAAGAAACGGTGCGCCTCCTGCACCAGGGCCAGGCCCGGGTTCTCACAGTGCAGCCACGGTCCGATCAGCAGTTTCGACCCGGAGGTGTTGAGAGCGGTCACGATTCCCTGATCCCGGAACTCGTCGCGCCAGCCGCCCACGATGTACAGCGGCACGTCCGATTCCCGGATCTGGTCGGCATAGGTGCTCAGGCTGCCTTCGGCCCAGAAGCGGGAGCCGACGAGCGGCGAGAAGTCGTCCCGGTACGGCATACCGGCCCACATCTTCGCCAGCGGGGTGGATTGCTGGTGCTCCTCGGCTGCCTGCCGCAGCAGGACCTTGTCCTCGTCACCGGCGACCGGGGTGACTGTCATATCGTCGGCCACGGTGCGCGTGGGACCGTAGCCCCATTGCGCAGCGATCCCGCCCCGTCGCATGGCATCGAACTTGTTCCACGAGAAGCACCCGGCGAAGGCCGCTTTCAGATGCGGGGGCCGCATCGAGACCGCGTGCATTGCGGCGTCACCGGTATTCGAACAACCGTAGACACCGACCTGCCCGTCCGACCAGGGCTGAGCGGCTAGCCATTCCGTGACGTCGTAGGCATCCTGCGCCTCGACCCGGTCGTGATAGCCGCGCCGGACCCCGAACGATTGACCGTTACCGCGGCGGGCCACCTGCGCGATGATGTAACCGTGCTCGGTCATGGCGGTGAGGTTCGAGTAGCCGGCTTCCCGCGGGCCCACACCGTCCTTCGGGCTGGGGTAGATATCCAGCTTGTGGTGCCAGATCACCGGGAACTTCCCCGCGACCGCCTCTCCGTTCACGGCGGGGCGGTGCAGGAGGACCGCCAGACGGGTGCCGTCGCTCATGGGTAGGTAGAAGGTCTCGGTGGTCGCATCGGTGAACTGCTTGTCGGGGGCGTATTCGGCGAAACCTACTCGAGCGGAGTCGATTCCGGGCGTTCGCGCGATCGCGAACACCGCGCCCGCCACGACCAGCAGGCCGACGAGACCCGCCACCAGCCAGCGAGATCTGGACATACTAATCTCCTTGAAATTATCACGGCGAGAACAGATCTCGCCTGTGCGCACCGGTCCGTTACGGAACAGCCGGAGCGTGTTCGGGCGCCGGATGGGGTGTCCGGCCGCCCTTCGCCAGTACGGCGCCGCAGACGAGACAGGTGACGGTCCCGACGAGCAGTGCGATACGCGCCGAGGAACTGTCGATGATCGAGCCGGCGATCAGCGCGCCCACGGGTGCGACACCGACACTGCTCATGGTGAGCAGCCCCGCGGAACGCCCGAGCAGACCGGGCGGGCTCAGCTGCTGCACCGTACTGTTGAGCGAACTCTGGAACGCGCCCAGACCGAGCCCGATCAGCGGCGAGATCGCGAGGAATACCAGCGGATTCGGAGCCAGAGCCGCCGAACCGAGCGAAATCCCGAGGACGGCCGTGGCCGGCGCCACCACCCGGGTTCCCCGGTGGGTGATCGTCGAGATGATCAGCCCGCCGATCACGGCCCCCACCGCATTGAGCGTATGCGCGGCACCCAGTTGCGCCGGGTCACCGTCGAGGGTGATGGTGACCATGGCGGTGACGACGACCATGAAATTCATGGCGAGGACGGTCACGGCGATATTTGTCCCGAAGAGCCGCAGCAGGGTCGGGTCGGCGAGCAGCGTCCGCGCTGCGCCTTTGTCGGTGGCCGCGGTTCGAGATCGTTTCTCCGCGAAGGCTTTCGGATTCATCACGCACAGGGCGAGCAGGACCCCGGAGTAGGTGAGCGCATTGACTGTGAAGCAGGTCGCGGCGCCCGCCGCGGCATAGGTCACCCCGGCCAGGCCGGGCCCCAGCGACCGGGCCGCGGACAGGGCGACCGTATTGAGCGAGACCGCCGCGCCCAGCTCGCGAGCGCCGACGAGTTCGTACAGGAATGCCTGGCCCGCAGTGCGGTCGAAGGCCTGCACGATTCCGCTGAGCGCGACTATGCCCAGCAGGGTGGTGAGTTCGTCGTGACCCGAGGCCGCGGTGACTGCGAGTGCCGCCGCGGACAGTGCCATGAGCGGCGCGGTCACGAAGAGTATGGTGCGCGGGCGGAACCGGTCGGCCACCGCACCGGCCGGCGCCGACAGGAGCAGCATCGGCGTGAACTGGCAGACCGCCACCAGCGAGAGCGCGAGTGCGCTCTCGGTCGTCTCGACGATCCACAGGCTCAAAGCCAGATTCTGGAACCAGACCCCGGTATTGGCGCAGATCTGGCCGCAGAAGTACAGGAGGAAGTTCCGCCGGCGCAGCGGGGGCGGGAGCAAGGTCGGCATGGCGGTCAGCCGAGTACTCGCCGCTCCAGGAAATCGCCGATGGCGGCTTCCAGCGCCGCCGCGGCCCCACCACGCGAATCGGCATTGTCGGCGTTGATCTCCAGTACCGGGATTCCGGCGACTTCCAGGGCCTCGGTGGTGAACGCCGAGCCGGGGACATCGTCGGCAACCAGGTGGACGACCGCGTCCACCCCGTGACTACGCGCCTCCTTGACATACCACTGCGACGACAGCGGTGGGGTGTACAACTGGTCGGTGAATCCGGTGAACCGGGCCGCCAGGGCGCGCATCGGGTCGTCGCCGTAGCGGGCGTAGCCGTCCGCGGCGATCGCCAGGTACATGGACCAGACGAACACCGCCCCGTACTTCTCCTGAAACCGCTGGTAAAGACCGAGATCGAACCACAGACCACGCCCGATCCACATCAACCGCACCCGTTCTCCGGGGCAGACGGCGCGGCCGTCGCGCACCGCTTGCTCGACCTCGTGGAACAACGCGCGCGCCGCGTCTCGTCCCCATACGCTGCCGCGATGCCACTGCGGGATCATCACCGCGGGAATGCTGTCGTTGACAGAGACCGGGGTGGGCCTGGTTGCGGCGAGCAGATCCCTTGTCCGCCTGTTCCATTCGGCCTGCTCGTTGACCAGCGCCATCACCTCGGCGAGCCGATCGATATCGAAGGACCGGCCCGTACGCTCGGTGAGGAAGTCGACGAGTTGCCAATTCTCGCTGGTCATCAGGTCGAGCCGATCCTCGGCGTAGGCACGTTCCCATTCGTGCGGGACGATTTCCCACCAGTTGTCCGGGGCCGTGGTGGCCGAGGACCTCTCGAACGGGAAGAATTCGGTATCCGGATGTTCGGCCCACAGATCGAAGACTTTGCGGGTGGCGTCGGCACTGCATTCGGCGATCACGAAATCGGGTCTGGGCAGGCCACCCCACGGTGCGTGGGCGGCCGGCAGGTCCATGGAGCCCAGGCCGATCGCGTCGTATTGCAGCGAGTCGTCCGGATAACCTCGGGCGGCGACACTGTCCAACGCGGCGGGGCCCATCCGTTTGGCCGATACCACCGATGCCCACCACTGGTTCACCACGTAAGGGATGCCCATGGCCCGCAGGATTTCCTGCGGCGCGTCGGCGTTGACCAGGGCCAGTGGCGCGCCGGCGGCGACCTCTTCGCGCATCCGCGCGAACCAGCGCTTCTGGTATGCGATCGCGGCGGTCGCCGCGGCCAGCCGCGCTACCGCGGCGGTGTGGGGTGCGTTCATCGTGCCGTGGCCTCGCAATCTTGCCGGGTGAGCAACTGGGCGGCGGTGGCGAGTTCGCCCGCCGACCAGAGGTGGCCGGCGACGGGCACCGTCACCACCCGCACATCGGGACCGAGCTCCCGGATCAGTCCCGGACGATCCCAGCCGGGCGCCGGGTCGTTGCGCCGACCGACCGAGAGCACCCTCTGCGCGCCGCAGCGGCGGACGCAGGCCGCGCTGAAGCGGGCGCGATCGGAGAGTCCGGAGGTCTGTGCCATCGGTCCGAGTCGCAGCCGGTGCCCGGCGATATCGGTGAAGGCGGTACGTAGATCGGTCGCCTCGGTGGGTGTCTCCCAGAGGTCGGCGACCGGGTCACCCCAGTTGTGATCCTCGCCGGCGATCAGTACACCGGCCGATTCGAGGCCGGCGTACACCGAATCCTGGTCGACGGTACTGCCGGTGAGGAAGACCCTGGGCTCCTCCGATGCTTCCGGCGCGGTTTCGAGTACTGCGCCGATCCGGGCGAGGCAGTCGGCCGGGGTGTGCGTTTGGGCGAGGGTGTACAGACGCAGCGCGGTCACACCGGGAACAGCACCCAGGGCCCGGCGCGCGCGGAGCTCACGCAGCGCGGAGCCCAGCCGCCCCCGGACCGCCCGGGCCTCGTACAAGGCGCCTGGGGTGACAGCAGTTCCGGTCCATTCGGCAATGACGTCCGCCAGTTTCGCGACCTGGACGGCGTTGTAGTCGCGCGTCGATTCACGCGGGAGATGCAGCAGGTCGACCAGATGCACTTCGGGCACCGCGCGACCCTGTTCCGCCAGCATCCGCAGTACGTAGAACAGTCGCAGAGATCCCTGACAGTCGCGGGAGACAACCAGCCCGCGCAGGCACCCGAACTCTCCGGCGAGGATGCGATCCAGTAGTGAATGGAAAACGGAATCCACTGCGGCACCCAGTAATTCGACCGCATCGGCGCCCGCCGTCCGCGCTGCGGCGGAAAGCCGGAGAGCATGCGCGCCGCAGGCCTCGATGATCTCTACCGGCACATCGCCACCGATCACACCGATCACCGGCCGTCCCGACTCGGCAGCGGGTGTGCTCACAGCACTTCGCCTTCGGTCAGCGCGGCGATCCGTGCCGCGTCGTATCCCAGCAGCTCGCCCAGCACTTCGTGGTTGTGTTCGCCCAGTGCCGGCGCGGGCCGGTCGAGGCTGGTGTCGCTGCCGGACATGGTGATCGGCAGACCGCTGCCGAACAGCTCGACCACCTCGCCGTAGCTGGGATGGCTCAGCGGAACGACCTCCCCGCGCTGCCGCACGATCGGATCCCGGACCGCGTCCCGCGGTGACCGGACCTCCGCGCAGGGCGCCCCGTGACTCTCCAGCTCGGTGATCACCTCGGCAACCGGCCGGTCGGCCGCCCACTTCGTGATCATGGCGTGCAACTCGTCGGCGTGGTGGACTCGGCCGTCCCGCTTCGCGAAACGCGGATCGGTGATCAGGTCGGCACGGCCGATGGCGGTGAGTACCCCGTGTGCGAACGGGTCCGTGGGACCGCAGATCGCGAAATAGCCGTCGGCGGCCGGGAAGACCCCGAACGGCGCCAATCGCGGCACCATATCGCCGGTGCGAGTGGGCAACCCGATCATCTCGAAAGCATCGAAAGGTTCGGCGGCGACCAGTGAGGTGAGCGCACCCAGCATGGAGACGTCGACGTGCTGGCCGTGGCCGGTCTGCCCGGCCTGGATCACCGCCGACAGGGTGCCGATCACCGCGAACAGCGGGGCGAGCAGATCACCGATGGGCAGACCGAACCGGATGGGACCGTCCCCGGGACTACCGGCGGTCATCATGACCCCGCTGAGGGCCTGGATGATGGTGTCCATCGCCTTGCCGGTACCCGGGCCGCCCTGGCTTCCGAATCCGCTGATCGAGGTGTAGACGATTCGCGGGTTCACCGCGGCGACGGCACCGTGATCGATACCCAGCCGCGCGGTGACCCCGGCGCTGTAGTTCTCGACGACGATATCGGCCTGCGCGACCAGATCGAAGAACACCTCCCGTCCTTCGGGCTTCTTGAGGTCGAGGGTGATCGACTCCTTGTTCCGGCCCCGCGAGAGCATCGATACCGACATGTCCTCCTCGGTGGTGCGCCGTACCGACAACCCGTCGCGGGTGATGTACGGCGAGTTGTTGCGGGAGGCGTCACCACCGCGCTCCGGGTTCTCGATCTTGATCACTCGGGCGCCGAGCCCGGCGAGCAACAGGGTCGCGTACGGACCGGCGAGCGCCGTCGTCAGGTCGAGTACGATCTTGCCTTCCAGCGGCCGTCGATCCATCAGGGTTTCCTTTGCTGTTGCTCGGGCTCGGCCACCGTGACGAGGTCGGTGTCGTGGCGGAACAGGGTGTCGAAACCGGCCGCCCGGGTGATCTTTTCGATATAGTCGGCGACCTCGATACCGCGCGGATCACCCGGGGCGAGCGGCACGGGGCGAGCGTCGTCGTCGATCCAGCACGGCACGAATCCGGCGCGGAGGGTTCCGTCCGGACCGAAGGTGCACGAGGCGATCGCGGTGTTCCGGCTCTCCGGATGGAAGGGATAGGACGGCATATCCGGGTCCGGGACGAATCCGAACATCTGCTGCCGGCGTGCGGCCCACGCCCGGCGTTCCGCCGAGTCGCCACCGACCGGGGTCAGCGCACGAGTCACGGTGACGAAATTGCCGAGCCCGTGGAATATCGGTTTACCGCGGTACATCTCGATCCCGCGCATGATGTGCGCGTGATGCCCGATCACCATATCGGCACCGGCGTCGACCGCGGACTGCGCGAGAGGTGATTCGTAATCGGCCAGTACCGCCGGGGTATGACCGATCCCTTTGTGCAGGGCGACGACCACGATATCCACTTCCGCCCGCAATGCCCGGATATCGGACTTCATCTGCGCAAGGCTGTCCGGGGCCACGAAGGTGTAGACGGTGGGCGGTCCGCCGGGTGTCGCCGATTCCAGCTCGTAGTGGGTGAGCACATTGACATAGGCCGCGCCCGCCTTCTGCGAGGCCGCCCACGAAACCCGCGGGCCCACACAGTTGTAGCTGAGCACGCCCACCCGCCACCCGGCCGCCTCGTGGACGGCGGGTTCGCGGGCCGCGGCGAGGTTCGCTCCCCCGCCGGCGGTTTTCAGTCCCGCCGCTCGCGAGTAGCGGATCGTATCCAGGACCCCCTCGGTGCCCACATCGTAGAGATGGTTTCCGGCGAGAGTGACGATATCGAAACCGGCGTCGGTGACCGCCTCGAGCGCTTTCGGATCAGCCGGCGGGGCAGGGACATCGGTGCTGGCCTGGACGGTGCTGGTCGAATGCGGGACCTCGATATGACCGATCGCGATATCGGCGGCCCGCAGCAGCCGCGCGCTCGGTGCGAAATACGATTCGGGTCCGGGTTCGTCGAGAACGAGATCCCCGACGGCGAGAATGGTGCAGGTGCCGCTCATCGGGTCTCCTCCACGAGTTCGGCCGCCCGGCCGCGGGATTCGTTGAAACGGCTCAGAAACCGTCGCAGCCGCTCGGTCCGCGGTCGTTCGAAGAATTCCTCGGTGGTGTTCTGTTCGACGACCTTCCCGTCGACCATGAACACACAACGATCGGCGACCTGGCGGGCGAATTCCATTTCGTGGGTGACCACGACCATGGTCAAACCCGAACGGGCTAGATCCTTGATCACGGTCAGCACCTCCTCGACCAGCTCGGGGTCCAAGGCACTGGTCGGCTCGTCGAACAACAGCACCCGCGGCCGGGTTGCCACCGAACGGGCTATCGCGACGCGCTGCTGCTGGCCGCCGGACAATTGCCGCGGATAGGCGTTCGCCTTGTCGGGTAGGCCGACTTTCTCCAGCAGGGTTTCGGCCCGCTCCCGTGCCGCGCCCTTCGACATCCCGTGCACCGCCACCGCGGCCTCGGTGATATTGCGCAGCACGGTCCAGTGCGGGAACAAGTTGAACTGCTGGAAGACCATGCCCATCCGGCGCCGCTGGGCGGCGATTTCATCCTCGGACAACGGCCGCAGGGCACCGTGTCTGTGCACGAACCCCAGGAGTTCGCCGTCGAGATAGATCGCCCCGCCGTCGATCTTCTCCAGCTGGTCGATACAGCGCACCAGTGTGGACTTACCCGATCCGGAGGGACCGAGAACGACGACCACCTCTCCTTCGGCGACGGTGAGATCCACCCCGTCCAGCGCTGGACGGCCGTGATAGACCTTGCGCAGGTTCGACACCCGCACCACAGGCGTGGCGGTCTGATCGCTCATCGAACGCTCCTTCCACGATTCAGCGCGCTGCGCCACAGACTCGGCCGGTCCCCCGCGCGCCGTTCGCCGCGGCCGTAGCGGCGTTCGAGCCGGCGCTGGAACACCGTGAGCAGCGAGACCACGGCCAGGTACCAGATACAGGCGACGATCAGCAGCGGCACCACCTGGTAGGTGCGGTTGTAGATGAGCTGGACGGAGAACAGGAGATCGGTCATCGCGATCACCGAGACAAGCGAGGTGCCCTTGAGCAGCGAGATGAACTGGTTGCCGGTGGGTGGGACGATCACCCGCATCGCCTGCGGCAGGATGATGCGCGAGAACGTCCGCCATCGACTGAAACCCATGGCCATCGCCGCGTCCCGCTGACCGGCGTCGACTGCGCCGATACCGGAGCGGATGATCTCCGACATATAGGCGGCCTCGTGCAGGCTCAATCCGATCAACGCGGCGGTGAGCGGGCTGATCAACTCGGTGGACGACCACGAGGCGAAAGTCGGGCCGAACGGGATGCCGATCGACAGCTGCGGCAGCAGATAGGCCAGGTTGAACCAGAAGATCAACTGAACCAGCGGCGGGATACCGCGGAAGATCGCCACGTACCCCTGGCACACCAAGCGCACCGGCCAGAAGTCGCTGTTCTGGCCCGCGGCCAGCGCCACGCCCAGCAGCGAACCGACCACCATGCCGATCACGGTGATGAACACCGACATGGCCAGCCCCTTCAGGACTGTCGGATAGAAGAGATAGCCCCAGACGATATCCCAGCCGAACCGCTCGTTCGTCACGATGAAATTCACGAGCTGCGCGGCCAGCACCACCAGGACGACCGAGACGATCCAGCGCAGGGGTCGCAAGCGGGGCCGGGCGGCGGCAACATCGTCGGCGACGGATACGGCCGCCGGGGGCCGCTCGGTCAGGGATGCGGTCATCGCGTTTCCTTGTTCGTCGGACATGGGTTCGTCGGACACGGGATGGCTCGAAGTTCCCGGCTCATGCCGGCGCGGTGGGGTTCAGCACCGGCTCGGGGATGGCGATATCCTCGAGCTTCCATTTCGCGACCAGCTCGGCGTATTGCCCACCGGAGAACAGCAGTTCGAACGCCTCGTAGAAAACCGGCCCCAGACTGTTGGTCTTGGGTGAGAGCAACACCAGCTGGTCGGCGCGGGCACCCTGGTCCTCGGTCTGGGCGACGGCACGCCAGGTGTCGGGCTGCGCGGCGGCGGTATCGATGGCACCGCTCTGGGTGAGCGCGGCCGAATCGGCACGGCCGGACTGCACGGCCAGCAGGGTCGCATTGGTATCGGCCAGGCCGACGAACTCGAGCGGCCGCTTACCCTCGCTCTCGCACCAGTCCGACAGTTTGGCGGCCTGTTCCTCGGTGATCGAGCCGATCACGCCCGCGGTCCGGGTCCCGCACAACTCGTCGGTGCTCTGCGCGGCGATACCTCCGTTGATCGGCAGCAGATAGGAGGTGCGGCTGGTCAGCCACTGCACCCCGTCGAATTCGGCCAGGCGTTGTGGTGTGGCCTTGACCGGTCCGTTGAACGCGTCGTAGCGACCGGACAGCATCCCCGACAGCATCGCCGGAAGACCACTGGAGACCTCCATACGGATCGGGACCCCGAGCACGCCGGACAGTGCCTGCTGGATATCCGGATCCATGCCGGTGATCGTCTTCCCGTCGGCGGCGACCGTGCGGTAGGGCGGATGCGAATCGCCGACGAAGACGATTTCGCCCTTGTCCTTGATCGCCTGCGGTAGCCGGTCGTACAGCGCGCCGGCATTCTCTCCCGGGCCGGACAGCTGCTCGGTCTCGGCTGTTTTCTCGTCGATCGACGTACATCCGGCGAGTGCCAGGGCCAGCAGCGCGACGACGGCGACGAACGCCTGTGTTCGGGTCGGTCTCATCGAATCCCTCACGTGATGAGTATCGAGTGGGTCTGTGCACGCTTCGGGCCTGTGACGGAAACCGCCTTCGGCAGCCGATGTGACCTGGCGAACATTAGACGTATTCTCAACCCCCGTCAAGAAAATGACTAATATCAGTGCTCGGCAAGCGGTTCCAGCGAACGCAACTCCAGCCGGTCCACGGCCTCCGCCCTGGCGACCGCGTCCAACTGGTCGTGCAGTTCGTGGAACGCGCGCTGCGCCGCCGCGGCCGGCCAGTCCGCGGGCAGATGCTCGACGGGCAGGCGGGGATCCTGCCGGATGACATCCAGCCACTCCGTCACCAGCAGGAGCTGCACCGCCAGCGCATCATGGGATCGGGAGCGCTCCGCGTCCCCCCAGCGCCCGAGGAAATCGCGGTACAGCGCCGCGATACCCGCGACATCCCAGGCATCGAGCAGCATGGCGGGGATATCGGTCTCGGCATCGGCGCGACTACGGAAGACGCGGATCCGGTCGGCGCCCTCCACCCCGTCCAGGACCTCCCGGACATTCGTCGTCGACGGCGCGATCCACAGACCGCCCTGCAACGATCCGAATCCCGCCCACTGCAGCCGGGCCCGCAGATCGTGCCGCTGCCGCTGCCAGGACTCGGGAAAACTGAAGGTCAGCATGGTCCACGAACCGTCCCAGTTCGCCTCGACCGCGCCGGTACGCCAGATCCGCACGTGCCCGTCCCGCAGAATTTCGGTCAATCGGGGGGTCAGCACCATATAGGTCTGACGGCCTACGCGATGCCGGTCCAGCAGGCCGCGTTTGACCATTCGGTTGAGCGTGGACCGGGTAGCGTGCTCACCGATACCCAGCGAGGCCAGCACGTCGATCAGGCCGGTCGTGCTGACCATCACGTCCCGGTCGAGGACATAACGCCCGAGAACGGTCAGCAGAACACTCTGCGGTTTCACAGACGGCGCGATATCATGAGTCATAATTTCTGCATGCGTCACAGATATGACGATATACATGGCTGAGCATCGGCGGTAGTCGACATCCCACCGCATCGAGTCGGTAGGTGAACGATGCGCCTCGCCCGCTCCGAGGCGCTCCAGGCCGGCACCGCCTCGCCGAAGTGCCGGCCGATCTTCGACCGTTTCGCGCTCCACCGGGGCGCCTACGGAGAACTCGCGCAGCACGCGCGGGCCACGCGCGATGAACGAGTTTCCCGACTACCCAGCCGACCAACAGTGCGGATGGATGTGATTCACCGGGCACGCTCCGGGTATCGCGATCCGTACCCGGATTCCACGACAGTGCCCGCACTCGGCCGACAGGAGCGATCGTCATGCGTGCCACCGATCCACAACGCCCATCCCCCGCACCGGATCCGGCGCCCGATCCCGCGCCCACCCCACCACTCCCGTCTCCCCCGCCGGCCCCCCGGCCACCGATGCCCGGCCCGGCTCCGGAACCACAGCCCCCGATACCGGGCCCACCGCCGGAACCCCGCCCGCCGTTCCCGGAACCGCCGGGTCCCGCTCCGGTACCGGGCCCGGCCCCGGACCGACCGGATGTCCCGGATCCGGGTCATCCGGAACCGCCGCCCCCGGTACCCGGCCGCCACCGCGGTGATTCAACCACCACCGCGCGGGTATTCGCACCGAAGTCCCTGGTCGACGGCTCGACAGGAAGGATATGACCATGGTCGCCGGATCCAACGATTCCGATCAGAGCAATTCCCCGGGCGAGCATCGCTTCCCCGACGACGCACGGACCACCCGATCACATGCCGGTGAATCGATCGAGGACCGCCGCAATTGGCCGGGCATCATCCTGGCGGCGATCGGTATCGTGCTGGTCGGCCTGACCCTCACCGCGGCCGGTTACGGTTTCGCCGGATGGGCGGTCGTCGCCGGAATCACCGGCGTGATCTGCCTTATCGCGGGTGGACTGATCGTGGTCGCCGAACACCGGCGCATCAAGCTCGCGGAAGGCGCGACGCTACGTGAGCCGCGTGGCCACTGACCGGCGGATGGACCACAGTAGTGCGCCGCTGATCGAGGCCCTGCGCGACTACCGGCGCTGCGTCCGCTACGGGTTCACTCCGCCCGGCCACCGGCAGGGCCGCGGTGTGGACGAACGGGTGGCGGAGGTCATCGGCGCGGACGCGTTCCGCGCCGATGTGCTGGCCGCTCCCGGGCTGGATGACAGGTTGGCGCGCGGCGGCCATCTGGCCCGCGCCGAGGAGTTGATGGCCGATGCCGTGGGCGCGGAAAAGACGTTCTTCGCGACCTGCGGGAGTTCGCTCTCGGTCAAGGCGGCCATGATGGCCGTGGCGGGCGGTGCCGAGCACGGTTTGCTCGTGGCCCGGGACAGCCATAAATCGATCGTCGCCGGGCTGATCTTCTCCGGCGTGCTGCCCCGCTGGATCACGCCGCGCTGGGACACACAGCGTCATCTGTCCCATCCGCCGTCGCCGGAGCAGGTCCGGCAGGCGTGGGAGCAGCACCCGGACGCGGCCGGGGCGCTGATCGTGAGCCCCAGCCCGTACGGAACCTGCGCGAATATCGCCGGGATCGCCCGGGTCTGCCATGAGCGCGGTAAGCCGCTCATCGTCGACGAGGCATGGGGTGCCCATCTGCCCTTCCATCCCGGGCTGCCCACCTGGGCGATGGACGTTGGCGCGGATATCTGTGTGGTGAGCGTGCACAAGATGGGCGGTGGGTTCGAACAGGGTTCGGTGTTCCACGTCCAGGGCAATCTGGTGGACCCGGTCCGGTTGCGCCACTGCGTCGATCTACTGATGACCACGAGCCCGAATGTGCTCATCTACGCGGCGCTGGACGGGTGGCGCCGGCAGATGGTCGAACGGGGCCACGACCTGTTCGACGCCGCCCTGCAGACCGCCCGCCGCACGCGTACCGAACTGGACCGGATACCGGGTGTACAGGTGATGGAGGACGAACTTCTCGGTGTGGAAGCCTCACACGACCTCGATCGTCTCCAGGTGCTGCTGGATATCGCCGGCACCGGCGCCACCGGCTACGACACCGAGGAATGGTTGCGCCGGGAACGACATATCGACGTGGGGCTCAGCGACCACCGGCGGATACTCGCCACCCTGTCCTACGCCGACGACGCGGAGACGTCCGCGATGCTGGTCGATGCTGTCGGTGACTGGCGAATGCAAGCACCCGAGGGCCGATCCCCACGGGATATCCGGCTGCCCGAACCGGACGAACTGCAACTCGACACCACGATGCTGCCCCGCGACGCGTTCTTCGGCCCCACCGAGATGGTGCCCGTCGAAGAGGCGGCGGGACGGATCGCGGCCGAGCAACTCACCCCGTATCCGCCCGGCATCCCGGTGGTCGTACCCGGTGAGCGCCTCGACCGCGCGGTGCTCGACTATCTGCGCACCGGTCACGAAATCGGGATGAACGTCCCCGATGCCACGGATACCTCGATGGAAGCGGTCCGCGTCGTCGCGCGCTGAACCGGCAGGCTCGGCAGATCGATCGGTTCGGCGGCGCAGGCCCACGGGTGGGCCGCCGGCCCGCTCGAATCCACGGAGACGAACCGCCGACCCGCCGGTGCGCTGATTCGATCGACCCGGCCGGGGTAGACGCCCGTCATGGAACTACTCGTCATCCTGGTGATAGCGATCCTGGTCGCCGCGATGGTCGGATACCGGTTGTGGAAGGGACAGCGTCCGGGCGCCCTCGATTCCCCGGACAACGACGGTAATCCGCACCGCGACGACCAGTAACGCGCCCCGCCTCCGACATCGGGCCCCGCCGCACCGGGAGCTGCGCCGGACGCGAAACGCGGGCGTACCGCAGCGCGCACCGCGGCCACACCGGGAGCGATACATCGGGCCTACCGTGTTTCGATCCCCGCGGCCGGGGGCATTCCTGCTGCGGACGCGGCGGGCAGCCCGGTACGTCCGCGCGAACTCTCGACGGCCGCACGTGCTCCGGGAAAACCGGTCCGGGCGTGGCGAGGTCGCGATAGCCTCGCTGCAGGCCCGGAAGGGGAGGTCGGATCCTGGATACGTGGTGGAACTTCGTCGTGGAACGGCGGAATCAGCTTTTCGTGGACTCCTACCTGCACGTATCGGCGGTTGTGCAGTCACTGCTCATCGCGACGGCCGTGGCGGTTCTGATCGGGGTGGCGGTCTACCGCAGCCCCCTCGGATCGGCGGCCGCGACGGCCGCGGCCGGGACGATTCTCACGGTCCCGTCGTTCGCACTGCTCGGTCTGCTCATCCCGCTGATGGGCCTCGGTGTCGCACCGACGGTGACCGCCCTGGTGCTCTACGCACTGCTGCCGATCCTGCGCAATACACTCATCGGCCTCTCCTCCGTCGACACCGCGGTGGTGGATGCCGCGCGCGGCGTCGGGATGAACCGGCTGCGGATACTCGCCGCGATCGAGTTGCCGCTGGCCTGGCCGTCGATCCTGACCGGTATGCGGGTGAGCACGCAGTTGATCATGGGCATTCTCGCGCTCGCCGCCTACGCGAAAGGCCCCGGACTGGGCAATCCGATCTTCTCCGGGCTGGCCCGGCTCGGTAGCCCCAACGCGGTACCGCAGGCGCTGACCGGCACGGTACTGATCATCGCGCTGGCCCTTGTTCTCGACGGGATCTTCGTCCTCGTCGGACGTTTCACCATTTCGAGGGGAATTCGTGACTGATTCCGAGACCCGCACCGCCCCGGCGGTGTCCGGGGTCGAGATCGTGCTCGACGCCGTGACCAAACAGTATCCGGGACAACGTGATCCGGCGGTCGACGCGGTATCGATGACGATTCCGGCCGGTGAGATCGTGGTGCTGGTCGGGCCCTCGGGCTGTGGCAAGACCACCACCATGCGGATGATCAACCGCCTGATCGAGCCCACCTCCGGCACGGTCACCATCGACGGTCGCGACGCCGCCGGGATCGACGCCGACCGGTTACGGCGCGGGATCGGGTATTCGATCCAGCAGACCGGGCTGTTCCCCCATATGACCGTGGCGAAGAACATCGCGACCGTTCCCGGGCTGATCGGGTGGGACCGTAAGCGGATCGCCGCCCGCACCGACGAGATGCTCGATCTGGTGGGTCTGGATCCCGGGACCTATCGGCGCCGGTATCCGCGCCAGCTCTCCGGTGGTCAGCAGCAGCGGGTGGGCGTCGCGCGGGCGCTGGCCGCCGATCCGCCGATCCTGTTGATGGACGAACCGTTCGGTGCGGTGGACCCGATCACCCGCGCGTCGCTCCAGGACGAACTGCTGCGTCTACAGGTCGAACTGGGCAAGACCATCGTCTTCGTCACCCACGATTTCAACGAAGCGGTGAAACTCGGCGACCGGATCGCGGTCCTGGGCGACCGTTCCCGGATCCTGCAGTACGACCGGCCCGCCGCGATCCTGGCCGATCCGGCCGATGACACCGTGGCCGGGTTCGCCGGATCCGATGCCTCGCTCAAACAATTGACGCTGACCCGTATCCGCGAGGTGCCGCTGGGCGAATGCGCCACGGTCGCCGACAACGATTCGCCGGCAGTGGCGCGGACCGCGGCCGCCGGACAACCCCGGGTCCTCGTGCTCGATGCCGGCGGTCGGCCGCTGCGCTGGATCGCCGCGACAGAACTCGCCCACGCCGGATCGATCACCGAGGCCCGATCCGCGCCGGTGGAAACCCTGTCCGCGGAATCGACACTGCAGGAGGCGCTGGCGGCGCTGCTCGGCGATCGGAACGCGACCGCGGTGGTAACCGGGACGCGCGGCGAGTACACGGGTCTGGTCACGATCGACACCCTCGTCGGTCATCTGGCCGCACTGCGTACCGCGAACGAGACAGGCGAGAGCACCACCGCGGATGTGCCGGCATGACCGCCGCCCTGACCGCGGGAGTACCGGGAAAGCGATCCGCGCAGCGGCGGGCCGAGCGCCTGCGGCTACTCGTGCAACCGGTACTCGTCCTGGTGCTCACCGCGGGTGTCCTGGTCTGGGCGTTCCGCCGTGACCTCACGATCACCCAGCAGGAAAGCCTCAACCCGGGCAATATCGCCACCGTGACCTGGCAGCACATCCTGATCACCGCCACGGTGGTACTGCTCGTTGTCGTGGTCGGGGTACCGCTGGGCACGGTGCTCACCCGGCCCGGATATCGCCGGCTCGCACCGTTCTTCGTCGGTATCGCCAATATCGGTGCCGCCGCACCGGCGATCGGGTTGATCGTGCTCTTCTATCTCCTCACCCGGACCACGGGTTTCTGGATCGGGGTGGCACCGATCGCGTTCTATTCGCTGCTACCGGTACTGCGCAACACCATCCTGGGCTTCCAGGAGGTGGATCCGCTGCTGGTGGACGCCGGACGCGGCCAGGGTATGTCGGCGACGACCGTCCTGCGCCGCATCGAATTCCCGCTCGCGGTCCCCTACATCCTGGCCGGGTTGCGTACCTCACTGGTACTGGCGGTGGGCACCGCGACGCTGTCCTTCCTGGTCAGCGCGGGCGGTCTGGGGATCCTCATCGATACCGGATACAAGCTGCGCGACAATGTGACGCTGGTGGTCGGCGCGGTCCTGGCCGTCGCGCTGGCGCTGCTGGTGGACTGGCTGGGCGCGGTCGCCGAACAGTTCCTCGGCCCGCGGGGGTTGACATGAGAGCCGCCCGATCACCGCGATTGCTCCTCCTGGCCGCCGTACTGCTACTGGCCGGGTGCGGTCTGCAGGCCGGTAGCGCGGTGCCGCTACAGGTGGGGCCGGGCAGTATCCGTCCGGTTCCCGAGCTCGCGGGTGTGCCGATCACGGTGGGCTCCAAGGATTTCACCGAACAGAACACCCTCGGCTACATCATCGAATTCGCGCTGGTCGCGGCGGGCGCCGAAGTCCGCGATCTGACGAATATCCAGGGTTCCAACAGCCTCCGCGACGCCCAGGTCGACGGACAGATCGATATCGCCTACGACTACACCGGTACCGGCTGGGTCAACTACCTCGGCAACGAGAAACCGGTTCCGGACGAACAGGGCCAGTTCGAGGCGGTCCGCGACGCCGACCTCGCCGCGCACGGCATGGTGTGGACGGCGATGGCGCCGATGAACAACACCTATGCCCTGGCGACCGCGCGCCGGACCGCCGAACGCACCGGCACCTGGACCCTCTCCGACTACGCGGACCTCGTCGCCACCGACCCCGCCGCGGCGAGTACCTGTGTCGGTACCGAGTTCAATGTGCGTCAGGACGGGTTCCCCGGGGTGACGCGGGCGTACGGGATCGACGGCGACCGGGTGCCCAAACGTATCGTCCAGGACGCGGTCGTCTACCAGGCGACCGCCGACGCGACGCAGTGCGGATTCGGCTCGGTCGCGGCCACCGACGGCCGCATTCCCGGCCTGGACCTGGTCCTGCTGCGTGACGACCGTTCCTTCTTCCCCAAGTACAATGCTGCGCTGGTGATGCGCGCGGATTTCGCCCGGGCGCATCCGCGGATCGCCGAGATCATGGCACCGATCTCGCTATTGCTGACCAACGAGTCGATCACCGAACTGAACCGGCAGGTCGATGTCGAGGGCCGCGAACCCGCGGATGTCGCCCGCGACTGGATGGTCACGCAGGGGTTCGTCACCGAGGAGTAAACGGCCGGACAAGGAGATGGTGAATGGTAGCGCCGGACGGTCCGAAGCTTCCCTCACCCGCTCCGGCTCGATCGGTGCTGTTCGGTCTGCCACCGGCCGGGCGGCGACTACCCGGCGCGGCGCGCGCGGCCCTGGCGTTCGGTGCGCCGGCCCTGATCGCGGTATCCCTCGGCCACGAACAGCAGGGCCTGATGGCGGCCACCGGTGCGCTGGCGGTGATCTTCGGGGAAGGTCAGGTCTACCGCCGCCGCTGGCGCGTCATCGGCGCCGCCGCGGTATCGCTGACGATTTCGGCGTTGGCCGGCGGGCTCGCCGGGGAACTTATCCAGCAGCGGCTCGGCGCGGGCGGCTCGCACTGGTGGCAGTTGCTGATCGTGCTCTTGATGTCGGCGGTCGCGGTGACCGGGACATTCGTGAACTCGGCGCTGCGCATGGGTCCCCCGGGTGGGTTCTTCTTCGTGCTGGCCGCCGGTGTCGGCGCGCTGATCGTGGGGCACGGCGTGCCACCCGGCCAGGTGGCGCTGTGGACTGCGCTCGGCGGGGTCAGCGCGCTACTGGTGGGGATGTCGGGGGCGCTGACCGGAGCGCACGCACCGGAAGAGCGCGCAGTGGACGCCGCGGTCGGCGCGGTGCGCGACTACGCCGCACTCGACACCCTGGCCGGGGACCGGGTGGACGCACGCTACGCGACCGCGATGAAGGTACAGACGGCGTGGGCGCTGCTCGACGACGCCCGGCGGGCCGGAGACGGCCGGCTCGCCGCCACGCTGACCGACGCCCAGCGGCTCTTCGCCGAGGCGCTGCACCGCAACGGATCCGGTAACGACGAATCCGATCTGCTGTTCGATACCGGCCGTCCCGCGCCGACACCCCGACCGTCGGTGCGCTATCGGATCCTGCGGTCGCTGTCACCGGACAGTCATGCGGCGGTCTCGGCGAATCGGATCGGCCTCGCCGCGGTCCTCGCCGGGTGTTCGACGGTGGCACTGGATCTCGGCCGGCCGGACTGGGCGGTCCTCACCGTCACCGTCCTGCTGCATCAGGGTCCGGACCGGGTGCGCGGCACGTACCGCGGGGTACACCGGATCGGCGGCACCGCGCTGGGGCTGGTGCTGTTCGCGGCGCTGTACGCGCTGGAGCCACGGAGCTGGGCGCTGGTGCTGATCCTGATGACGCTGCAGTTCGCGATCGAGATGTTCGTCGCCCGCAACTACGGTCTCGCGGTCGTCTTCATCACGCCGCTGGCGCTGCTGATCGGTGGCGGCGGACAGTACGGCGATATGTTCCCGGTGCTGCGCGACCGGCTGCTCGAGAGCGTTATCGGTGTGGTGATCGGATTGACCGCGCTGTGGGCGGTCGACCGCCGTGCCCATCGGCGGGTGCTGCTGCGCAACGATCAGCGGGTCCTCGAGGTCCTCGGACACCTCCTGCGTCGAATTCCGCCGGGCCGGGTGCAGCACGATTCCCCGCCGGCCCCTCGGCGCGAGCCGCCGGATCCGCGGCACACCACTCCACCGGGCCGCCCCGGCGGCCCGCCCTCGGATCCACTGCGCGAAGCGCTACCCGAGGTGCGGGTGCTGCGACGGGAACTGGAGTTCGAACTGATGGGTTCCACCCTCGGTGCGATCGATGCCGCCCACAACGAACCCGAATGGGCAGGTGCGCATTGGACCCGGCACCAGCGCATCCGCCGGCTGGGCCACGAGGTGCTCGCCGCGACCAGGCAGGCCCCGGAACAGGTACCCGGCGATACCGCACAGCTGGGTCGCTGGTCCCGCAGCCTCGCCGAACTGGCCTAGCGGCGCCGGCCGGGGACGATGCCCGAACCCGGTGCGAGCGACCGCCGGGACACCCTATCCGGATTGCGCCGGGTTCGAGTCGGGGCGGCAGGTGGTGTCGGTATCGGGGAGGGTGCCGTCCCGGAAGTAGGTGTTGACGATATCGCTCACGCAGCCGCTCATACCGGCGCGGAGGACACCGTGCAGGCGGGTATCCGCCAAGGTGACCATTCGTGACGACGTCAGGTCCTGGTGCAGGGCAACGCCCTGCTGGTAGGGAGTGCGGGTGTCGCCGGTCGCCTGCAGGATGAGGGCCGGTGCCGAGTTGTGCACCGTGGTGGCCGGCTCGACGGGCTCCGGCCAGAACGCGCAGGCGGTGATGTTGTTGGCGAACGCGCCGAACACCGGTTGGGTCGCCCGCACACTTTCGATATTGCGGTAGTACCAGGCCGGATCGCGCGGTGCGGCCTTGTCACCGCACAGGACAGCGGCCATACCCGAGGCGTTCAGCGCCACGGGGCCACTGATCTTCGTTTTCAACTGCTCCATATCGATCGGCAGCCCGGACACCGCGTCGGCCACGATCCGCACGACGGCGGCGAGGTCGGCGTTCTTCTGCGGGCTCGACAGCAGCGCCAGCAGCATCATCGGCACGGTGTGTTCGTCGATGAGGTAGCCGTTGCCGAGCACCGGACGGGCGGCGGCCCGCCGGATCATATCCTCGACGAAGGCGCGGACCTGCGGTCCGCTGTCACCGAAGTGGTAGTCGGCGTCGCGGCCGGCCGCCCAGATCGCCCAGTCGTCGAGCGCGGCCTCGTTGACCGCGCCCATGTCCTGGTAGGTGCCGATCCAGTAACGGTCCGGGGCGATGGCACTGTCCAACACCATCCGGTCACTGCGCCCGGGGAACATCTGCGCGTACACCGCGCCCAGGTAGGTGCCGTAGGAACCGCCGTAATAGCTGAGTGCGCGCTCACCGAACGCGCTGCGGACGATATCCATGTCCCGGGCGGTATTGCGGGTGGTGATCTGGCGGGCCTTCTCGGGGTCGGGTGCCACACAGGACGCCGCCAGCGCGGCGGCCAGGGTGGTGTCGCGCGCGAAACCGAAGCCGTCGAAACCGGCCGAGAACAACATGGTGGGCAGCGGCAGCGCGCAGTTCACCGGGTCCGATCGGCCGATACCGCGCGGGTCCATGCCGATCAGGTCGTATCGAGCGCGGACATCCGGGGTGAGCCGCTCCTGGAGCTCGGCCATCATGCTCAGGCCCGGGCCGCCGGGACCGCCGGGGTTGGACAGCATGATGCCGCGGCGCCGGTCCGGGTCGGTGGCCGGGATACGCGAGATCGCCACGGTCAGCGTGCGTGCGTCCGGCCTGCTGTAGTCGAGCGGGACGGCAACGCCCGCGCACTGGGCCCCGGCCTCGTCGAGCGCCGCGTCGTCACACGGCTGCCAATCCAGCTGCTGGTGATAGAACCGCTCCAGCCCACCCGGGATGCCGTCGACCGGCTCGGCGCTCGCCGACGCCAAGGGCAGGGTGGCGAAGACGGCTGCCGATATGACCGCCGGCACGAGCCATCGGATCCAGGGACGACTCGTGCGGTAGCGGCGGTGAGCATTTTTCATCATCGCGGCCGGCACCTCTCCTTCGATGAGCTTTCGATCGGCCAGAGCGAACTGCAATCGTTATGTTATCGTGTGGCGAGTCGTTACGCTATCGTGATCTTGACCCAGGAATGGTAAAGCCGGTCGATGCGGGCCCGGAGTGCTTGCGCGTCGGAAATCCGAATGCGGGAGATGTGATGGAATCCGGGCTGATATTGGCGAGAAATTCGAGAAGTTCGTGCCGAACGAGGTATTCGGCCACCGACGTATCCGGCCCGCCGGCCGACGGCACCCGCCGGCCCCCGGCGATATCCCGGCGGATCGGCCGACTGTGGCTCGCGCTCGTCGCCCTCGCCGCGATCGCCCTACCGGCAATAATGTCCATGCCCATCGCGCGGGCCACGGTGCCGCCACCGGCCGAGGACCCCTTCTACGCCGCGCCCGGCGATCTCGCCGCACATCCGAACGGCGCGATGCTCGGGGCCCGGACGATCACGCCACTCGGCCTGCCGATACCGGTGCAGGCATGGCAATTGCGTTATCGCACAACCGATTCCGATAACAATCCGCAACTGAACATGACTACGGTGCTGGTCCCACCGGTGCCCTCGAACGGGCCGCGACCGGTGTTGTCCTATCAGGTACCCGAGAACAGTCTCGACACCAGATGCGCGCCGTCGTTCACGCTGCGCGGCGGACGCAACACCGATATCGCGGCCGTCGCGCAGGATGTGCCGTTCATCGCCGACGCGCTCATGCGTGGCTGGGCCGTCGTGGTCAGCGATTACGAAGGCCCGCAATCGCGGCTCTTCGACGGGGTGACCTCCGGGCGGGGAGTACTGGACGGAATTCGCGCCGCACGATCCTTCGCCGCGGCCGGGATCGACGCCGCGAGCCCGATCGGCGCCTTCGGCTACTCGGCCGGAGCCTTCGCCACGCTGTGGGCCACACAGCTGCGTCAGGAATACGCACCGGATGTGCGGTTCGTCGGTACCAGCGCCGGCGGAGTCCCCACCGATATCCCGATCATGGCCGAACGCGCCGACGGCGAAGCGGGAGCGATGCTGATCCTGCTCGGGCTGGCCCGCAACGAACCCGACTCCCGGCTGGCCGACCTGCTGAACGAGCAGGGACGCAATGCGTTGCGCGCCGCGGACACCTCCTCCTGCGGTGCGGATCTGGCGCAGAAGTTCCCGGACCCCCACATGGAAAACTTCACCACGGTCCCGAACCTGCCGGCACAGCCCGCATTCCGCAGCGCGGCCGCGCCCAACGAGCTCGGCGGCACCACCCCCGACACGCCGTTGTACCTGTACCACAGTGTCTCCGACGAGAAGATCCCCGTCGCCGGCTACACCGCCCTCGTCGATACCTACTGCGCGCAGGGCGCGACCCTCACCGCGACCCACTCGCTGTTCCCGGGCCATATGGGAGCCGCCGCGGGTGAGGCCATCGGCGGTATGAACTTCCTCGCCGACCGCTTCGCCGGTGCCCCGCCGGCTCCGGGCTGCCAGGTGTCCTAGTCGGGTTGTTCGTCGTACCGGCCGGCGGCACGGGCGCGGCGTGGTGAATCACGCGATCAACCCGGGTCGATCCGCCGGTCGTGTGCTCACAGACCAGGGTGCCGGCCGAGGTCGAGGCGCAGGCGTACCGACGTCGTGCAGCGGCCTCGTCGCGCCCCGGGTATGCACCGGGCCGGGCCGGCTCAGCCCGGCCCCACCGCCGAACCGGAATCCAGGAGGAACGGCAGCAGGAAATCGCGCAGCAGGGCGCGTTCCTCGTCCTCGGTCGCCGGTGGCAGCGTCAGCAGCGAGATCATCACCCGGACCGCCCACCGGCCCAGCCGGTCCGCGGCCGCGACGGGCAGATCGGGACGCAACCGCGCCACGAATACCGCGACCAGTTCGTCGATCACCTCCGACGAATCCGACAGCCGCGCCACGATTCCCACGTTGGCCGGTTCGAACCACACGGCCAGATGCGGAGTCTTGCGGGCTTCGGTCAGGGTCGCGGTCATTCCGTCGAGCAGGAGTCCGGTGCGGTCCGGGCCGTCCAGCGGCCGGTCGCGCCAGACCCGCGCGAGGAGCTGGGTGGCCTCCCGGCCGGCGAAGGCCACGTACAGCGCCTGCCGGTTCGGAAAATAGCGGTACAGCGTGGCCCGGGAACATCCCGCCGCCTCGGCGACCTCGGCCATGCCGACCGTCCCGGCACCCTTGTCGATGACCAGGGCGCGGACCGCGTCGAGGATCCGTTCGCCGGCCAGTTCGACCCGGCCACCGGCCAGCCAGTCACCGGTCATCGGCGGGCCCCGGCGGCAGCCGGACGGCCGCGCCCGGCGATCACGGCGCGCACCGGAACGGGACACTGATCGGCCGCCGGACATACGGGCCGGGCGCGTAACGGACGGCGTCGATATCGACGCGGTAGTCCGGGAAGCGATCCAACAGTTCCTCCAGCGCCACCCGCGCCTGCATCCGGGCCGCCGCCGCGCCCAGGCAGTGATGCGGACCGTGCCCGAAGGTCATGATGCGCTGCGGGTTCCGTGCGATATCGAGCTCGGCGGCATCGGCGCCGAAGACCCGTTCGTCGCGATTCGCCGAACCGTACACGAGCAGCACTTTACGGCCCTCGGGAATCGTCACACCGTCCAGCTCCACCGGATGCGTGCTGGTGCGGGCCAGGCCCTGTACGGGCGAGGTGAGCCGGGCGAACTCCTCGATCGCGACCCGGATGTCCGCGGGATCGGCGGCCAGCGCCGCGCGCTGCTCGGGATACTGCTGCAGCAGCTGCACCGCGCCGCCCAGCAGGCCCGTCGTGGTGTCGTTACCGCCGGCGACCATGGTCCAGGTGTAGGCGAGGATCTGCACAAGACCGTCGATATCGGTATCGTCGGCGCCGATTCCGGCCTGGACCAGCAGCGATACCGTATCGTCGCCCGGGTCGGTGCGGCGCCGCGCGATGAGTTCGGCGAAATAACCCAGCATCTCCATCGACGCGGCCTGGGCGTCGGCCGTGCGCTGGGTACTGGCCGCCACCACCGCGTCGGTCCAGCCGTCGAAGCGGGAGCGGTCTTCCTCCGGGACCCCGAGATAGTGGGCGACCACCATCGTCGGCAGGGGTTTGAACAGGTCGGTCACGATATCGCCACCGCCGTGCGCGGCCAGCCGGTCCAGCCGTTCCCGGACGTATTGGCGCACCACCGGTTCCACCTCGGCGACCTGACGCGGGGTGAATCCGCGGGCGACCAGTTTGCGGAAATCGGTGTGCTCGGGCGGATCCTGCATCACCATCGGTGGATTCCCGGTGAGCCCGATCTGTTCGAGTTCGCCGTACTCCACCGTCAGCCCCTGCCCCGAGGAGAACGTACCGGTGTCCCGGGCGGCGGCGTACACGTGTTCGTGCCGGGTGAGCACCCAGTAGTCGTTCTCCGGGTGGTCGGCGGGAACGACCCGGTGCACCGGATCGCGATCTCGCAATGCGGAATACATCGGCCACGGCTCGCGCCATGTCTCGCCGGAGCGTAGGTCGAAGCGTGCCCGATCTTGATACGTATCTGCCACCATGTATCGACCATAAGACACATAACTGATTCTGTCTTACCTTTCGGCGAGATGCGGCCGCCGTAGCGAGCGGGCCGTCCACGCCGGTCGCGCGACCGGCATCTCGTAGGCTCGGCGATCATGAGCGTTATCCGGTCGATCCTGCTGTTCGCCCTCGCCGCCTTCGCCGAGATCGGCGGCGCCTGGCTGGTGTGGCAGGGCGTACGCGAACATCGCGGCTGGATCTGGGTCGGGGCGGGGGTCGTCGCGCTGGGGCTGTACGGATTCGTCGCCACCCTGCAACCCGATGCGAACTTCGGCCGGATCCTCGCCGCGTACGGCGGGGTGTTCGTCGGCGGTTCACTACTGTGGGGGATGGTGCTCGACGGATACCGGCCCGACCGCTGGGATACCACCGGCGCGCTGTTCTGCCTGACCGGGGTCGCGATCATCATGTACGCACCGCGCGGCCTCGCGGCGGGCTGAAGCCGCACCGGGAATCAGCGGGAAAGGGCCGCACGGGTCCGGGCACCACGGCATGATTGGAATCCGCGCGAACAAAACCGTGGCCGTTTCCGCACAGCCACCCCTAGCGTGAACGAGCCGCAGCGGCGCATCCGGCCGCGGCAGGCCGGAAAAGCGTGCAGCCCGAGGCAAATTCGCTGTGTCCGGCGCGATCGTCCCGCCCCCACCCAGAGGAGAGTTCCGAGATGACCGAACCCACCCCGCCGGCCGACCCGTCCGCCGGTTGGAGCTTCGAGACCAAGCAGATCCACGTCGGCCAGGATCCCGACGCGAGCACCAACGCCCGGGCCCTCCCGATCTACCAGACCACCTCCTACACCTTCCGCGATACCGCGCACGCGGCGGCACTGTTCGGGCTGGCGGAGCCGGGCAATATCTACACCCGGATCATGAACCCGACCCAGGACGCGGTGGAACAGCGGATCGCGGCACTCGAAGGCGGGGTGGCGGCGCTGCTGCTCTCCTCGGGACAGGCGGCGGAGACGCTGGCCATCCTGAACATCGCCGGCGCCGGTGACCACATCGTCTCCAGCCCCCGGCTCTACGGCGGCACCTACAACCTCTTCCACTACACCCTGCCCAAGCTGGGTATCGAGGTCTCCTTCGTCGACGATCCCGACAACCTCGACGAGTGGCGTGCGGCGGTCCGGCCGAACACCAAGGCCTTCTACGGCGAGACAGTGTCCAATCCGCAGAACCATATCTTCGATATCGCGGGGATCGCCGAGGTCGCGCATACCGCGGGTGTGCCGCTGATCGTGGACAACACGGTCGCGACCCCGTACCTGATCCAGCCGCTGGCGCACGGCGCCGATATCGTCGTCCACTCGGCCACGAAGTACCTCGGCGGCCACGGTGCGGCCATCGCCGGTGTGATCGTCGACGGCGGCACCTTCGACTGGACCGTCCGCGGCGCGGACGGCCCCCGCTTCCCCGGCTTCACCGAACCCGACCCCAGCTACCACGGTGCTGTATTCGCCGACCTCGGCGCCCCGGCCTACGCGCTCAAGGCACGGGTGCAGCTGCTGCGCGACCTCGGTACCGCGATCGCGCCCTTCAACGCCTTCCTGATCAGCCAGGGCCTGGAGACGCTGAGCCTGCGGGTGGAGCGGCATGTGCAGAACGCCCAGGCCGTCGCGGAGTTCCTCACCGAACAGCCCGGGGTCACCTCCGTGTCGTACGCGGGCCTGCCGTCCTCGCCCTGGTACGAGCGGGGTAAGCAGCTGGCACCCAAGGGCACCGGCGCGGTGGTCGGTTTCGAACTGGCCGGCGGCGTCGACGCGGGCAAGAAGTTCGTGGACGCGCTGACCCTGCACAGCCATGTCGCCAATATCGGTGATGTGCGTTCACTGGTCATCCACCCCGCCTCCACCACGCATTCCCAGCTGACACCGGACGAGCAGCTGAGCTCCGGGGTCACCCCGGGCCTGGTGCGCCTGGCGGTGGGTATCGAGGGTATCGACGATATCCTCGCCGATCTGCGTGCCGGCTTCGCCGCCGTGGCGGGCTGACGTCCGAAACGAGCTGTGCACGCAGGGGAGCCGGATCCGCCACCGAGCGGTCCGGCTCCTCTGCTGTTCCCCGGGGGTGCTCCCGGGCCTTCGACTCCGCGTAACGAGTGCTGATAGCAGAACGATCTCGAAGTGATCTACAGCACATAACAACGAGTCGAAGGGATTCTCATGAAGAGAGCCGGCATATGCGCGATCGTGCTGTCCACCGCGGTACTCGGCGGTTGCGGCCTACCGCAGTCCGAGGCACAGTCGCGCACCCCGGTCCCCGCTCCGGTGCCGGTCCAGATCACCAGCGTCGAACTGGCGCAACCCACCCCGGTGCCGCAGCCGGTCGCGACCGAGACCGCCGCGCGCGCCACGACCCGGGTACCGATGCCCGCGGTCGTCTGTATGAATCTGCAGGCGGCACAGGATCTGATCCAGACCGCGGGCGTGTTCTACTCGCGCAGTGAGGATGCCACCGGCCAGGGCCGCAGACAGGTGGTGGATCGCAACTGGGTCGTGGTGGGGCAGACCCCGATGGCCGGAGCGCTCATCGGAGAGGGTGACGCGGTGCTCTCGGTAGTGAAGGTCGGTGAACCGACCGACTGCTACTGACCCCATCCGGGCGTATCCGGCCGCCCTCCTTTCCGGGCGGCCGGATACGCCCACGCGATGATCGGCCCGCGTGGGCGCGGAGCCGGGTCAGATCGGGACGCAGGGGGTCCCGGACGAATACACGTGCAGGACACAGCGCACGGCCAGGATCACGGCCTGGACGAGCTCGATCGGGTGATAGGCGAACGGGTGCATCGACAGTCCTCCGTTGTGCGGGCCGAAGCCGATCCGGTCAGGTGACCATGCCGTACGCGATGCGTGCTCGCTACAGCGTGCCCTCCCGGCCCCGTGTCGCGCGCCGGTTCGGACGGACCCGTCCGCATAAACTTTCCGGAGCCACCGCCCCGGCCCCCGGCGACGGTGGGATCCACCGCTCGTCCCGGACGGGCCGGCCGGGTACGCGGTCGGCAGCACGGGGATTCCCGGCACGACCGATCGGCCGCGACAGGCGTCACATCGGCCGGGTGCTGTTCGCAAGGAAGGCGTCAATGCGGGGAACCGGCCCGTAAAGGACCCGTCAACGTCCCCGGTGACCGGGCGCGCTGCTCGTAATTTCGATCCGGTTCGGCAGCAGCGGCCGACCGGCTGCGCGGTGCTGCCCCATGTGTGCGGAAACGGAGGCGAGAGTGTCGATCCTGGCCTATCTCCTGGTCACGGTCGCGGTATTCGGTGTGCTCGGATTTGTACAGCGGATGGTGGAGCGATTGTGAACGTCGTCAATGCCGTGGGACTCGTCCTGGCCATATCGGTGACCGTGTTCCTGGTGGCCGCCCTGCTGTTTCCCGAGAGGTTCTGAGTGAGTACCACCACCGCGGGGGTCCTGTTCCTCGCTGCCCTGGTGATCGCGCTGGCGCTGGTACACGTTCCGCTCGGGGACTACATGTACCGCGTCTACACCCGCACCGGCCATGCTCGTATCGAACGCGGTATCTACCGTCTGATCGGCGCCGACCCCGATCGGGAACAGACCTGGGGCGGTTACGCCCGCAGCGCACTGGCGTTCTCGGCCATCGGTGTCGTCTTCCTGTACCTGCTGCTGCTCGTACAGGACAGGCTGCCGTTGGTCCCGGCCGATCCCGGTACACCGATGACGGCCGGGCTGGCCTGGAACACCGCCGTCAGTTTCGTCACCAACACCAACTGGCAGAACTATGCCGGTGAATCCACGCTCGGGCATCTGGCCCAGGCCGCCGGACTGTCGGTGCAGAATTTCGTCTCGGCCGCGGTCGGTATGGCCGTCGCGATGGCCTTCGTCCGGGGCTTCGTACGGTCGCGCACCGGTACGCTCGGCAATTTCTGGGTCGACCTGGTGCGCGGCACTCTGCGCATCCTGCTGCCGCTCGCCGTGGTCTCGGCGATCGCGCTCATCGCGGGCGGGGTGATCCAGAACCTGCACCTGCACGATCAGGTGGTCACGACGCTCGGTGGAGCCGAACAGACCCTGCCCGGCGGCCCGGTCGCCAGTCAGGAGGCCATCAAGAACCTGGGCACCAACGGTGGCGGTTTCTTCAACGCCAATGCCGCCCATCCGTTCGAGAACCCGGCCGCGTGGACCAACTGGCTGGAGATCTTCCTGCTGATGGTGATCGCGTTCTCGCTGCCCCGCACCTTCGGACGCATGGTCGGCAGTCCGAAGCAGGGCTACGCCGTCACCGCCGTCATGGGCGTACTGGCCTTGATCAGCATCGGGCTGGTCAACCTCTTCCAGCTCCAGCACCACGGCACCGTGCCGGCCGCGGTCGGCGCGGCGTCGGAAGGGGTGGAACAGCGCTTCGGCGTGGCGAATTCGGCGACCTTCGCGGCGGCCACCACGCTCACCTCCACCGGCGCCGTCGATTCGGCGCACGATTCCTACACCAGCCTCGGCGGCATGATGCTCATGTTCAATATGCAGCTGGGCGAAGTCGCGCCGGGCGGTGTGGGGTCGGGGCTGTACGGCCTGCTCGTGCTGGCGGTGATCACGGTGTTCGTGGCCGGGCTCATGGTCGGGCGCACCCCGGAATACCTCGGTAAGAAGATCACCCCGCGCGAGATCAAGCTCGCCGCCGGTTATTTCCTCGTCACACCGGTGATCGTGCTGACCGGTACCGCCCTCGCCATGGCCATGCCCGGACAACGCGCCTCCATGCTGAACTCCGGGCCGCACGGTCTCTCCGAGGTGCTCTACGCCTTCACCTCGGCCGCCAACAACAACGGTTCGGCGTTCGGCGGTCTCACCGGCAATACCGAATGGTTCAACACCGCGCTCGGGCTGGCCATGCTCCTGGGTCGTTTCCTGCCGCTGATCCTGGTCCTGGCCCTGGCCGGTTCCTTCGCCCGGCAGGGCACCACGCCCGCGTCCGAGGGAACGCTGCCCACTCATCGACCACAGTTCGTCGGCCTGGTCGTCGGCGTCACCCTGATCCTGGTCGCTCTCACCTTCCTGCCCGCGCTGGCGCTCGGGCCGCTCGCCGAAGGAATCCACTGATGTCCGCTCCCGTTCTGGAATCCGCCGGCGCACCGGGTGAATCCGCCGGAGGTGACAAGCGCGTCCGCGGAGGTCTGCTCGATCCCCGGATGCTGCTGATCTCGCTCCCCCAGGCATTGCGCAAACTCGACCCCCGGACCCTGTGGCGCAATCCGGTGATGTTCATCGTCGAGATCGGCGCCGTCTGGTCCACGGTGCTCGCGATCGCGGAGCCGAGCTTCTTCGCCTGGGCGATCGTGATGTGGCTGTGGCTGACCGTGGTGTTCGCCAATCTGGCCGAAGCGGTCGCCGAAGGCCGCGGTAAGGCACAGGCCGACACCCTGCGCAAGGCCAAGGCCGATACCGTCGCCCGGCGGTTGCCCGACTGGTCGCCGGGCACGACCGGTGTCGAGGAGGCGGTTCCGGCACCCGATCTGCGCCGCGGCGATCACGTCGTGGTGGAGGCGGGACAGGTGATCCCCGGCGACGGCGATGTGGTCGAGGGCATCGCCTCGGTGGACGAATCGGCCATCACCGGTGAATCCGCGCCGGTGATCCGGGAATCCGGGGGCGACCGGTCCGCGGTGACCGGTGGTACCACGGTGCTGTCCGACCGGATCGTCGTCCGGATCACCCAGGAGCCGGGGCAGAGCTTCATCGACAAGATGATCGCGCTGGTGGAGGGCGCGGCCCGGCAGAAGACACCCAACGAGATCGCGCTGAACATCCTGCTCGCGGCGCTGACCATCATCTTCGTGGTGGCGGTGGTGACCCTGCAGCCGCTGGCGATCTTCTCCAAGGCGAACAACCCCGGCATACCCGACGGTCTGGCACTGGGCACCCACGGTGTCACCGGGATCGTGCTGGTCTCGCTGCTGGTGTGCCTGATCCCGACCACGATCGGCGCCCTGCTGTCGGCGATCGGTATCGCGGGTATGGACCGGCTGGTGCAGCGCAATGTGCTGGCCATGTCGGGTCGCGCGGTGGAGGCGTCCGGGGATGTGAACACCCTGCTGCTCGACAAGACCGGCACCATCACGCTGGGTAACCGGCAGGCCGCGGCCTTCCTTCCGCTCACCGGGGTGGACGACGCGCGACTGGCCGACGCGGCGCAGTTGTCGAGTCTGGCCGACGAGACCCCCGAGGGACGTTCCATCGTCGTATACGCAAAACAGGTACACGGGCTGCGGGAACGCACACCTGGCGAACTGACCCACGCGCAGTGGGTGCCGTTCACCGCGGCCACCCGGATGTCGGGCGTGGATGTGGACGGGCACCAGTTGCGCAAGGGTGCGGCCAATTCGGTCGCCGAATGGATCCGCAGCCAGGGCGGTACGGTGCCGACCGAACTCGGCTCCGTCGTCGACGGGATCTCGGCGGCGGGCGGTACCCCGCTGGCGGTCGGCGAGATCCGGGACGGCGACGCCCGGGTACTCGGCGTCATCCACCTCAAGGATGTGGTGAAACAGGGGATGCGCGAGCGGTTCGCGGAAATGCGCCGCATGGGTATCCGCACCGTCATGATCACCGGTGACAATCCGCTCACCGCGCGGGCGATCGCCGACGAGGCCGGGGTCGACGATTTCCTCGCCGAGGCCACCCCGGAGGACAAACTCGCGCTGATCCGGCGGGAACAGGAGGGCGGCCGCCTGGTCGCGATGACCGGCGACGGTACCAACGACGCTCCGGCACTGGCCCAGGCCGATGTCGGGGTGGCGATGAACACCGGTACCTCGGCGGCCAAAGAGGCCGGGAACATGGTGGATCTGGATTCCGATCCGACCAAGCTGATCGAAATCGTCGAGATCGGTAAACAGCTGCTCATCACCCGCGGGGCGCTGACCACCTTCTCGATCGCCAACGATATCGCCAAATACTTCGCGATCATCCCGGCGCTGTTCGTCGGCCTGTTCCCGGGGCTGGACCTGCTGAACATCATGCGACTGGCCAGTCCGCAGTCCGCGATCCTGTCGGCGGTGATCTTCAACGCCCTGGTCATCGTCGCGCTCATCCCGCTGGCGCTACGCGGAGTGCAGTACACCCCGAGCAGCGCGTCGAGTCTGCTGAGCCGCAACCTGTCGGTCTACGGTCTGGGCGGGATCATCGCGCCGTTCCTCGGGATCAAACTCATCGATCTCTTCGTCCGATACCTCCCCGGGATGTCCTGATATGTCTCTGCGCGATCTGATCCGACAGCATCTCGCGGCGCTGCGTGCGCTGCTGGTGCTCACCGTGCTGACCGGCCTGCTCTATCCGGCCGGTATCTGGGCGGTGGGTCAACTGCCCGGACTGCACGACAAAGCGAACGGTTCGATCATCGAGGCCGACGGCCGGATGGTCGGCAGTGCGCTGATCGGCCAGTCCTTCACCGATGCCCAGGGTGCGCCGATCCCCTGGTACTTCCAGGGCCGGCCCTCTTCCGCCGGTGACGGCTACGACGCACTCGCCTCCGGCCCGGGCAATCTCGGCCCGGAGGATATCGTCGACACCCCCGCCGATCCGGCCCTGCCTACTACGGGCGCGGATCCGGAAACCGCCGGTTTCGCACCGAGCCTGCTCACCCGGGTCTGCACGCGCAGCCGCGAGATCGGCGAGCGGGAAGGTGTGGACGGCGCCCGGCCGTTCTGCACCCCCGGCGGTGTCGGCGCGGTGCTCTCGGTGCTGGGGACCTTCCACCACGACGGGACGGTGACGCCGGCGCGAGTGGTGAGTGTGAACGAACCGTGCCGGACCGGACGCGGCGCGCCGCCGGTGTTCCTGGCCGAATACCAGGGTGTCCGAGTCGAATGCGCCCGATACGGCGAGGACTACTCGGCCGGCCGGATCGTGCCGATCCCCGGTACCGCGCCCACCGACCCGGCGGTCCCGGCCGACGCGGTCACCGGCAGCGGTAGCGGACTGGACCCGGATATCTCCGTCGCCTACGCGGATATCCAGGTGAACCGGGTCGCCGCGGCCCGGGGGATCGACCCGGCCGTGGTGCGTGCGGCCGTCGCGGCGCACACCACGGGCCGCGAGCTCGGCTTCCTCGGTGAGCCGCGGGTGAACGTGCTCGAACTCAATCTCGATCTGGACGGCCGCTATCCGGCGCCGGCCACGGCGGGCGGCGAGTGACCCGTGCACGGTGACATGATGCGGACGTGAGCACCACACACGACCGCACCCCGGGTGAGCTGCGCATCTATCTCGGCGCGGCCCCCGGGGTCGGGAAAACGTACGCGATGCTGGGCGAGGCGCATCGCCGGCTCGGCCGGGGCCAGGACGTGGTGGCCGCGATCGTCGAGACGCACGGGCGCGCACAGACCGCGGAACTGCTCGAGGGCGTCGAACAGCTGCCCCGGATCGCGATCGCCTACCGCGGGACGGTGCAGTACGAACTGGATGTGGACGCGGTACTGCGGCGGCGACCGGAACTGGTACTCGTGGACGAACTCGCGCACACCAACACCCCGGGCAGCCGTAACCGGAAGCGCTACCAGGACGTACAGGAACTCATCGCGGCCGGTATCGATGTGGTGTCCACGGTGAACATCCAGCACCTCGAGGGTCTCAACGATGTGGTCGAGCAGATCACCGGTGTCGTGCAGCGCGAGACCGTACCCGACGCGGTGGTCCGGGCCGCCGACCAGATCGAACTCGTCGATATCACCCCGGAAGCCCTGCAGCGGCGGATCAGCCGCGGCAATGTGTACGCGGCGGACAAGGCCGATGCCGCACTCGCCCACTACTTCCGGCGCGGCAACCTCACCGCGCTGCGCGAACTGGCGCTGCTCTGGCTGGCCGACCAGGTCGACGCCGCGCTGGCGAAATACCGGGCCGACCATCGGATCACCGATACCTGGGAGGCCCGGGAGCGGGTGGTCGTGGCGGTCACCGGCGGCCGGGAATCGGAGACGCTGGTCCGGCGGGCGGGGCGGATCGCGGCCAAATCCAGTGCCGAACTACTCGTCGTCCACGTGGTGCGCGGCGACGGGCTGACCGGGGTGGCCGCGCCGCAGATGGCGGCGGTCCGCGAGCTGGCCACGCATCTCGGGGCCGAATTGCATACGGTGGTCGGCGACGATGTGCCCGTCGCGCTGCTCGATTTCGCCCGGACGGTCAACGCCACCCAGCTCGTACTCGGCACCTCCCGGCGCTCCCGCTGGGCGCGGATGTTCGACGAGGGCATCGGCGCGGAGGTGGTGCAGCGGTCCGGCAAGATCGATGTCCATATGGTCACCCACGAGGCGGCGGGGCGGCGGCGCCGCCGACGCCGGCCGCGGCCCCGGTTGCGCCGCACGGCGGCCTGGGTCGCCGCGTTCGTCGTACCTTCGGCGATCTCGGCACTGCTGGCGACCTGGCTGGACCGCTATCTCGATCTGGTGAGCGAGAGCGCGCTGTACTTCGTCGCGGTACTGGCCGTGGCGCTGTTCGGCGGTGTACTGCCCGCGATCGCCGCCGCGCTGCTGGCCGGGCTGCTGCTCAATGTCCTGTTCACCGACCCCCGCTACAGCATCACCATCCAGGAGCCGAACAATTTCCTGCCCGCGGTGCTGTTGCTCGTCGTCGCGGTCGCGGTGGCGGTCCTGGTCGATACCGCCGCGCGGCGGGCCGAACAGGCCGGACAGGCATCCCGGGAGGCCGAACTGCTCACCCTGTTCGCGGGTTCGGTCCTGCACGGCAGTGATCTGCCCGCACTCCTGGACCGGCTGCGCCAGACCTACAACCAGCGCGCGGTCAGCCTGCGCCATCACACCGACGGCGTGATCGCGGCCGTGGGCGACGACCCGCCGGAACGGGCCGATACCGCCGATACCGCGGTGGAGGTACGCGACGGCGACTACTGGCTGCTCCTGGGCGGACCCACCCTGCGGGCCCGGGACCGGCGCGTACTGGAGGCCGTTGCCAATCAGGCCGTCGGGTTGGTCCAGCAGCGGCAACTCGCCGCGGAGGCCAACCAGGCGGCGGCGCTCGCCGAGGCCGACCGATTGCGCCGCGATCTGCTCTCCGCGGTGAGTCACGATCTGCGGACGCCGCTGGCCGGGGTCAAAGCCGCCATCTCGAGCCTGCGCTCCGACGATGTGGAGTTCTCCCCCGAGGACCGCGCCGAACTACTGGCCACGGTGGAGGAGTCGGCGGATCAGCTGACCTCGCTGGTCGGCAATCTTCTCGACTCGTCACGGCTGGCCGCGGGGGTGGTGCGGCCGCGGCTGCGACCGGTCTACCTGGACGAAGTGGTGCATCGGGCGCTGGTCAGTGTGGGGGTCAGCCCGCGCGGCGCCCGCCGCGGGGCCCTGGAACGGGTCACGGTGGCGGTGGGGCCGACAGCGGTCCGGGCCGACCCCGATCTCCTCGAGCGGGTACTGGCCAACCTCGTCGACAACGCGCTGCGCTACGGCGCGGAATCTCCGGTCAAGGTGGATGCCACCACGGTGGACGGGCAGGTGGTCGTCCGGGTCGTCGATCACGGGCCCGGGCTACCGGGCACCGATCCCGAGCGGGTTTTCGACCAGTTCCAGCAACTCGGCGACCGCGACAACACCAGCGGGCTGGGCCTGGGGCTCTCGGTGGTGCGCGGATTCGCGGTCGCCATGGGCGGTTCGGTCAGCGCCGAGCCGACACCCGGCGGTGGTTTGACCGTAACCGTCGAACTCGCGGACGCGACCGGTAACGTCGGCGACGAACCGCTGCCTACGGAGGTGTCGTGATGAAGACCGCGCCGGAGCACGGGCAGGAGCCGGGACCGCATCCGACCGTTCTGGTGGTCGACGACGAACCGCAGATCCTGCGCGCCATGCGGATCAACCTGTCGGTGCGCGGATACGAGGTGGTGACCGCGTCCACCGGCTCGGGCGCGTTGCGCGCGGCCACCGAACGCCGGCCCGACGCGGTGGTGCTGGATCTGGGACTGCCCGATATCGACGGTATCGAGGTGCTGGCGGGATTGCGCGGGTGGACCCGGGTGCCGGTGATCGTGCTCTCCGCCCGCACCGATTCGGCCGACAAAGTGGACGCACTCGACGCCGGCGCCGACGACTACATCACCAAACCGTTCGGTATGGACGAGTTCCTGGCCCGGTTGCGCGCGGCACTGCGGCGCGCGGCGGCCTCGGTGGAAACCGACGAACCGGTGGTGGTGACCGATTCGTTCACCGTCGACCTGTCCGCGAAGAAGGTCGTCAAGGGCGGCGCCGAAGTGCACCTGACCCCCACCGAATGGGGCGTGCTGGAGATGCTGGTCCGCAACCGCGGAAAACTGGTGGGCCGCACCGAACTGCTGCGCGAGGTCTGGGGTCCGGCCTACCAGACCGAGACCCATTATCTGCGGGTCTATCTCGCCCAGTTGCGCCGCAAACTGGAGGACGATCCGTCCCACCCCAGACATCTGCTGACCGAACCGGGTATGGGGCACCGGTTCCGGCAGTAGTGCCGGGGCGGGCTACATCTCGCCGGGCCGCCCGGTGGCGCCCGCCTGCCGCGTGCGAGGTGCCGCATGCGCCACCGGCGGACTTCCGCTCGCCACGTTGCCGGACCGGACCGGATGCGGGCCGCCGAAACGCCGCGGGTGGCACGCGGTCGTATCGCTCACGGGGTGACGATGGGGAACTGTGGGTCCGGCGCGTCCAGCAGTCCGATGAAGGTATCGAGCAGGCTCCGGTCACCGGTGATCGTCACACCGTCGAACCCGGCTCCGCTCACCGCCTGCAGTAACTGCACTTTGGTGAGCGTCAGCGTGAGGTCCGCGGATCCGGCGGCGGGAGCCTCCGGTGACGGGGAGCGATGGGTCAACGCGCCGTTGGACAGCGTGATGCGGTGAACGGTGTTCTCGTCCGTCAGCTCCCAGTCCATGGTGAAATCGACCGCTGCGGCGCGCAGCCCGTCGACCCGCACCGCCAGCGAGTCGATGATCATCTCCAGGGTCAGCGCGGTCATCATCTCGGGGCTCGCCGACTGGATCGGCGTGGGACTCGGGCCCTTCCGCAGCTCCTGCGCACCGGTCAGGAAGAAGTTGCGCCAGGTGCCGTTCTCGGCGCCGTGGCCGAGCCGGTCGTAGACCTGCGCGAGCGTGTCTTTGGCACCGTCGTGGCCGGGGTCGGCGAAAACCGCGTGGTTGAGCAGGGTCGCGGCGAACCGGAGGTCGCCGGCCTCGGCGTATTCGCGCCCCTTCGCCACCAGCGCCTCGACCCCGCCGTAGTCGGCCGCGTACCGCTGTGCCTGCGCGACGGGCGGATGCTCCCACAGATGGGCCGGATTACCGTCGTACCAGCCCATGTACCGCTGATAGATCGCTTTGACGTTATGGCTGGTCGAACCGTAGTAGCCGCGGTTGGCCCAGATCTTGTCCAGCGCGGGCGGGAATTCGAACCGTTCGGCGATCTCCGTCCCGGTGTAGCCCTCGTTGGTCAGGCGCAGCGTCTGATCGTGCAGGTAGGCGTACATATCACGCTGGTCGGCCAGCCATCCGGTCCAGTTCTCCCGGCCCCAGGTGGGCCAGTGGTGCGAGGCGAACGCGACATCGGCCCGGTCGCCGAACCGGGCGATGGCCTCGTCGAGATACCGGGCCCAGACCCGGGAATCGCGGACCACCGCGCCGCGCAGCGTCAGCACATTGTGCATATTGTGGGTCGCGTTCTCGGCCATACAGAGGGCCCGACGCTCGGGGAACAGGAAATTCATCTCCGCCGGTGCTTCGGTGCCCGGGGTGAGCTGGAAGACCATCCGAACCCCGTCGATCTCCTCCTCCTGACCCGTATGCGTGATGTCTACGGTGGGCGGGATCAGCGTGATGGTGCCGGTGGAGGTCGTCATACCCAATCCGGCACCGATCTGGCCGTCGGGCGCCTTCGGCAGCACCGCCCCGTACATGAAGACGGCGCGGCGGTTCATGGCATTGCCCGCGTAGACGTTCTCGCTCACCGCGTGTTCCAGGAAACCGGCGGGAGCCAGGATGGGCACCGGCGGGTGCCCTTCCGGCACCGCGGCCCGCGCCCCCGCGAAATGGTCAGCGTGCGAATGGGTGTAGATCATGCCGGTGACCGGCCGGTCGCCGCGCTGCGCGCGATACAGGGCCAGGCCCGCGGCCGCCGTCTCCACCGAGAGCAAGGGGTCGATCACGATGACACCCTCGCGCCCTTCGACGAGCGTCATATTCGACAGGTCCAGGTTCCGAATCTGATAGATCCCCTCGGTGACCTGGAACAGCCCCTGTTTGTTGCAGAGCTGGCCCTGCCGCCACAGGCTGGGGTTCGCGGTGGCCGGGCAGTCGCCGTCGAGGAATTCGTAGGCGCCGATGTCGTAGACCACCCGGCCGTCGGCGGCTGTCACCACCGGTGGATCGAGTTCGGCCATGAACCCGCGCGTCGCGTTGCCGAAGTCGGCGGTGTCGTCGAAGTCCAGCTCTGCGGTCATCGTTACCTCGCGATCTCTCGGCGGGCCTACCGTTCCCGGTGCGGGTGATCGCTCCCCGCCGCCGCGCACGCCGGTCGCGCGTGCACAGGTGGCGGTGCGGGCACACCGGCATCGTCCACGCTAGGTACGGCCGCCGGACGCTGGATCACCTGCGGCGGGTGAACACCTTCCGCACCGGACCCGCCCGCCCCGGCCGCACGACTCATCCCCCGCGGGTGATGCCGGAGACGCGCCTACGCTGGAGACTGCACAGTATTCCGATAATGCGACCTCCCGGAGGACCGCGATGACCGAACGCGCACCCAAGCCGTCACTGCTGTCTCGGATCACCGTGAACCAGTGGCTGGCCCTGGCCCTGACCGTCGTCGCCGTGATCTTCATCATCGAGAACCGCGACCATGTGGAGATCAATTTCCTGCCGGTCACGGTGAGTTCGCCGATGTGGCTGATCCTGCTGATCATGTTCCTGATCGGTCTGGTGGCCGGCCTGCTGATCCGGCGGCGCGGCCGGCACTGATCCACCGTCACCGCTCCCCTGCTCCGCGGATCGGACGCTCGAATCACCCGTGTTCCGCCGCAGGGTGCCGCGGCCCCGAACCCTGCTGCTCGTCTTCCACAGCGGCGGCTACGGTCGGGTATACCGGAATCCGCGCGGTGCCCGGGTCCGCAGCCACCAGTTCATCGCCGAACTGCCCGATGGAACGCGCGATCCGGAAGTCCACCCGGCGGCGCGCGAGGGTATCGCGCAGATCGACCAGCATCGCCGCCGCGGTCACATCGATCACCGGTGAAGTTTCGGCGTCCAGTACGACCCGCCGGGTGCGCTCGGTACACATCTGCTGGATCCGGCGCCGGACGTTGTCGGCGTTGACGAAGTACAGTCCCGATTCCACCCGCACGACCAGTACATCCGGGCGCGGGGCGAGTCCCGGGTGCCGGGCCGTGTCCAGCCACAGCGGTCCCTGCGGAGCGAGAGCCGCGATATGCGGCTGCGAGGTGCGGTAGACCAGCAGCACCAGGGCGATACCGATACCGATCAGCAGGCCGGGCAGGGTGCCGAAACAGAGCACACCCAGCAGCGCGGCCACCGCCGCGATGAAATCGGCACGGGCGGCCTTCCCGTAGATCCCGCCCAGCCATTGCGACCACACCCGGTACAGCCGGCGCAAGGCCGCGATATCGACCAGCTCGATCACCGCGGCGATCACCACGGCGGCCAGTGTCGCCTTGGGCAGTTGTTCGAACATCCCGGTGAGGAACAGCAGCGTCAGTACCGTCAGCGCGGCCACCACCAGCCCGCTGACCTGCGACTTGGCCCCGGCGGATCCGTTCACCGCGGTTTTCGACAGACTCCCGTTCACGACCATCCCGGAGAAGAATCCGGCCCCGAGGTTGGCGGCGCCCAGGCCGAGCAGTTCGCGGTTCGGATCCACTTCGTATCCCGCCTTGGCGGCATAGGTTTTCGCGGCGCCCAATCCCTCGGCGAACCCGATCAGCAGCACGCCGACGGCGGGGCCGAGCAGATCCAGATAGTCGGGTAGCGCGAGGCCCGCGGGCAGGCCCGGTACGGGCATCCCGGATTCGATGGGCCCGACTATCTCGACGCCTTTCTCGTCCAAGTCGAGCAGGGTGACCACCAGGATCCCGCCCAGCACCGCCAGCAGGGACCCGGGAACGAGCGGGAGCCAGCGTTTCACGGCCAGTACCAGTGCCAGGCTCAGCCCGCCGATCAGCAGCGTGCGCCACTCGCTGTCGCCGAGATGGGTCAGCACACCCCAGGCCTGATCGAAGAAATCGCCGTCGTGTTTCCCGATACCGAGCAGCTCGGGCACCTGGCCGACGATGATGACCAGCGCCAGCCCGATGATGAAACCTTTGAGCACCGGCTCGGAGATGAACGAGGCGACGAAGCCGAGCCGCAGGAACCCGGCCAGCAGCCCGGCCACCCCGGTCGCGATCGCCAGCGCGGTGGTGAGCGCCAGATACCGCCCGCCGTCGGCCCCGGCCAGTGGTGTGACCAGCGCGGCCGACAGCGCCGCCGTCGCCGACATCGGCCCGACCACGAGATGCCGGGAACTGCCGGCCAGTGCGTAGAGCACCAGCGAGGGCACCGCGGCACAGAGCCCGACCACCGGCGCGACACCGGCGATGGTCGCGTACGCCAGTGCCTCCGGCACCAGCACCGCCCAGACGGTGAGACCGGCGACCACATCGGGACGCAGCCAACTCCGCCGATACCCGTGCAACGAGGGGAACAGCGCACCGCCCAGCGCCCGGAGCGCGCCGGGCCGGCCGGATCCCGGAGCACCCGTGCCGCTCACAGGCCACCGAGGCCTTTGCCCAGAACTACCGCGCCCATCACCAGCAGCACGATCGCCATCACCATATGGTTGTTCGCCGCGAGCCAGGCCCGCGCGCGGTCGAGTGTGCCGCGCACCCGGTCGGCCGCGACGGCGTAGCCGAGGACGACGCCCAGCACGCTGGCGGCGGCGAGCACCGTGAATACGACCCCGGCGAAGATCCGCGCACCCACCCCGAGTCCGCTCGCGCCGACCGCCACCCCCGCGGCAGCGCACAGCAGCAGATTCTTCGGGTTCACCGCCGCGAGAGCGGCACCGAGCAGGACCGCCCTACCCGCGGTCAGCGAATCGATCCCGCGCATCCACCCGGGTTCGGCGGTATCGGCACGGTGGCGCCACTGGACGACGGCCACCGCCAGCAACAAAAGACCCAGCGCCACCTCGAGCCACGCCGCGGCCGCACCGGGCTCGGTATCGGCGGACAGCCCGAGCACCGCGGCGAGAACGGCGAATATCGCGGTGGCGAGCGCGATACCAGCGGTCCAGCCGACGGCGAAACCGCCCGCCGCCGCGGACGCGTTCTTCGACAGGATCATCAGCATGGCCGCCACGAGCGGTATCGGTGAAATCGAGACCCCGACCGCCAAGGGGAGGAGATCACCGATCACTGTGCCCATCCGGCCACGGTAGGGCCGGGCCGGGCCGGATCTCGTCATGCGTGCCGGGTGAGATCCGGGCGCCTGCGGCCGGCCTCCGATACAGCGCGACGAACACATCCGGCACCACCGGCCCGGACAGCGCGGTACCCGGCGGCCGGGCCGCCGGGTACCGCGCCGGACACAGTGCTCAGGTCTGCGGCCGCCAGGTGGCGATCGCCCAGATCACCACGATGTTCAACGCGATGATCAGAATCGACCACCACGGGTAGTAGGGCAGCCACAGGAAATTCGCGAGAATGGACAGTGCGGCGATACCGATGGCCAGACCGCGTCCCCAGGAAGTGCCCGTCAGCAATCCGAGCGCGCTGATGATCAGTACGGCACCGATCGCGATATGGATCCAGCCCCAGGTCGTGACGTCGAATCGGTAGACGTAGTCGATACCGACGACGAACAGTTCGTCCTCGGCCACCGCGGATATCCCCTCCAGGACCGACAGCACACCGACGGTCAGCAGCAGGATCGCGGCGGCGATAGAGGTACCGGCGGCGACCCCCTGCCGCAGCGGGGCGCGGCCGCCGGAGGTCCCGGCCGCCGGGTCGGGTGCTGTTGTCATCTCCACTCCTTCCGAGCGCAGGTGTTTGTCGACTCTCGCGTGGGCGGCGGCCGGTTCACCTCACCCGTCCCGGGTGAACCCCGGTCACGATGCCGGGTCGGCGGCCGGAGCCTCGTCCTCGGAATCGGAATCCGGTGGCCGATCGCTGATGAGCACATCCATCCAGCGCGTCGACGGATCGATATCGAACAGCAGGGCCTTGGCCAGCAGGGTGAGCGGAATGGCCAGCAGGGCCCCGAGCGCGCCCAGCACCCAGGACCAGAAGACCAGGGAGAGGAAGGTGACCGTCACACTGAGGCCGACCGCGTCACCCACGTACTTCGGCTGGATCACCGACTGCACCACCACGTTGAACACGCAGTACAGCACGATCACCCACACCATCTTCGTCCACCCGCCGTCGAGGAGGGCCAGCAACGCGGGCGGGATCAACCCGATCACGAATCCGATGTTCGGGATGTAGTTGGTGATGAACGACAGCAGACCCCACAGGATCGGGAACGGGACCGCCAGCAGCCACAGCGCCGCACCATCGAGTACTGCCACGATGAGCCCGAAAACCGTCGAGACGATGAGGTATTTCCGGGTGCCGGCCGCGAAGGTGCTCAGCGCGTGCGAGATATCGGGACGCATCCCCGCCACCGCACTCATCCGGCGGCCGATGGTCATCCCGTCGAACGCCATGAACAGCAGCAGGGCCAGTACGAAGAGCAGATTCGAGAAAACACCGGCGAGTTCGCGCAGCGCGGATTCGAGTACCCCGACCAGATTGCCGAAATCGAAGCCGCTCAGCGCCTGCTCTATCCGGTCCTGGTCCACGTTCACTTGCTCCATCAGGGAGCGGACCTGATCGAACAGCGAGGAGAACTGCGCGGAGTAGTCCGGTAGCGCGGTCGCCAGCTGGGCGGCCGACAGTGCCATCGCGGCGACCAGACCCAGCAGCACCAGATACACCACCGCCAGCGCCGCGAGCATGCCCAGCCAGGCGGGCCTGCCGCGCCGCTGCATCCGGGTCTGGATGGGTTGGGCCGCGATCGCGAACATCAGCGCCAGGAACACCGGGCCGAGCACACCGGAGAACGCTTTGGCCCCGGTGACGGCCACGACGGTGGCCGCCGCGACGAGCAGCACGATCAATCCGCGGGGGATGGCCCACTGCACCGCGCCGGTGTGCTCCGGCGCCGGCTCACCGGGCTCCGGCGTCGCCTCGCCTCGCTCCGGCGTGGACTCGTCCGCACCGGAGGCCGGACCGGTCACGACAAAGCCTTGGCCTTGAGTCGCTCGAATTCGGTCTCGGTGATGGTGCCCTCGGCGAGCAGCCGCTTCGCGTCGGCGATCTGCGCCGCCGGATTGGTCCCGGCGGTGTGCTGGATGTACTTCTGCTGCGCCGCCTCGACCCGCTCGGCCTCGGCGGCCGTGCGTTCGGTCATCCCCCGGCCGCGCACGATCAGGTACACCAGCGAGGCGAGCAGCGGCAGCACGATGAGCAGCACCACCCAGATCGCCTTGATCCAGCCCGAGGTCTGCTTGTCCCGGAACAGGTCACCGATGATGTAGAAGAGCAGCAGCAGATAGGCGACGAACGCGAAACTCACGATAACCAGCCAGAGTGCTTCCCAGAAGGACATGGCCCACCTCGTTCGCATCGTATACAGGAGTCCCCGGGTGCCGGTGACCCTTTCACGCTATGGCTGCCACGGGCCCGGACGGCTCACCCGATCCGGATGATTTCGACCGGATACGCCCTGGTAACAGGTTGGTTCACGACCCGCTGCGAGCCCTCGGGGCTCCGGTAGGCTGCGGCCGAGTGCGTGCTAGTGCTGTTTCGGACGACGTCTTCGGGAGGCACCGTGACCACTTCGCCAACACTGGATCTCACCGGCCGCTCCGTACCGCGATCCCGGGCCCGATCTCCGATCCCGGTATTCCCCTTCGCGCCCGTGTCCCGGCCGCAATTGCATTCGATGCTGGATGCGGTGGTCGACGGCGGCAACGGTGGGGTCCTGCTGATCTGTGGCGCCGTGGGGATCGGCAAAACCGTGGCCGTCGCGGAATGGGCCGCGCGGCAGTTGCCGCGCACCCATCACGACACGCGGATCGCCTGGGTCACGATCCGCGAACAGACCGCGCTCTGGCCGCAGCTGCGATCGTGCCTGGGCAATTCCGGACCGGGCACCGGGCAGCCGGCGGCCGGCGTCGGTGAGGCCGAGGCCGTGATCGCCGCGCTCGCCGACGATCCCGTGCCGACAGTGCTCGTCCTCGACGACGCCCATCTGATCACCGACCCGCTCGCGCTCGCCGGGCTCGAATACTTCCTGCAGTACGCTCCGCCGACGGTGACGACAGTGGTGTGCGCGCGATTCGATCCCCCGATCCGGTGGCATCTACTGGAACTGCATTCCCGGCTCACCCGGTGGACCGCTGCCGACCTCGCCTTGTCGCCGGAGGACGTCGCCGGGCTCTGCGGTGAGCACGGCTGCGACCTCGATCCGGAATCGCTGCGGACCCTGATGTCGCTCACCGAGGGCTGGGCCGCGCTGGTCCGGATCGCCGCGATCTATCTCGCCGCACACGACGACGACCACACCGGCGCCCTGACCGCACTCGCCCGGCCGCCGCACGCGTTCACCGATCTGCTGGTCGGCGAACTCATCGATACCCTCTCGCCGGCGCTGCGCCAGTTCCTGACCTGCACCAGCATCCCGGAGGAGTTCACCGAGGAACTCGCCGACGCCATGGTCGGCGGCGGTTCGGCGCACTGGCTCTACGAACTCGACCGGATCAATTTCCCGATGACCGCGCAGACCCGGGACGGCAAGGTCTGGCACACCTACCATCCGATGCTGCGCGCCTATTTTCTCGCCGAGGCCAACCGGCTGGGTGCGGACCTGTGCTCGGATCTACGGCTGCGGGCCGCGCGGCAACTCATGTCGGCCGGCGAGTTGCGCTCCGCGCTACCGCATCTGCTCACCGTGGCCGACCATCGGCCCCTGGCCGGTTTCCTGGCCGAGCACGCGCTGGCGCTGGTGTTCGCCGGTGACGGGGAGACGCTGTTCGACGCGCTGGCGGAGACGGCGCCGGATGTGCTGGCCGACCCGTATCTGCGGTTGCTGCAGGTCACCGACGCGCTACTGCACGGTGACAGCGGTTCGGCCCAGGCCTACCGGGACAGCGCCCGGCTGCTCGCCGACGACGATCCGGTCTCGCTGGCGGGCCCCTATCGCCTCGAAGCACTCACCACCGCGGTCGACGCGGAACTGGCGGTGGCCGCCGGCAGCGCCACGGAACCCGGAGTCTTCCCGGACCGGATGCCGCCCACCGACCGTCCGGACCTCGACGGCTACCTCGCGGTGACCACCGGAACCGCGCTGGCGCTGCGCGGTGAGATCGCCCGCGGCGAGGAACGATTACGGATCGCGTTGGCCCGCACCCGGTCGCGCTGCCATCCCCGGCTGCGGCTGATCGCGGTGACCCGGCTCGCGGTCACCGCGGGACTGGCCGGATCGATCACGACCATGCGACAGCGCGCCGAACGGGCCTGCGCCATCGCGCGCGACCACGACCTGCTGGATCTACCGGAAACCGTGCACGCTACCGCCCTGGAGGCCTACGGCGCCTATCTCCAGGGCACCGAACCGCAGCCCGGGCATATCCGGATCCTGTGCGCCGAGCACATCCGCCGCGACGGCACTCCGGGCCCGGTGGCGGGCTGGCTACCGCATGTGGTGGGCAGCCTGCTGGATTGTCATCATTCGGCCGACCGCGGCGCCGCCGCGGAACGGCTGCGGCGCAGTATCGGACGGCTCCTCGACGCCGATCCGCCGCCGGTGCTCAGCAGCGGTCTGCTCAGTGCCGCGGTATGGGCGCTGCTGGGGGCGGGCGAGATCGGGACAGCACAGCAGTTGACCGAACGCGCGCGCACCGTCCTGGGCCGCACCCCCGATACGGTGCTGGCCGGTGCGGCGCTCACCGCGGTCACCGGTAACCACCACGGCGTGGTTCTGCAGGTCGAACCCTTGCTGACCGCGACTCCCGGACTGCATCCGGTCACCCAGCTGACCAGCTGGCTGCTCTACGCCCGGGCCCACTATCAGCTGGGCAACGACTCCAAGACCCGTGAAGCCGTCGACAACGGTCTGTGCATCGCCGCCACGCACCGGATCACCCGGCCCTTCTTCGATGTTCCCGGCACCATCGAACTGCTCGACTACTACGCGGGATGCTTCGGCCACCGCAGTGCGTTCGCCGATTCGGTGCGCGCCGGGCACCAGGCGCACCGGCGGATCGACCATCCCGCGCTCACCGCGACCGAGCTGACGATCCTGCGCCAGCTGCCCTCCGGCCGGACCACCCAGCACATCGCCGACGATCTCGGTGTTTCCATCAACACCGTGAAGACCCATATGCGCGGGATCTACGCCAAACTCGGCACCAGCTCCCGGATGGAGACGCTGCAGGAGGCGCGCCGCACCGGTCTGCTCTGAGACGGCGGCAAGCTTCACCCGGTGCGGACGATGTGCCGGGCCACGGTTGCGGCGCAGACTCGAATTCTCCGCGACGGCATCGGCTGTCGGAGGTCCGCACGAGGCAGGAGACGGCGATGCGATACCAGTTCACCATCGACGGCGAACTCTCCGAACGCGCGCTCGCCGCCTTCCCCGAGCTCAACGGTGACTGCGGCCAGGGCACCACCGTGCTGTCCGGTCCGCTCACCGATCCCACCGGTGTCCGTGCGGTGCTGGCCCGGATCGACAATCTCGGGCTCACCATGCTCGAAATGCGCCGCCTCCCGGACTGAGGACCGGCCGGCCGGCGAAGATCGCGCGACGCGGGTCGAGACGGGTGAGCGAGGCACCCGGATGCGGTCGACGGCTCGCGCACGCATCCCGGGAAGGCCTCGAACTCCGTCTTCGCCCGTGCCTTCTCGGTGTCCGCGGCCGGCACCGGCATCAGCGCACCGGTGGGTGGCTTACGCACTTTCGAGTGCCTACTCCCCATACCGAAGTAGCTCTCCGATAATCAATCGGGATGCCGTAAGCGCCACTACCGCACGAGGAAAGGCACCACCGTGAACACCTCCACCACCTCCCTACCGGGCGGTACCTGGACTCTGGGCGACTCCACTGTCACCCGGTTCGGTTACGGCGCGATGCAACTCGCGGGGCCCTGGGTCATGGGACCGCCCGCCGACCACCGCGAAGCCCTGGCGGTGCTGCGCGAGGCCGTCGACCTCGGGATCACCCATATCGACACCAGCGACGCCTACGGGCCGTACCTCACCAACGAGCTGATCCGTGAAGCACTGCACCCCTATCCGGAGTCGCTGTTCATCGCCACCAAGGTCGGCGCGAACCGGGACACCCGGGGCGGCTGGCCTCCGGCACGGCGACCCGAAGACCTGCGCAAGCAGGTTCACGAGAACCTCCAGCGTCTCGGTGTCGAAACACTCGACCTGGTCAACCTGCGCATGGGCGATGCCGAAGGTCCCCGGCCCGGATCGCTCGCCGAGGCATTCGGCACACTCGTCGAACTCCGGCACGAGGGCCTGATCCGGCACCTCGGGGTCAGCAACGTCACCGAGGAGCAGATCGCCGAGGCACGGGGGATCGCGCCGATCGTATGTGTGCAGAACATGTACAACCTCGCCCACCGTCACGACGACGACCTCATCGACCGCCTCGCCGCCGACACCATCGCCTACGTGCCGTTCTTCCCGCTCGGCGGCTTCACACCACTGCAGTCGGAGGCACTCTCGAAGGTCGCCGCCCGGGTGGGCGCCACACCGATGTCCGTGGCGCCGGCCTGGTTGCTGCAGCGCTCACCGAACATCCTGCTCATTCCCGGCACTTCGTCGACCGCACATCTGCGCGAGAACATCGCCGGTGCGGGGCTCGTGCTCGCCGAGGAAGATCTGGCCGAACTGGACAGTATCGGCCGCTGAGCGATAACGGCTACGCCGCGACTCACCGCCCGTCAGTACGGGACCGCCCGTTCGGCCCAGCGCGGGGCGAGGTCACCGGCCGAACCGCGGGGGAACGAGATCCGCTGGGCGTCGCCGTCGGAGGTGAAACGGGTCCCGGGGTTCGCCGCGAGTTCGTCGAGCCAATACGCCGAATCGAACGGAACCCGGCCGAGACCGGACCGGATACGGGGTACGGCGCCGGGATCCACCGCACCGAACGGTGAGGGCGCCGGGTTCGCCCCGACCAGCATCACCGCCTCGAACCGATAGGGTGTGCCACCCCAGGTACCCGCGCGGGCGAGACCCGGGTCGGCGGGGGAAGAGCCGAGCGGTAGTGCCATCGTGCGCACCTCGGTACCCGGTGCGGCGGCACCGATCTCCGCCACGTTCTGCGCCAGCTCGCGTTGTACGCCGGCGGGGTCCAGCGATCCGAGGTCCGGATGGGTGGCGGTATGCGCGCCGATCTCGTAGCCGTGCCGGGCCAGCCACGGCAGTGCCCGCGGGTCGCCGCCGAACGGTTCGCCGGTGACGTAGAAGGTCGCCCGGGCCGGGAAATCCGGATGCCGGGCCGCGAACTCCTCCAGCACGCCCACCGCGCTGTCCGGAGCGGGTACGCCGGCGGCGGTGAAACGCAACTGACTGGTCGTGGAATCGTCGAAGGTGAGCACCACCGGATGTGTTCCCGCCGGTATGTCCACGACTCCGGCCGCGTACTGCGCGGCCGTGATCGGGCGGTACCCCTCACGATGGAGGCGGTCGAGTTCCGCGCGGAACTCGGCGGGAGTCTGGTCGTACTCGCCCTCGGGCCGCGCCACCACCTGGTGGTACATGAGGATCGGGACACTGCCGAGTTCGTCGGCGCCGACGGCGGCCGGGTCGGGCGGAGGCGGTGTGGTCACCGGCGGTGGGGCGGGTGCCGCCGCCGGTGGCGGCGCCGCGTCGGGTGCTCCGCCGCAGGCAGTGGCCGTGCCGAGCACCAGCGCGGATACGACCGCCCGTACGAGAACTTCCGGGAATCGCACCATCGCCCGAATGTTACGTGCCGACAACGATTTACGTCTCGTCTCCGGGAAAGAGATTGAGAACCGCGCGAACTGTCCATATTGACGGGACAGTGTTCGTGGGAGTTGATGCGTTGTGCTCATGCGGTTCCGGGCGGCCGATCGAAAGCGGTTGGTGGCCTTGGCCTTTGGTGTCCTGTTGGCAGTACTGCTGGTCGCGGCCGGGATCGGGGCCGGACGATCTCCGGCCCCGGCGCTCCCGCTGACCGGCCTCCCCCCGGGCCCCGTGGGCGCCGGCACCCTGCGTGATCTGGCCCTGCGGGTGGACGCCACCGGACACGATCCGCACGCGGTGCAGATCACGGTGGACGGTTCGGCGGTCACCGGCCGGGTGGAGGGCGACACCGTGGTCTACCGCCCCGAGGGCCTGACCGACGGTGAACACACCTTCACCGCCGAGATCCCGGTCGGCGGACCCCTGGGCTGGTTGCGCGACGGACCCGCCGCCACGGCGACGTTCACCGTCGACACCACCGCACCGCACCTCGAGGTCACCCCGCCGGAGGCCGCGACGTCCTATCGCGATCCGGTCACCGTCCGGGGCCGGGCACCGGACGCCACCCGGGTCTCGATCGGCGCGACGACGGTGACCCCCGCGGCGGACGGCAGCTTCGAGGCCGAACTACCGCACCACCCGTCCGGCTCCGCGGTGGTCGCGGTCGACGCCGCGGGTAACGAGACGAGCCGGGAACTGGCCGCGGGTATCGATCTACCGCGGATGCGCGCGGTACACGTCACCGCGCACGCCTGGTCGCACGACGGTATGCGGGAATCCGTCCTGAACATGGCCCGGCAGGGCCGGATCGATACCGTCCAGCTCGATATCAAGGATGAGGACGGCGTCGTCGGCTACGACTCGAAGGTCCCGCTGGCCCGCAGCACCGGCGCCGCCACCCCGATCTACCGGGCCCGTGACGCACTGCGGCAGTTGCACGAGATGGGTGTGCAGGTGGTGGGCCGGATCGTGGCGTTCCGCGATCCCACCCTCGCGAGCTGGGCCTGGCACAACGGACGGCCCGACTGGGTGGTCCAGAACCCGGCCGGGCAGCCCTACTCCAGTCACTACGGCGCGATCGCGTTCACCAATTTCGCCCATCCCGAAGTGCGCGGATACAATATCGCGCTGGCCGTGGAGGCCGGCGAACTGGGCTTCGACGGGATCATGTACGACTATGTCCGCCGGCCCGACGGCAGCCTGTCGAGTATGAAATTCCCCGGCCTCACCGGACCGGCGACCAAGGCGGTGGCGAACTTCCTGGGCGAAGCCCGGGAACCGGTGCACGCGGCCGGTGCCCATCTCGGCGCGGCGGTATACGGTATCGCCGCCTCCCGGCCCGACCAGATCGCCCAGGACATCGGGCTCATCGCGCACCGGGTGGATTTCGTGGCACCGATGATCTATCCCTCGCACTGGGGTCCCGGGGAGTACGGCGTGGCGGATCCGGACAACCAGCCCTACGACATCGTGGTGGCGTCACTCCGCGATTTCCAGACCGTGACCGAAGGCACGAACGCGAAGGTGATCCCGTGGCTCCAGGACTTCAGCCTCGGCGCGGATTACGGAGACGCCCAGGTCAGAGCCCAGATCGATGCCACCTATCGAACCGGTATCGACAGTTTCTTCCTGTGGAACCCGGCGGTGACCTACCACGAGGGGGCACTGGACCCGAAGTGATGCGATACCTCCGCCTTCGTTGCGGCCTCCGCGGACCGCATCTCCACAGTCCGTGAACGTTGCGCGGCCGCCGCACCTCCGCCTCCGCTGCGGCCGCCGCGGACTGCATCTCCACAGTCCGTGAACGTTACGCGGCCGCCGCACGCCTTCCCCGCGGCCGCCGCGGACCGCGTCTCCGCACGCCGTGAACGTTGCGCAGCCACCGTACCTGCGCCTTCGCTGCGGCCGCCGCGGATCCCGTCATTGCGCGCCGTAACGTTGTGCACCCGGGCCGCGACTCTCCATTGACGCAATGGCCCGTCGGGGGGCCTGTCCGTCCATTTGTCAGTAGTGGAATGGAGCTCGGGACGTGGCTTTCCGAAGTGATTACCTGGTGCGCTGCCGCACCTATCTCGTGCAGCATCGGCTCGCCACGGCGATCGCCGCCCCGGCCACCCTCGGTGTGGTGGCGGCGGTGGCCGCCGCGTATTCGGTGACCACACCCACGCAGCAGGCGGATACCCAGCTGAAGGCATCGGTCACCGAATGCCACGATATGGTCACCATCTCGGTCGCCGGCCGCGGCGACACCCCGGCCGAGGGCACCACGAAACTGCTGGTCGACGCCAATGGGAAACCCCTGCCCGCGGCGTTGTCCGGGGACCACAGCAGCGAATGGGTCGACCCGGTGGTCAACGCGCCCGCCGATGATGTGGACCCCGGCTCGTATGCCGCGGTGTACATCGCCTACCCGGCGAATATGGCCACCTACGAGGACGCCGTCACCACCGGTGTGGCCAACACCCAGCAGGTGATGCGCGAGATCGCGCAGGCCTGCCCGGATACGCAGTTCGCCGTCGTCGGGTACAGCGAGGGCGCCGATGTGGTGCGCCGGGTCGCCATGGAGATCGGCCACCAGGAGCAACAGGACGGCGGCTACGCCATCGTCGACCCGGGCAAGGTCACCGGGGTGGTGATCCTCGCCGACTCCGGCCGCTCGGCGGGGGACGGACCGTTCCCCGGCGCGCAGAATCCGAACGGCAACCCGGACAATTTCGACCAGCTCTACCAGAACGGCGGAAAGCCGGTGCCCGGGCAGGGCGCGGTCGCCGGGACCAGCGGTGATTTCGGTGCGCTGAACGGTAAGATCGCCTCGTTCTGCTCCGACGGCGACCTCACCTGCGCGGCACCGGACAACATCTCGCTGCTGCAGCTGGTGGTCAACGTGGCGCGGCAGGTGAATGTCGACGCCCTCGAACGCGAGGGATTGAACCCCGCCACCGGGCAGGACGTCGCCGTGGTCCTCAGCCGGGTCGCCCTGCTGGCGCTCGCCGATATCCAGTCGCAGCCGAACTGGATGGCCAGTGACGAAACCTTCCTGGAGGTGCTGCTGCGGGTCTCGGATCCGGCCTACGAGCCCGGTGCGGCCACCGCACCGGCGCCGACCGCGGCCGATTCCATCTCGACCGATCAGATGTCGCCGCTGGCCTACCTGCCGCAGAAGGTCCTCAACGAGATCGTCGGATTGATCGTCACCAACCAGAACACGATCCCGGTGATCCTCTCCGACCCCTACAACCTCACGCTCGGACCCAACGCGACCGGTCACCACTTCGACTACTGGCGTGATGCCGACCCGGGTAGCGGCAAAACGCTGACCTCGGCCGAATACGCGGCGGCCTGGCTCACCCATCTGGCGAAGCAGGCGCAGGCCGGCGAACCGGTGAACCCGAAAGCGGCACCCACGCCCGAAGACCTGGACGACGCCTATCGTGCGGCCGCCGAGACCACGACCACGCCGACGAGCGCACCGGCCACCAGCACGACCGCGGCACCGACACCGAGTGGGACGGCCACGGTCACCACCCCGTCCCCGACCGGTTCGCCGACGACGACACCGTCGACGACCGATCCGACCACGATCCCGCCGGCCGCCGGCACCACGCCGGAGCAGCCGACCACCACGCCGGAGCCGACGGAGACCGGCACCACCGCGGCCGTGCCGCAGACGACCGCTCCACCGGTGGCCACGACAACCCGGCCCGTGCCCACCCAGGTCGCGGTGAACAGCAGCACTGCTCCGCTCCCGAGCACGACGCCCACCGAGACCAGCACGACGGCGCCACCCGCACGCTGACCGATGGCGGTCCCGGGGCCGGGCCGATCGAGGTTCCGGTTCCGCGTCGGGACACAGGTGTACCCGATCACCACGAATCGGTGCGGTACGGGCCGGCGCCCGGGCTCACGGCATGGATCGGGACGCCGAGCCGGGTGGCGTCGGACGTGGACCACGGCGAGATCCGGGATTCCGCTACCACACTGCGCTCACCCGGTACGTTCCGGCCCGCCTGCACGCCGGAACGGGACGTCGTGGGCGAGGATGAGCCCATGACGATTTCCGCGCACGATGTGGATCACCTGCGCCGCTGTGTCGAACTCGCGCGGGCCGCGCTGGACGGCGGCGACCAGCCGTTCGGATCGCTGCTGGTCGCCGCCACCGGCGAGGTGCTGTTCGAGGACCACAACCGCGTCTCCGGCGGAGACGCCACCCGGCACCCCGAATTCGAGATCTGCCGCTGGGCGGCCACCCACCTGGACCCGGCCGACCGCGCCGCGGCGACGGTGTACACCTCGGGCGAACACTGCCCGATGTGTTCGGCCGCCCACGGCTGGGTCGGGCTCGGCCGCATCGTATTCGCCACCTCGACCGGTCAGCTCACCGAATGGCTGCGCGAATGGGGCGCCTCGCCCACACCGGTGGCCTCGCTGCCGATCGAACAGGTCGTGCCCGGTGTGGTCGCCGAGGGGCCGGTGCCCGAATTCGAGCAGGCGATGCGCGCCCTCTATCGGCGGTGTTTCGCCCCCGGCGAGCCCGCCCCGGCGTGATCCGGCTTCACCGACCCGCCGAACTGCGCAACCAGGCGAGATGGCGTCCCGAGATATCCGCTGTGGTCAACAGGTCGAACCCGGTCTCATCCGCCAGACCGGCCGCGTGCTCGATACCCGCCTCCGCCCAGGGAAACCAATCCCCCGCCTCGGTGCGTGTTTCGAGGCGGATTTCGCGGACACTGATACCCGTTCCAGGACAGGAGAATTCGATGATCGCCAGACCTCCGGGACGGAGCAGGCCGGAAACCCGGCGCAACACGCGGTGCGGGTCGCCACCGATACCGATGTTCCCGTCGGCGAGCAGCGCGTAGTGCCACCGGCCGTCACCGGGTAGCGGGCCGAAGATATCGCGGGCCACAGCCGGTGCGCCGCGATGGCGGGTCACCGCGATGGCGGTAGGTGAGATATCGACGCCGAGCGCAACGACCCCGCGCCGGCACAATGCCGCCACCAACCGCCCCGGTCCGCAACCCAGATCGACCGTGGGTCCATCGCAGCAACCGACCAGGGCCGAGTCCACCTGCCGGTCGGCAGCGGTGATCCGGGCACCGCCGAGCCAGCGGCGGGTCGGTAACCGGGTGCGGTCGCCGTCGGCGGAACGGATCCAGCAGTCGCGGCCGGTCAGGGCCGGGTCGAACCGGCCGATCACCGTGCGACCCGCGGTGCGCCCAGGGCCGCCACCGCCGCGGCGAACCGCCCGGAACAATCGGCGGAGACCCGGAGGGCGTCGGCGTAGTGGTCGACATCGCTGAAGGTGGGCAGGGTCGCTACCCGGTACCCGTTCGCGCGCAGCACTGCCCGGGTGTGTTCGCCGGTGCGCGCGGTGGACATCGGTACCTGTGCGAGGAGGCGCGCCGCGCGCGGATCCGGCAGACCCAGCCCCCACCAGCCTCCGTCGGTGGCCGGCCCGAGCAACGCGTCGGCTCCGGCCGCCAGGGTCCGGGCCGCCTCGGTGAGCACCCGGGTGCTCAACTGCGGAGTGTCCATCCCGATCTGGAGCACGGGCAGGCCCGCACGCGCGGCATCGGCGTGCGCGTTCGCCAGCCGCACCGCGAAACATGGGCCGCGCTGCGCGATCACCTCGAATTCCGTCAGTTTCGCGGCTATCTCGTCGCCGCGCTCGGCGGCGCCCAGATCACCGGTGAACGCGACGACCCGGCGAGCGACGGGACAAGTTCCCACCGTGTCGAGTGTGTCCAGCAAGGCGGCGGCCGCCAGCCGGGCCGCCTGCGCCGGCGTCAGTGGCGGGGTCAGCCTGGTCTTCGCGTACCCGGCGACCGGCGCCTTGGCGACCACCAGCAGCGCTACCGGCAGCTTCTCGGCATCGGCCGGATCGGCGGAATTCCCGCCACCGGCAGGTGTACCGGCGGCCCGGTTCATCGCAGGACCGCCAGAAAATCACGGGTGGCCCGGAACGACCCCCGTGCCGACCCGGAGACCTTGGACCGGCCACCGGCCCGCGCCCGGTAACTGATGTCGACCTCCCGGACCTCCCACTCCGCGGCGGCAGCGCGTACCAGCAATTCCAGGGGGTAGCCGAAACGATCGTGCAAGCGACCCAGCGAAACCAGCTGCTGCCGGTCGGCGACCCGCATCGCGCCGATATCGTGTACCGGCAGACCGTAGCGGCGGCGCAGCCGGCGCGCCACCACACGATTGCCGAGCCGCGTGTGCCACGGCCAGATCCCGCCGCGCACCGGCCGTCGGCGGCCCACTGCGAGATCGGCGCCCGCCCGTACCTCGGCCACCAGGCGGGGCAACTCCGCCGGATCCATCGAGCCGTCACCGTCCAGGACGGCGACCAGATCGGTTCCGGCCGCGGCGATACCGGCCTGCACGGCGGCCCCGTAGCCGGGACGCGGTTCGGTGACCACGCGGGCGCCGAATCCGGTCGCAACGGCGGCGGTGTCGTCGGTCGACCCGTTGTCGACCACGATCGCCCGATATCCGGGCGGCAGCGCGGCCAGGACCACCGGCAACGCTTCGGCTTCGTTCCGGCACGGGATCACCACGGTGACACCGGCCGATTCGCGGTGCTCTGTCGGCATGGGTGCCACGCTAAGCCCGAATCGGCGGAAAACCTGTGACAAAACCATGACGTCGTGTCCGGTTGCCTGGTGAATGCGCTTTCACCGGGACGGACCGGCCTAGGGTAGCTCTGTGCCGGAGTTGATCGAGATCACTGTCCCCCGCAACCGGGTCCGCGGCGAACTGCTCGGTGCCGCTGCCGCGGTGCTCCTGGTGGCGACGGCATTCACCGTTCCGCAACTGATGAGCGAATCGTGGCGGAGCAGCCTTTTCGCTGCCGCTGCCCCGATTTTCGGCCACTGGTCACCGCATATCGGATGGGGCTCCGTCCCCGCCCTGGCTCTCGCCGCGGCCGTCATCGTGCGGGGTCCGGCGCTGGCCGACCGGCTGCCCTGGCGCCGGCTGCTCGCCGTCGGTTACCTCACCGCGGTGGCGTGGGCGTTCACTCTGGCCCTGGTGGACGGGTGGCGGCGTGGATTCACTGCGCGGCTCGCGGACGGTCACGAATATCTCGCCGAAGTGCCCGGTGTCACCGATATTCCGGCGATGCTGCACTCGTTCGCCGACCGGATCATCGACGGACAACCGGATTCCTGGACCACGCATGTCTCGGGCCATCCGCCCGGCGCTCTGCTGTTCTTCGTCCTGCTCGACCGGATCGGCCTCGCGGGTCCCACCTGGGCGGGGATCATCTGTGTACTGGCCGGATGCAGTGCGCCGATCGCGGTCGCGGTCGCGCTGCGTGCCCTCGGAGCCGAGGAACGTGCCCGAACCGCGCTACCCTTCCTCGTACTCGCTCCCGCGGCCATCTGGATCGCGGTATCCGCCGACGCGGTCTTCGCCGGAGTCACCGCATGGGCGGTGGCGCTGCTCGCCGTCGCCGCGGGCGCCGAATCCCGGCGCTGCGCCGGGATCCCGCCGGAGCCGGCGGGATCCCGCCCCCCGGGCCCGGAATCCGCGCCCACCCCGGCGTACCGCTCCGCGATATCGGTCGCGTTCGCGGCCGGGGTGCTGTTCGGCTGCGGGATCTACCTGAACTACGGTCTGATACTGATGGGCGTTCTCGCGGTCGCCGTGCTGATCGGTGCCCGAACTCTCCGCCCACTGCTACCGGCCGTACTGGGCGCGATGCTCGTGGTGGCCGGCTTCGCCGCCGCCGGTTTCTGGTGGCTCGACGGCTACCATCTGGTGGTCGAGCGCTACTACCAGGGGATCGCCGCCACTCGCCCCTACGGCTACTGGTGGTGGGGCAATGTGGCCGCCACGGTCTGCGCGGTCGGGCTCGCGACTGCGGCGGCACTGCCGCGGGCGCTGGCGCGCTCCCGGTTGCGGATGCGCGACCCGGCCGCACTGCTGGTCGCCGCTGCCGTATGCGCTGTCGCCGCCGCCGATCTGAGCGGGTTGAGCAAGGCGGAGACCGAACGGATCTGGTTACCGTTCGATATGTGGTTGCTGGCGGCGACGGCGTTCCTGCCGCGCGGACATGTTCGCCCGTGGCTCGCGATCCAGGCCGGTGGGGCCCTGCTGCTGGTCCATCTGCTGATGACGAATTGGTGAGGCATCCATGTGCATACTTGTGGCCGACGACGATCCCGTGGTCCGGGACGTGGTACGCCGTTACCTCGAACGGGACGGACGCACGGTGATGGCGACCGGGGACGGCCGGGCCGCCCACGCCGCGCTGGCGCGCACCGGCGAACCCGACGAGGTGGAGCTGGCGGTACTGGACGTGATGATGCCGGAGCCGAACGGTATCGAGTTGTGCCGCGCGGTACGAGCCGGTACGCGTCCGGACACCCCCATCATCCTGCTCACCGCACTCGGCGACGAGGACGACAGGGTGCTGGGGCTGGAGGCCGGCGCCGACGATTACGTCACCAAACCGTTCAGTCCACGTGAGCTGGCGCTGCGGGTCGCGTCGGTGCTGCGCCGCGCCCGGCGCGCACCCGTGCCCGATTCGGCGCCGCTGCGCGACGCGGCGGTCACCGTGTACCCGGCCGCCCAGGCGGTGTTCGTAGCGGACACTCCTGTTCCGCTCACTCCTCGGGAATTCGATCTCCTGGTATTCCTGCTGCGCAATCCGGGGCAGGTGTTCAGCCGCGAAGAATTGCTGGAACAGGTGTGGGGCTGGGATTTCGGTGACCTCTCGACGGTCACTGTGCACATCAAACGGCTCCGTGCCAAACTCGGGCCCCGGCACCGGATCGAGACCGTCTGGGGCCGCGGCTACGCCTGGGCGCGGTCCGATGTCGTCCCGGAGCGCGCCGATGCCCGATGACCTGCCGGAGATCATCGGCTACACGCTGGCCTGTTCACTACCGGTCGTGGTAGCGGGCGCTCTCGCTCTGCGCGCACTTCGCAACCGATCACTCACCGCCAGTACGGCGGTGCTGGTACTCATCCCGACTCTGGCCACCTTGGCCGGCATCACCGGGGTGAGCGGGCTGATGTTCACCGCCGAGTTCCGGCGCACATCCATCGTGCTGTTGCTGGTCGCCGCTGTCACGGTGCCCGCCGCCGTCCTGATGGGCCGGGAACAGGCCCGTAAAACGGTGTGGGAGAAACAGATTCGTGAACAGGAACGCGCCGCCGAACAGTCGCGCCGGGAACTGGTGGCGTGGGTGAGCCACGATCTGCGGACCCCGCTCGCCGGAATCCGGGCGATGACAGAAGCACTCAGCGACGGTGTGGTCGACGACCCGGCCGATATCGCCCGATACGCCGACCAGATCGGCCGCGAAACCCGGCGATTGTCCCGGATGGTCGACGACCTGTTCGAGATGTCCAAGATCTCGGCGGGCGCGCTGCGACTCGACCTCGAACCGCTCGATCTACGCGAGCTCATCGACGAGATCTATGCCGCGCATCGTGCCACCGCCGATCGGGCCGGAATCGATTTCACCGCACGCCAGCCCGGCGCGCCGCTGCCCGTCGCGGCCGACGATCAGGCTTTGGGCCGAGTCCTGGCCAATCTGGTGTCCAATGCCATCGCGCATACGCCGCCGGGTGGCGCCGTGGTGATCACCGCCGGACAGACCGACGGTCAGGTCTGGACTCGGGTCGACGATTCCGGGCCCGGGATAGCGGCGACCGATCTGCCGCGGGTGTTCGAAGTGGCCTACCGGGGCACCACCGCCCGCTCCCCGGTAGCGGACGACGGTATCCCGGCCGGTAGCGGGATGGGTCTCGCCATCGCCGCCGGTCTGATGCAGGCCCACCGGGGCGCGATCACGGCCGCGAACCGGGAGGTGGGCTGCCGCTTCGAGATCCGGCTACCGGCCGATTCGGATTAGCGTTCGGGCGGTCAGCCGACCGTGGCACCGGCCGCCGTCGGTCGCAGCGGCGCGGACGCGAATTCCACCAGTCCGTCGGCGGGTGCGATCCGCGCGGTGAACCCGAGCACCTCCCGGGCCCGCGCGGGATCGGCGACGATATGCCGGACATCGCCGGCGCGCGCCGCACCGGTGACCACAGGATCGGGGCCGCCGTGCGCGACGGCCAGCGTCCGGGCGACCTCACCGATGGTGACCGGATGTCCCGAACAGATGTTCAACGGCACGAAGCCGCGCAGCCCGGCGGCGATCGCTGCCACGTTCGCCGCGGCGATATCGGTGACGTGCACGAAATCCCGAGTCTGACGACCGTCTTCGAAGACCTCCGGCGCCCGGTCCACGGCCAGAGCCGACCGGAATATCGCGGCGACACCGGAATACGGTGTATCCCTGGGCATTCCGGGACCGTAGACATTGTGATAACGCAGCGCGGTGACCGCCCCGCCCGTCGCGGCGGCCCAGGCCGTCGCGTAGTTCTCCTGCGCCACTTTGCTCGCCGCGTACAGACTCCGCGGGCGCGCCGGCGTGTCCTCCGGGACGGGCGCCCAGGTGAGATCCACACCGTCGACACGGTGCTCGAACCGGCCGGCGGTCAGATCCTCGGGGCGGCGGCCCGCGACCGCGACGACCCCGTCCGGCCCCCGATAGAGCCCTTCGCCGTACACCACCATCGACGATGCCAGGACCAGCCGGGCGCAACCGGCCCGCTCCATCGCCGCCAGCAGTACCGCGGTGCCGTAATCGTTGTGCCCGGCGTAGGCGGGGGCGTCCTGAGTATCGATACCCGCGCCCACCACGGCGGCCTGGTGGCACACCACATCGACACCGCGTAGCAACGAATCGAGTCCACCGGACGCGCGGATGTCCACCTGGTGCACACCCGCGGGCGGTTCCGCGCCGGGGCCGTGCGCCGTGGCCAGCATCAGGTCTACGGCCACCACCTCGTGACCGGCCGCCCGCAACGCGGCATGGATATGGGACCCGATGAATCCGGCCGCGCCGGTCAGCAGTACTCGCATGATCCCGATCCTGCCCGCCGGAGGGCGCTGTACCACGCAACCGGGAGCCGATGTCACGATTTCGTCATACCCGGCCGCCACCCACTCTTGACCTGAACCTATGTGGAGGTTTCAGACTGGTCGAGTTCACCGCTTGGCGCACCCGAGGAGAGATCACCGTGCAGGCTGTACAAGTAATGGAATTCGGCGGACCGGATGTTCTGGAGCTACAGGAGGTGCCGGCCCCGGAACCGGCGGCCGGTCAGGTTCTGATACAGGTCGCCGCGGCGGATGTGATGTTCCTCGATACCCGGTTGCGCGCGGGATGGGGCACCGATTTCTTCGCCGTACAACCGCCGTACGTGGCCGGCGGCGCGATCGGTGGGACGGTCGCGGCCGTGGGATCGGGTGTCGATCCCACGCTACTGGGCATCCGGGTGACAGCGCGGACCGTCGCCAGTGGCGTCGGTGGCGGTCTGCCCATCGGCGGTTATGCCGAACAGGCGCTCGCCGGAATGGATCAGCTGAACCGGATACCGGCCGGGGTCACCGTCGAACAGGCGAGCGCGGTGGTGCACGACGGCCACACCGCGCTCGCCGCGTTCGAACGCGCCGATATCCGGCCGGGGCAGCAGGTTCTGATCACCGCCGCCGCGGGCGGACTCGGCACCCTGCTCACCCAATTGGCCCGGCGCGCGGGGGCCGATGTGGTCGCGGCCGCGCGGGGCGCGGAGAAACTCGCGCTGACCCGGCGGCTCGGCGCGGAGGCGGCCGTGGACTACTCCGAAACCGGCTGGACCGAACAGGTCCTGGCCGCGACCGGAGGCAAGGGACCCGATGTGGTGTTCGACGGTGCCGGCGGCGAGCCCGGCGATGCCGCCCTGCGGATCACCCCTTCCGGCGGGCTGTTCATCGGATACGGGGCGGCCGCGGGCGAATTCGCGGGTGCCGCCGCCGATGACGCGCGGGAACGCGGTGTGCAGGTACTCGGGCTCTACGACCTGAGTATCGGGAACGACAGCCGCGCCCGCTACGCCGCCCGGATACTCGAGTTGATCGCCGCCGGACAACTCGAGGTGATTGTCGGACAGACCTTCCCGCTGGCCGACGCCGCCGCGGCGCATGCCGCCATCGAGGCACGCACCGCGCTCGGCCGGACCCTGCTGCTGGTCTGATACCCCGTCGCCGGATACCGCGGTCAGCCGATGAGCTCGGCGTACCGGCCCCCCAGTGCGCGGATCTGCGCCCGGTCGGGCACGCCGACCGATCCGGTATCCAGCAGATTCACCAGCTCGTCGAGGCATACGTGATACCCGGCGGCGGTCCCCGAGATCCCGTGCGGCCCGGGCGTACCGAACCAGACAGTGCACAGCAGCCGGGATCCGGCGCCCCGCGGGACGATCTCGAACAGTAGATGCTCGTCGTCCCACAGGAATTCGAAAAGACGCGGTGGCTCCCAGGCCAGGATCCGGCCCGGGAGCTCCGGGTCCTCGGTATCGATTCCGGCCGCGGCCGGCTCGGCGGCGGCATCGTCCACCGACTCGGGCCAGAACCGGAACCGGACCGCGGCGCCGGCCCGCCGCTCACCGATGATGTCGGCGGGGAACCAGTGCCGCAGATGATCGGATTCGGTGAGCGCCCGCCACACCTTCTCCGGCGGGTGCGCCAGATCGCGTTCGTAGCGGGTGCCCACGCGTTCACCGTCGCGCAGGACCTCACCGAGCCGCTGTGTCACATCCGTCATTTCACTCCTCGGATTTCGTCGGGTCTTCTTCGTCGGGCACGGTGTCCAGATACCGCTCGAACTCATCGAGCCGGTCGGCCCAGATCTCCCGGAACGGGGCCAGCCACAGATCGATCTCCCGCAACCGGCCGGGCGCGAGACCGTAGTGCCGCCGCGGCCCGTCCACTCGGACCCGGACCAGTGCGGCCGCGTCGAGCATGCGCAGATGTTTGGAGATATTGGGCTGGGCCGCGCCGAGCGCGACCACCAGATCGCCGACGGTGCGTTCACCGTCGCGCAGCAGGTCGAGGATCCGGCGGCGGGTGGGGTCGGCCAGCACCTCGAAGACATCACGTACCACGGCGACCATATTGCCGTTGAGGAATATTCCTGTCAAGGCATATTGGACACCGTTATCGGGCAACCGGTCGCCCGGCTGCGGACCGAGATAGGGGCATTGATGAACGATATGTTCTCCTTCGAGAAGGAGTGCATCGTGGACCGCTCCGATTTCAACC
>NZ_JBSGIP010000031.1:0-69306 GCF_053605105.1 Nocardia sp. NPDC003963
GCCGCCGTCCGCCACGCAACCGCGCAGACCGGCGCAGGCTTGGCCAGCGCGGCGCGTCGGCCGACAGCGGCGCGGCTGGCGCCATAGCCACCGATCCGAGATGGCTGATTTTCGATAACCGAGAAGTGTGGGCACGACGAGAGCCGTACCCGACTTGCTCTCCCGCAGCTGTCCACCGAATCCGCAGGCCCTCGTTCGTGGGGCCTGGCTGTGGTCCGGTCTCAGGAAGTTCGACACCGATCTGACCTGCGCGGATGAATTGCTGAACAAATCTCATGGCGACATCCGTACGGGGACTGGGCTGGTTGCGTAATCCCTGCCTCCTCATGGCCCGATTGTCTGACCTCACTCGGCCGAGTCAAGGGAAAGAGCGCCCTTGACACGACCTCCCTCAGCTCAGGATGGCCAGTATGAGGAAGCAGGGGAAGGGAAGTCACCAGGGGCATACCGAGGAGCAAAAAGGCACCGGAGCCGTCGATACGGGCCGAAACTGAACGACACTCATCAGCACATACGGCCAGCTCATCGGCACCACTCATCACCACCCGGTATCGCGGTTCTGCGCTGATAACGAAGAGGTCGGAGGTTCAAGTCCTCCTAGACCCACAGATGGACAACCCGATCTGTTCCGAAATCCGGTCATACCGCACGGAACGGGTCGGGTTTTCTGCTGTCGGGCGCCGGTTCCGCCGGGGCGTCCGGGCCGGTTGCCGTACCGGACAGCGAGAGTGCGCGAAGTGCGCAGAGCCAGCCGATTCCGCCGAGCACCATACGTGGGTAGTTCAGGGTGGTCCAAGTGGTGATGAAGGATTCCACGTGTTCGGGGGTCCATTGCTCGCCTTCGGACTGGAACGAGAGCATCTGCGGTACGAAGTAGAGGTAGCTCGACAGCGCATAGCAAGTCATGAGGGCGGCGGCGGCCAGCCACCAGCGCCGGAAGGCGACCGGGGTTCGCCACGCGAGGTAGAGGTTGACCAGGGCGAGCAGTGCCACGGCCGGAGAGACGAAGGGCCAGAAAGCGCGTCCCGCGCGATGGAATCCCGATTCGGTCATCGCCTCGTGTGCTCCGACGGTGGGAACGTCGGTCCACTGCGGGATCACGCCGAGTTTCTCGTACCACCCTGCGCCGAACTGGATCCCGACGAAGATCACCAGCAGCCACAGGGGTATTGCTCGTTTGGTACTCATGGTTCGTTCTCCTGACCGCAATAGTCTCTATATAAGAGTTTCTCTGATTCAGAGAGATTAGGACGAGGAGGCTGCCCATGACATCGGGGAAGACCCGGAGCGAGACCCTGACTGCGCTCCAGCTGGCATTTCGAGCCCAGTCCAGCGGGACCGTGCTGCTGCATTCGGCCATCGCGAACCGGCTGGGGATCGGGATCACCGATCTCAGTTGCCTGAATATCCTGACCATGTACGGGCCGCAGACCGCCGGGCAATTGGCCGGCCGGATCGGTATCACCCGAGGGGGTGCGGTCACCACGATGATCGATCGCCTCGAAACCGCGGGATTCGTACGGCGGGAACGTGATCCCGCCGATCGCCGGCGAGTGCTGGTGATCGTGCAGGACAGGGCGCTACAGGAGGTCGCGCCCATGTTCGGAGAGCTCTGGGAAATGCTCGGACAGCAGTTCGCGGCGCGCACCGACGCCGAGCTCGCACTACTGACAGATATCGTCACCGAAAGTGTGGCGGCGCTCGATCGGGCCCGGGAAAGTCTGCGTGAACAGCGCTGACCGATACGGGCCTGAGTGGGCGCAAAACGGTGAAGCCACTAAGCTATGGATATGAAATACGTTCTCACCATCGGAATTGTCGCTGCGGTTCTCATCGGTATCAACAAGCTGCGCCAGCGTGACGACGCCGACCTGTGGCACGACGTCACTACGCGCTGATCCCACCCGCGGACGACGTACTGCGCCGTCGCCGCCGGACCCGGTGACAGCCGGGTCCCTGTGATCACGGCCGGGCCAGTAGTTCGATGACCGAGTACACCTGTTCGGTGGTCGGTGTCGGCAGATTGTCCCGGCCGTGGATCAATCCGAGGCCGATATAGACCATTGCGCCCGCTCGCAGGCCGGCCTGATTCTCATCGAAGCCCAGATCCAGCATCGTTCGGTAGACAGTTTCGAATACGCGCTGGTCGAGATTGCGTACCGCATCGGCCACCTTGGGATTGCCGCGTGACCATTCCCGCACCGTGGTCTCCACCATCCAGTGTCGGTGATCGACGAGCATCGCCGCCATTTTCTCGATCCGTTCCTCCACCGGGATCGCCGCGAAGGCCCCCAGCTCGCGTACGGTTTCGCTCTGCACCGCGCTCCAGCGGTCGGCCATCGCCGCCATGAGCTGCTCGATATCGTCGAAATGCCAGTAGAAGCTACCTTTGGTGACACCCAGCTCCTGGCACAACCGCGGGATCTTGATCGCCCCGACGCCCTCGCGGGACAGGAGATTCAGCGCGCCGTCGACCCAGTCGTCGTAGGACAGCCGGGCGGTGCTCCGCCGCCGGGTCTGCTGCGCGCGAGCCTTTTTCGAGCGGGGTCGCGGTGGAGCCGTCCGATCGTCGGGCGAGTCGGAATGCGAAGCGGTGGACGAACCCGCCGTCATCGGTCCGACAGGTCAGCGCTGAGTCTCATACTCCGATGGTAGGGGAGGTGGTCGGCGGCCTCGGCGGATTCGCCCATCACGGTCGGCTCCCGCTCCGGAAGGGGACTATGTGTCTCCTTCGATCGGCTGCCGGATTGCCCTGTTCAAAATCCGTACCTTCGAGTACGGTATTTCCATACTTTTGAGTATGGATTGGCGCGCTGCCGTCGCGGCGCACCGGTACAGTCCCGGGCGGTCGGCGAGCGGCCGCGCGGGGGAGGGGAACAGTCATGTCGATACCAGCAGTGACGCCGGTCGAGGAGACAGCGGCCGAGCACTGCCCGACCGCCTTTCGCTACTGGCAGGCACGCGCTACTCCGGCGGTCCGGCGGCTCGAACGGTTCTTCCGGACGGTGACGGGCTCGGCGCTGTTCCCGACCGACGAGCAGGCCCGGGCGCTGTGCGCGGATATGTTCGCCGGTGACCCGGTCGCGGAACGGTTCGTCGCCGAGGTCATGCGTGGCGAGAGCGGCCGCGATCGCGGCCGGCGATCGCTGGAAACCGCACTGTGCGAGGGAATCGGCGCCGTTCCCGATGCTCCGGACTCCATGCGCGCGCTGTTCGACGAATTCGAGACGGTGCCCGACTGGGTCCAGCCGGAGCTGGTCGAACGCGGCGCCGCGGTCTGGCGGCGCTGGGGCACCGTGCTGTTCAGCTTCGCGGGGGCCGAAACGCTGGAGATGTACACCGAATCCGCGGTCGCCACCCCGCTTTCGCTGGCGGGCGGCTACGCCGGCGACAGCGCACTGCGCAGATTCCTGGAGACCTGCCGGTTCTGGATGGATGTCTCCCAGCCCGGAGCGCTGCTCACCCCGGGCTCGCAGGGGCGGGCCACCGCACTGAAGGTGCGGATCATGCACGTCTCTGTGCGCGCGGGTGTACAACGGCATCCGGAATGGGAGAACGACCGGTGGGGGCTGCCGATCAGCCAGACCTATCAGCTGCTCACGTTGATCGCCGGCAGCACCATCCCGGGGATGGGGCTGTGGGCGCTCGGTTACCAGACGACTCCCGCCGAGTTCCGGGCGCTGCTGCACTTCCAGAAGTACATGGGATACCTGCTGGGCGTGCGGCTGAGCTGGCATCCGGAAACCGTGGCCGATACGCTCCGCGTGATGGCGATGACGATGGTCGCCCGCGCTCACGATGCCGGTGCCCAGGGCGCCGAACTCATCGAGTCCTATCCCGCGGCCTTCGCGCCGCGACCGGAGCAGCGCGGTCTGGCCAGGCTCCGGGCGCACTACAACTACCGGATCAACTCCGCGTACTCGGCCCTCTATATGCTGCCCACCACCCGCCGTAACTACCGGATGCCGTCGGCCTTCCCCTGGCTGCTGATCCCCATCGCCCGGATCCCGCTGGTCACCGCCGTGGAATTCCTCCGCCGGATCCCGCCGGTCGGCCGGGTGCACGAGCAGCTCATGCTCTGGCACCGGGAGAACTGGTACCGCGAACAGATGCAGGGCCGTGAGGCGGAGTTCGAGGCAACCGGTGCGTTGCGGCGGTGACCAGTGCCGACAGGTAGTCTTGTTTGACGGTGTACGTGCCGGAACGCTACTGTTTCGCAGGCGACTCGCGGCGCAAACCGCCCCGGGGCCTTAGCTCAATTGGCAGAGCACTGCCTTTGCAAGGCAGGGGTTAGGGGTTCGATTCCCCTAGGCTCCACTCGACAACGTCTCCGGCCTGCTTCCCGTGGCCGGGGACGTTCTCTGTTTCGGCCCGGCGCGGCACGTTCGCCGTTACGCAGAGGCGGGTCCGGGCCCTGACCGGTTCCGCGCATCCGGTGCGAATCAGCCTGCCGCGCTGAGCCTGCCGCGGTGCCGATCGCCCCATTCCTCCAGCGGCCGGAGCGCTTCGGCGAGCTCTCGGCCCAGCGGGGTCAGGGAGTACTCCACCCGGGGCGGTATCTCGGGATAGACGGTGCGGTGGACGACCCCGCTCGCTTCGAGGTGGCGCAGATTCTCGGTCAGCACCTTCTCGCTCACCCCGGTAAGCGTTCGGCGGATGTTCCCGAACCGCTGCGGGCCCTCGCCGAGAATCCACATCAGGTGCATCTTCCACTTACCGCCGACCACTTCGATGGCCAGGGACATACCGCAGATCTCGTGATCCACATCACCGGATACGGCCACGGCGTCCTCCTGACCTCGTTACGGACCTCATGGTGAGCAACCCCACCCGCAAGTGCGTTCTTCCCGACTCTACCTGCGGCGACGAATATCGGGACCGGCGCCGAAACCGACTGAACCATTACCGATGAGAGGTTGTTCCGATGTCTCAGCACAACAGCCCATCCGTCACCGTGATCGGGCTGGGTCCGATGGGCCGGGCGATGGTACGGGCATTACTGGCGGCCGGTACCGAGGTCACCGTGTGGAACCGTACCGGTGCGAAAGCCGACGAGTTGGTCGCGCTGGGCGCGAAACGGGCCGCGACGGTAGCCGAAGCGCTCGACGCCAACGAGGTGATCGTGCTGAGCCTGACCCATTACGACGCGATGTACGACGTGCTCGGTCCGGCCACCGACCACCTGTCCGGAAAGGTGATCGCCAATCTGTCCTCGGATTCGCCGGACAAGGCGCGCGCCGGGGCGGCCTGGGTGCGTTCCCACGGTGGCGAGTTCCTGTCGGGCGGATTCATGTCCGCGGGCGACAACATCACCCACCCGGCGTCCTATGTTTTCTACAGCGGACCACGTGCGGTTTTCGACGCGCACGCCGAACTGCTGCGCCCGCTGAGTCCGCAGGAGTACATCGGTGCCGACGACGGGCTGGCCCAGGTGTTCTACCAGGCGCTGCTGATCACATTCCATCCGTGGATGCTGGCCTTCGATCAGGCTCTGGCAGTGATCGAACAGTCCGGCAGCGATATCGACAAGTTCCTGCCCTACGCCCAGCGTTCCAGCGAGGCCTACCCCTTCTTCATGGCCGAGTACGCGGCGGCGGCGAAGAACGGCGGCTGGGGAGATCTCGCGTCGTTCGCGATGATGGACGCCGGGGCGCAGCACATCATCGATGCCAGTGAAGAGGTAGGGGTGGACGCCACGCTTTCCCGTACGGCACAGGGTTTGTGGCGCCGGGCGCGGTCGGTCAGCGAAGCGGCCGGGCGCCCGGTGTCGATCTTCGAGCTGCTGCGTTCCGGCGCTTCCTGACCGCGCGGCATCGCGCTCGCCCGCACCGGATGCTCGGCCGTATCGGTGGCCGAGCACCCGGTGTCCTATCTATCTGCGATGGCCCGCATCGGGATTCGTCTGCCGAGCCTTCTCGGCGATCTCCTCCGCGTACTCCTGATGGCCCACGCCGGGGAGCTGTTCCAGCGTGAGGCTTTCGATATCCCAGCGCGGCCGGGAATCGGCGATGAACCGGATGGCGTCGCGGACGTTTCGCTCGCCGGCCGGTTTACCGATATGCGCCGACGGCGTATGCAAACGGAACCAGCCGAGCAGATCCGCGGCCGTGCCCTCGATACAGGTGGCGGTGACGCTATCGCCGGAATCGGCCGCATCCGGGAGCAGCAGACTGGTCGGGGAAACGCCGAGGGCGACCGCCAGCGCCATCAGGTCGTCCACGTCGACCCGGCGTTCGCCCCGCTCGATACGCGACAGACCGAGTACCGGGATCGGGCGTCCGAGGGCCTCGAGGCTGCGCGCCAGATCGGCGTAGCCGAGGTTCATACGATTGCGATACCGCGCGATATTGACCCGAACGGTATTGCCCGTCGCGCCGAGCGGGTTCTTCTTGATCACCACCTGAACAGGTTCATCTATCGAAATGATCGCGTCAAGAATCGTTTCGATGTACCGATCGGTAAGGGCTGTTCGCCCTCTCCGGCGCTGAAATCTATCAACTTGATAGCTATCGAAACGATGCTGTGACACATCTTTTCGATAGCTCGAGAGTCGGCTGTCAACTCGAGCGGGTCGCGGTCACATAGGCCTGCGGAGCGGTCTCACCCTCGTCGGCCCTGCGGTCCAATCGGAGATCGACGGTGAAGCCGGCGGTGTCGAGGGAGTCCACCAACTCGTCGGTCCGGATCCGGTGGAAGTCCAATGAGATGGTCCGGCCGAACCCTTCGTCCAGATGCAGGATGTCGGAGCCGGTCTGAAAGGCCAGCAGTAGTTTTCCGCCGGGCCGCAGCACTCGCCGGAACTCCGCCAGCACACCCGGGCGCTCCGCCGGGGGGATATGGATGAGCGAATACCAGGACACGACACCGGCCCGAGTCCCGTCCGGGATATCGAGTGCGGTCATCGAACCGACTTCGAACCCGATCTCCGGGAAAGAATTGCGCGCCATATCCACCATCGCGGGGGAGAGGTCGATCCCGTGCACCCGGATTCCCTGTGCCGCCAGGAACGCGGCGACCCAACCGGGACCGCTGCCGATATCGGCGACGGGTCCGGAATCTCGCACCGATTCGGCGAACGCCGTGAGAACCGCGTGGTTCCAGAAGTTCTGCTCGAGGTATCCGCCGAAATGCTCGGCGTAGGCGGTGGCGATCGCGTCGTAGCCGGCGCGAGTACGTGAGAGGAAACAGGATTCGGTCACCGCGACGACAGTAGTGTCCGGCGCGGCGGCGGAGGCGACCGTGACCTTTGCGGTGCCAGGGCGTAGGTTTGGTGGTGTCGACCCTGACGGAACGAGCGGAGAAGACCTGGTAATGCCTGCTTCGGAATACGGCGGGCCCGGGATCGACGGATCGGACTGGAGACGCGGACGAGTTTTCTGGTTCGACTCGGAGAAGGGCTTCGGCTACATCAAACCCGACGACGGAACCGATCAGGTATTCGTCGAGTACCGGTGCATAGAGACAGACGGCTATCGCACCCTGCACGCCGGCCAGCCGGTGCTGTTCGTCAGCACGTCCCGGCCCCGCGGTCACGAGGCGGTGACGGTCCGGCCCGAGGCGGGCGCCGCGCTACCCGAGACCGCCCGGGGTGGCGACCACGTCGAGCACTAGCGCCGGACCCCCATCGCGCCACAGGTCGGTACCGGCCAGCCCACGGCCGCGGACGCCAGTTCGCGGTCGAACGCGGCCGCGGTGTCAGCGGCGAACGGGACGGCCGATCGGGTGCGCAGATCGACGTGGACCGCGGTGAGCTCGAGAGTGCAGCTGAGTCGCCGAGTGGTGTCGTTGACCAGCAGCGCCATGGCGTGGACGACCTTTTCGGAGCGGTCCACGCCGCGTACGTACACCGAAACCTCTTCACCAATCCGGGTTTCGGAGTAGTACCGGATATGGTGCTCGCCGGTGAAGAAACCCGTGCCCCGTTCCGTGCGGTACTCGTCGGTGATACCGACTCGATCGAAAACCCCCGTCGTGGCCCGCACGCACAGATCGAAGTAGTGCGCGATATTCATATGGTCGTTCTCGTCGCGGTAGGAATCCGGGACAGTGATCGGCCCCAGCTCGCGGGAAAGCGCCACGACCTGGTCGTAGCCGGGAATCGATATCGCCCCCGTCATGATCGGCTCCTTTCGCCGGCGGCCGGTTTACAGGTACACAGAGCGGCCCCGGATCCCTGAGGACCCGGGGCCGGCTACCGCTTGTTCAGAGCGGTCGCACGTCGATGACCTTACGCAGCCGCGCCTTATCGCGTTCGAGCCGGCGGGCTTCGTAGGCGATGGGGAAATAGCGCAGGCGTTCGGGTAGCAGCGGCACCAGTCGCGCGAGGAACCAGCCCAGGATCCGGAGTTTGCGTTCGTCGGACTCGCTCCAGGTCAGACCCAGCTTCTTCCGTGCTGCCTCCGGGGTGGTGCCCACGGTGACGAAATACTGCATACGACCGAACGGGCCGGTCAGCGTCCGCCACGCCGGGTGCAGGGCCCGGGGCAGCTGGGTGGGCGGGGCGATGGTCCGGATGACCTTCAGGTAGTCCTTCGAGGTCTGGGTGGCCTCCAGGTGGTTCGCCACCTGATCGGCGAAGAACTTCTCGAAATCGGCGTAGGTGGCCGGTAGTTCCTTGGGCGGTACCGAGAAGTTGCGCATCAGCTGGAGGGCTTCGCGGTAGTAGTCCTCTTTTTCGGCGGCGGTGAGCGGCCGCTTCGCGAAGTACTTCGCGTTCTCGGAGAACGCGAAGGTGCCGGTGTGCAGCACCCAGGCCCACGGGCCGCTGGACAGTGCCGTATGCCGGACGCCTTGTGCGTCGGTGGTGTTGAGGGTGGTGTGCATCTTGCGGAGCCGGTCGGTCTCGCCCAGCGATTCCTCGCCGCCGTAGGTCCACATCATCACCGCGGACAGACTGCGCATCGCGCGGCCGATCGGGTCGGTGCGGAAGGTGGAGTGGGCGTCGACCACCGCGGAGATGGTGGGCTCCATGGTCTGCAGGAGAAATGCCGAGCCCGCGGTGAGGGAGAAGGTGATCAGCCCGGTCTCTTCCCAGGTCCGGGTGCCGGGACCGAATGGACGACGCTCCGCCGGAGCGGGCGTATCGATGGCTGCGACAGACGCGGTCATGCGGATCTCCCTTGATCTACTGCATCGAGCTGATGAGACGATAATACTCCAAATCTCTCACCATTGCGTCGAATGGCGAGGCGGGGTACCGGGTGGATCTGCGGAAACGGCCGGTGCGTGGTGGATCCGGGAATATCCGCGGAGCGGAACGGTCGCGCTCCTGGAGACTGTCCGGCCGACGAAGGAGGGGTCCGGATATGAGAGCGGGCCTCGGCGAAGGGGGGGAGTTAGCCGAGGCCCGCGTAAGGTCGGCCCGGGGGGGAGGGGCCGACGGAACCGATCCTACGCGATCTCGTGGAATTGCGCGCACAAGGGGCCCAAGAGTTTCGAACTTTTTCCGTCGCTCGTCACAGTGCTGTGAATGGATAAGAGCCTCGAGCTGCTGATCGTTCAATTATTCTGCTGGACAATCGAATTGGACTTCTGGACCAGTGTATTCCGCCCAGCGGAACACGGAGCTGCGCGGCGCTTCCCGGCTGCGCTGCGCGGTGCTGCCGGGGCCGGACTTGTCGGACGGTGCTGTCACTATGCCGCTGTGCACTATGAGCATGCGCACGGCCGTCCCCGCTGCCGTGCCTCCCCCCCCGATCGAGTGACGGCGGATACCGAATCCAAAGGGTGCTGCGCGCGACGCGGCGACCGGTCGTGAGATGTGTCGAGGCCGCGGCTCGTACCGGGAGGTCGTCGCAGAACCGGATAAATCGGATGAAAACGTCGGAGGCGGCGACGATACTGCACGGTGTCGGCCCGGTTTGCCGAAGCGCTCCAGGTCGGTGGCCGATCCGCTGCCGGCGATATACGACCAGTCCCCGACCCACATACTCATTCAGGAGAATCATGCCCGACGCAATAGTCGCCGAGGGTCTCGTAAAACACTACGGCCGCCGGGTACGCGCACTCGACGGCCTCGATCTGACCGTGCCCGAGGGGACTGTCACCGCTCTGCTGGGACCCAACGGAGCCGGTAAGACCACCACCGTGCGAGTGCTCACCACGCTGCTGGTGCCCGATGCCGGACGGGCGACCGTCGCCGGGATCGATGTACTCGCACACCCGCGAGCACTGCGGTCCCGGATCGGTGCTTCGGGCCAGTACGCGGCGGTCGACGAATATCTGACCGGTTTCGAGAACCTCGAGATGGTCGGGCGGCTGTACCACATGGGGACCCGGCGCAGTAAGGAACGCGCGCGCGAACTGCTCGAGCGGTTCCGCCTCAGCGATGCCGCCGATCGCCCGGTCCGCGGCTATTCCGGGGGTATGCGCCGCCGGCTCGATCTGGCCGGTGCGCTGGTGGCGAATCCGCCGGTGCTGTTCCTGGACGAACCCACCACGGGCCTCGATCCCCGGGCCCGGCTCGACCTCTGGGATGTCATCGAGGAACTGGTCGCGGGCGGTACCACCCTGCTACTGACGACCCAGTACATGGAAGAGGCCGACCGCCTGGCGGATGCCATCGCGGTGATCGACCGGGGACAGGTGATCGCTCGCGGCACCGCCGACGAGTTGAAGAGCATGGTCGGCGGTGACCGGATCGAATTGACGGTCGATCACATCGACAATCTGACTGTCGCGCAGCAGGCGCTCGCGCCGCTGGCCGACGGCGATATCCATCTCGAACCGGGTCTGCGCCGGCTGGTGGTCCCGGTCAGTGACGGTTCCCAGGCGCTGGTGGCGGCCATCGGCAGGCTGTCCGACGAAGGAGTGAAGATCCAGGACGTCGGGCTGCGCAGGCCCTCACTCGACGATGTGTTCCTCACCCTCACCGGGCACGAGGCCGAGGACGACCCGGGTGGAGCCGACCGCTACGAGCAGGACAGACGGTCCGGCGACGAGCGTCGACCGCCCGCCGACGGCGAAGTCGGTCCGGCGCGCGCGGTGGAAGCGATCGAGGCGATGGAAGGGAAGAACAGATGACCGCGCTGGTAACCGTCGGCGATACCGGGGAGACCCCCACCCTGGTCGAACGACTTTCCATGGTGGTCAGCGACAGCCTGACCGTCACCAAGCGCAATGTGATCAAGATAAAGCGAGTACCCGATGTGCTGATCTTCAGCACGCTCTCGCCGATCATGTTCGTGCTCTTGTTCGCCTATATCTTCGGTACCGCCATCGAAGTGCCCGGCATGGAGGGCGGCTATCGCGAGTTCCTGATCGCGGGCATCTTCGTGCAGACGGTGGTGTTCGGGTCGACCTTCACCGGACTCAGCCTGGCCGAGGATATGCAGAAGGGCATCATCGATCGCTTCCGGTCGCTACCCATGGCCCCGTCCTCGGTGCTGATCGGGCGCACCGTCAGCGATGTGGTGATCAACGTGGTGAGTCTGGTGGTGATGTCGCTGACCGGGCTGATCGTGGGCTGGCGGATCCGTGGGTCGGTACTGGACGCGATTCTCGCCTACGTCCTGCTCCTGCTGTTCGCCTACGCGATCTCCTGGATCATGGCCGTGGTCGGCCTGATCGTGCGCACACCCGAGGTGTTCAACAACGCCAGTTTCATGGTGATCTTCCCACTCACCTTCCTGGCCAACACCTTCGTGCCGATGGACGAACTGCCGACACCGCTGCGAGTGTTCGCCGAATGGAATCCGGTCTCCGCGCTCACGCAGGCATCCCGCGAACTGTTCGGTAACGCCGTGCCGGCAGCACAGACCCCGACGGCCTGGTCGATGCAGCATCCGGTGGTGACCACCCTGGTCTGGGTGATCATCATCCTGGCCGTATTCGTACCGCTGGCACTGCGGCAGTACCGCACGACCGTCAGCCGCTGAGCTCGGTCAGCTCTCGGTGGCCCCGGTATCGTCCGGGGCCACCGGGGCGCTGTTGCGCGTGTAGCCGATCCGGGGCGGGGCGGGGGCGGGTTCGGGCGGTTGCGGGCGCTTGCTGCGCACCAGCCACGCGGTACCACCCGCCGCCGCCACCGTGGCAGCGGCCAGCAGCCGATAGCGCAGACGACTGGATGGACGCAGTGGCCTCGAACTCATGGCTCAACTCTGGCACAGCCCGGCCGATAACGCAGACCGGCAGGTCAGAGCCTCGGCGCCGGTATCGATCGCGAGTACGGCGCGCCGCGCGCCGCGCGTACCCGTGGCACGATGGGCAGGTGAGTACGACACGCCCGGCCGGGTCGGGAGCACGCCGCGAGATCTGCCCGACGACCAACCGGAGCCCGCGGTGAACCCCCAGCAGCCGTCGCCGCCGGCCCAGGTCTGTGTCCGGCATACCGACCGCCCGACCGGACTGTCCTGCACCCGGTGCGGCCGTCCGGCCTGCCCGGAATGTCTGCGTCCGGCCTCGGTCGGACAGCACTGCGTCGATTGCCTGCGTGCCGATCAGCGCAGTACCCCGCAGGTCCGGACCGTTTCGGGGGCGGTGGCGGCGCGTAATTCGGTGCCGTTCGTCACCTACACCCTGATCGCGCTCAACGTCATCGTCTACGCCGTCACCGCGGCGCAGTCACGCAGCCTGATGAACAACCAGCGCGGATCGGGGCTGTTCGTGGACTGGGTCATGTACCCGCCCGCGGTGGCCGGTGGCGACTGGTTCCGGGTGATCGGTTCGGGATTCCTGCACTACGGGCTGATCCACCTGCTGCTGAACATGTTCGCGCTCTATATCGTCGGCCGCGATATCGAGCTGGTGCTGGGCCGCGCCCGCTATCTGGCCGTGTACCTGATCTCGCTGCTGGGCGGATCGGCCGCGGTGATGCTGCTGGCCCAGGACAATCTGACCGCGGGAGCCTCCGGTGCGGTGTACGGACTGTTCGGGGCGATCACGGTCATCCTGATCAGGTTGCGCCAGAGCCCGAACAATATGCTGATCCTGATCGCGATCAACGTGTTCATCAGCTTTTCGCTGCCGGGTATCTCGCTGTGGGGTCACCTCGGCGGTCTGGCCGCGGGCACCCTGGCCACACTCGGGATCATGTTCCTGCCCGCCTGGGTGCGGGCCCGGACTCCGGAGCGGGCCAGATCGGTCGGTGTGGTCGCGCTCACGGTGCTGACGGTCGTGGCCCTGGCGGTGATAGCGCTGGCATCGTCGTCCATGCGCTGACTCCGGGTCCCGGGAGTATCGCCGGGTGCACCGGCGCATGTTTTACGTGAAACATGCCGTCGCCGGCCCGGCATCGGGCCGGGGCGGCTTCGGCCGCCGCACGGCGCTCAGTGCGCGGAGCTTCCACGCAACCGCAGTTGCGTGCGCAAGATGTCGTAGACATCCTCGGGGCTCGTACCCAGATCCCAGCGTCCGAAGATGAGCAGTCGCTCGGAGCCCAGATGATCTACGTCGATCTCCAGCATCGGCGATTTGCGGCCGAGCCGGCGATAGCCCACCACCCGGGCACGCAGGATCTGCTCACGGGTGTACTCGGTGACGCCCGTGAGGGTGCGCAGTACCAGCCGCGGGTTCGCGCCGGGCACCACCGCCAGTCGCGGCCGTTGCCGCAAGCCGAGCCCGGCGAGGCCGACGAGTACCAGGGCGGCCACACCGAGCAGGAACTTACCGGGCACCTCGGTGGTCAGTACCGCCGCGACCGCGAGAACCACACCGCCCCCGGCCGCCGCTACCAGCGCGGGCAGGGGAGTTGTCCAGGTAAGACGCGGTTCGGGGCTCTCGGGCTGCACGCGGTGTCCTCCCCGTTCTGGTCGAGAGTTATCCACAGGTCTATCCACAGGTGTGCATTAATTACACCGGTGTAATCCTGAGTGCGATGCCGCTAGCGCCACCGCATCGTCATGATCAAACCGACCACCATCAGGCCGAATCCGATCAAGAAGTTCCAGGCGTTGAGGTTGCTCATCCAGCTGATCTGATCGGCCGCGAGGTAGTAGACCAGCAGCCATACCAGGCCGGCCAGCATGAAGCCGAGCATGATGGTGACGTACCAGACGGGCGATGGACCGACTGCCTTCACCTTCACCGGCGTGCGGCTGGCGGGGTTGATCGTGTAGTCGGTCTTCTTCCGGACCTTCGACTTGGGCATGATGTCCTCGTGTTCAGCGTGCAGGTCGTATTCCAAGGCTATCCCACCAGGTAATCGGTGTGATGCCCAGCGGCCGAACCGTACGCTCCGGGCAGGTGGACCGGGCGGGATCCGGCGGGCGCGTGAGGCGGTGGACGTGCGGCCGCGCCGCCGCGCGACGGACGTGTGGACCGATCCCGGCGCACCCGTATTCTCCACGTCGGTCCTCACCACACGACGCGGGTGAACCGCTCGCGCCACGACCGCGGGCCGGGCCGGGTGCTCCGGTGGGCGAACACGTAATCTTTGGGGATGCGTGTACTGGTCGTCGACAACTACGACAGCTTCGTGTTCAACCTGGTGCAGTATCTGGGCCAGCTGGGCGTCGAGGCAGTGGTCTGGCGCAACGACGACGCGGAGCTCGCGGACCCCGGGGCGGTGGCCGGTGAGTTCGACGGAATCCTGATCAGCCCCGGTCCCGGCACCCCGGAACGCGCCGGCGCCAGTATCGACCTGGTCCGTGCCTGCGCCGACCGCGGCACTCCGCTGCTGGGCGTATGCCTGGGCCACCAGGCCATCGGCGCGGCCTTCGGCGCCACGGTGACCCGGGCTCCGGAACTCCTGCACGGTAAGACCAGCTCGGTATTCCATATCGGCACCGGGGTCCTGGCCGGACTGCCCGACCCCTTCACCGCGACCCGCTATCACTCGCTGACCGTGGTGGAGAAGACATTGCCACCCGAATTCGACGTCATCGGCCGTACCGAGAGCGGGATCGTGATGGCCCTGCGTCACCACGAATTGCCGATCCACGGCGTCCAATTCCATCCGGAGTCGGTACTCACCCAGGGCGGTCACCGGATGCTCGCCAACTGGCTGGAGGTCTGCGGCGCGCGTCCCGAAGAGGGGCTCGTGCAGATGCTGGAAGCGGAAGTCGCCTCCCTGGCCGTCTGACACGAAACCGGGCGGCCGAATCATCGGCCGCCCGGTTTTCCCGTTCAGTGACTCACCCGGGTGCGGGTCAGGGGGGACCCAGCGGAAGTACGCCGGTGTTGACCGTCACCGTCGTCGAGGAGGGGACGGTGGTTCCGGCGGAGGGCTGCTGGCTGAGTACCTTGCCGGCCTGATCGGAGTTCAGCGTGATCTGCGTGATCTGCCGTACCTGGTTCGCACTGCCCTGCCAACCGCTATCGCGCAGCTTGTCCACGACCTCGGCGGTTGTGAGGCCGACCAGGTTCGGCATCGAGATGCGATCGCTCTGCGCCACCTGGACGGTGACCGTGGAACCCTCGTCCGCGGTCGAACCGCCGGCCGGGCTGGTGGACAGGACCTCCCCCCGCGGACGCGCGGACTGGACCTGCTCCACCACGATCTTGAACCCGCTGCCCTCCAGATTCGGCTGCGCCACATCGATCAACTGACCGACCACATCCGAAACCCGGATCTGCTTGGGACCGCTGCCGACGGTCAGCGTGACCTGGCTGCCCGCGTCCATCTCGATACCGGGCGAAGGATCCTGGCCGATCACCTTGTCCTTGTCCTGGGTACTGGACGGTTCCCGCTTGATCTCCGTGTTCGCCTGCAGGCCGACGTTGTTGAGCTCTTGTTCGGCGTCCTGCTGGGAGAGGCCGGTGAGGACGGGAATCGGCACCTGCTGGGGCCCGGTGGACACCTGCAGGGTGACGGTGCTGCCCTCGTCGGCTCGTGAGCCGCCCAGCGGCAGCGTCGCGATCACCTTGCCGGTACTGATCTTGGGGTCGGGTTTCTCCTGGACGGCGACATCGAAGCCGAGCGAATCGAGCTTCTGCTGGGCCTCGCTGGCGGTGGTGTTCGACAGATCCGGAACGGCCACCTGATCGGGCCCGCTACCCGGTCCGATCAGCACCCAATAGAGCCCGAAGGCCGCCACCAGCGCGGCGACCACACCGGCGGCGATATACGCCGTCCGGCGGGGCCGGCCTCCGGAATCGTCACCGTAGTCGTCGTAGTCGTCGTTGTCGGCCCGGTGATAGCCGCGGCCGGAGCCGTCCGCCGGACCGAGCATGGTGGTGCGATCTTCGTCGGTCATCACCATCGGCGCACCGGGCTTCTGACCACCCAGCACCCGGATCAGGTCCGCACGCATCTCCGCGGCGCTCTGATAGCGGTTCGCCGGATTCTTGGCCATCGCCTCGAGTACGACCGAATCCAGCTCCCGGGGCACCCCCTCGTAGACGAGCGAGGGCAACCGGGGATCCTCCCGGACGTGCTGGTACGCGACGGCGACCGGTGAGTCTCCGGTGAAAGGAGGTTGTCCCGTGAGGATTTCGAACAGCACACAGCCGACGGAGTACACATCGGAGCGGGCATCCACCGTCTCGCCGCGAGCCTGCTCCGGGGACAGGTATTGGGCTGTGCCGATCACGGCCGCGGTGGCGGTCATCGGATTGGCGGCATCGGCGATCGCGCGTGCGATACCGAAGTCCATCACTTTCACGGCACCGGCCCGGTTGATCATGATGTTGGCCGGTTTCATATCGCGGTGCACGATTCCGGCCTTATGGCTGAAATCGAGCGCCGCGCACACATCGGCGATGACCTCCATCGCGCGCCGAGGTGCGATGGGCCCCTCGTTGCGCACGATATCGCGCAACGTATCGCCGTCCACGTACTCCATCACGATGAAGGGCAGCGGACCGCCGTCGATCTCGGCTTCACCGGTGTCGTATACCGCGACGATCGCCGGATGGTTCAGGGCCGCCGCGTTCTGTGCCTCCCGTTTGAAGCGGAGATAGAACGTGGGATCGCGGGCCAGATCGGCGCGCAGCACCTTGATCGCGACATCGCGGTTGAGCCGCAGATCGCGGGCCTTGTGGACTTCGGACATACCGCCGAACCCGATGATCTCGCCCAGCTCGTAGCGAGAGGAGAGATTCTTCGGGGTCGTCATGGCTGTCCTTGTGGCTCATCGGCCGGCTCGATGAGGTGGGTGGTGTTCCCGATGGTCGGGAAGGGGATATCGATATCGGGGACCGGCGGGCGGCGACGCGTGGTCGTCTCCTCCTGCTCGTCGGTGGTTTCTTCGCTGGCCGTCGTCTCGGTGGTGCTGGGCGCGGTCGATGTGGTGGTCGGCGGCGGGGTCGTGGTGGTCGCCGGTGGCGGCGTCGTCGTGGTGACCGGCGGCGGGGTGGTCGTGACTTCCTGCGTCGGAGTCCAGACCGGGGGTTCGGTCACCACGTAGGTGGTGGTGACCGGTGGCGGTAGCGGACGGGTGGTGGGTGCCGTGGACGAGGTGCCCGGCGGGGTCCCCTCCGGGTTGGTGTCACCGCCGAACAGCAGCCACAGCACAGCTCCGCCGAGCAGCAGCGCGCCGATACCCAGCGCGATCATCCATTTCTGGTTCTTGTTGAGGGTGCCGCCCGCGCGGTCGTCCCGGTAATCGTCGTCGCCGGGGTCGTTCATCCCGCGGTCCATCGCGGTCGCCGGCCCGGCCATCGCGGCGGGCGGCGTGTTGTAGCGCACGGTCGCGCCCTCGTCGAAACCAGGTGGCGGTGCGGAGATCACACTGGTGGCCCCGGTCGCGGGGAGATTGCGCGGCGGGGGCGGCCGGCGGCCGGAACGCACCGCGGCGACCGCCTCGGCGAATTCGCCGCCGTCGGCATAACGCTGAGCGGGATCCTTGGCCAGGGTTATCTCGACCAGTTCCCGCACATTCGGTGGCAGATCCGCGGGCAGCGGCGGCGGCACATCGCGGACATGCTTCATCGCGACGGTGAGCGCACCGTCACCGGTGAACGGCCGCTGGCCCGCGAGCGCCTCGTATCCGACGACACCGAGCGAATACACATCACTGGCTGCCGTGGCGTCTTCACCGACCGCCTGTTCGGGCGCGATGTACTGCGCCGTACCCATCACCATGCCGGTCTTGGTGACCGGTGAGGCGTCGACTGCCTTCGCGATACCGAAATCGGTGATCTTCACCTGTCCGGTGGGAGTGACCAGGATATTTCCCGGTTTCACATCGCGGTGCACCACACCGGCCAGATGCGCCACCTGTAGCGCGCGACCGGTCTGCTCCAGCATGTCCAGACCCTGGGCCACGGACAACCGGCCGAGCCGGTTCAGCACAGTGTTGAGCGGTTCACCCTGAACCAGCTCCATCACCAGATAGGCCGTCTCGCCGCCCTGGGGATCGTAGGTTTCGCCGTAGTCGTAGATTCCCGCGATACCGGAATGGTTCAGTTGCGCGGTGGTCTTCGCCTCGGTACGGAACCGGTGCCGGAAGGTCGGGTCCGCCGAGAACTCGGATTTGAGGACCTTGACCGCGACCCGGCGATCCAGCCGGGTGTCCAGGGCTTCCCAGACCTGGCCCATACCGCCCGTGGCGATAAGCCGCTGCAGCCGGTAGCGGTCCGCGATCAACGCGCCGTTTGTCAGCATCGGGTTCCCCGCAGATTCACTTGCACATCCATCTCGTTCAGCGACCTCGCAGACCTGCGTCCAGTACCGCCCGGGCGACCGGCGCGGCGACCGACCCGCCTGTTGCCGCCAGCGCCCGGTCACCGCCGTTCTCCACGATGACCGCGATGGCGATCTTCGGGTTCTCGGCCGGGGCGAAGGCTATGTACCAGGCATGTGGTGGTGTATTTCGCGGATCGGCGCCGTGTTCGGCCGTACCGGTCTTCGACGCGATCCGGTAGGACGTTCCACCGCTGCCCGCGGTGTTCTCCTCCGAGGCGACCATCAGGTCGGTCAGCGTAGACGCTACCTCGGCGCTCACCGCCTGGCCGACCGAGACCGGCTCGGTGGTGGACAGTTCGCTCAGGTCCGGGTTCTGCAGCTGGTCGACCAGGTAGGGCTCCATCCGCACACCGCCGTTGGCCACCGTAGCGGCGACAACGGCATTGTCGAGCGGGGTGAGCGCGACATCACGCTGGCCGATACTGCTCTGCCCGAGGGCGGCGTTGTCCGGGATATTGCCCACCGTGCTCTCGGCGACCGGCATCGGGATACCGCGGTGTGGCCCGATCCCGAAGGCCGCGGCCTCGTCTTCCAGTGCCGCCGCGCCGACCTCGACCCCGAGCTCCACGAACGCGGTGTTGCAGGAACGCCGGAACGCCTCGTAGAGGGTGGCGGTGGGGCCGGACCCACAGGTGGAACCGTTGTAGTTCTCCAGGGTGGTGCTGGTGCCCGGCAGCGTGATGTTGGGCGCCGCGGTGAACTGGGACTGCGGATTCGCCTTCCCGTTCGACAGCGCGGCCGCCGTGGTGATCACTTTGAACGTCGACCCGGGTGGGTAGGTCTGCGAGATCGCCCGGTTGATCATCGGCTGGTTCTCGTCGGCGCTCAGATCTTCCCAGGCCTGTGTGCCCTGGGCGCCGTCGTGCCCGGACAGCAGATTCGGGTCGTAACTGGGGGTGGACACCATGGTCAGGATCTTGCCGGTGCTGGGTTCGATCGCCACCACCGAGCCGGTGTAGCCCTTGCTGGTGAGCTCGTTGTAGGCGACCTGCTGCATCGCCGGATCGATCGTGGTGACCACATTGCCGCCGCGAGGGTCGCGGCCGGAGATCAGGTCCACCAACCGGCTGCCGAACAGCTGTCCGTCGGAACCGTTGAGTACCGGATCCTCGGCCCGTTCCAGCCCGGTGCTGCCGTACTGCATGGAATAGAACCCGGTCACGTGGGCGTATGCCTGCGGATCGGTGGGGTAGACGCGCAGGTACTTGTACCGGTCGTCGGTGGCGACCGAACTGGCCAATACGGTGCCGCCGGCGGATATCTGGCCGCGCTGACGGGAGTATTCGTCGAGCAGCACCCGCGAGTTACGCGGATCTGCCCGGTAGTCGTCGGCCTTGATGACCTGCACGTAGGTGGCGTTGAGCAGCAGAGCGACGATCATCGCCATGACGGCCATGGCCACCCGGCGCAATGGGGTGTTCAACGCGGGAGACCTCCTTGCCGTCGCGACACCATCACGGTCTGGGCTTCGGCCAGCGGTGCGGGCGCCGGCTCCCGGCGGCGGGCCGGGGCGGGCTCGCGGGCCGCGTCGGAGATCTTGATGAGCAGGGCGATGAGAATATAGTTCGCCAGCAGTGAGGAACCGCCGTAGGAGACGAACGGCGTGGTGAGACCGGTGAGCGGAATCAGCTTCGTCACCCCGCCCACGACCACGAAGACCTGGATGGCGATGGTGAACGACAACCCGGCGGCGAGCAGTTTGCCGAAACTGTCCCGGATCGCCAGCGCGGTGCGCATACCGCGCAGCACCAGCACCAGGAACAGGATCAGGATCGCGGTCAGACCGATGAGGCCGAGTTCCTCACCGATGGTCGTCACGATGAAATCGGTTTTCGCGAACGGCACCTGTGAGGGGCGTCCCGCGCCCAGACCGGTACCGGCCAGCCCACCGGTGGCCAGGCCGAACAGCGACTGCACGATCTGGTAGCCGGTGTTGTTGTAGTCGTCGAACGGGTGCAGCCAGGTCTCCACGCGGACCCGGACATGTCCGAACATCTGGTAGGCGAAGACGAATCCGAGGGCGAGCAGTCCGCCGCCGATCAGCAGCCAGCCCACCCGTTCGGTGGCGATGTAGAGCATCACCAGCACGGTGCTGAAGATCAGCAGGGAAGTACCGAGGTCCTTTTCGAAGACCAGTACACCGATGCACACGATCCACACCGCGAGGATCGGGCCCATATCGCGGGCACGGGGGAACTCCATACCGAGGAAGTGCCGGCCGGCCGCGGTGAACAGTTCGCGTTTCGAGACGAGTACCGAGGCGAAGAAGATGATCAGCAGGATCTTCGCGAATTCGCCGGGTTGCAGGCTCAAACCCGGCAACCGGATCCAGATCTTGGCACCGTTGACCTCGGACAGCGAACTGGGCAGGATCGCCGGGATCGCGAGTGCCACCAACCCGACGAGGCCGAGCGTGTAGGCGTACTTGGCCAGTGTCCGGTAGTCGCGCAGCACGATGAGGATCGCGACGAACAACACGATCCCGAACGCGGTCCACAGGATCTGCTGGTTCGCGTCGGGGGAGGGGATATCCCACGAGTTGTAGGCGGCGGTCTGCTGATCGGCCAGATCGAGCCGGTGGATCAGCACCAGGCCGACCCCGTTGAGCAACGCGACGATCGGCAGCAACAGCGGATCGGTGTACGGCGCGAACCGGCGCACCGCGAGGTGCGCGACGGCGAAAAGACCGAGAAAGGCAAGGCCGAGCTTTGCGATATCCCAGGTCAGCGATTCTTCTTGGCTGGCTTCGACCAATGCCAGGGCGGCGGTGGTGATCAGTGCCGCGAATCCGAGCAGCACGAGCTCGGTATTGCGCCGGGTCGTCGGCGACGGCGCCGGAGCGAAACCGCCCGGGGGGCTCGGAAAAGCCCCGGCGGACGGTGGTGCGGGTGCGGACATCAGTCCGTCACCCGGCAGTTCTCCCCCGCGATCTGGGGCTGAGCGGTGGTCGTCGGAGCCGGGACGGTCGTGGTCGGCGGCGCGGGCGGCGCCGGGTTCTCGGCGGGCGCCGGCGGCTGCGTGGCCGGGGCGGGCATCGCGTCGGTGGGGGCGGGGGCCGGGGCGGGCGCCGGTGCGGGCGTGGTGGTGACCACACCCGGCTGGGCGGCCGAGGCGTTCTTCTTGCACACCGGCAGCAGTTCGCGGTCGGCCAGGACGGCCATCTGTTCGCGGGCCTTGTCCAGGGTGCCGGGCGGCAGCCCGCGCTCGACCTGGTCGCGGCCGGTCTGCTCCAGATCGCTGACCTTCAGCACTCGGCAGCCCTGGGGCAGTGCGGCGCCACTCTCGACGAGACTCAGATCGCCCTTGGTGGTGACACAACCGACGAGGTTCACCTCGTGGATGGAGTAGCCGAGGATCGAACCGGGTAGCCCCTGCATGACCACGACACTGTCGTTGTCCGCGCCGACGTAGTAGTTGGTGCGGATCATCTTGTAGCCGACCGCCAGACCGACCACGACCGCGAGGACGAGGGCGACCGCGAGCAGCAGCCAGCGGAGTTTATGGGATTTCTTGGGCTGCGGCTCGGGTTCGCCGGCGGCCCGCCGCGGGGCGGCGGCCGGGGGGCGCATGGCGGCGGCCCGGCCGGCGGCGGTGTTCGGCGGCGGATTGTCCTCCGCCTCACCGGACGCGGCACCCGCGACGATCGGATGGCTCTGCCCGTAGTCGAGGTCGATGACATCGGCGACGACGACGGTGACATTGTCGGGCCCGCCGCTGCGCAGGGCGAGCTCGATGAGCCGGTCGGCGCATTCGTCGGTACTGCCCTCGCGCATGGTGTTCGCGATGGTCTCGTCGCTGACGACGTCGGACAGGCCGTCCGAGCACAGCAGATAGCGGTCTCCGGCCCGGGCCTCGCGCATCACCAGCGTCGGCTCGATCTCGTTACCCGTGAGCGCGCGCATGATCAGCGACCGCTGCGGATGGGTATGGGCCTGTTCCGCGGTGATCCGGCCTTCGTCCACCAGCGACTGGACGAAGGTGTCGTCGCGGGTGATCTGGGCCAGTTCGCCGTCGCGCAGCATATAGGCGCGCGAATCGCCGATATGGACCATGCCGAGTTTCTTGCCCGCGAACAGGATGGCGGTGAGCGTGGTGCCCATACCGTCGAGTTCGGGTTCTTCCTCGACCTGTTCGGCGATGGCGGAATTACCGGCGTGGGTGGCCCGGTTCAGTTTGCCGAGTAGATCCTCGCCGGGTTCGTCGTCGTCGAGATGCGCCAGGGCGGCGATCATCAGTTGCGACGCCACTTCGCCGGCCGCGTGGCCGCCCATGCCGTCGGCAAGGGCAAGCAGGCGGGCGCCGGCGTAGACGGAATCTTCGTTGTTGGCGCGGACGAGGCCGCGGTCGCTGCGCGCTGCGTAGCGGAGAACAAGTGTCACGATCGGAGCTCGATCACTGTCTTGCCGACCCGGACAGGAGTGCCGAGCGGAACGCGGACTGCGGTGGTGACTTTGGCTCGATCGAGGTAGGTACCGTTCGTCGAGCCGAGGTCTTCGACATACCAGTCGTCACCGCGTAGGGACAACCGGGCATGCCGGGTGGAGGCATAGTCATCGGTGAGCACCAGCGTGGAATCGTCCGCACGGCCGATCAACACCGGTTGGGTACCGAGCGTTATGCGGGTACCGGCGAGAGAACCTTGAGTCACCACAAGATATTTGGCGCCCTTCTGGCCCCGGCGCATGGACGGCAGCACCGTGGAACCGCGCGGTCCCCGGGTCTGGAGTCGTTTGCCGGAAGCCGCGTAGATATCACTGCGGAGGGTACGCAGGATTGCCCACACGAACAGCCACAGCAGCAGGAGGAACCCGGCACGGGTCAGCTGCAAGATCAATCCCTGCACGGCGCTCCACCTCCTGTTCGACCGCGTGTCGGTGCTGTAGGCGTGGTGCAACCCACCCCACTGCAATGCTCGTCCCCGCGGGACCGCTGTGCGGTGCCGCGCGTGTGTTGGCACATCATAGGGCCGTCGGACGAGACCGATCACGATTAGGCCGCCTCATTATGCGAGAGGCGCCTCGTGATCCGCACGGCGAGCCTACGGCATCAGACAATACGGATAAGGATCTCGGAGTGCCCGGCACGGATCACATCGCCGTCGGCGAGTTGCCAATCCTGCACGGGGGAGCCGTTCACCAGGGTGCCGTTCGTGGACCCGAGGTCGGACAGCATCGCGGTCTGGCCGTCCCATCGCACCTCGATATGACGCCGGGACACACCGGTATCGGGGAGGCGGAAATGCGCGTCCTGACCGCGGCCGATGATATTGCTGCCTTCCCGCAGCTGGTAGGTCCGGCCGCTGCCGTCGTCGAGTGCGAGCGTCGCGGAGAAGGCGGTTCCGCCCGCCGGCGCGTAGCCGGCCGGGGCGCCGTAGCCGCCCTGCTGGCCGCCCTGCTGCGGGTAGCCCTGGCCCTGCTGCTGGCCGTAGCCCTGCTGCTCGTAGCCCTGGTCGTAGCCGGGCTGCTGGGCGTAGCCCTGCTGGTCGTAACCCTGGTCGTAGCCGGGTTGCTGGGCGTAGCCCTGTTGGTCGTACCCGGGCTGCTGTGCATAACCCTGCTGGTCGTAACCCTGGTCGTAGCCCTGCTGGCCGCCCTGGTAGCCCTGGTCGTACCCGGGCTGTCCCTGGTAGCCCTGGTCGTAGCCGGGCTGCTGGCCGTAGCCCTGCTGGTCGTAACCCTGGTCGTAGCCGGGTTGCTGGGCGTAGCCCTGTTGGTCGTACCCGGGCTGCTGTGCATAACCCTGCTGGTCGTAACCGCCCTGCTGGCCGCCGTAGCCCTGGTCGTAGGCTGCGCCGCCCTGCTGGTAGTCGTAGCCGTTCTGATAATCCTGGCCGCCGTTGTAGGCCGCGCCGGGACCGTAGTCCTCGGGGTACGCGCCGTTCTGCGGCCCGCGTCCCGCGGGTCCGGGAGCGTACCCGCGATTGCGTGGATCGGACTCCGCGTGCTCACGGCTCGGGTCGTAGCCAGAGTTCTGCGTCATGGGGCCAGCTCCTGGTTGCGGGTTAGCGGGTCGTTGTAGCGGTTCCGGGCGGCGAGCCGGTGCAGCTCCGCGGTTCGCGTCGGGGTCGACGCGACCGCTCGTCCTGAACATTCCGGTGTGCAGCGTAGGGGATGCCTCGAACGCCACGTGTACTTCGCCGTAGGTCTGCCAGCCTTGATCACGGATGTAATCCTGCAGATGTTTGGCGAAAGCGCGGGTGGTGAGGTCGTGATCGGCGTCCAGTTGCCGGTGGTCCGACGAGTTGATGGTGATCACGTAACTGTTGGGTGCGAGCAGATGCCCACCGCCGACATCTCGGACGTTGTCGGCGGCCTCACGCTGCAGCGCTGCCTCGACTTCCTGAGGAACGACGTTCCCGCCGAATGCCCTGGCGAAGACGTCACCGACGGCGCCCTGTAGGCGACGCTCGAAGCGCGAGACGATCCCCATGCGGGCCCTCCCTTCGGTGAGTCTCTCCTCATTCTTTACGACGACACGCGAATACGGCGTGTCGTACTACGAGCACGTTCTCTGCATGATATCCACGATCGGCTACACCTGTAACTACCGGAACCGTGCCGGAGTTCCCTCCGTTCGGAGAATTCACGCTCGAGCCCAGGTGGAAGAACCTTTCATCGGGCCCGTGACCACGTGATTTCGTCTGCCGGACACCTCCGTGCTAGTGTCTGTCCGTCGCTCGGGCGAGTGGCGGAATGGCAGACGCGCTGGCTTCAGGTGCCAGTGTCCTTCGGGACGTGGGGGTTCAAGTCCCCCTTCGCCCACCGAGAAGAAGCCGTGAATCCATCGGATTCACGGCTTCTTCTGTTTTGCCGGAATCGCCGGCGCTCGGATCGCCCCACTCGGAAACCGTTGATGTGGCAGTGGTCACGTATGCGTGGGCAAGCCTGCCCATCGTTACTGGAACGTGTTACAGAAATATGCCGGAAAAAGCATGTAATCCGTTGACTCCATATCTGAACCTGTTCTAATTCATTTCATGCGGAGATATGAAGGCCGTCGAGTGGTGGTGACAGGCGCGGGTTCGGGAATCGGCCGGGGTGTGGTCCTGCGACTGCTGGACGAGGGCGCTCGGATCGTTGCCGCCGATATCGACGAAGCGGGTCTGGCCGGCACGGTGGAGCGGGCCGGCGATGCGGTCGAACGGCTCGGCACCGTCGCCGTGAACATCGCCGATATCGAATCCGTGCGCGCGGCCGCCGATACCGCGCTGCGGGATCTGGGTGGGCTGGATGTGCTCGTCAACTGCGCGGGCATCCTGAAACCGGCCCGGACGCACGAGATGCCGCTCGACGAGTGGAACCGGGTCATCACCGTGAATCTCACCGGCACATTCCTGATGACCCAGGCGCTGCTGCCGCCGTTGCTGGAATCCGGCCGGGGTGTGGTGATCAACCTGTCGTCGACATCGGCCTTCCAGGCGGCTCCCTATCTGGCCGCCTATGCCGCGTCGAAGGGTGGTGTGGCCTCCTTCACCCACGCGATCGGCCTGGAGTACGCGAAACAGGGGCTGCGGGCGGTCAATATCGTCCCGGCCGGGATCACGAGCGGGATCACCACCGAATCCATCGCCGAACAGCCCGAGGATGCGGACTGGACACTGTTCGCCCGGCTGACCGGATGGCTCGACGGTGGCGCACTCGGCAATCCGGAGGATATCGCCGGGGTCGTCGCGATGGTCGGTTCCGATGACGGTCGCTATATCACCGGTACCGAGATCCGGGTCGACGGCGGCGCACTCATGTGATCTCCGGCGATATTCCCAGGGGCCGGGGCGGTGGTCACGCCGGACGTGACCACCGCCCCGGCCCTTTTCTTCCGTCTTTCCCGGGTGGACTGTGGAGGAGAGCATCCGGCCGGGTCCCGGCTGGTCGGCGGAAGGGCCGGGGGTCCGCTCCCGCGACTGCCCGCACTCTCGGTATGCCTGAATGAGACCAAGGTCACACAAGAACTTTCCGGTTGCGGCGCTGGTGCTGAGGTTTACCTCACTAGGCCCGTTCGGTGACCCAGTTCACGTCCTGGAATCGCCTTGGTTAACTACCGCGAGGCGCCTCTGGGCCCGCTGTTCGGGGGGTGCGGCAGGTTTGTCCCCAATAAACAAACTCCAGGTATTTTTCGTTCGTATCGGCCGTTCGGCAACCGTGTTAACGGCGCGCGAATGCGCTGGTCGGCGCCGAGTCGGGCGAGTTAACGGCGGTTCGGGCGAACCCATCGGTGAACCCGGCTTCGATTACGCGTAACCATGGTTACGGATATGTCCGTGACCAGTAAAAACCAAATGTACTTGCAAATGAAAGCACCGCTGTAAGGTTGTGGGTGCCTGCTGAAAGTTAGCTGGGAAAGGTCCGGTAGGGGGGTTTCTGGATGTTTGCCGAGCCTCGACGCGTACCTGTGACCTCAGCCGCAGTGGGTTGCGTAGGGATAACGATTGTGTAGAGTCGACGGTAACGCTGGCCGCAGCTAGAGCGGCGACTCGCTGCGGCCAGCGGAATTCAAATGGGGGAATCCACGCAGGTCATCGGATTCACGTTGCTGCGATCTCACAAAACGAGCTCGAACACTGTGTGCTCGAGGTTGTCTATCCGTTATCGCACGGGGTGAACGGCCTCGCCCACCGCACTGGTCCCGGCGTCCGGCCGCGCGGCCCGGCGTCCGGCGGTGAAGATGTAGGCGAGAAAGGCCGCCTCGGCGAGCAGTCCGATCGCGATCCGCGCCGGGGTGGGTAGGGAGCTCGGGGTCACGAATCCCTCCAAAAGGCCCGCTACCAGCAGGGTCGGGACCAGTCCGAGAGCTATTACGGCAGTGGTACGACCTTGACGGGCGACGGCCTCCGCGCGGCTCAGCCGGCCCGGATCGATAAGGGTCCAGCCGAGTTTCAGTCCGGCGCCGCCCGCAATGAAAATGGCTGTCAGCTCCAGCATTCCGTGCGGCAGTAGGAAGCCGAAGAACGAGTCGAGTCGCCCGGCCTCGGCCATCAGGCCCGCCGTAATGCCGATATTCAGGGCATTCATGAACAGAAGGTAGACAACAGGGACGATGAGCACGCCCAGGAACAGGGCCAGGGCCGCTACCCAGGCATTGTTGGTCCAGACCAATGCGGCGAACGCATCGTTGGAATGCTCGGTGTAGTAGGTCTCGAAGGCGCCGCCCGGCGCGGTCAGCGCACCGGTGTTCCCTTGGAGCCCAAGAGTTTCGCGAGCCGACGGGTCGTACGTGATCCAGGTCGCGAACCCGGTCGCGACACTCAGGAACGCCACCCCGACACCCAGCCACCACCCCAGGGCGCGATACACCGCGCCGGGGAAGCCGTGAGTGAAGAACCGGCCGATCTCGCTCCAGGTGTTCGGCGCGCTGCCGACGATCCTGCCGCGGGCGCGAGCGATCACCGCACTGAGACCGGCCACGAGTTCGGGTTCGGGACTGTGGGTCTGGAGCCGGGCCAACTGCTGCGAGGTGCGCCGGTAGAGCAACACCAATTCGTCGGCTTCGGCGCCGGTGAGTGTGCGCTTGCGCGACAACATATCCAACCTGGCCCAGGTGGGCCGGTGCCGCGCGCTGTATGCGTCCACGTCCATGGGCTCGCCTCCCGCTCCCGCCGCTTCCGTCGTCGCGTTCGCGACGCAGGTGCCCGCCGCGGACTTCCCGAGCGCGACGACATCCGTGGCTCGTTCTCGGCGAGCTGGTGGCGGCCCGGACCCCCGCGCCACCGACTACGGGGTCGGAAACCGGTCGCCGTGGAAGAATGCTAGGCGATATGGCCGAATTCACGACGGGCGAAGCCGTGGCGATCGAACTGCCGGTCGCCCGCATACCCACCCGCGCGGCAGCGTTCGTGCTCGATCTGCTGCTGCAGGCCGTCCTGGGGGTCGCACTGTTCACCGGTGCGCTGCTGCTGGTCCGTGGAGACGACTCCAACCCGTGGTTCTCCACTCTCACATTGGTTTCGCTGGTCGCGGTACTTGTCGGATACCCGGTCGCTTTCGAGACGCTGCTACACGGTGCCACCCCGGGCAAACTGGCGCTCGGCTTGCGCGTGGTGCGCGCCGACGGCGGTCCGGTGGATTTCCGGCATGCGCTGACCCGGGGCCTCACCGGCGCGATCGTGGATTTCTGGATGCTCGGGCTCTTCGGCGTGATCGCCGTGGTGAGTTCGCTGTGCTCACCGCACGCGCGCCGGGTGGGAGATGTACTCGCGGGAACTGTGGTGGTGCACATACAGCAGCGGCTTTCGATCCCCGCGCTGGCCGTACCACCGGTTCGGCTGACCGGCTGGTCGGCCGAACTGGATCTCACCGACCTGCCCGAGGATCTCGCCCTGGCGGTGCGGCAGTATCTGACGCGGATCAACGCGTTGACCCCGGCCGCGCAGTACGAACTCGGTCACGCGCTGGTCGCGGCGGTGTGTGCCCGGTTGCGGGTGGTTCCTCCCGCCGGTTTTCCACCGGTGCAGATCCTGGGCAGTGTGGTCGCCGAGCGCCAGCGCCGTGCGCTTCCCGCACCGCCGCCCCCGGGGCTGGTCGCGTTCCCACCCGTCTCGTTCGCCGGCACTCGCTGAGGCGGTCGTGCCGGAGTCAGAGCGCGCCGGATTGTTTGAGTTCCAGGTATTCGTCGGCCAGGGCCGCGGGCAGATCCGCTCCGGCCGCGGCGACCACGGCTGTTCCCTGCCGGCGCAGCGATTCCTGTAGTACTGCCTGCTCGGCGATTCTGGATTCGGCGGCGGCGGCCCGGTACAGCTGCGGTAGATCGCCGCGTCCGGCTGCCGCGGCAGCGATATCCGGATCGGTGACCGATACGATCAGCACGCGGTGGCGTTCGGTGAGAACAGGCAGCACCGGTAGCAGGTTCTCGGTCACCGCGGCGCCGTCGAGGCTGGTGAACCAGACGATCAGACTGCGCCGGCGGGCCCGCTGGATCGCGGCCCGGACCAATCCCTCGGCATCGGTATCGACCAGCGCGGGGGTGACCCCTGCCAGGGCGTGCATGAGCTTGGCCCGGACACCCCGGCCGAGACCGCTGCGTACCTCGGCACGTACCTCTCGGTCGTAGGCGAGCAGGCCGACCATATCGCCGCCGGTCGCGGCCAGGCTGCCGAGCAACAGAGCTGCCTCGATCGCAGTTTCGAGCCGGGTGCCCTCGCCGACCCGGCCCGCGCTGATGCGACCGGTATCGAGGAGCATGAGTACCTGCCGGTTGCGCTCCGGCCGCCAGGTGCGCACGAGGACATCGGTGGCTCGTGCGGTGGCGCGCCAGTCGATGGTGCGGACGTCGTCGCCCGGTACGTACTCGCGGAACGAGTCGAATTCGGTGCCTTGACCACGCAGATCGGCCGGACTGCGGCCTTCCGGATGTTGCAGCCGCTTCACCTTGGCGGCGAGCAACCGTTCGCTGCGGAACGGAGGTAGGGCCCGGACCCGGGCGGGAGCGGAGCGGTGGAACTGGTGACCGGCCAGACCGAGCGGTCCGAACAGGCGCAGGGTCACCGGACCGGCCGAGCGGTCACCGCGGTAGGCGGGGGCGAGGGTGGTGTGCAGCCGGACCCGGCCGGATACGGGGACGGAGATGCGGTGTTCGCGCTCGGTGGCGCGGGCGCTGGCGGGCCAGTCGTCCCAGACGAAGCCCCGTAGCGTCCGCTGCCCGGTATTGGTCACCGCCAGTTCGACGTCGGTGGTGGCGCCGAGGCGCAGCACCGACAGCTCCGGCCGATGCAATACCACCTCGTCGGCGCGCGCGGCCAGCAGCCGATCGGTCACGGCGAGTACGAGGATCAGCGCGGTGGCCGCCAGGACGCCGAACCAGGACGGGGCCAGTAGCGTGACCACCGTCGCCGCCGCGGCCGCGACGGCGACCAGCCGGCCGGTGACGACCACGTCCTACACCGGAACCGGGATCGAGAGCAGCAGTGACGCCATGACCTGCTCCCCGGTGATCCCGTCCAGTTCCGCTTCGGGACGTAGTTGCAGGCGGTGCCGCAGAGCCGCTACGGCAACCGTTTTCACATCGTCCGGCGTGACGAAACCACGTCCGTTCAACCAGGCCAGGGCCCGGGCCGCGGACATGACCGCGGTGGCACCGCGGGTGGACGCACCGTGCTGGACGGCCGCCGCCGTCCGGGTGGCGCGGCACAGATCGACGATATAGGCCAGTACCTCCGGCCGGACCGTGATCCCCGCGACGGCGGACCGGGCCGCCGCGATATGCGCGGGGCCGGCTACCGGACGCAGCCCGGCCGCGACGAGGTCGCGGGGATCGAAACCCTCGGCATGCCGCTGCAATACGCGGAATTCGTCGTCGCGGTCCGGGAGGTGGATATCGACCTTGAACAGGAAACGGTCCAGTTGCGCCTCGGGCAGCGGATAGGTGCCCTCCTGTTCGATGGGGTTCTGGGTGGCCACCACGACGAACGGATCGGGCAGCGGCCGGGGGAGACCGTCGACCGAAACCTGCCGCTCCTCCATCGATTCCAGCAGCGCCGACTGGGTTTTCGGTGGTGTGCGGTTGATCTCGTCGGCCAGCAGCAGATTGGTGAACACCGGACCGTCGCGGAAGGTGAACTCGGCCGAATGCGGATCGTAGATCTGCGATCCGGTGACATCGGCCGGCATCAGGTCGGGGGTGAACTGCACGCGGCTGTGCCGCAGATCGAGTGCGGTGGCCAGGGCGCGGACGAGCAGCGTCTTCGCCACCCCTGGAACCCCCTCCAGCAGGACGTGGCCGCGGCAGAGCAGGGCCAGCACGAGATACATGACGGCACTGTCGTTACCCACCACCGCCTTGCCGATCTCGGCGCGTAATGCCGCGAACGCCGCAGCTGCCTCGGCCGAGGTGGGCGCCGCGGGACCGCCCGCGCCTGCCTTACTGGTGTCAATGCTGGTCATCCGACCTCCGCTTCGATCCATTCGAGTTGCGCGGCAACGAGTTCCAGAGTGTGCGCATCGGGCACCGGACCGTACAGCGCCGCACCGACGGTGCCCGGATCGGCGCCGATAAGCGCGGCGACCGCCGTCGTCAGTTCCGCCGGGGCGGCCCCGGTACCGAGCGAGCGACGCAGTCTGCGCACGGTCGCGGCGCGCAACACACCCGCGATATGCGCGTGATCGCCGGAACGGCGGTAGAGGCCCGCCTGACCCGACAGCAGTTCATCTGCCGCGACCTCGACCGGCCGGGGTTCGCCCACCACCGTGCCCCGGCGTCGCGCCCGCCACCACACCAGCAGAGCTCCGGCGATCAAGAACTGCAGCCCGCCGAAGGCGAGCCGGTCCGGTGTGCGGTCGAATACGGAATCGCCGCCCGTGGGCCGGGGGAGGTCGGGGTCGTAATCGGGGGGTGGGTCGATCGGTGGCGGATCGGCCGGCGGCACCTCCGGCGGGCGCGGCGCACTGGGCCCGGTACAGCCCTGCAGGACCGCGTACAGCACCAGCAGGATCACCGCGAGTGCGGCGACCGCACCCCAGAAGCGGGGGTCGCGCAGTATCCCGGTCCATTCCCCGGCGGTGCGCCGGGATCGCGACCCGCGCCGCCGGGTTTCGATATCGACCGGTTCGGGCGCCGGAGGCGGTGCGGCCGCGGAGAATCGGTCGGCCTGCGTGAGGCGGCGGTATTCCTCCTCGCGCGCGGCGCGGCCACCGTAGACGACTTCGTCGAAAGCCTGCGCCGCGGCGGGGAGTTCGCCGGTGTGTTCGGCGGGCAGGTTCGCCGCCGCCTCGTGGGAGGTCTCCCGGGCGGTGCGGGATCGGCGTACCTCGAGCAGACCGCGCTGTTCCATACCGCGTAGCACCGCCCGGAAGCGTTCGCGCAGCGCGGTATCGAAATCGCCGTGCGCGGCGGCCCGTTCGGCGGCATTCCCGTGTACCGCGGCGGCATCCAGACCGGGCCGATCCGGGGTTGTGTGATCGGGATCGGTCACCGGCGACCTCCAGTGGGGGCAGGGATCCGGATATCGGCGCCCTCCCGGCGGCAGCGCAGATCGAGATAACCGACCACCCGGGTACTGGACTCCACTACCTCGGTGAAAGCGGCCAGTAGTAGCCCGGCGGTGGTGACCAGGACGAGAAATGCCCAGCGGTGCGTCCCGGAGATATCGCCGACGAAGAGCACCAGGCCCAGCAACGGTGCCGTGAGCAGTGCGAACAACAGGTGCTGGCAGATCCGGAGGCCGGTTCGCTGCATACGCCTGTCCCCGACCAGCACTCCCGACCGCGCCAGCGCCACACCGGCGCCGGCTCCCTCGGCGAACAGCACCGGCACGGCCGCGAGATGACGCGCCCGCAGCCAGGCCAGCCAGACCAGACAGAACGGATAAGTGACGAGGAACCACAGCAGACCGCCGAGGAAGGTGAGCGGGAACAGCAGCCCACTGATACCGAGCACGGCGACCCCTATCGCGGTGAACGACAGCTGGGTGACCAGCAGCGGGCCCAGCCGCGCGACCGTCCGGCGCAGGCTCTCCCGCAGTCCGATCGGGACCAGGCCGACCCGGGCCAGACCCGTGGCGACCGTGACACCGCGCAGGACGAACCGGACGAACCAGGCGGCGGTGAGGGTCGCGAACAGCGCGGCGAGGGCGGTTCCTTTGTCGGAGCCGCCGGTGAGGTGGGAGACCAGCCCGATCGAACCGGCCACCACGAGTTCTCCGGCGACCAGGAGTACCGCGGCACATCCCGCGAGCATGCGGATATCCGCCTGTATCAATGCGAACGGCGCGTCGAGTAGTTCCCGGAAACTCAGCGGGCGGATCGGCACCGTCGCTGTCTGGGGTCGTTCTTCCGGATGTTTTCCCGCCCCGACGGAACCGGCCGTATCAGCGGCAGGCTGCACGCGGCCGAGTCTAATGGCCGCGGTCGGGCGTGGCCCATCCGAAGGACGCGCGCCGCGGGTATGGATACCGGACTACATCCGGCCGGCGGGGTGGGCCGGGTATCGCGAGGAGCGGATCGGCCCCGTGGTGCTCAGCTGCCCGGAGGCAGTTCGCGAAGGCCGGGCTCCGTCCGGGTGTGGCCCGTGGGCAGCGCGGCTGTCGTCGCGGGTTCCAGGTGGGTCGTGGCGGAGACGATGGCGTCGGGGTCCAGGGTGATCTCGGCGTCCGCCGTGGCGCCGCGGTGGCGAGTGGACGGCCGCCGAACCGATCGGGATCCGTCGATATCACTGTCCACACCGACTCGGCGTGCCCGGCGCACAGTGAACGTGATCTCTTCGGCCTCGGTGAGCACATGGCGCGCGGTGCGCAGCGGTTGGCTCGCGGTATCGATGGCGGTATCGATGGCCGAGCTGACGAAACCCGGGACGAGCGGGCGGATCCACCGGGCGGCGGTATCGGTGAACGGAATCGTGCCGATGAGCGGGAGTTCCAGACCGGCCGGCTGCCGGACCGCGACCTCCTTGCCGAGCGGTACCGGTAGGCCCGGCTCCCCGGGCGGCAACGCGTTCTCCCGGATCGGTGGCACGGCGGTGGATTCGGGGCCGCGTTCGGTGACTCCGATCTCCAGCCCGCCGAGCGCGGCGATGACCCGGGTGCGCTGTCGCTCACGATCGATGGTGGTATCGGCTTCGGCCTCCAGTTCGGCCGCGGTGAGCTGCTGATCGGCCCGGACGGCCGCGGTATCGGCGCGGACCGATGCCGCTTTCTCGGCGATCGCCATATCGGCCGCGCGTTCGGCGCGGTCGCGGACAGCCTCGGCGGCCCGGCGCCGCTCCTGTGCGGTCTCCCCGCGCCACCAACGCAGAATCAGCGGCAGCAGCGCCAGTAGTACGAAGACCGACCAGATGAGCAGCCGTAGGGCCGAGGTCCCCAGCTGCCCGGAGGTGTATTCGTGCGCGGCCGACCATCGCGCACCGAGCCCACGATCACCGTCGGCGACCGTCGTCCGCGCCTCGTGCAGCGCCAGGCGGGCATCGGTCACGCGCTGGTCGAGCGGGGCGACGCGCTGCTGCGCCGCGGTCGACGCGGTGCGGGCGTCGTCGAGCATTTCGTCGGCCGTCTGTGCCTCCGGCCCGCGGCCGGGCACCCCGGTGATCTTGGTTTGCGGGCACTGCGGAGTCGGGTTGAACTCACACCGCGCGATGGTCAGGGCGGTGTCGATATCCGTACCGGCCGCCGCGATACTCGCGTCCAGCGCGGTGCGGTCGGCGACGGCACGATCGAGTTCGCCCTGCGCGGTCCGGACGGCCGGTGCGTCGATCACGGCGGCCGCCGCGCGGTCGTCCAGTATCCGGTCCACCGTGCCGCCGAACAGTACGGTGACCGAGACCTCGGCCAGTACGACACCGGCGAGGACAGCGACGCCGATCCGGGTGGCGACGGCCGGGAAGTTGAGTGTTCCGGCGGGCAGATCCGGGCGGGCGGTCGGTTCGGCCCCGGCCAGTGCCCGGCCGAGCAGGCCCGCGAGGATCCCGGCCGCCGACCCGATCGTCGCGACTGCCGCGGGATGTTGATCGGCGGCGCCCATGGCGGCGGCGGTGACCGCGCCCGCGACGAGGGCGAACAGCGCCACCCCCGCGCCCGTGACGGTGTAGCCGGTGCGCTCGTATCCGTCGGCGGTTTCGGCGGGCTGTCCGCCGCCGAGCCAGATGAACATGCCGGTGACGCTCATGGGGCCCATATCCTCTGCAGCTGCCATCGATTCGTTGTCTCAGCGTGACAGGCCACACGCCTGTCCATCGACCCTTGGCGATCGGGTGTGGGGATCTTCACAAGGGGCGCCGGTCAGCATTCCACGACGACCGGGCGGCCGCGTCTCGGGCGCTCCGGCGATATCGCCGAAACGTGCGCTGCCGCAATGGGAACGGTGCGCGATCGAGCCGCGAAAATGTGTTGTAAACCACTCGATACAGCGTTTGCTGATGATGTGCTGTGTATGCGAAACGCAAAAACAGTCCGGACGGTCGGATCATGTCCCGTGCTTGTCACGACGCTGTCACGAACATCTCACCGAGGCGCGCAACAGTTAGCCGCACGCTGATGGGTTTGCCTTCCGGCGCAGTCGGGAATTCATCTTCGATGCAGGTGAGCGTGGGTTCGGCAGATGCGGCGTGGCATCGCGAAAGGCTCGCGATCATGGGATCGCCGCTGTTCGGAGGGCCGATCCGGGATCGATTCGCCCCGGAATGCTGCTTTACACTAGAAAACGCGCATATGTGGAGGAACGAATGAAGAAGCCCAGCTAGATCCGATTATTAGGGCAACCTTGGTTGGTTGGGTCCCGGACCTGGCTTATCGTTTGCTCTTACGCCGCACATACCAATGTCCGGCCGAGGGCAAGCTCGGGCGACCACCGATCAAGCCAGCCTAGCGGGCGAAATCCCGCTCCCGAGTTCCGAACGCGTAAGCGTTTCGTTACCGGCGGGTACCTGCGCACAGCGACAGGTGGAAAAACTTCAGACGTGACTGCACGCCGAACACCATCAGCGCGGCTGGTGTCGGCCAACGTACGAACGCAGTCCAAGTACGGAGCGTTCGACAGTACCGGCGTTCGACAGGGCGTTCTCGCAACAGGCCGCACCACGTCGAGGTCGACTTTTTCGAAGGCAGAGGCATGACGCAACTACCTGGCCACAGGTCCCCCGGACCCATCGGGCTCTACGACCCGGCGAACGAACACGACGCCTGTGGTGTCGCGTTCGTCGGTGATATGCACGGCCGCCGCAGCCGTGACATCGTCGACAAGGCTATTACGGCCCTGTTGAATCTGGAGCACCGCGGTGCCGCGGGCGCCGAGCCGAACTCCGGCGACGGCGCGGGCATCCTCATCCAGGTACCCGACCGGTTCTTCCGGGCAGTCGTCGACTTCGACCTGCCGACGGAGGGCTCCTACGCCACCGGTATCGCTTTCCTGCCCCAGGCCCGGCGCGAGGCCGCGCGGGCCTGCTACGGCGTCGAGAAGATCGTCAAGGAAGAGGGCCTGACGGTCCTGGGCTGGCGTGAGGTCCCGATCGACGAATCGTCGCTCGGCGCGCTCTCCCGCGATGCCATGCCGCTGTTCCGGCAGGTGTTCATCGCCTCCCCCGCCGATGCGGCCGAACCGCTCTCCGGAATGGATCTCGAGCGGCGCGCCTACGTCGTACGCAAGCGGATCGAGCACGAACTCGGTCGCGCGGGTGCGGGTGAGGGCTCGGTCGGCAAGGAATCGGTCTACTTCCCGAGCCTGTCCGGTCAGACTTTCGTCTACAAGGGTATGTTCACCACCCCGCAGCTGCGGGCCTTCTACCTGGACCTGCAGGACGACCGGGTCGAGAGCGCCCTGGGCATTGTGCACTCCCGGTTCTCCACCAACACTTTCCCGTCCTGGCCGCTGGCCCACCCGTTCCGCCGGGTCGCGCACAACGGTGAGATCAACACCGTCGCCGGTAACGAGAACTGGATGCGGGCCCGCGAGGCGCTGCTGCGTTCGGATATCTTCGGCAAGGATTCGGCCGGTAAGAACCGGCTGGAGAAGATCTTCCCGGTCTGTACGCCCGGGGCCAGCGATACCGCCCGCTTCGACGAGGTGCTGGAACTGCTCCACCTCGGTGGCCGCAGCCTGCCGCACGCGGTCCTGATGATGATCCCGGAAGCCTGGGAACGCAACGAGAACATGGACGCCGAACGCCGGGCGTTCTACGAGTACCACTCGATGCTGATGGAGCCGTGGGACGGCCCCGCCTCGGTGTGCTTCACCGACGGCACCGTTATCGGCGCCGTGCTGGACCGCAACGGGCTGCGCCCGAGCCGGATCTGGGTCACCGACGACGGCCTCGTGGTGATGGCCTCCGAGGTCGGTGTCCTCGATATCGACCAATCCAAGGTCGTCCGCAAGATCCGTCTCCAGCCCGGTCGGATGTTCCTGGTGGATACCGCCCAGGGGCGGATCGTCGGTGACGACGAGATCAAATCCCAGCTGGCCGCCGAACATCCCTACAAGGAATGGCTCGACGAGGGCATCAAGAACCTCTCCGACCTCCCGGACCGGCCGCATATCCATATGTCGCACGATCGCGTGCTGATCCGGCAGCAGATCTTCGGGTACAGCCTCGAGGAACTGAACCTGCTGATCTCGCCGATGGCCAGGACCGGTGCCGAAGCGCTGGGCTCGATGGGCACCGATACCCCGATCGCCGTGTTGTCGGCGCGCCCGCGGCTGCTGTTCGACTACTTCTCCCAGCAGTTCGCCCAGGTCACCAACCCGCCGCTGGATGCCATCCGCGAAGAGGTGGTCACCAGCCTGCGCCGTCATATCGGCCCGGAATCCGATCTGCTGCATCCCAGCCCGGAGTCCTGTCGTCAGATCGTCATCCAGCAGCCGATCATCGACAACGACGAACTGGCGAAACTGGTCCATATCAACGACGACGGCAGTCAGCGCGGCCTGCGCTCGGTGGTCGTGCGCGGCCTGTACGAGGTCGCGGCCGGGGGCGAGGGTCTGCGCCGGGCGCTGGACGCGATCAACACCCAGGTCTCGGCGGCCATCGACGGCGGCGCCCGGATCATCGTGCTCTCCGACCGTGAATCCAACGAGAAGCTCGCGCCGATCCCGTCGCTGCTGCTCACCTCGTCGGTGCACCACCATCTCGTCCGGGAGCGCACCCGCACCATGGTCGGCCTGGTGGTCGAAGCCGGCGATGCCCGCGAGGTGCACCATATGGCCACGCTGGTCGGTTTCGGCGCGGCCGCGATCAACCCCTACATGGCCTTCGAGTCGATCGAGGACATGCTGGAACGGGGTGCCCTGGAGGTTCCCGGTAGCACCGGTGACCTGGCGGCCGACTACCGCAAGGCCGTCGCGAACTACAACAAGGCCGCCAGTAAAGGTGTGCTGAAGGTGATGTCCAAGATGGGCATCTCCACCGTCGCCTCCTACAACGGCGCGCAGCTGTTCCAGGTGATCGGCCTGTCGCAGGAACTGGTGGACGAGTACTTCACCGGTCTGCGTTCGCATCTGGACGGTATCGGTCTCGACGAGATCGCCGCCGATGTGGCGGCCCGGCACTCGATCGCCTTCCTGGAGAACCGCAACGAGCGCGCGCACCGTGAGCTCGAAGTCGGTGGTGAGTACCAGTGGCGTCGCGAGGGCGAATACCACCTGTTCAACCCGGACACCGTCTTCAAACTGCAGCATGCCACCCGCAGCGGGCAGTACTCGATCTTCAAGGAGTACACCAAGCTGGTCGACGACCAGTCCGAGCGGCTGGCCTCGCTGCGCGGTCTGTTCAAGTTCAAGAAGGGCGCGCGCTCCCCGATTCCGATCGAGGAGGTCGAGCCCGCCGCCGATATCGTGAAGCGATTCTCGACCGGTGCGATGAGCTACGGCTCCATCTCGGCCGAGGCACACGAAACTCTGGCCATCGCGATGAACCGGCTCGGTGGCCGTTCCAACTCCGGTGAGGGCGGCGAATCGCCGGCCCGGTTCGAGCCGGAGGACAACGGTGACTGGCGGCGCAGCGCGATCAAGCAGGTGGCCTCGGGCCGCTTCGGCGTGACCGCGCACTATCTGACCAACTGCACCGATATCCAGATCAAGATGGCCCAGGGTGCCAAGCCCGGCGAGGGCGGGCAGTTGCCCGCGCACAAGGTGTACCCGTGGGTCGCCGAGGTCCGCCACTCCACGCCGGGTGTCGGCCTGATCTCGCCGCCGCCGCATCACGATATCTACTCCATCGAGGATCTGGCGCAGCTCATCCACGACCTGAAGAACGCGAATCCGCAGGCGCGGATCCATGTGAAGCTGGTCGCCGAGCCCGGCGTCGGCACCGTCGCGGCGGGTGTGTCCAAGGCGCACGCCGATGTGGTGCTCATCTCCGGCCACGACGGCGGTACCGGTGCCTCCCCGCTCACCTCGCTCAAGCACGCCGGTGGCCCCTGGGAACTCGGCCTCGCCGAAACCCAGCAGACCCTGCTGCTCAACGGTCTGCGCGACCGGATCGTGGTGCAGGTCGACGGTCAGATGAAGACCGGCCGCGATGTGATGATCGCTGCCCTGCTGGGCGCCGAGGAGTACGGTTTCGCGACCGCGCCGCTGGTCGTCTCGGGCTGCATCATGATGCGCGTCTGCCACCTCGACACCTGCCCGGTGGGTGTGGCGACCCAGAACCCGGTGCTGCGCGAACGCTTCACCGGTAAGGCCGAGTTCGTCGTGAACTTCTTCATGTACATCGCCGAGGAAGTCCGGGAACTGCTGGCGGAACTCGGTTTCCGTACCCTGGACGAGGCCATCGGCCGAGTGGATCTGCTCGATACCGGTAAGGCCAAGCGGCACTGGAAGGCGAGCAAACTGGATCTGTCGCCCATCCTCGACGATGTCGAGACGGCGTTCATGTTCCAGGACCGCCACCGGACCAAGGAACAGGACCACGGTCTGGACAAGGCACTGGACAACGAGCTCATCGCGCAGAGCCGCGACGCGCTCGAATTCGGTAAACCGGTCCGGATCGATACCAAGATCACGAATGTGAACCGCACGGTCGGTACCATGCTCGGCCACGAGGTCACCAAGCTCTACGGTGGCGCCGGTCTGCCCGACGACACCATCGACATCACGCTCACCGGCTCGGCCGGTAACAGCTTCGGTGCGTTCGTCCCCGCCGGTATCACCCTGCGGGTGCAGGGCGACGCGAACGACTATGTCGGCAAGGGTCTTTCGGGGGGCCACCTGGTGGTCCGCCCGGCGCCCAACGCCCCGGCCGATTTCCGGGCCGAGGAGAACATCATCGCCGGTAACGTCATCCTGTTCGGCGCGACCAGCGGCCAGGCGTTCATCGGCGGTGTGGTCGGCGAACGGTTCGCCGTGCGCAACTCCGGTGCCACCGCGGTGGTCGAGGGCGTCGGTGACCACGCCTGCGAGTACATGACCGGTGGCCGGGTCGTCATCCTGGGCGATACCGGACGCAATTTCGGTGCCGGTATGTCCGGCGGCCTGGCGTTCGTCTACGACCCCGACGGCACCTTCGCCGGCCGGCTCAACCCGGAACAGGCCGAGGCCGTCGAAGCGCTGTCCGGTGACGATTTCACCTGGCTGCGCGACATCATCGGCCAGCACCGCGACCAGACCGGCTCGGCGGTGGCCGAACGGATCTTGGGCGATTGGTCGCAGCAGGTCAACCACTTTGTAAAGGTCATGCCGCGCGAGTACAAGAAGGTGCTGCTCGCCATCTCCGAGGCCGAGAAGAGCGGTAAAGATGTCGATGAGGCGATCATGGAGGCCGCTCGTGGCTAGTAAGAAAATTCCGGTGGCAGCGTCGATGGGGCGCTTTGACCATACGAGGCCGCTAGTGGCTGGTAAGAAAATTCCGCAGGTGGCGTCGACGAGGCGCTGTGACTATTCGGGGGCCGCTCGTGGGTGACACCCAAGGATTTCTGAAGCACACGTCCCGGGAGCTACCCGAACGCCGTCCGGTGCCATTGCGGCTGATGGACTGGAAAGAGGTCTACCAGGAGGGTTTTCCGCATCAGACCCTGCAGCGGCAGGCCAGCCGCTGTATGGACTGCGGTATCCCGTTCTGCCACAACGGCTGCCCGCTGGGGAACCTGATTCCCGAATGGAACGACCTGGTCCACAAGGACCGCTGGCGCGAGGGTATCGACCGGCTGCACGCGACCAACAACTTCCCGGAGTTCACCGGGCGGCTGTGCCCGGCGCCGTGTGAGGCCTCCTGTGTGCTCGGGATCAATCAGGATCCGGTGACCATCAAGCAGGTCGAGGTCGAGATCATCGAGAACGCCTTCGACGAAGGCTGGGTCGCGCCGGTCTACCCGACGCGGCTCACCGGTAAGAAGGTCGCCGTCGTGGGGTCCGGCCCCGCGGGCCTGGCCGCCGCGCAGCAGCTCACCCGGGCCGGCCACACCGTCACCGTTTTCGAGCGGGCCGACCGTATCGGCGGTCTGATGCGGTACGGCATCCCGGAATTCAAGATGGAGAAGCGTTTCATCGATCGGCGGCTGGCGCAGATGGAGGCCGAGGGCACCATCTTCAAGGCCGGCGTGAACGTCGGTGTCGATATCACCGCCGACGATCTGCGCGAGAAGTTCGACGCGGTGGTTCTCGCCGGTGGCGCCACCCAGGCCCGCGATCTGCCCATCCCGGGTCGCGAACTCGAGGGTATTCACCAGGCCATGGAGTTCCTGCCCTGGGCCAACCGGGTGCAGCACGGTGACGCGGTGACCGACGACAACGGTCTGCCGCCGATCCACGCGCACGGTAAGAAGGTCGTCATCATCGGCGGCGGTGACACCGGCGCCGACTGCCTGGGCACTTCGCACCGGCAGGGTGCGGCCAGTGTGCACCAGTTCGAGATCATGCCGCGGCCGCCGGAAGAGCGCGCCGGGTCCACTCCGTGGCCGACCTACCCGCTGATGTACCGGGTCTCCTCGGCGCACGAAGAAGGCGGCGAGCGGGTGTTCTCGGTGAACACCGAACGTTTCGTCGGTGCGGACGGCAAGGTCACCGGGCTCGACGCACACGAGGTCAAGATGGTCAGCGGCCGTTTCGAGAAGGTCGAGGGCACCGAGTTCACCCTCGAGGCCGATCTGGTGCTGCTGGCCATGGGCTTCGTCGGTCCCGACAAGCCCGGTCTGCTCACCGATCTCGGTGTCGGCTACGACCAGCGCGGCAATGTGCAGCGGGACAAGAACTGGGCCACCAATATCCCCGGTGTCTTCGTCGCCGGTGATATGGGCCGGGGCCAGTCCCTGATCGTCTGGGCGATCGCCGAGGGACGGGCCGCCGCGTCGGCGGTCGACAAGTACCTGGAGGGCGAGACCGCGCTTCCGGCGCCGATCCCGCCGACCGCTGTCGCTCAGCGCTGATTTCGATTCGGCGGTGACGAACTGCTGAATCGAGGGCTCCGCAGCACAATCGAATACATCACGGCGCGGTGTCCGGCGGAAGGTTTCCGTCGGGCACCGCGCAGTTTTGTCCGGGTGCGGGAGAAATCGGTGCTCCTGCCCTCCGCGGTATTGCGCTCCCCGGATATCTCCGGAGGTCGGAACGAGGGTTGGGCTGGCGATACCGAGATCGTCGCTCTATTGTTACTTCTGGTGTGTCCCGGTACGAGATCGTGATCCGATCGTGTAATTGTGACGCGTGGTTGTTGTTCACCTGTTACACACATCGGTGTCATCGACCGGGTTCAGCATCTTGGCGATGACTTAAACGGGAGTGTCCCGACCAGGGGCCAGGGTTGACTGGAGCAGAATGCAGTTCAAAAGGGTTGCCGCGGCGCTGGGTGCCTGTGCGGCGGTTGCGTCGGGATTGGCGTTCGGAGGATCAACGGCCTCGGCCGATCCCGGATGCCCGAGTCTGTACGTAGTAGCCATTCCCGGGACCTGGGAAACCGGCCACGACAAACGCCCCACACCGGGCATGCTCGCCCGGGTGACCAACGGCCTACCGTCTTCGGCCGAGGTCGATTATGTGACCTACGCGGCCACCGCTTTCCCCTGGGAAGGCGATATCTACGCCGACTCCAAGAAGGAGGCGGTATCCAATGCCCGTGGCATGATCACGAATATGGCCGAGCGCTGCGGCGCGACCAAGGTCGCGCTCGTGGGTTACAGCCAGGGCGCCGATGCCGCCGGTGATCTCGCCGCCGAGATCGGCACGGGCCTGGGCCCGATCCGGCCCGAACGTATCGCGGGTGTCGGCCTGATCTCCGATCCGCGTCGTGCCCCCGGCGATACCCAGGTCGGGCCGCCCGCACCGGGCGCCGGAGCCGGTGGCCCCCGGGTCGGCGGATTCGGCTGGGTCAGTGACCGTACGCGTACGGTGTGCATCCCCGACGATCTCTACTGCGCCACCGCGTCGGACGATTTCATCACCCGGTTCGCGGGTTTCCTCGCGCAGAGCTCCGACGCCAACCCCGCCAATATCTGGCGTTACCAGATGGAGGTCGGTGCCATCGTCAGTGACCTGGTGGCCAACGGCGGTCTGCCGACGCTGCAGGCTCAGCTGACCGAAGGTGCCAACGAGCAGCGCGTCAAGGACCTCGACACCTTCTACCGGTCCGAGTCGCATCACTCCTACGGCAGCTACAAGGTCGGTGGCGGCCAGACCGCGCTGTCCTGGATGCACGACTGGATCGCCGGAATGGCCTGATCAGCCGGAGATATTGCGGGGGAGCAATTCCCAGACATGTCCGTTCTCGTTCACGGTCGCCGCGGTGCGGCGACCGGTCCGGGAGAACAGGATCCGGGTGATCGAGCAGTAATCGATCGGGAAGGTCAACGGGCGGGCCAGGCCGAGAATGTCCTGCAGGGTCACGTTGATGACACCGCCGTGTGCGAAGACCACCACGGTATCGGCCGCGGGCGTGGTGGAGGCGATCTCGGTGATCGCGTCGTGCACCCGGCTACGGAACGCATCCGCGTCGATCTGCGGCGGCAGATGGCCGGCCTTGATCCGGTCGTAGGTGTCGCGGAATTCCACCTTGGCGTCCTCGATCGGGATATACGACGGTAGTTCCCGGTCGTATTCGGCCAGATCGTCCATGATGTCGACGTCGAGACCCAGTTTCGCGGCGGTCGGCACGGCGGTTTCGCGGGCCCGGCGTTGCGGGCTGCTGATCACCCGGACGATGCGATGCGGTTCCAGGGCGGCCGGTACCCGTTCGGCCTGCTCAACTCCGACAGACGCGAGGCCGGGGTCGGCCGCTTGTCCGGCATTGTCGACCCGGAGCGGTTGGCCATGGCGAACGAGTATCAATTGCACGGGTCCACTCTGCCCCATCGACCCGGCGGATCGGCATCGAGGTCAGGGTGGGGGCACCGGCCTCGCCGGGCACCGGTAGCACTGGAGCGGCGCCGGGCAAGGGCAGAACCCGGGGGTATTCGAAAGCAAAGGGCCCGGTCCGCCGTGATCACGGCGAACCGGGCCCTTTGTGTCCGGCGGAGAATTACTGCCCGGAGGGCGGGTACGGCGGCTGACCGCCCTGCGGGGGGTAGTTGGGGTCCGATGGGTATCCGCCCTGTTGCGGGTATCCGCCCTGCTGGGGATATCCACCTTGTTGCGGGTATCCACCTTGTTGCGGGTATCCACCTTGCTGGGGGTATCCGCCCTGCTGGGGATATCCGCCCTGCGGAGGGTATCCGCCCTGCGGCGGCTGGCCCGGCTGCGGGAACTGGCCCGGGGAGTTGTTGTCGCTCTTCTTCTTGCGGGCGAGCACGACGATCGCCACGATGACGACCACTACGAGCACGCAGCAGATCAGGCCGAACAAGCCGAAGCCGCCGCCCTTGCCCTTGCTCTTCCGACGAGCGGTCAGATCGACCGCGGACGCCAGCGTATCGGTGCTCGCCCAGGCCGAATAGTCCACCTGGCCGGCGTGGGTGAGCAAGTCCACGTAACTCAAAACGAACCCCGTTCCGAAAGTAGGCCCCTCCTCCTGGGGCCGAAGTCACTACACCGTACTTCCCCGACTCACGCGTGGGAAACATTCCGCGCAGCCGATCGGTGCGCACCGGCCGGCGTGCGCCGACCGGTCACCGCGGCCTGACCAGCGGGAAGGGCTGGGTCTCCCGGAGTGCCCGGCCGGTCAGCAGCGTGATCACCCGGTCCACGCCGATACCGAGCCCCCCGGTGGGTGGCATGGCATGTTCGAGTGCGCACAGGAACTCCTCGTCGAGTTCCATCGCCACCTGACCGCCGTCGGCCGCGATCCGTGATTGGGCGGCGAGGCGGCGCCGCTGCTCCACCGGATCGGTGAGTTCGCTGGACCCGGAAGCGAGTTCGATTCCCCACGCCACCAGATCCCAGCGTTCGGCCAGGGTTCGGTCCCGGCGGTCCGGCCGGGCCAGCGGTGAGACCGAACTCGGGAAGTCCGTATAGAAGGTCGGTTCCCGGGTGGCTTCGACGATCAGCCGCTCGTAGAGCGCATACGCGGTGCGTCCCGCATCCCAGTTCGGCTGAGCGACGATATCGGCCTTCTCGCACAGTTCCCGCAGGTCCGGTAGTGGCGTCCGTGGTGTGATCTCGATTCCGAACTCCTCCGTCAGCGCCCGGTACATCGACCGCACCCGCCATTCCCCGGAGATATCCACCGCGTGCAGCGAACCGTCCGGGGTCGGGCGCATGGCGATCATCGAATCGTTCGCGGCGAGCGCGGCCTGCTGGACCAGTTGCCGGCACAGGGTCATCATGCGCCGATGATCGCTGTGCGCCTCGTAGGCCTCGAGCAGGGTGAATTCGGGCAGCTGGTGTGTATCGGCGCGGGCGTTGCGGAAACCGGGGCCCAGCTCGAACAGTTTCTCCACACCGCCGACACACAATCTTTTCAGTGACAGCTCCGGTGCGGCCCGCAGATGCAGATCGGTGTTGTCGGCATCGATATGGGTGCGCAGGCTGCGGGTGGCCGAGCCGCCGGGCCCGTGCTGCAGAACCGGTGTCGTGACCTCCAGGAAACCGCAATCGTGCAGGGCATCGCGCAGGGCACGCAGTACCGCGCTGCGCCGGGCCAGCAGTTCCCGTGCCTCCCGGTCGATCATGAGGTCCAGATAGCCGCGGCGCATCCGGACCTCCGGGTCGCTGAGGCCGTGCCATTTGTCGGGCAGCGGATGCAGGCATTTCCCGAGCATCCGCCAATCCGCCACCAGCAGGGACAGTTCGCCGCGCCGACTGTAACCGAGCTGGCCGCTCACCGATACGAGATCACCGAGATCGACGAGTTCGCCGAATTCGTCCAGGCGCTGCCGGCCGAGCCGATCGCGGTCGAGCAGTAGCTGGATATCGCTGGTCCAGTCCCGGACCACCGCGAAGATCACGCCACCGTAGTCGCGGCGCCGCAACAGCCGACCGGAAACGCGGACAGTGGTACCGCGCGGTGTGCGCCGGGCCGCGGCCACGGTATGCGTCGGGGGATAGGGCAGCGGGTACGGGTCGATATTCGCGTCGGCGAGCCGGTCCAGCTTCCCGGTCCGTACCCGCACCTGTTCGGGGCGATGCGCGGGGAGGCGTTCCGGTTCGGACTCCCGGATCTCGGCATGCGCGCCGGAAGGTGCGGGGGCGGGGTGCTCGGGCGCGGTGCGGTGGCGTCCGGTGAAGGTGAACGCCGTGGATCGTGTATCCGAACCGGGCATCAGGCCTTCGGCGTACGCCGCGGCGACAGCGATTCGCGCGAGATCACGCGGGGTATCACACAGGACGTAGCGGGGTACCCAGCGCGGCTGGTACCGCATACTGGCCCGATGCAGCCGGGCCGACTGCCACCATCGGGAAAACGCCAGGGGCAGAGTGCGCGCGCTCCCTACGATCCCGGCCGCGGTGCGCAGCGCCGCCAGCGGTGCGCGCGATACCGGCCGCCGATATCCGTGGTCCGCCGACTCGAACACCGACCGGAACAGTGTGAAGCTCAACGACACCTGGTGGACGCCGTGCTGTTCGGCACGTAGTGCGAATTCGGCGATCAGCAGATCCGTGATCTCCGCGGGACTGCCCGGTGCCCGGCGGAGCAATTCCAGTGTCGCGCCGCTCTTCCCCCACGGGACCAGCGACAGCAGGCCCAGCACCCGTTCGTCGGTATCGACCGCCTCGACGAGCAGACAGTCACCGTCCCGGCGGTCGCCGAGCCGGCCCAGTGGCAGCGGATAACCACGTTCTGTCTCGCTGTGCCGCCACTCCTCGGCGCACAGGGTGAGCCGGGCCAGCTCGGCGGTCCCGATATCGCGATGGCGGCGGATCCGTACGGTCACACCTTGTTTGCGGAGTCGGGCCACGGACTGCCGGACCGGCTGGAGTTCCGGTGCCGCCAGGGAGAAGCTGCGGGTGTCGAGGACGGCCTCGGCTCCGGCGCTCACCGAGATGAGCCCGGCGCGCTGGTATACGGGTACGGCGGCTTCACCTGCCCCGATCACCGCGACCCGCCAGCCGAAACCGCGCGCGTAGCGCAGCCAGGTCTCGACCGCCTGCGGCCAGGAGTCACGCGCTCCGATCGGATCGCCGAGGGCAAGGCAGATACCGTGCTCCACCCGGTAGCCGATGGCCGCTCTGCCGTTCGGTGTGAAGATCAGTTCCCGGTCTCGGCGGGTCGCGAGATAGTCGATCGAACCGGTGGGGTCCGGACCTTCCAGCAGATCGCGTAGTGCCGACTCGTCCGCGTCGGTGAGTGCGTATTCCGTTCGGCGGGTGCGGTGCAGGACCAGTACCGCCGCCGCGAACACCAGCGCACCGAACAGTCCGACCAGGAACTGGGCCTGGAACGGCGGTGCTCCGGCCGAGACCGCCGACCCGGGTACGAGATTCACGGTGAGTTCGGAGACCACCCATCGTGCGCGCTGCCCCGCCGAGGACAGTGATCCCGGAAACACCTGGACCACAGCCCAACCGGTGATTATCGCCAGTACCAGGCCCGCGGCCAGGGACAACGCCGCCGGGCGGGGTGCGCAGCGCCGGAACCGCGCACCGAATTCCGAACGGCTCAGGATCAGCAGCAACAGCGCGGCCGAGTGGGCCAGCGCGGCGACCACGGCATGCCTGTCGTGCGTGCGCGCGATATCGGTCAGGTTCACCGGGATCCAGCTCGCCAGATAGAGCACCGCCGCCCACCAGGCCACCCGCTTGTGTCCGGCCAGTCCGATCGCCAGCCAGCCCGTCAGCCCGGCCCACAGCAGATTGGTATCCGGCGCGTACAGGTAGTACCGATCCAGATAGCCCCGGACACCGTCGAGCGCCGCCGAGAGCGCCGGGGACAGGCTCCATAGCAGGCAGGCGGTCGCGAGCACGCCCGATACCGCTGCGGCGACACGCGGTTTCGCCGCGAACCGCCCGGGCGTGCCGGATCGGCCGGGTGCTTGGGGGTGTCGCGGTTCCTGCGTGGATATCACCGTTCCAGTCTGACGCCAGGAATCACCGAATCATGGCTGTGGCCCCGCGTGTTAGCGGTATATCGGACCGGAAACGCACGTATTTCCCTGTGTGCGGGCACGGTTGGCCGATATGGGAAACCGGGTCCCGGGCGTGGCGCGCGAAGTTGCCCCGAAATGTCGGAAAAGTCTTGTTGTCGTATAGCCGACGAGGTTCACTCGACTGATTACCGGGGCCGGTCGGAATGCGTTGTGACCGGGGGAGTAAGCATGAACCTATGTCGGATCCCATCGATGTGCCGATCGACGATGACGCCATACGGCTCGGACAGTTCCTGAAACTGGCCTCTCTTATCGAATCCGGGTCGGAAGCCAAAACCGTTATCGCGGCCGGACTGGTGCGAGTGAACGACGAGGTCGAATTGCGCCGCGGCCGGCAATTGCAGGTCGGCGACGTGGTCGCCATCGCCGGTCATTCAGCGCGGGTGAGCGCCGGATAGTTCACGGCCGCGGCGCTCGGCCGCCGGAGTATCAGGGCTCGGCGCGGACCACGATGCCGTCGTGATCGCTGTAGAGCATCTCGCCGGGCGTGAAAGTCGTGCCGCCGAACTCCACCGGGACGTTCTTCTCGCCGCTACCGGTCTGCGTGCTCTTGCGCGGATTGGTACCCAGCGCCTTCACGCCGATCTCGAGGGTCCGCAGAATCGCGGAATCGCGGACCGCGCCGTTCACCACGACCCCGGCCCATCCGTTGTCGACTCCGCGGCCGGCGATGATATCGCCCACCAGGGCGGTGTGCACGCTCGCCCCGCCGTCGACAACCAGCACCTGCCCGGCACCGGGTTCACCGAGCGTCTGTTTGACCAGCAGATTGTCCTGGAAACAGCGGATCGTGACGATCCGGCCGGCGAAGACCTGACGGCCGCCGAACTGGATGAACTGGGTGTCACAACTGCGGATATCGGGGCCGATCTCGTCGGCGAGATCCGCGGTGGCCACCTGCTGCTCTGATTCGGTCACGTTTGTCGATTGTGCCGGGTGGAACGCCGCAGTGGGTACCGACCCCCGGCGCCGGGCGCGCCGCGGGCGTGCGCGGACAGCTAACGGCGGTAGCGAAAGTTGTAGATCTCACGATCGAGCTGGGAGAACTTCGTTTCGTCGACCAGGTTAGGGTCCAGGCCGTGCTGTACGAAGCGGAACCGGCGCCATACGTAACTGAGGGCGATTCCGAAGATGATCAGCGGCACGATCATCATCACGATCAGGCCCAGCTTGAGTGTCATGGGCCCCGGGAACAGCAGGATCAGCACGAAGAAGGGAATGATCGGGATGAGGAAGCGGATTATGTAGCGTCTCATTGCTCCGGGGCCGATGAGGTCCTGAACTACCCACTCGCGCAACTCAGGGGGCAGTTCGAAGCCCAGATCGTAGACGATCCGTTGCCTGAAGGTCGGCTTGTTCATAGCTCCAGGCTATGCCGGTGGGATATCTCTCACCAGGGCTGATTCATCGCTCGGCTTCAGGCGCGACCGTGCCGCTTCTCGTAGGCGGCGCGTTCGATCTCGGCGCGGCGTCGGACGTCGGCGTCGGCCAGCGCCGGATCGAGCCCGTGCTTCACCAGCCGGTTGCGCCTGAAGACGTAGGTGAGCGCCACGGTGAAATAGATCAGTGGGAGCAGCAGCAGCGCCATCATCGACGCACCCATCCACAGTGGTCCGGGCACCAGCAGGAACAGCAGCAGTACCAGCACGATCGGCACCAGCATCCGGGCGAGATAGCGGCGCGTCGCCCCCGGGCCCGTGAGATCGTTCAGCACCCAGTCCGAGTACTCGGCGGGCAGGGTCCGGCCGCAGATGTACCCGACCCGCTGGGCGAAATTCGGGGTCCTGGCAGGCATGATCCCAGACTATCCGGTGATGGCGAGGGAAGCCGCCAGCCCGAAGACCACCGCCATCACCGAAACCTCCACCACTGCGCGGCGCAGCGAGGCCGTCGCGGAGATCCGATGCGCGGCGGCCGCGACGACCCAGCTCCGGCGCCACCACCAGCCCAATACCAGCAGCACTGCCAGCAGTACGGATTTGGCCAGCATGATCCGTCCGTAACCGGTGGTGAAGAACGGCTCGATTCCACCCAGGCGAACGAGACCGTTGATCACTCCGGTGAGTGCCACCGCCGCGATCATGGGCAGTGCGACCGCGGAGTATCTGGGCAGCGCGGTCGCCCAATCGCGGCGTCCGCGGACCACCAACCCCAGTGCCAGCAACAGGCCCAGCCAGGTCGACGCCGCCAGGGCGTGCACCCCGGCCAGTACCGAACCGGCCAGCTGCTGTGACATATGTCCGGTGATCGGTCGCAGGGTGACGCTCACGGCCGCGAAGACCAGAACCAGATCGGGCGAACCCGGGCCCGGCCGCCGGAAGGCAACCGCGGCGTACAGCGTGATCGCGGCGGTGGCGAGCAGGATGGCCAGGCCGATCTGACCGGCGCTGATCCGCACCAGATAGGTACCGAAGTCCGCCGGGCCCAGCGTCCGCACCCCGGAACCGACCACCTCACCCGCGGCGAAGACCAGCGTCGTGAATTCGAGGCAGCACCAGAGCCCGGCCAGTGCCGCCAGCATCCGCCAGGGCACCTGGATCCGGTCGGACAGCCGGGGCAGGATGGTCAGCCCGAGTACGGCCGCGCCCGCGATATCGGCGCCGAACCGCACCGTGGAGGCTGCCGGAACCCCGCCGAGGGCCCAGGCCAGCAGCACCCCGAGCAGACCCGCCGGAATCACGAGTCCGAGCGCGACCCGTTCGTCGGTCCCGCTCGGGACACCGTTTCTCACCGCTGGTTCTTGCCCTTGCCCGGATTCGAGCCGAACAGCGCGAACGCGAGACCGCCGCCGAACAGCACGATCGCCCCGACGATGTACACCCATACCGGGATTCCGCCGCCCGAGCCACCGTTTCCGGCCTGCGCGTTCGCCGCGGGGCCCGGGGTGCCGTCACCGGCGCGGCTCAGCGTGAAGCTGCGCTCACCGTCGACGACATGGCCGTCGGCCGAGGTGACGCGGAAGGCCATCCGGTAGACGCCGGCCGGGCCGAGTTCACCGACCTCGACACTGAGCGTGCGGCCGTCGACGATCGGTTCGCCCTTGGACCAGAGATTGCCGTCCGGGCCCACCACGGTCATGGCCGGGAAGTTGGGCTGCAGGGGTTCGTTGAAGGTGATGGTGGCGCGCTGCGGCCCGGTCTCGACGCTCGCACCGTCGGCGGGGTCGCTGCCCACCACCGCGGAATGGGCGGCGGCCGGTCCGGCCAGCGCGCCGAGGGTCACCATGAGCAGGGTGGCGATCAGTGCGAAGCGCCGGCCCCATCGGGTCGTCGAACGGATCATCGCCGGCTCCGCACGACTGCGCCGACTCCCGCACCCAGCGCCAGCGCGCCGAGTGCCAGCCCCAGACCGCCGAGCCAGCGGGCTGTAGTGTCGCCGCTGTTGTCCGCGGGTGCCGCGGCTGCTTCGTCTCCGTGCGCGCCGTGGGCGGTTTCCGCACCGGTCAGGGTGACCGCCGGCGCGGGATGCTCGACCGAATCGTGGTCGCCGGTCTCGTTCCAGCGCACCACGGTGCCGTCGCTGTAGGTCTGCTCGGCCGGGAAGACGACCGAATCGGATTCCGGGAACGGTCCGAGCGAGACCACGAAACGCTGGAACTCACCCGGCCGGATACCGGGGGTCCCCGGGTTCGCGGTCCACGTGACGGCCGTGATCTGATCCTTGCCGTTGCGGTCGATCTTCGCGGTCCAGCCGGGTACCGGCTCGGTCCGGGCGGTGGCGAATTCCGGCACGGTGATCCGCACCGAGGTGGTCGCGGCGGTATCCGATTCGGTCGGCACGCTGAAGGTGGCGACAGCGCCGCGCCCGGGCTCGGCATCCGGTGCGGAAACGCTCACGTGCGCGGCGGCGGTACCGGCTCCGGCCAGTACGAAACCCGCGGCGAAGGTCGCGGTCAGACCCCGGCGCAGGCCGGGGGAGATCCCGTGGGACATGTGTTGGAAGCTTTCTCTCCGAGAGGAACAGGGGTGTCGGGGGCGAGGCGCGCGGGTGGGGCGCGCGGACCCGAGGATCCGTTCGGAGAGCGATGGGCCGCGACGGCGACGTTCGGGGCGACGCGGGCCCGGGGTGCGGCCGGTACCGGGCGCGGCGGTGCGAGCAACGCCCGGACGATCGTGGACGCCGACCGGTAGAGCCGTTCGGCCGCGGTGATCACCAGCGCGCAGACCGCGACGGCGACCATATGGGCGACGGTCATCGTCACCGCCGTTGTGTCACCGGTGGTGTCGTGATGGCCGGTGAGCCCGGTCAGCGCCCAGTGCCCGGCGAATTGCCCCATCGCGAGGGGGACCAGAATGCTGCGGCCCGGTGCCGTCCACCGGCCGCTGTCGCCGATGACCGATCCGGCGGCGGCACCCGTGATCAGTGCCGTGAGCAGCAGTAGTGCCGCTCCGGCGGAGGTCGGGTATCCGCCTCCCGCGGCGCCGTGCGCGGCGACGGCCAGCGCTCCGGTCGTCGTGCCCACCACGCAGCCCCGCAGTAGCGCGGTAGTCGGGTACGTGCTGGGCATCGCGGGCTTTCGGATTCGCCGACCTGACCGGGCCCGGCTGGTCGGGGAGTGGGCAGGGCAGTGTCCATAGTCGCCGACCGGGCCGCGGGCCGCGCACCCGGGCCGGGTATTCGGCGAGGCAGCGGACCGATCGGTGCCCGGGTCGAGGTCAGGCGACGCCGAGGCGGGCGAGGACGTCCGCCTCGATCCGGGACAGTTCCGCGGTGATGGAGGTGTACACCGAACGCCGCCGGCCGGCCGGCATCTGGTCCGCGGTGCGTACGGCCGCGGTGAGGGCGTCGAGCCGGTTCCGGGCGTCGGCGACGAACTGCTGGGTGTCCTTGTCCTTACCGGACTTTCCATCCGCGATCTTGTCCAGCGCGGCCTCGGTATTGCCGATACGAGCCTGCAACCGGCCACCGTGCCCGGCATAGTCGCCGAGCTGGTTCACTCCGACACCGAGCTGCCGGGCCCGCCGGGCGTCGAGCTGCCCGCGCAGGTAGGTCGCGCCGCGGTAGGCCAGCGGGGCGAGCACCGGGACCAGGACCCGCGCCACCCCGATGTACTTCTTGATCTGGCCGGGGCTGAACGGATCCCGTTCGGCGCGCGCGGCGGTTTTCAGGGCGGCCTTCTCTTCGGCCTGCAGGGTGGCGACCTGGGCTTTGGCGACCTTCTGCTGGGAACGGGCCTCGGCGCGCAGCCGTTTCCGATCGTTCTTCGCGCCGAGTTTGGCCTCCATGGCGGCTTTGTGCTTGAGAGCCTTGGCCTCTGCCCGCCGACTCGGCCGCCGTTTGCGCTTGGTGAACAACCCCATCGAAGGCCCTCCGTCATGCTGGTTCGCTACGGCGATACGACACGGAAAACCGCACCGTCCACCCGTGTCACACGGTTCGCCGACACCCTATCGGGTTCCCGGCCGAACCGGCGAGAGACTCTGCCCGCACCGGTGCGGCGACGGCGTTCGGCGGATACTCGATTGGGTGGACTGTCGGGGGCAGGGACCATACTGCTTGCGTGCAACCGGGCAGTGTCGACAGCGAAGACCCCTCCGACGCCGATAGCGAGCGGCGGGAGTCTCCCGTACCCTCCGGGCGGACGACCGCCGGTGCGGGCCGGTCCGCATACCTCGACGCCCGGGGGCTGATCGGCTGCCGCCATCGGCTCGGTATGGACGCCGCACATCCCGAACAGCTCGCCGAGGTACGCGAGGACACCGGAGTCCAGCAGCGGCGGGAAGCGGCCCGGGCTCATCGTGACCGGGTGCGCGAGACCCTCGTCGCCGCCGACCCCGCCGGCTGGGTGGTCATCGATGCGTCGCTGCCCGCGAGCGCCCGTGCCGCGGCGACCTTGCGTGCCTGTGCGGCGGGCGCCGCCCGGATCTGGGGCGGGCTGCTCCCGCAGGAGCCCGATACCGGCCGCCGCGGTGGTGCCGAGATCCTGTTGCGCGATGTTCGCAACGGCGGCTATATCCCGGTCATCGTCGTCAACCACAAGGTGACCGACCCGCGCCGCCCCGAACCGGCCGAATTCCATCCGCTGACCTCCGATCTGTTCGATTGGCACCCCGTCCCCGACCGTGCCCGCAAACTGCGCCAGCAACCGCGCGACCAGCAGCGGCTGGCCCATGTGTACCGGATGCTGGAACGGCACGGTCTGGCGCCGGCCACCGCGATCGGCGGGGTCGTAGGGTTCCATTTCGACCGGATCCTCGTCCACGATCTGACCACCGTTCTCCCCGACTACGACAGCCGGTTCGCCGATCGGATCGCCGTGGTGCGCGGTCAGGTGGAAACCGTTCCGTCGAAGGTCCCCGAATGCCGCCAGTGCATCTGGTGGACTCGTGGTGGAGAAGGTGGCTGCCAGGCCTGGTTGAACGCCCATCGCGATGTGAGTGTGGTGGCACCGGGGTCGCGCGCCGAGGTACTGCGCGGGCACGGGGTCGCGACCATCGACGAACTGGCCGCCTGGTCGGGACCCGAACCCGAGGACTGGCAGCACGGCCCGTTCGAGGAAACCGTGGTGACCGCACGGGCGTGGCTGGTCCAGGCGCCGTTGGTCCGCCGGTTCGACCGGGTCTGGGTGCGCCGGGCCGATGTCGAGGTGGACGTCGACCTGGAGAGCTACCAGGAGGACGGCGCCTATCTGTGGGGGACCCTGCTCGACGGGCAGTACCGGGCCTTCGTCACCTGGGATCCGCTGCCCACCGAGGACGAGGGCCGCTCGTTCGGCGAATTCTGGACCTGGTTGATGGAGATCAGGGCCCAGGCGCTGACCGCCGGGAAGACCTTCGCGGCCTACTGCTACTCCCGCAGTGCCGAGGACAAATGGCTCTACGAGTCGGCGCGACGGTTCGCCGGGCGCCCCGGCGTACCGACCGAGAAACAGGTCACCGCGTTCGTCGATTCGATCCAGTGGGTCGATATGTTCCAGGCGGTCACCGATCAGTTCATCTGCCCGAGCGGTAAAGGGCTCAAGAAGATCGCGCCGGTAGCGGGTTTCTCCTGGCGCGATCCCGAGGCCGGGGGCGAGGCCTCCATGAGCTGGTACCGGCGGGCGGTCGGCTACGACGCCGAACCCGATCTCACCCAGCGCACGCGCCTGCTGGAGTACAACGAGGACGATGTCCGGGCCACCGCGGTACTGCGCGAATGGATGAACCCCCGGATACCACGGGAGCACAGCGCCGAGCGCGAGGTACCCGCCCTGAGCGATTTCGCCGCGGCGCCCGGAACACCGCCCGACCTGTGGACGAGTCCCGCGCAGGCTTGATTACCATTGGTGACCGTGACAGAGCACGTCGAACAACTCGAGTTCCAGGCCGAGACCCATCAGCTGCTCGAGCTGATGATCCACTCGGTCTACTCCAACAAAGACACGTTCCTGCGGGAGCTGATCTCGAACGCTTCCGACGCGCTGGACAAGCTGCGGCTGGAGTCCTACCGGGACAAGGATCTGCACGTCGACACCGATGACCTGCACATCGAGCTGGAGGTCGACAAGGATCGGCGGATCCTCACCGTCCGGGACAACGGCATCGGTATGTCTCGTGCCGAGGTGGTGGACCTGATCGGAACGCTCGCCAAATCGGGTACGGCCGAACTACGCCGGAAACTGAACGAAGCGAAATCCGAGGCCGCGGCCGAAGAACTGATCGGCCAGTTCGGTATCGGCTTCTATTCGACGTTCATGGTCGCCGACAAGGTCGAACTCGCCACCCGCCGCGCGGGGGAGACCACCGGTACCCGCTGGGAATCGGCGGCCGGTTCGGGGACCTACACCATCGAAACCCTGGACGAGGCCCCGCAGGGCACGGCGGTCACACTCCACCTGAAACCGGCCGACGCCGAGGATCACCTCTTCGACTACACCCAGGAGCACAAGCTCCGCGAAATCGTGAAGAAGTACTCCGATTTCATCGCCTGGCCGATCCGGATGCAGGTCGAGCGCACGGTCACCGAAGGCGAGGGCGAGGAAAAGGAGGAGAAGACCGTCGTCGAGGAGCAGACGCTCAACTCGATGAAGGCCCTCTGGACCCGCCCGCGCAGCGAGGTGTCCGACGAGGAGTACCAGGAGTTCTACAAGCACGTCAGCCACGCCTGGGACGAACCGCTCGAGATCATCCCGCTCAAGGCCGAGGGGACCTTCGAGTACCAGGCACTGCTGTTCCTGCCTTCGCAGGCGCCGTTCGATCTGTTCACCCGTGAGCACAAGCGCGGGGTCCAGCTCTACGTGAAGCGCGTCTTCATCATGGACAACTGCGAAGAGCTCATGCCGGAGTATCTGCGCTTCGTCAAGGGTGTGGTGGACGCGCAGGATCTCTCGCTCAACGTTTCCCGCGAGATCCTGCAGCAGGACCGGCAGATCCAGATGATCCGCAAACGTCTGGTGAAAAAGGTTCTCAGCACGGTCAAGGATCTGCAGGGCGCGGAGGACCAGGCGAAGTACCGCACCTTCTGGCAGGAGTTCGGCCGGGTTCTCAAGGAGGGCCTGCTCTCCGATTTCGACAACCAGAAGACCCTCCTGGAAGTGTCGTCCTTCGCCTCCACCCATTCCGAGTCCGAAGCGACCACGCTGGCGCAGTACGTGGAGCGGATGCCCGAGGGCCAGGACGGTATCTACTACATGACCGGGGAATCCCGGGATCAGGTGGAGCGGTCACCGCATCTGGAGGCGTTCCGCGCCAAGGGCCGCGAGGTGCTGATCCTCACCGACCCGGTCGACGAGATGTGGGTCGGTCAGGTGCCGGAGTTCGACGGCAAACCGTTCCAGTCGATCGCCAAGGGCGAGGTCGATCTGGAAACCGAAGAGGAGAAGAAGGAATCCGAGGCCCTGCGCGAACAGCAGGACAAGGATTTCTCCGAGGTGCTGACCTGGCTGGGGAAAACTCTCGAGGACAGTGTGAAGGAAGTCCGGCTCAGCTCGCGGCTGACCAGCTCGCCGGTATGCCTGGTGGGTGACGTCTTCGATATGACCCCGATGCTGGAGCGGATGTACCGGGCCTCGGGTCAGGAGCTGCCGCAGTTCAAGCGCATTCTGGAGCTCAATCCGACCCATCCGCTGGTGACCGGTCTGCGCGATGCCTACGACACCCGCAAGGACGATGCCGACGCGGGTAAGGTTCCCGAGCTCACCGAAACGGCCGAACTCCTGTACGGTACGGCCGTTCTGGCCGAGGGCGGTGAGCTGAAGGATCCGGCGAAATTCGCCCAGATCCTCGCCGACCGGCTGACGCGTACCCTGTGATCGAGACGGAGGCCGTGCCACGTCGCGCGGCCTCCGCTTCGTAGGCCGGCGGCGAATCGAAGAGAACGGATACGCTCGTGCCCGACAACCCGCTCGCCGCCGTGGATCCGTGGAATCTGGTGGCCGAGGACTACGCCGCGTCGACGATCTCGGTGATGCGGCCGTTCGCGATCCGGGCGATAGAACTGGCCGGGCTCGCCGACCGACCGGTACCGCCGCGGGTGGTCGATATCGCGGCGGGGCCCGGCACATTGAGCCTGCCGGCCGCCGAATACGCGGAGCGGGTGGAGGCCCTCGATTTCTCCGCGCCGATGGTCGCCCAGCTGGAGAATGCGGTGCGGGCGGCCGGAATCGGCAATATCACGGCCCGGGTCGGCGACGGCCGGGCACTGCCGTTCCCCGACGCCGAGTTCGATGCCGGTTTCTCCATGTTCGGGCTGATGTTCTTCCCGGACCGGCCGCGCGGTTTCGCCGAACTGTTCCGGGTATTGCGGCCGGGTGGAGTCGCGGTGGTGTCCAGCTGGGCGCCGCTCGACCGGTCCACCTGGATGCAGATGTCGTGGCGGGCCCTCGGTTCCGCCGACCCGGATATCCGGCCCCCGGCGCCGAACCCGGAAAGTTTGGAGAACCCGGAGGTATTCGAGCGGGAGATGCGGGCTGCGGGGTTCGATCGGGTGTCGGTGGTGCCGCACACCGTGGAAATGATCTTTCCCGATGCCGGCGAACTACTGGACCGGCTCACCCGCGGTATCGCACCACTCGAGTTGATGCGCCGCAGCATCGGTGACCGGGCGATGGCCGATCGCATCGAAGCCATGCACTCCTACCTGATCGAGCATTACCGTCCGGGGACCCCGCTGACCACCACCGCCTATCTCGGGGTCGGCCACAAGTAAGCGTGCGGTGCAACTGATCCCGCGCGTTCCATGAGCTGTGTGGCGTGGGCGGCCGGGCCCGTGGCCCGGATCGCGTTGTGCGTCTTGCCATCTGGCCCGGAGTTTCCGAGACCTCCGGGGTGAGCCCTCACCTGCAGTTTGTAAACTATCGAGCAGTGTGAACGATAGGTCGTCCGGAATGCGAAACGTGTTCCGGACAGGAGATTGATCATGCCGACAGCTACCGCGCACCGCGGGCTACGTAACTCATTGCTTCGGATCTCATTGCTCGGCGCGCTGCTTGCCGCACCCGCCCTGGTGGCTGTACCGGCGTCGGCGGAACAGGGTGCCGGCCCGGCCACGACGCATATCGCTGCCGTCTCCGGCGACTACGACACCTTCGGCTACGACGAGGACGGCTACGACAAGAACGGCTACGACCGGTTCGGTCGCGATCGCGGCGGCTATGACAAGGATGGGTTCAACCTTTCCGGCTACGACCGCGACGGCTACGACGAGGACGGGCTCGACTTCTTCGGCTACGACCGCGGCGGCTACGACGAGGACGGGCTCGACAGTTTCGGGCGCGACCGGGCGGGGTACGACCGCGACGGCTACGACCGGTGGGGTTACGACCGCCGCGGTTTCGATCGTGACGGGTACACGCGCGCGGGCTGCCGTGTCGACGGCAACGATCGGGAGTCGGCAGACCGTGCCGTCTGCGATGCCTGGCGGGCCCGCCTGGCCGACCAGCAGCGCCCGCCGACCGGCACCGACCGGCAACGCCCGCCGACCGGCAGCGCCGGCTGACCCGCATCCGGAACACGAACGCCCGCCGCCCCGGATTGCCGGGACAGCGGGCGTCGTTGTACGGCCCGAAGACTCTACCGCGGCGCCATGCGCAGCGCGCCGTCCATGCGGATGGTCTCGCCGTTGAGGTAGTCGTGCTCGACGATGTACTGCGAGAGCTGCGCGTACTCGTCGGGCCGGCCCAGCCGGGACGGGAACGGGACACCGGCCTCGAGGCCCTGGCGGTACTCCTCGGTGACACCGGCCAGCATCGGGGTGTCGATGATGCCGGGGGCGATGGTGTTGACGCGGATACCGAACTGCGCGAGGTCGCGCGCCGCCGGAACGGTCATACCGTGCACGCCGCCCTTGGAGGCCGAGTACGCGATCTGGCCGATCTGGCCCTCGAACGCCGCCACCGAAGCGGTATTGATGACCACACCGCGCTGACCGGCCTCGTCCACGGCATCGGTCTTGGCAATGGCATCGGCGGCCAGGCGCATCACGTTGAAGGTACCGAGCAGGTTGACGGTGATCACCGTGCGGAACAGCTCCAGATCGTGCGGGCCGTTCTTGGACAGGATGCGACCGGCCCAGCCGACACCGGCGCAGTTGACCACGATACGCAGCGGCGTGCCGGATTCGACCACCTTGGCGACGGCGGCACCGACCTCTTCGTGGCTGGTGACATCAGCGGCGAGCAGAGTGACCCCGTCGGGCACATTGTCGCCGGCGCGCTCGATCGACTGCGGTACGTCGAGCCCGAAGACGGTGGCGCCCAGATCGGCGAAACGCTTGGCGGTGGCGGCGCCCAGACCGGACGCGCCCCCGGTGACGATGGCGGCGGAACCCGAAATCTCCACGATGGTCCTCTCGTTCGTGACAAGCCAGTTGGCCTAACGTCAATTGCACCCTAACCGGTGGGTACGGCGGAGTCGTGGACGGTCCCCTTGCGTTTATCGGCGAAATAGGCCTCAGCGACGCTCCTCGGCCGGCCGGTCCGTGATCTCCGTGGCAGCCGCCCCGGTCGCGGGCCGATCCACGGCCGCGCGGCGGGTCCGCAGCAGCGAGAGCGCCAGGGCCGCTGCCGCCGGGACGATCAGCGCGATACCGGCCGCGCCCGCCAGGCCGAGCGTGGGGAACGCGGTGTCGATACCGGTGAGTGCGCCGATGAACAGGAACAGCAGTCCGGAGCCGAAGCCGATGGCGCGTTCGGGCAGATGTTTGCCGACCAGGATGCCGAGGGCGATGGCCAGGGCATCGGCGGCGACCATTCCGATCGTCGAACCCAGCCAGACCGCCGCCCAGTTGTTGTCGGTGGCCAGTGCCGCGGTGGCGAACATGGTGCGATCACCGAGCTCGGCCAGCAGGAACGCGGAGAGCACCACCAGGAAGGGGGCTGTGGTGGCGAACCGCGACGGTGCGGGTTCTTCGTCGTCGTCCGTGTCGGTGACCAGTTCGCGCAGTGTCCACAGGCCCACGACTAGGAAGGTGATCGATGCCACGGCGGCGATGGCGGTGGTCGGCAGGGCCGCGCCCAGGAAATGGCCGATCGCGACCGAGATGATGTGCACCGCGGCGGTCGCGGCCGTGATTCCGCCCAGCACCACCCACCAGCGATAGCGCAGGGCGAATGTGAGGGCCATGAGTTGGGACTTGTCACCCAGTTCGGCCAGGAAAACGATGCCGATGGCGAGCCCGATGGTGGCGATCATCCGACGAGTGCTCCCGATCCTCCGGTTCGTCGGCCGGATTCGGATTCGCCTCCGGCCGACAACGTAATTGCTGTTCGGCCGAAGGTCTCGCCCACCGGATGGACCGGTTCACATGACCGGACCCACCGGCTGACGGTGGGTCAGTATGTCGACCATGTGATTGAGGGCTACTCCCCTTCGCTGTCAGCAACCTTATCGCATCGGATGGTTCACGGCAACAAGCCGATCGTGAAAAACGTTTTGGGCCAGCAAGTTTGGCGAAGCTACCGGAAGGTTTCGGGTACCCTCCAACTCTTCCGTGGCATCCCGGAACGAACTGTTGGCATCGATCCCGCAAACGATATGGGAACCGGAAACCCCCGCGGTACGGACGGATTTCCCGGCCCGAGAGGCGGCGGCTCACGGGCCGCCGCGGCCGCCGCGAGCCGTGTCTGCCGAATGAGCGCAGCTGTATCCGGAAGGTTCTCCATCCGCCACGCCGCGGGGCAGCCTGCGGGATCTTCGGTGCTCGATATCGATCACCCGGTCCGGATGGGCAGCCTCGGCGGTGCCTGCCGGGCCCGGGTGACCAGGCGCCCGGCACCCCCGGCGGATCGAGGGGTGCGCGGTGACGAATCCGCCACGCCGGGTCGCGTCGACGATCCGAAGCCGGTGATGATCGGCACCGGGTCCCGTTCGTCCGGTAGGTGTCCTCCGGTCGATGAGGCGCGGTTCCGGTGTCAGGCTGCGAGCAGCATGGCCAGTACGGCAGTATCCGGATCGCTGATCGGATCGAGTCCCACCCGGCTCACCAGCGAAGTGACGGTACCGTCCGCTTCCGCCTCGGCCCAGGCCGCACGGTGTTCGAGCCCCAGATGTGGAATTCCGGGTAGCAGGACGCAGCCGGAGGCGGCGCCGGTGCACTCCGGTAGCGAGGGGTTGGTCTCGGCGGGTGGGTGGAGCATGAACAGGGCCGGGGGGATGTGCTCGGCGAATCGACCGGGCCGCACACCGTCCTCGCCCAGGACGGGACCCTCGGCTATCACCAGGCCGACCGTATCCGGTTCCGGCTCGTCGGGCAGCTCTTCGCGGACGCCGAAGACGGTGGAGGTGGTCAGCAGGCCGGGCATGGATGCCACCCGCACGGCGAGTACCAGTAGTTGCGACCATTCTTTGGTGGTGTCGGGCCAGCGCCCGGAGATGACGAACCCGCGCAGCGTGCCACCGGCGTGAAACGGTGTGACGCCGATCGGACTGTTGCTGCGCATAATGCCTCCCGTGCGTTACCGGGGGCGGCTTTGCCCGTCCTCGAACTTGTGAAAGACGAGGATCGCGCACAAGTCATCTGGCACACAAGTACCAGAGAGTGCCAATTCGGGCAGAAACGACGAAAGACCCGCGGACACGGGGTCCGCGGATCTTTCGCCGGAACTCGATCGCGCAGTCGCGCTCAGCCGAAGATGAGGCCCTTCGCCTGGCTGGTCGCCTTGGCGAAACGCTCCTGGACGTCGGCCCAGTTGACCACGTTCCAGAAGGCCTTCACGTAGTCGGCCTTGACGTTCTTGTACTGCAGGTAGAAGGCGTGCTCCCACATATCGACCTGCAGCAGCGGAATGATGCCGAGCGGCACATTGGCCTGCTGGTCGTACAGCTGGAAGGTCAGCAGTTTCTGGCCCAGGGTGTCGTAGCCGAGCACCGCCCAGCCCGAACCCTGCAGGCCGTTGGCGGCAGCGGTGAACTGCGCCCGGAACTTGTCGAAGGAGCCGAACTGATCGTCGATGGCGGCGGCCAGTTCGCCGGTCGGCTTGTCGCCGCCGTTGGGGGAGAGGTTCTTCCACCAGATGGAGTGGTTGACATGGCCACCGAGGTGGAAGGCGAGGTTCTTCTCGTTCAAGAAGATGGCGCCGTGATCACCGGCTTCGCGTGCCGCTTCGAGCTTCTCCACCGCGGTGTTCACCCCGGCCACGTAGGTGGCGTGGTGCTTCGAGTGGTGAATCTCGTTGATCTGCCCGGAGATATGCGGCTCCAGGGCGCCGTAGTCGTAATCCAGATCTGGCAGCGTGTACTCAGCCACGAATGTCCCTTCCTTGTCGGGGTCGAGTGCGTCCTGTGCGGGATGCTCCCGACCATTCGTACACCCGATCGGTCCAACTCGCCCCGATGCCCCACCATTCCACATCGCGCGGAAACCGACCATCCCGGATCGAATCGGCGGCCTGTTCGGGGCCGCGTCGATCGGGCTCCGACCGGGCGGACATCGGATTTTCACACCGATCCCCGCCCGATCGCCCCGTCAAGTGTTATCGCTACGCCACCGCGGTGGTATCCGGCCGAAACCTCGGCGCGGACGCCACCCGGCGCATCCCGGGCAGGCCGTCAGAGCGGCGGCGCGATACCGGGGTGGACGGCCCGGGGGTCGCCCTTGTCGTGGGCGTCCCACCAGCGTGCGGATCCGGAGACCAGTTCCGGCAGCGGGATCGGCTTACCGCTGGTGGACTGTGCGGTGACCGAATCGAACCAGACCCGGATATCGAGCTCGCGCGGGTCGATGCCCTCTTCCTGGGAGAACTCCAGCACATGCCGGGCGATCCCGGTGTCGATGGTGGTATCGAAACTGAGCAGTTCACGCCACAGTGCCCAGCTGCTGTCGTCCAGATCGACGAATTCCCACCCGTGCAGGCGGCTACCGCCGAAACTCGCGACGGCGGCGGGTAGCCCCGGTAGGTCCAGTGGCAGGATCCGCGGTTCCAGATCGTCCCATCGCTGGATCCGCAACGATGCGGCAATCCTGGTGACTCCCTGGAAGACCAGCCGTACCCGCCTGCAGTCGGTATCCCTTTCCGGCGCTTCTTCCGATATGCCCGAGATTTGCTCCGGTAGGCTCAGGACCTCCAGATCGAGCTCCAGTCGTTTGGCCTCGGAATCGACTTCCAATCCCAGACATCCGGCCTCCGACAGCGCCTTGTCGAGGCCGGCCGCGTCCAATTCGTCGAGTAACCCCCTGGTCGATGTCATGGCGCCAGATTACCGAGGTCAGTGCCCGGATCAGGGGATTTTGCCGATTTCCGATTCCGGCGGAACCGATTCGGGGTGCCCCGCGTCCAAGTCGATATCGGGTCACGCAACGACGCGTGACCCGATCGAGGGGCCGGACGGCCGCTCCGGGATTTTTGGAGGGGAGTACCGGATCGGCCGTACGGCTTCACCATTGCAGCAGGTCAGAGCCAGTGCGAGTGGCTATCTGCGACTATGGTGCGCTGAATGATAGCTGATACCAGCGTTTTACGTAGTGGGTTATGCGTATAACTCATGAAATATCGCCGGCATCGCCAACGTATCGGTCGGTCCGGCGCGAGTCGGCTCGGTCCGGCGAATCCACCGCATCGTCGGGCGTGTCGGCGCAGGCGGCTCCGCGCGCCCGGCTCTTGTGCCGGGAGTCCGCGCCCGGCCGTTCACTCCCATGAGAGCCGGGCAGCCGCCCAGGTGGTTATGGCAGGATCAATGAGGTGACGAGCTTCGGAGTCCCGTCGGTACCGGTCGAGGCCGTGCCCACTGAATTCGACCATCCGCCCGGGGAGGCGGCGGCCGCCGTCCTGCTCGATGTGCGCGAAGACGACGAATGGCAGCTCGGCCACGCACCCGGTGCGGTGCATATTCCGCTCGCCGATGTGCCCGCCCGCTACGGCGAACTGGATCCCGACGCCGAGCTCTACGTGGTGTGCCGACAGGGTGGCCGTTCGTTCGAGGCCGTGAAGTTCCTCGCGAATGTGGGTTACGAAGCGGTGAACGTGGTAGGCGGAATGGTGGCCTGGCAGCAGACCGGCCGTCCACTGACCGCCGAGGGTGACGAGCCCGCGAAGATCTACTGACGAAAAGCGAGGTGCGCGGTGAGTACGGTGGTGCAGCCTTGTGCCCGCTGCGGTACACGCTGGGCGGTGCAGGGTCCGCCGATGCACTGGTGCCCGCGCTGCCGCGGCGTACTGCTCTCACCGGGGCCGATCGACGCCCCGCCCGAACGCCGTAACTACCGCTGGGTCGCGCGCCGGCCCGGTCGGGTCGAACGCTCCGCCCATATCTCCGACGGTGCCCGGCGCGACGCCGGGACACCACGGTATGCGGAGATGCCGCGTTGGGGGCTGCGGGACCGGCCCGTCGCGGAGCCGGAATCGGACCGGCACCGGCCCCGCCCGCTGAGCGCGCTGACCCGCTGGACCCACGCTGCCCTCTTCGCCACCGCGGTCCTCTTCGGGGTGGCGGCGCTCGCCGAAGCGGGCCGCTACCTGATCCTGTTGCGCAACCGCACTCGTCTCATCGAGCCGCCACTGCTCTGGTTCTCCGACGCGCTGGTGAACACCGCCGCGCTGTTCGCGCTGATCATGGCACTCGTCGCCGCGGTCGCCACCCTCGGATGGCTGATCGAAGCGAGGCGGGTCGCCTTCGCGGCGACGGGCGGCAGCGACCCCCGGTCGCCGCGCATGCTCGCCCTGGGCTGTCTGATTCCGGTGGTCAACCTGATCTGGCCCGGCGTGTTCCTCACCGAAGTGGTTTCCGGGCACGCGGATCCGCGTGCCCGGACCGCCGTCCGCATCTGGTGGGCCGCCTGGGTGTTCGGCGGCATCGTCACCGTGGCGGCGCTGTACTGGCGTACCGCGGATTCGCTGCAGGCGAAGGCCGACGGTGTGCTCTTCACCGCATTCACCGATGCGGTCGCGGCCGGTGTCGCGGTGCTGACTCTCTGGGTCGTACGCACCATCGAGGGCCGCGACCTGCGCGGTCGCGGTCGGCTGGCCCGTCGCTGGGTGGTCGCGGTCGATCCGGCGACACCGTTGATCGAGCCGGTGCATCCGGGGCCGACCGCTACGGTGAGCACCGCGGCGGACGCCGACGGTGCCGAATCTCCCGACGGCGCCGACCGAGCACCACAGGAGGTTGTGGCCAAGTGAGCGAGGGCAGTGACCAGTCGGTTCAGAACGGCCGTGCGCCGTTCGTGGTCGCGCACCGGGGTGCCTCGGCGGCGCGTCCCGAGCACACCCTGGCCGCCTACGAACTAGCCCTGGAAGAGGGCGCCGACGGGGTCGAATGCGATGTCCGCCTCACCCGGGACGGGCATCTGGTGTGTGTCCACGACCGGACGGTGGATCGGACCTCCTCCGGTAGCGGTCTGGTCAGCGAACTGACGCTGGCCGAGTTGAAAGATCTGGATTTCGGTGACGGTGCCCCGTCCGGGGTTCTCACACTCACCGAGTTGATCGGCCTGGTCCTCGATTGGCGTAGCCGGCCGACCAAACTGTTCATCGAAACCAAGCATCCCGTCCGGTACGGCTCGCTGGTGGAGAACAAGGTGCTGGCCGAACTGCAACGCTTCGGTATCGCCACACCGGCCTCGGCGGCTCATTCTCGCGCGGTGGTGATGTCCTTCGCCGCCACCGCGGTCTGGCGTATCCGCCGCGCCGCCCCTCTGCTGCCCACGGTCCTCCTGGGCGAATCATCGCGCTATCTGGGTGGCAGCGCGGCCACGACGGTAGGGGCGACCGCGGTCGGCCCCTCGGTGAAAACGCTGCGCGAACATCCTGATCTGGTCGACAAGGCGGCCGCCGCGGGCCGGGCGACCTATTGCTGGACCGTCGACGAACCCGACGATATGCAGTTGTGCGCGGATCTCGGCGTGAGCTGGGTGGCGACCAATCATCCGGGCCGCGCGAAAGCCGTGCTGGCGAACAGCTGAAAGTCGTGGCCTGCGGCTGATCCGGTGTGGTGCCGTGTAGTTTGACCAGCCGTGGGTAAGAGCAAACGCAATAGTCCGAAACCCGGCGGCAACCGGGCTCAGCGTCTGGCCGAACGCCGGGCAGCGTTGCAGGAGGCCGAACAGGCTGTCGCCCGGCCCTTCCAGGGCCTGGCCGCTGAATGTGATCTGGTCGCGCTACGGGAATTCGTACCGTCGGCGACCGCCGAGCTGAAACTGGCCGAAGGCGTCGCCGCCGAGCGGACCGTGGTGCTGGCGACCGTTCTGCCCGGCGCGGTTTCCGCGCTGGTCCGTGCGGGTGATTCGCCCACCGGATACGTCGGCGTGCAGGTGCAGGCGCCGAGTGCGGATCCGGCCGCGGATATCGCCGCGTCCGTTCTGTGGACCCAGTCGGCCGATCCGGGCGATTCGCTGGCGGTCGCGCATGCCGCGCCCGGTGGCCCTTCGCTCGTCGATGTGCTGGTGGCCGACGCTCCGCTCGAACTGACCGTTCACCAGGATTTCGACTGGTGGGTTCCCGAAGGGGTGCAGCCGGATCCGCAGATCGCGGCGACCATCGAACAGGCGAAACAGGCGATCATGCCTTCGGATCGGCTGGATCTCGGGAAAGAGTCCGTCGGGGCCGCCTGGTGGGTCGATGCCGGAGAGAAAGCACATCTGCGCTGGGTGCGCCCCGAGTCCGAGGACGATCTGATGCTGGCGCTCGCCCGGCTGCACGCCGCCGGCGAGCTGAATCTGGGGGAGGGGTCGCGCTTCGCGGGATCCTTCCGCACCCATGGACTGCTGGTTCCGGTATTCGATCTCGACCCGGACCGGCATGTGAGCGAATGGGCTTCCCCGGCAGCGGAATTCGGGGACAGGCTGGCCGCGGCGCTGGCGGTGGACACCCCCCTGACGCCGGAGCAGCGACGCTCGCGGGACGGTCTCCGGTCACGGCAGGTCACCCTCCGCTGAATAAACCGGAATATTTTTAGAAAAACTCTTCTTTCCGACGGCGATCTCGGCTAGGTTTCAGAGGTCGCCGTTTCTGGAACCCCCCGGCGACACCCACGTCAGCCGACACAACGACCCGGCGCCGGCTGACGTAACGGAGCATCGGCCGCCCGACCTCGGCGCAGTGGGCCGGGACGGCCGATGCTCCAATCAATCATCACCCGGGACCGACGTCATCCCCGCCCGGTTCCGTGCGCACGGAACTCATCGGCGGGTGGACGCGGGCCGTTACCTGTCAGACACTGCCTCCGGCGGCCGACGGCGCACCCGAAACCTTCGTCGGGTCGGTGCTGATCTCGCGAGCGACGAACTCCTCGAGATCGAACAGGTTCGAACCCGCCCGGTCGGCGACGGTCAGCAGGGTCGTCATCTTCGCGACTTCCTCCACCTGCTCCTTGAGGAACCACTGCATGAACTGCTCGCCCAGGTAGTCGCCCTCTTCGCGGGCGGTGCTGGCGAGCTGGACGATCTGATCGGTGACCGTCTTCTCCTGATCGAGCGCCATGGCGATCGGCTCCCGGGCGGTCTCGAACTGCGACTTCGCCGCATCGATGCCGGAAATGTCGACGCTGATGTCCCGATCCAGGAAGTACTGGACGATCATCATCGCGTGGTTGCGTTCCTCCACGGCCTGCGAGTAGAAAAGCTTCGCGAGACGCGGCAGGTCCGCATTGTCGTACCACACCGCGATGGCGATGTACTGGTGCTCGGCATTGAACTCGTGCCGAATTTGATCGTGCAGCAATCCGTGGAATTTGCTGCGGGGGCTCTCCGGATGATTGGACATGCCTTGACATTAACGCCGAAAAGTGGCGCTGTCATGCAAGTGCATCCTTAATGAGGATAGTGTTGCCTTATCGAATTGAGGATAGTGTTGCCTTATCGATTACGGCCTGTTCCAGCCATTTTCGGAACGGAGTGGTTCTCCGCGGGCACTGCCTGACGAAGCTCCCGAGCCACGAACTCCTCGACGTCGAAAAGGTTTCCGGCCGACCGATCGACCACCGCCAACAGTGTAGACATGCCGGACACGTCCTGTTGCTGGCATTCGAGAAGCCAGCTCGTGAATTGCTCTCCCAAGAAATCCGCGTATTCCCGTGCCAACCGGGCCAGTTCGGTCACCTGATCGGTCAAGGTCTCCTCCCTGGCCAGCAGGAAAGCCACTGCCGTACGCGGAGATTCGAAAGTCTGGCGAACTTCCTCCAATCCTCCGATGGTTATCTCCAGCTCGCGGTCGATCAGATACTGCACAATTCGTAATGCATGTCCACGATGCTCTTCGGAGCGCCGATAACAATGACCGGACAATTGTGGTAACCGTTGAATATCGAAGTACACCGCGGCCGCCAGATACTGCTGCGAAGCGGTGAGCCCGTGCCGGACCTGCGCGCGCAACTGTGCGATGAAGGGTTGAGCCAGATCGGTGTCGTGCATGTGATCGACGTTACTGTATTTTCGGCGTCGCCTCCGGCGCCGCGGGGGTGGGGCCCTATTAACCCCGGTTCTTCACTCCGCCGCTCAGTCGCTGCGCTCCTTCGCTCTGTCGCTCCAGAACCGGGGCGGG
>NZ_JBSGIP010000032.1:0-66481 GCF_053605105.1 Nocardia sp. NPDC003963
GAGTCGAGTCTTACGAGACACCTCCAAGGGTTGAGGCCCGTCCCGCCGTTCAGGCCTCGAAGCGCATGCGCGAAGCGCGAGTCTCGAGGCCTGAACGGCGGGACACCAGGGGGCCTCAACCCCCGCGACGCCGAAGGCGGCGCCAAAAACACAGCACCTTCACGAGCAACCCCACATCCCCCACCTCCACCGACAAGCTCACCTCTTGTCCACCAGCAAGCTCAGCTCCCACCTCACCAGCAAGGTCAGCTCCCACCTCACCAGCAAGCTCAGCTCCCACCTCACCGGCGAACTCAGCTCCCACCTCCACCGGCAAGCTCACTCCCGCCCCGACTCACTCCCGCCCCGACCAGCGAGCTCATCCCCACCCCACCAGCAAACTTCCCCCACCCCTCACAACAACCACCCGTCGACCAGGACACCCCCACAGCGTCCGAACCCCACCCCACCGCCCGGCCGATATCTCATTCCCCCGGCCGGAGATGCGTCACATCCCCCGCAGCGACCGCTCGATCGTCGATGAGCAACCGTCCCGCCGAATCGATATCGCGCGCGATACCCGTCAGTACCCCGCCTCCCGGCAGTTCCGCCCGAACCCGGGACCCCAGCGTCGCGCAGCGCTCCCGGTAGGCGTCGGCGAGCGGCCCACTCGCCCAGCCGGATTCCTGCCACCGCGTATAGCGGCGGGCGAATTCGGTGAGGAACGACAGCACCAGACGCGTGCGGTCGGTATCGGTGGCGCCGCTGAGGAGCAGCGAGGTCGCGTGCGGGACCGGTAGTTCGTCGGCGGTGAGGCTCACATTCATGCCGATTCCCACGACGATCGCCGGGCGGGGGCCGCCGGCCGCGACTTCGGCGAGGATCCCCGCGACCTTGCGGCCTTCGATCAGGACATCGTTGGGCCATTTCAGCGCCGCGGATACCTCGGCGGTCGTGGTGAGTGCGTCGACCGCGGCGATCCCGGTGAGCAGCGGTAGCCAGCCGAGAGTTTCGGGATCGAGGCCGTCCGGCCGGATGAGCAGCGACAGCGAGATCTGGGCGCGGGGCGGGCTCGCCCACGCGCGGGCGAGCCGGCCGCGGCCGCTCTGCTGCGCCTCCGCGACGAGGACCACGCGGTCCACCTCGGGGTCGGCCGCGCGCGCGATCAGGTCGGCGTTGGTGGATCCGGTCGATTCGATCACGTCGATTCCGGTGTAGAACGCCAGTTCCGGGGTCCCGGTCAGCGCTCGCCGCAGATGTTCGACGTCCAACGGTGGCCTCTGCACGAGGGCAGGTTATCCGGCCGGGCCGGTGGTCACCGCACGCCGGGTGCGGTGACCTCCGGGTCTAGCCGACGAGGTCGTAACCGTTGGGCCGGGAAACTTCGCACAGTGCGTCGTTTTCCACGGTTTCGGTCTCCTCGGTTCCGGCCTCGGTCGCGGTGACGGTTTCGGTGATGGTGGGCTCCGGTTCGGTAACCCGGGTGAACGCGACGGCCTCCGGGAATTCGCCGATTCGAGTTGTCCAATGCCACATAGCAGGCCACCCCCCTTCTGTGCTCCAAAAGTGGCCTGCTACAAGGGTATTGCCCAGTCCAGTTCCACGAAAGCGATTTAATTCCCGGGCGCGCGTCCAGGACCCGGACGCGGTAATCTTGTGAGGGTTCACCGTGCGCGCCGAGTGGACGTTCACCGCGATTCCCGGTACACATATGAACCGGCGACGACTTGCCCACCTGGGGTTTTCTCGACCGGGTTCTACTCACCAGTAGCTGGATCTGGGTTAACAGTCCGGTACGGCTCTGGTTACACTCCGACCCATGACGAGTGTCCAGCAGCAGCCCACGCCGGATTCGGCAGGTGCGCCCGATATCCACACCACCGCCGGCAAACTGGCTGACCTGCGGAATCGGCTGGAAGAAGCCCAGCATCCGATGGGTGAGGCCGCGATCGACAAGGTGCACGCCAAGGGCAAGATGACCGCGCGGGAGCGCATTCTCGCCCTGCTCGACGAGGGTTCCTTCGTCGAACTCGACGCCCTGGCCCGGCACCGCAGCGTGAACTTCGGGCTCGACCAGCAGCGCCCGCTGGGCGACGGCGTGGTGACCGGCTACGGCACCATCGACGGTCGCGAGGTGTGCATCTTCAGCCAGGACGTGACCGTGTTCGGTGGCAGCCTGGGCGAGGTCTACGGCGAAAAGATCGTCAAGGTCATGGACCTGGCGCTCAAGACCGGCCGGCCACTGGTCGGTATCAACGAGGGCGCCGGCGCCCGCATCCAGGAGGGTGTGGTCTCGCTCGGCCTCTACGGCGAGATCTTCCACCGCAATATCCAGGCCTCCGGCGTGATCCCGCAGATCTCGCTCATCATGGGCGCCGCCGCGGGCGGACACGTGTACTCCCCCGCGCTCACCGATTTCGTGGTGATGGTCGACCAGACCAGCCAGATGTTCATCACCGGACCGGATGTCATCAAAACGGTCACCGGCGAAGAGGTCACCATGGAGGAGCTGGGCGGCGCCCACACTCATATGGTGAAGTCGGGATCCGCGCACTATGTGGCCTCCGGCGAACAGGACGCCCTGGATTACGTCAAGGATCTGCTGTCCTACCTGCCGAGCAACAATCGCGCCGAGGCACCGCGCTTCCCGGCCTCCGATCCCATCACCGGCGCGATCGAGGAATCGCTCACCGAAGAGGATCTCGAGCTCGACTCCCTGATCCCGGATTCGCCGAACCAGCCCTATGACATGCACGAGGTCATCCGTCGGCTGCTCGACGACGACGAGTTCCTCGAGATCCAGGCCGAGCGGGCCATGAACATCATCGTGGGCTTCGGCCGGGTCGACGGCCGCAGCGTCGGCATCGTCGCCAACCAGCCGACCCAGTTCGCCGGCTGCCTCGATATCGACGCCTCGGAGAAGGCCGCGCGCTTCGTCCGCACCTGCGATGCGTTCAACGTCCCGATCATCACCCTGGTCGATGTCCCCGGCTTCCTGCCCGGTACGGACCAGGAATACAACGGCATCATCCGGCGCGGCGCCAAGCTGCTCTACGCCTACGGTGAGGCCACTGTGGGAAAAATCACGATCATCACTCGCAAGGCTTACGGTGGCGCCTACGACGTGATGGGTTCCAAGCATATGGGTGCCGATGTGAACCTGGCCTGGCCCACCGCTCAGATCGCCGTGATGGGTGCGTCCGGCGCGGTCGGGTTCGTGTACCGCAAGAAGCTGGCCGAGGCCGCCCGCGACGGGTCCGACGTGGACAAACTGCGTCTGGAGCTGCAGAACGAGTACGAGGACACGTTGGTCAATCCGTACGTGGCCGCCGAGCGCGGTTACGTGGACGCGGTGATCCCGCCGTCGCACACTCGCGGCCAGATCGTCTCCGCGCTGCGGCTGCTCGAGCGGAAGATGGTCACCATGCCCCCGAAGAAACACGGCAACATCCCGCTGTGATCCGGCGATACCCTCAGTAGGCCGCACACTGGTTTCGGGTATGCGATCGGTGAGCGAAGATCGGCTCGCTGAACAGCGCGAGCCCGCTCTAGGCAAGAGAGAGGATCTGGCACTGTGACGATCGTGGCAGAAGAAGAAGTACTGGTCGCAGCGGAACTGGACCTCGCCACCAGGGATGTGCCGGTCGATACCGCGACCGAAGCCGAAGCGGGTGCCGCCGCCGCGACGAACGGGGAGAAGCCGTTCCTCGTGATCGAGAAGGGCGCACCCACCGACGCGGAGATCGCCGCACTGGTATGCGTGTTCACCGCCGCCGCCGCCGCAGGTTCGGCACCCGCCGATTCCGGCCCGCAGGATCTGTGGGGCCAGGCGACACTGCTGCACCGCGGGAACTCCCCGTTCTCGCCGTACTCGTACCCGCAGCTGTCACATCTGCGGTTCTGACACCTATCCCAGGAGATCCCCAGACGTGACCCGGCTGGTACTCGCTTCCGCGTCACCTGCCCGCCGGTCGGTGCTGCGCGCCGCCGGTATCGAACCCGTCGTCCGGGTATCGGACGTGGACGAGGACGCCGTAGCGGCGGCCCTACCGGCCGATACCGGACCGCAGGAAGTGGTCGTCGAACTGGCCCGGGCGAAAGCCCGGGCCGTCGCGGCCACCCTGACCGGTGGAACCGCGGAGGGCGAATCCGATCTCGTCGTGGTCGGCTGCGATTCGATGCTGCTGATCGACGGCGAGTTACAGGGCAAACCACATACACCCGAGGTGGCGCTGGCGCGCTGGCAGGCGATGGCCGGTCATTTCGCGGATCTGGTGACCGGGCACTGCGTACTGCGCCTGCGCGACGGTGCCGTCACCGCCGAGGCCGTCGACTGCAGTGCCACCACCGTGCACTTCGGCAAACCCGATCCCGCCGAACTGGACGCCTATATAGCCACCGGCGAACCGTTGCAGGTGGCCGGCGCGTTCACCCTGGACGGCCTCGGCGGCTGGTTCGTCGACCGGATCGACGGTGATCCCTCCAGCGTCGTCGGGATCGGCCTACCACTGCTGCGCCGACTGCTCCAGGAAGTGGGGGTCGGCGTCGCCCAGCTGTGGACCGACCGCTCCTGACGGCGGACCGCCGCGGAACGACCGGCCGCCCTGCTGCCGAGCGGGTGTCAGCGGCCCGGTAGCGGCCGGGAACGGGTCGGAATCCAGCGCGGCGGACGCGGGTGGCAGCTGGCTGCCCGGCGGCACCGTCTGCCCCGAGACCCGGGACAACCGCGCGGCCTGCCCCGCGGCCGGGTCGATCCGGCCGGGCTGCGGCCGCCGGCGCGCGGCGGGCTCGGCCGCTTCGGGAGCCGGGTTCCGATCCGGTGGCGCGGCGATCCGCCGCAACCGCACCTCACACGTCTCCTCGGACACGAACGGCACCAGTTCGGCCTCGACCGTGCCCTGCGCTCCGGAACGCTCCAGCAGCGCCGCCAGGAGCCCGCGATGCACCCCGCACACGACTTCGGTATGCGTCCGCGCCAGATCGCGCAGCGGACACGCCGTCAACCGGACCACCGCGCTCTCCTCCGGGTCGCGCGCGGCCTCGCGCCCGTCCCGTTCGGGGGCGAAACCCAGCTCCGACATCAGCGAGACGACACGGTCCTTGGCATCGCGCATCGATTCGACCGGCTCACCGGCCGTATCGAGCTTGTCGCCCCAGGCCCGTCCGGCCGCCAGACCCGCGGCCGCCTGCCGCTCCGCGTCCGGCCCCAGCTGATCGGCCAGCACCTGGGCCAGGTCCTGGTATCCGATGGTCCGCTGGACAGCCTTGTACCCGATCCGTGGTCGGCCCCGGCCGCGCGGCGGTTGCTGGAACTGCCGGACCAGTGATTCCCGGGTGAGGATGTCGAGATGGAACCGCACCGTGGTGACATGCTGACCGGTGATCTGCGCCAGCTGCTGTGCGTCGAGGGGCTCGCTCGCGCCGCGGAGGATCGCGAGCAGGCGCCGCCGCGGCCAAGAATCAGACATAGCTCACCCCTCCTTCGGGGAGACTTTATCGGAGATATGTGCGATTAAATCGCCCATTGCACCGACTCTGTGCTCTGCGACAAGTTCACGACAAGTCACACTTACTATCCACAGTGCGGCTCGAACCTGTCGTCAGCACTGCCCGCCTCCTGTGAAGGAACCCGAACGTGCCCGTCGCCCCGGACCCATATCCCGCCTTCGCTTCCTATGCTTACCCACACCGTCTGGTAACCACGGAATGGCTGTCGGCAAACCTCGGCACGCCCGGACTGAAGATCATCGAATGTAATGCCGACGTCCTCCTCTACGGCATAGGCCATGTTCCCGGTGCCAGCAAGCTCGACTGGCGCAGCGACCTCGACGACCCGGTGACCCGTGACTATATCGATGGCGGACGGTTCACCGAACTCATGCGCTCCCAGGGCGTCGAACACGACGACACCGTCGTGCTGTACGGCAATGACGGTAACTCCCACGCCGCCCACGCACTGTGGGTTTTGACCATGTTCGGCCACGCGGACGTCCGCCTGCTCGACGGCGGCCGCGACGCGTGGATCGGCGAGGGCCGGGATACGGTCTTCGAAACCCCCGAACCCACCCGCAGCCGGTACCCGGACACCGAACGCGACGACCGGAAGTTCCGGGCCTTCCGCGAGGATGTCCTCGACCATCTCGGCGATCCGCTGGTGGATGTGCGTTCCCCGCACGAGTACGCGGGCGACCCGGGTGCGGGCGGTCCGGGCACGGCACTGCGCGGCGGGCATATCCCCACTGCCGTCAACATCCCCTGGACCAGCGCACTCGCCATCGACGGCCGTTTCCGCGGCCGGGCCGAACTGGACGAGATCTACGGCGGTATCGACGCGGGCCCACTCACCGTCTACAGCGGGGTCGGCGAACGCTCGAGCCACACCTGGTTCGTACTGAAGTATCTGCTGGGACGGGAGTCGGTACGCAACTACGACGGCTCGTGGACGGAGTGGGGGAATTCGGTCCGGATGCCGATCGTGACGGGTGGTGTATGAGCGGCCCGGTCCGGCGCGGACTTTACACCGGAAAGGGAGGGATACGAACGGGCGCAGCGGCACCGGCGGTCCGAGAGTTTTCCACATGCGCAGGTAGGAACGTTTGTGACCTGGGACCTACTCCCCGGTAGCCCTATCCGAGTTCCGCCTTTGTTGGCAGACTGCCTACACTCGCCCCGAGACAGTTAGTGTCGACCACGGGCGCGGAGCCCGCGTAGCGGATCCGAACCCACGGACCCGGAGCCCCACCAAGCGATCCGAACCTTCGGAAGCCGGACAGCGGACCCCGATCCGCGGGAGCGGAGCCGAAGCGCGGCCCATCCCGCACATCGAACAAAGAGATTGCACACAGGAGGCTCAGTGCCCAGCCATGCCAGCGCGCGGATCACGAAGGTACTCGTAGCTAACCGAGGCGAGATTGCCGTGCGCGTTATCCGGGCGGCCAAGGACGCCGGTCTCGGCAGTGTCGCGGTTTACGCCGAACCCGATGCCGACGCACCCTTCGTCAAGCTCGCCGACGAAGCCTTCGCCCTCGGCGGCCAGACCTCCGCGGAGTCGTACCTCGTCTTCGACAAGATTCTGGATGCCGCCGCCAAATCCGGCGCGGATGCCATCCACCCGGGTTACGGCTTCCTCTCCGAGAATGCCGAGTTCGCCCAGGCCGTCCTCGACGCCGGGCTGATCTGGATCGGCCCGTCGCCCCAGTCGATCCGCGACCTCGGTGACAAGGTCACCGCACGCCATATCGCCGAACGGGCGAAGGCGCCGATGGCCGCGGGTACCAAGGACCCGGTGAAGAACGCCGACGAGGTCGTCGAGTTCGCGAAGCAGTACGGCGTACCGGTCGCGATCAAGGCCGCGTTCGGTGGCGGCGGCCGCGGTATGAAGGTCGCGCACACCATCGAAGAGATTCCCGAACTGTTCGAATCGGCCACCCGTGAGGCGGTCGCCGCCTTCGGTCGCGGCGAATGCTTCGTCGAGCAGTACCTGGACAAGGCCCGCCACGTCGAGGCCCAGGTCATCGCCGACCAGCACGGCAATGTGATCGTCGCCGGTACCCGCGACTGCTCGCTGCAGCGCCGTTTCCAGAAGCTGGTCGAGGAGGCTCCCGCCCCGTTCCTGACCGACGACCAGCGCGCCCGGATCCACGCGTCGGCCAAGGCCATCTGCAAAGAGGCCGGCTACTACGGCGCCGGCACGGTCGAATACCTGGTGCAGGGCGATACCGTCTCGTTCCTCGAGGTGAACACCCGCCTGCAGGTCGAGCACCCGGTCACCGAGGAGACCTCGGGTATCGACCTGGTCCGCCAGCAGTTCCGCATCGCGAACGGCGAGAAGCTGGAACTCACCGAGGATCCGACCCCGCGCGGTCACTCCTTCGAATTCCGGATCAACGGCGAGGACGCGGGCCGCGGCTTCCTGCCCGCCCCCGGACCGGTCACCGAGTACTCCGAGCCCACCGGCCCGGGCGTGCGCGTGGACTCCGGTGTGGTGGCCGGCAGCGTGATCGGCGGCCAGTTCGACTCGATGCTGGCCAAGCTGATCGTCACCGGCGAGAACCGGACGCAGGCCCTGGAGCGGGCCCGGCGCGCGCTCGCCGAATTCCATGTGGACGGGCTGGCCACGGTCATTCCGTTCCACCGGGCGATCGTGGAGGATCCCGCCTTCGTCGGCGACGGTGAGTCGTTCGATGTCTACACCAAGTGGATCGAAACGGAGTGGAAGAACTCCGTCGAGCCCTTCACCGGCGGCGCTCCGGCCGAAGAGGACGACGAGCCGCGGCAGAAGGTCGTGGTCGAAGTCGGCGGCCGGCGGGTCGAGGTCTCGCTGCCGGGCCAGTTCTCGGTCGGATCGGGCGCTCCGGCGGTCGGCGCGGTGCGCAAGAAGCCGAAGCCGCGTACCCGCGGTGGTGCCGGTGGCGGCGCGGCTTCCGGTGACGCCGTCACCGCGCCCATGCAGGGCACGGTCGTCAAGGTCGCGGTCGAGGAAGGCCAGACCGTCGAGGCGGGTGATCTGATCGTGGTGCTCGAGGCCATGAAGATGGAGAACCCGGTCAACGCGCACAAGGCCGGTGTGGTGACCGGGCTGAGTGTGGCCGCCGGTGCCGCGATCACCCAGGGCACCGTTCTCGCCGAGATCAAGTAAAACCGGCCCGGCGGCGCGGCCGCCTCGCCGTGGGCCGCGACCGGTATGCGACAGCATGCCGACCAGCGAGCCAACAGTAGATGCACAGTGCTCCGGGGCGGGTGCGCGGCCGATGGCCCGCACCCGCCCCGGCGTATGGTGACCTGGTGAGTCCAGGACAACCGACGGTCGCGGAGGTGATCCGCGACCGTTTCGCATCCGGTAGCCGAGCCGACGGTCGTCGGCTCGTCCTCGTCGTCGAGGGTGGTGGCAGCCGGGGGGTGTATTCCAGCGGCATGGTGCACGCGCTGGAGGAGCTCGGATTGGCCGGCGTCTTCGACGCCGTGTACGGCACCTCGGCGGGAGCGATCAACGCGGCCTGGCTGCTGTGCGGCCGGGCGGGCCGGGGGCTGAAGGCCTGGACCGACGCGGCGATCATGCGCCGGGCCATCGATCCGGCCCGGATGTTGCGCGGCCGGCCCGCGTTCGACCTGAACTATCTGGTCCACAAGGTGTACGACGGACTGCATCCGATGGATTTCCCGGCGATCCTGGCCAACGAGACCACTTTCCATCCCATCGCCACCGATATCCACACCGGTGCATCGGTGGACCTGCATCCGTTCATCGTCGACAAGGCGACACTGCAGACCGCGCTGCGGGCCTCCTCCGGACTGCCGCTGCTGGCCGGTCCCCCGGTAGAACTCGGCGGGCGACGGTATTTCGACGGCGGGCTCTCGGAAACGGTCCCGGTACGCAGCGCACTGAAGGCCGGCGCCACCCACGCACTGATCCTGCGGACCCGGCGCTCCGACGAACGCCGCCCACCGGCACCGTGGCTGCACGATGTGGTCGGCGGTACCTATATGCGGTTCATCGCGCCCGGCGCCTACCGGGCGTGGAAGCTACGGCCGGGCCAACAGGCGCTGGAGGACGGGGTGATCGCCGGGATGGGCGCGGCCGCGTGCCAGATCCATCCACCGGCCGGGTCGCCGGATATCAGCAGTGTCGAAACCGATCCCGGCATCCTCGCGCGCGGAATGGAGATCGGCCGCCGCGTGGTGACCGAGATCTTCGCCGAACTGGGTCGCGTCGACGGCGTCGCCTTCGGCGCCGCCGGGCCGGGGCCCGGTTGACCCCGGGTCGCCGACCGGTCGCCGCGCGCCTTCGCTCCGGAACCGGGCGGGCCCGGCCACGCAGGCGGACCGTTCGAAGGCGGGAGTGTGCGAACTCGGGTCAGTCGAACCGGATGCCCTGGGCGAGGGGCAGCTCGGTGGAGTAGTTGATCGTGTTCGTGGCGCGGCGCATGTACGCCTTCCACGCGTCCGAACCCGATTCGCGGCCGCCACCGGTATGTTTCTCACCACCGAACGCGCCGCCGATCTCGGCACCCGAGGTACCGATATTGACATTGGCGATACCGCAGTCCGAACCGTCGGCGGCGAGGAAACGTTCGGCCTCCCGCTGATCGGTGGTGAAGATCGCCGACGACAGCCCCTGCGGGACACCGTTGTGCAGGGCCAGCGCCGTATCGAAATCGTCGTAGGTGAGCACGTAGAGGATCGGGGCGAAGGTCTCCTCGCGTACCACCTCGGTCTGCGCGGGCATCCGCACGATTGCCGGATCGGCGTAGACCCCACCCGGCCCCACGCCCTCGGGTGTCACCCGGTCGCCACCGCACAGCACTTCACCGCCGTCGCCGCGCGCGCGGGTGAGGGCGTCCGACATCCCCGCCCAGGCGTCGGGCCCGCACAGCGGTCCCACCTGGACACCCGGATCCAGTGGGTTGCCCACCCGCAACTGACGGTAGGCGCGCACCAGGCGGCCGGTCAGATCGTCGGCCACCGAGGAGTGCACGATGAGCCGGCGCAGACTCGTGCAGCGCTGTCCGGCCGTGCCGACGGCGGCGAAGACGATGCCGCGCACCGCCAGATCGAGGTCGGCGGAGGGGCCGACCACGGCGGCGTTGTTCCCGCCCAGTTCCAGCAGGCAACGGCCGAACCGGGCGGCCACCCGCGGTGCGACCGCACGTCCCATCGCCACCGACCCCGTCGCGCTGACCAGCGCGATCCGTTCGTCGTCGGTCAGCCGGACTCCGGCTGAGGCCGGGCCCAGGATCAGCTGGTGGATCCGCTGATCGGCACCCACGGTTTCGGCCGCGCGGCGGAGCAGCGTATGGCAGGCGAGCGCGGTCAGCGGTGTGCGGTCCGAGGGCTTCCACACCACCGTATCGCCGCAGACCAACGCGAGCGCGGTATTCCAGGACCAGACTGCGATGGGGAAGTTGAAGGCCGAGATCACCCCGGTCACGCCGAGCGGATGCCAGGTCTCCATGAGCCGGTGGCCCGGCCGTTCCGAGGCCATCGTGTAGCCGTAGAGCTGGCGCGACAGACCCACCGCGAACTCGCAGATATCGATCATCTCCTGGACCTCGCCGCGCGCCTCGGCGGGGATCTTGCCCACTTCGAGAGTGACGAGTTCGGCGAGTTCGTCCTGGTGCCGGCGGAGCAGGACGGCGAGTTCACGGATCACGGCCGCCCGCTGCGGTGCCGGGACCAGGCGCCAGGAGCCGAAGGCGTCTACCGCCGCCCCGATCGCGGCATCGATCTCGGCGGGACTGTCGGGCCGCAGTCCGATCAGTACTTCGCCGTCGATCGGGCAGTGCACGAACATTCCGCCCGTCGCCGGGCACTCGATCTCCAGCGAACGCAGCAGGACCGCGGCCCGGTCGGCATATCCGACGGTGACGGTTCGGTCGGTCTCGGTCATCGCGAACTCCTCGGGTTCGGCCGGACGAAATACGCTGTGCGATTTGCGGGGCCGGAGAATGAACGTTCACAACACGGTTCCGGCGGTGTGTCCGCTACGTTAGCCTTCGCTGATGGCGGAAACACCGGCAAAACCAACCCTGGACGAGATCGATCGCCTGTTGATCCGGGAACTGATGGCCGATGGACGGGCGACCCTGTCCAATCTGGCCGAGAAGGCGAGTCTTTCGGTATCCGCCGTGCAGTCACGGGTGCGCAGGCTCGAGGCGCGCGGCGTGATCCGTGGTTACACCGCGAATGTCGACCCCGAAGCACTGGGACAGCTGTTGTCGGCATTTGTGGCGATCACTCCTCTCGATCCTTCCCAGCCCGACGATGCCCCGGCGGCGTTGCAGAACATGCCCGGGATCGAGGCCTGCCATTCGGTGGCGGGCGACGAGAGCTACATCCTGCTGGTGCGGGTGGCCTCGCCGCGGCATCTGGAACAGTTGCTGCAGCAGATCCGGGCGACGGCCAATGTCCGGACCCGGAGCACCATAATCCTGCAGACATTCTACGAAAAGTAGTCGATACCGTAACAAGTCCCTTTAGTTACGGACTTGTCAGAAAATCTTCCTGACAAGCCGGTCGCCGGTCCCGTACCGTCGGAGTGTGACCATCGAACTGGAGCACTCCGGCACGGGCGGTGGCAGAACAAACGGCCGCATCCCCGCATCACGCGTGTTCGAGACCCTGTCGGGCAGTATGCTCGCCGACGGTTTCGACCTGGTACTCGACCTGGGCGCATCCCACGGCTGCCATCTGGTGGACGCGCGCGACGGCACCGACTATCTCGATATGTTCGGTTTCTTCGCCTCCAGCGCCTTGGGTATGAACCATCCCGACCTGGCCGGGGACGCCGGGTTCCGCGCCGAATTGCTCACGGCCGCACTGAACAAGCCGAGCAACTCCGATATCTACACGGTCGAGATGGCGCGATTCGTGGACACCTTCGTCCGGGTGCTCGGCGATCCCCGCCTGCCGCATCTGTTCTTCATCGACGGCGGCGCCCTCGCGGTGGAGAACGCGCTCAAGACCGCATTCGACTGGAAGAGCCGGCACAACGAGATGCACGGCCGGACAACCCTTCCCGGCCACGAGGCGGGAGTCCTGCACCTGACCGGCGCGTTCCACGGGCGTTCCGGATACACCCTGTCACTGACCAATACCGATCCGGTCAAAACCGCGCGGTTCCCCGCGTTCGATTGGCCGCGGATCGAAACCCCCTGCTCCGGAACCGATATCGATATCGAGGCGGCGGAGCGCCGCGCGCTCGAACAGGCCACGCGCGCGTTCACCGACCGGCCCAACGGCATCGCCTGCTTCATCGCCGAACCCATCCAGGGCGAAGGCGGCGACCGGCATATGCGGCCGCAATTCCTGCGGGCCGTCCAGGAACTGTGCCACGCCAACGACGCGCTGTTCATCCTCGACGAGGTACAGACCGGTGTCGGGATGACCGGAAGCACCTGGGCCTACCAGCAACTCGGGCTCGAACCGGATGTGGTGGCCTTCGGCAAGAAGACACAGGTGTGCGGGATCATGGCCGGCGGCCGGCTCGACGAGGTCCCCGACAATGTGTTCGCGGTGTCCTCACGACTCAATTCCACCTGGGGCGGCAATCTCGCCGATATGGTGCGGACGACCCGCATCCTCGAGGTGATCGAACGCGACGGACTGGTCGACCGCGCCACCGAACAGGGCCGGACACTGCTGAACCTGCTGCGCGAACTCGCCGATCGCCGTCCCGCGGTCACCGAACCACGCGGCCGGGGGCTCATGTGCGCTGTCACGCTGCCCGACAGCACCTTCCGCGATACCGTGCTCACCGCCCTGCGCGAACGCGAACGAGTGCTGATGATCGGCACCGGGGAACGCGGTATCCGCTTCCGGCCACCGCTGACCGTCGAGCCCGGTGAACTCACCGCGGCGGTGGCCGCACTGGACCGCGTACTCACCGACCTCGACTGACTTTCCCGGCCCGATCAGACCGGGTCGGGACGCAAACCCAGCGCGCCCGCGGCGAATCGGCGCACCGCCGCCGCCGCGACGGCCAGCGCCGCCTTGTGACCCGGCCGGGCCCAGCCCTCGACGGCCGCGGTCCCGTCCGGACGGGGCGTCACGCCGACCTCGGCCACCAGTTCCGCGGTGGTCGGTTCGCAGACCGCCCAGGAGAAGTGGGACTCCTCGGCCCACTGCGCGCCCCGCCGGGCCACATAATCCGGATCGGTGATCCCGCCCGCGGCCAGCGCGGGCCGGTCGTCGATCCGCTCGTCGGCACGCAGGGCGCGCAGATACCATGCGCCCGCGTTGATCTCGATCGCCTCCATCCGGACACCCTGGCACAGCCGGTCGAGGCGCTCACGCCCGGTTCGTGGCGACGGTCGGGAAGCTCACACCGGGCCGCGGCGCCAGGCCGGGGCGGGTTTGCCCGGCGTTGCGCTCCAACCGGGCGCGACCACGGATGGGCTTCGCCGTCCGGGCCCATTAGGGTCGGTGTACAGTCCGGCCCCCGGGCGGGTCCTCCGATCACCACGACCGCCCGGACCGCGGGCCGGCGTTGATCGAGAAGGGTGCGTTATGACCGGGCAGCGATTGGGCCGCTACCGGCTCGAGCGATTGCTCGGCCAGGGCGGGATGGGCCAGGTATGGCTCGCCCACGCCGAACCGGCCGGGGGACGCCCGGGCGGACTGGTCGCGCTGAAGCTGCTGCCCGCCGAACTCGCCGCCGACCGGACCTACCGGAGCCGATTCGAACGCGAGGCCGAACTCGCCGCCCGGCTGCACGACAGCCATATCGTGCCCATCCACGCGCACGGCGCGCTGGACGGCCGGCTGTTCATCGAGATGGAATTCGTCGAGGGCGACGATCTGGGCCGGATCCTGCGCGCGGACGGCGCGCTGGATCCCGCGCGCGCGGTCGATATCGTCACCCAGACCGCGGCGGCGCTGGATGCCGCGCATCGGGCCGGACTGGTGCACCGGGATGTGAAACCGTCCAATATCGTCGTCCGGCGCGACGGTTTCGCCTATCTCATCGACTTCGGTATCGCCCGGGGTACCGACAGTGCCGCCCTCACGGCATCGGGTCTGACCGTCGGCACCTGGGCGTATATGGCGCCCGAACGGTTCACCGGAGAAACCGACGCCCGCGCCGACATCTACTCCCTCGGCTGCGTGCTCTACGAATGCCTGGCCGGTGTGCGCCCGTTCGGCGAAACCGATCCGGCCCGGCAGATGCACGACCACCTCACGACCACACCGCCCAGTGTGCGCGCCCTGGTGCCGGGGATTCCGGTGGAACTGGACCGGGTGATCGCCCGTGCGATGGCCAAGGATCCCGACGACCGTTATCCCAGCGCCGGGGTTTTCGCCCGAGCCGCCGCGGCTGCCCTGGCGGGCGTTGTGCCCGCGGCTCCCACCGTCCAGGAGGTGGAGCATCCCGGGACGCGCCACTACGAATTGGACGACCGGTCCGCGGCCGCTCACCCGTCCACCCGGGCGTATACCGAGTACCGGCCCGGGGAGCCCGCGCACACCCCGGCATACCGACCGACCCGCGCCTACACCGAACACGCTCCCGACGGGCCGGCACCCACCCCCGGATACCGACCGACCCGCGCCTACACCGAACACGCTCCCGGCGCGGCGGCGCATGCGCCCGCATACCCGCCCACCCGGGCCTATACCCGGTTGGAGACCGGGATGCGACCCGGGAGCCCGGCGCAGATCGCCGGCGCCGCACCGCACGCCCGGGGCAACGGGGGTCCACCGGCCGCGCCGAATCGCCCCGCACCCCACTATCCGGGACCCCCGCCCCGTCGTCCCGCACCACGCGCGAAACCACCCCGGCGCCGCAAGAGCCGATTGCGGCGGCTGCTGCTGTGGCTGACAGTGCTGGTGGTGGTGCCTCTGGTACTGATCGGCGGTTGTGTCGCCGCGCTGGTCGAAGGTGCCGGGTCGATCCGGTTCTTCAGCGGGGACAGCGGTCCGGCGAGCGCGACGGTGGCCGATCCGGGCGTCGCGGTCCGGGACGGCGGTTTCGAATTCGCCGTGCTGAATGTGGAGACCGGGGTGAGCGCGGTCGGGATCGAACGTGCCGAGGGGACGTTCGTGGTGGTCAGCTTCACCGTCCGCAATATCGCCGCCCAGCCGAAGACCTACCTGCCGCTCGGGCAGGAGCTCAACGATACGGCGGGCGCGAAATACGGCCCGGATGTCACGGCCACCGCCCAGCGCGCCGCCGCCGCGGCCGCACCGCGCAACCTGCAGCCGGGCGAATCACTGGGTACCCACCTCGTCTACGGCCTACCGGCCGGCGCAGCGCCGGCGAGTATCACCTTCCGCGATTTCCCGCTGTCCTTCGGCACCACGGTCGCTCTGTAGCCGGGGCGGGCCGCTCAGTTCAGTCGCAGCGTCCACGCGCTCCGGTGGTGCAACCGGACCCGGGCACCCGGCGCCACATCGAAGCGCCAGAACGATTCCGGCGCGGTGTCCAGAGCGACCACCAGCACGGCCCGGACGACCGCCGGATGTGTCACCGCGACGGTATGCGATCGATCCCCGGCGGCCACCTCGGCCAGCCAGCCGCGGGCCCGTTCGATCACGTCCAGAACAGATTCGCCATTGTGCTCGCGGTACCCCGGATCGGTCAGCCAGCGACCCAATTTCTCCGGCGCCAACAGGCCGAGTTCCGTACCACGCCAGTCGCCGCTGTCGAGATCGCGTAACCTCGACAGTGGTGCGGCGTCCAAGCCCAGCAATCGGGCAGTTTCTCCGGTCCGCCGCTCCGGGCCCGCGAGCACCAGTGCGCCCGCCGGTGGTTCGACCGCCCGGTCCGCCAGCGCCGCCCGCCCCGCCGGGGTGAGCGGTTCGTCGGCCGGGAAGCGCGCCACCCGCGACGCCTCGGTGACACCGTGGGAGATCAGGTCGAGTTTTCGAACACCAGGCACCGTCGCAGCATAGAAATGCCGGACTGTCACCGGTAGCCGGCCATCAGCACCACCGGCTCCCGGCCCATCGTGCCCCGCTGCCAGCAGGAGGTGATCGAGGATGACAGATATCCTGATCCGTGCCGTTCCCGGTGCGGTCATCGACGAGATCGACCGGCAAGCCAATGGCCTGGGTATATCCCGTACCGAGTTCCTCCGCCGCAGACTCAGCCGGGAGTTCCGGCCGATCGGCGGGCTGACCACCGCGGATCTGGTCCGGCTGGCCGGGATCATCGGGGAGGACCACACCCCGGATCTGCTCTCCCCCGACCTCGCCGAGACCGAATTCGCCGATCCGGGGATCATCGGCCCCCATCTGGTCGACGAGGCCCCGGCCTGACCGTTCCCACGCCCGGGCGGGCCGGGCCCGAACCTCGTCCGCTTCGATGTCGGTGCCCCGGTGCACACTGGGTTCCGTGACCGAGTTCTCCGCCGCCACCCAGCAGTGGTTCGACGGTGCGTTCCCCGCGCCGACGGCCGCGCAGCTGGGGGCGTGGCAGGCGATCGCGGCCGGTGAGCACACGCTGGTGATCGCACCGACAGGGTCCGGTAAGACCCTGTCGGCGTTCCTGTGGGCCATCGACCGGCTGGCCGCGGCGGAAACCCCGGAGCCGGGTACCTCGGTGCTCTATATCTCGCCGCTCAAAGCGCTGGCCGTGGACGTGGAGCGAAATCTGCGGGCACCCCTGGTGGGGGTGCGCCAGACCGCCCGCCGCCTCGGACTGCCCGCGCCGGATATCAGCGTGGGCGTCCGTTCCGGCGATACCACCACCCAGGAACGCCGGCGATTACAGCGCACCCCGCCGGATATCCTCATCACCACCCCGGAATCGCTGTTCCTGATGCTCACCTCCGCGGCCCGGGAGACCCTGCGTGGCGTACGAACCGTCATCGTGGACGAGGTCCACGCCATCGCCGGATCCAAACGCGGATCGCATCTCGCGCTCTCCCTCGCCCGGCTGGATTCCCTCACCGAGCGGCCGGCCCAGCGGATCGGTCTTTCCGCGACCGTGCGGCCGCCGACGGAAGTGGGCCGGTTCCTGGTGGGGTCGGCACCGATCACCATCGTCTCCCCGCCGGCACCCAAAACCTTCGACCTCTCGGTGCGGGTCCCGGTCCCGGATATGACCGAGCCCGGCGATTCGGACCAGCCCGGCTCGCTGTGGCCGCATGTGGACGAGGCGATCGTCGAACTGGTGCTGGCACACCGCTCCTCGATCGTATTCGCCAATTCGCGCCGGCTCGCCGAACGACTGACCGCCCGCCTGAACGAAACCTACGCCGACCGGCTCGGCGAGTCCGTCGAAACCGCCCACCCGCCACCCGCGCAGCTCGGCCCGTCCACCGAGGTCAACCACGGTGCCGACGCACTGCTCGCCCGCGCCCACCACGGATCGGTGAGCAAGGAGCAGCGGGCCCTCATCGAAGACGACCTCAAAAGCGGCCGGTTGCGCTGTGTGGTGGCCACCAGCAGTCTCGAACTGGGTATCGATATGGGCGCGGTGGACCTGGTGGTCCAGGTCGAGGCGCCGCCTTCGGTGGCCAGTGGGCTACAGCGGATCGGGCGGGCCGGACACCAGGTGGGCGAGATATCACGCGGGGTGCTCTTCCCCAAGCACCGCACCGATGTGGTGCACTGCGCGGTGGCCGCCCAGCGAATGCTGTCCGGACAGATCGAGGCGCTGAAGATACCGGCACACCCCCTCGATATCCTCGCCCAGCAGACGGTCGCGGCCTGCGCCCTGGAACCGCTGGACGTCGACGCCTGGTTCGATACCGTGCGCGGCACCGGCAGTTACGCGTCACTGCCCCGCTCCTCCTACGAGGCGGTGCTCGATCTGCTGGCGGGGCGCTATCCCTCCGACGAATTCGCCGAACTCCGGCCGCGATTGGTGTGGGACCGCGACGCCGGCACGCTCACCGGCCGGCCCGGTGCCCAGCGTCTCGCGGTGACCTCGGGCGGCGCGATCCCCGATCGCGGCATGTTCGCGGTGTACATGGTCGGCGAGAAGGCCTCGCGGGTGGGCGAACTCGACGAGGAGATGGTCTACGAATCCCGGGTCGGCGATGTTTTCGCCCTCGGCGCCACCAGCTGGCGGATCGAGGACATCACCTATGACCGCGTACTGGTCACCCCCGCGTTCGGGCAGCCCGGGCGGTTGCCGTTCTGGCACGGTGATTCGCTCGGCCGGCCCGCCGAACTCGGTGCCGCGCTGGGTGAATTCGTACGGCGAGCCGGTTCGCAGAGCTCGCCGGAAACACTGGCCGAACAGACGACCGCCGCCGGCCTGGACGCCAATGCCACCGCCAATCTCGGTGCGCTGCTGGAGGATCAGCGCCGGGCCACCGGCCGGTTACCCACCGACCGGACACTGGTGGTCGAGCGCTTCCGTGACGAACTCGGTGACTGGCGGCTGGTCCTGCATTCGCCCTACGGGCTGCCGGTACACGCGGCCTGGGCGCTGGCGGTGGGCGCCCGGTTACGCGAACGCTTCGGTGTCGACGCCGCGCCCAATGCCTCCGACGACGGCATCGTGGTGCGGCTTCCCGATACCACCGACGAGCCGCCGGGGGCGGAACTGTTCGTCTTCGAACCGGACGAGATCGACGAGCTGGTCACCGAACAGATCGGTGGCTCGGCGCTGTTCGCCTCCCGTTTCCGGGAGTGCGCCGCCCGGGCGCTGCTGCTGCCGCGCCGCGATCCCGGACGTCGCGCGCCGCTGTGGCAGCAGCGCCAGCGTTCGGCCCAATTGCTCGACGTGGCGCGCAAGTTCCCGGATTTCCCGATCCTGCTGGAAACGGTGCGCGAATGTCTGCGCGATGTGTACGACCTGCCCGCGCTGCGGGATCTGCTCACCGGGGTGGCCCGCCGTCAGGTGCGGCTGATCGAAGTCGAGACCGCCACCCCGTCACCGTTCGCCAACGCCCTGCTGTTCGACTACATCGGCCAGTTCATGTACGACGGCGACAGCCCTCTGGCCGAACGCCGGGCCGCCGCGCTGTCCCTGGACTCCACCCTGCTCGCCGAACTCCTCGGCCGGGTCGAACTACGGGAACTGCTGGACAGCGAGGTCATCGCCCAGGTCGAACTGGAGCTCCAGCGGCTCACCCCGGAACGGCAGGCCCGCGATATGGAGGGTCTGGCCGATCTGCTGCGGTTGCTCGGACCGCTCACCGCGGCCGAAGCGCGGCAGCGCTGCCGCGCGGACCCGGCGGAGTGGTTCGCCGAACTGGCCGGCGCGCGGCGCGCGCTCGAGGTGTCCTATGCGGGCCGGGTGTGGTGGGCCGCGATCGAGGACGCCGCCCGCCTGCGCGATGCACTGGGTGTGCCGCTGCCGATCGGCACCCCGGCCGCCTTCATCGAACCGGTCCCCGACCCGCTCGGCGATCTGGTGGCCCGCTACGCCCGGACGCACGGGCCCTTCACCACGGAATCGGTCGCGCACCGGTTCGGGCTGGGTATCGCGGTCGCGGGTTCGGCACTACACCGGCTGGTGGCCGAGAAACGAGTGGTGGAGGGCGAGTTCACCCCGGCGGCCGGCGGGTCGGAATGGTGCGACGCCCAGGTCCTGCGACGGCTGCGGCGGCGCAGTCTGGCCGCCGCCCGGCACGAGGTCGAACCGGTATCCACCGGGACCTTCGGCCGCTTCCTACCCGACTGGCAGCACATCGGCACCGGAGAACTACGCGGTATCGACGGCGTCGCGACGGTGGTCGAGCAGCTCGCCGGAGTCCCGGTCCCGGCGTCGGCCTGGGAATCACTGCTCCTACCGGCCCGGGTCCGCGATTACTCACCCGCTTTCCTCGACGAGCTCATGGCCACCGGCGAAGTCCGCTGGTCCGGCCACGGCGTCATCAACGCCAAGGACGGCTGGATCGCACTGCACCCGGCCGACCAGGCTCCCCTCACCCTGCCACCGGCCGACGAACCCGAGTTCACCGCAACCCATCTCGCCCTGCTCACCGCGCTCGGTGCCGGCCCTGCCCGCACCGAGCCGGGGGGCGGCGACGGCGACGCCACCGCCCCACCGGTCCCGCACAGCGGTGGCGCCTATTTCTTCCGTCAACTGTCGGACGCGACGGGCCTGCTCGACGATGCGGGGGTCGCGGCCGCCCTGTGGGATCTGGTCTGGGCGGGGCTGGTCTCCGGTGACACCTTCGCCCCGGTCCGGGCCCGGCTGTCGGGCTCGACCCGGACCCCGACCGCGCACCGGACCCCGCGGCGCGCACCCCGCGGCCGCACCTACCTGCCCCGGCCGGCGATGCCGAGTCGTTCCGGCCCGCCGACCGTGGCGGGCCGCTGGTCACTACTACCCGACCGCGCGGCCGACAATACGGTTCGCGCCCACGCCACCGCCGATCTGCTGCTGGAACGCTACGGCGTCCTCACCAAGGGCTCGGTGCAGAGCGAGGGCGTACCCGGCGGTTTCGCACTCGTATACCGCGTGCTCAGCGAGTTCGAGGATCGCGGCCGCTGCCGCCGCGGGTATTTCGTCGATTCGCTCGGCGGCGCCCAGTTCTCCACCACCGATGTGGTGGACCGGCTGCGGTCCTTCGACGGCGACCGCCGCCCCGCCGGCGCCGCGATCGCGCTGGCGGCCTGCGATCCGGCCAATCCCTACGGTGCCGCGCTGCCCTGGCCCAAAACCGAGGGCGGCGCCGGTCACCGGCCGGGCCGGAAAGCGGGGGCACTGGTCGTACTGGTCGACGGCGAACTCGTCCTCTACCTGGAACGCGGCGGAAAGACCTTGCTCACCTGCACCGAGGATCCCGCCGCCCGGCAGGCCGCGGCCGGAGCCCTGGCCGATCTCGTACGGACCGGGCGGGCGGATTCGCTGGTCATCGACCGGGTCGACGGCGAATCGGTGCACGGCAACACCTTCGCCGCGTTCCTCGGCGAAGCCGGTTTCGCCTCGACTCCGCAGGGCCTGCGGCTACGACGTACGGTCGGCCGGCCATAGATCGGAGACCATTGAGCACTCACGGTGATCCGAGCCCACCCGGGCGATCGGATCCGGCGACACGCCCCGGCCCCCCCCCCCCGGTGCCGGCGGCGACACCGAAAGATACAGTCGCTCATGCCTGAGGGTGATGTCGTCTTCCTCGCGGCCGCGCGCCTGCGGGCCGCGCTCGACGGTGCGACACTGACCCGCAGTGATTTCCGGGTACCCCGCTACGCGACCGTCGATCTGCGCGGCCAGGTCGTCGAGAGCGTCGGCAGCTACGGAAAGCATCTGTTCGTCCGCACCGAGACCGTCAGTGTGCACACCCACCTGAAGATGGAGGGTAGCTGGCGGGTCTTCCGATGCGGCCAGCGCTGGACCAAACCGCGGGTCGCCGCGCGGATCGTGCTGGGTACCGCCGACGCCGAGGCCGTCGGGTTCGATCTCGGCTTGGTGGAGGTCCTGCGGCGCGGTGAGGAAGACCGCGCGATCGAACATCTCGGACCCGATCTGCTGGGCCCCGGATGGGACCCGGCGGAGGCGGTGGCCCGGCTGAACCGTGATCCCGCCCGGCCGATCGGCCTCGCCCTGCTCGATCAGCGCAATCTGGCCGGAATCGGCAATATCTACCGGAGCGAGATCTGCTACCTGCGCCGGGTCCATCCGGCACTCCCGGTCGGCGCGGTGGACGATCTGTCCGCGCTGGTGCACGAGGCACATCGGGTGCTGTACCGGGCCGCGCACGAACCGCCCTGGCGGCCGCTGGCCTACGGCCGGGCCCCGCGGCCGTGCCGGCGATGCGGGACCTCGCTGCGGGTGGAGATGCTGGGCGAAACCGTGCCCGGCTACGACCGGGTGAGCCGACGGGAACGCGGGATCTACTACTGCCCGAAATGCCAGGTTCTGCCGGTCTGAACCCGTACGCTGGCGCATACCGGCCGCCGCCCTCTCTGTGACGGCAGCCATGAGCGCAGTAATGTTCGGCCGCTTTCCGACGACACACGGGTACCGCACTGGAAGCAGGTCCCATGAACGCCCGAACCGTCCACCTGGCCGCCGTCACCGGCAAGCTGCTCTCCGCGGTGCTGGCAGTAGTGGCCACCGCGGTGTTCTGTTACTTCCTGCTGCATCCCGCCGCCGCACGGCAGGCGCCGGCCCCGGTACCGCTGGGACCGGCGGCCACCACGGCGCCGAACCACTCCCCCGCTCCGCACTGAACGGTGGCACGGCGCCGCTACGGCACGGTTCAGCCGTCGGTGGGTACCGGTTCCAGGATCTCCGGGCGGGGTTCCGGTGCCGCGATCCGCAGCGCGTCGGCCGAGGCGTCGTCGGGCTGGGCCTGGGACCGGACCTCGGCATCCACCCGGGCGAGATAGGTCCGGATCTCCCGATCGGTCTCCGCATCGCTCCAGCCGAGCACCGGGGCGATGAGCCCGGCGACCTCGTCGGCGCATTCGGCGCCGCGGTGCGCGTACTCGATGGAGATCCGGGTGCGTCGGGCGAGTACGTCGTCGAGATGTAGCGCGCCCTCCGCGGCCGCCGCGTATACCGCTTCCACCCGGAGGTAGGAGGGAGCCGCCGCGATCGGCTGTTTGAGATCGGGGCGATCGGCCGCCAGTGCCATGACCTCGTCGATGAGCGAGCCGTAGCGGTCCAGGAGATGTTTCACCCGGTACGGGTGCACCCCGTACTCCTCGGCCAGTTGCACGGTCTGGTTGACCAGCGCGAAATATCCGTCGGCGCCGAGCAGCGGCACCTTCTCGGTGATCGACGGGGAGACCCGGGCCGGGATGTCCTGGGCGGCCTCGTCCACCGCGTCGTAGGCCATCACCCGATAAGTCGTGTATTTCCCGCCCGCGATCGCCACCAGTCCCGGCGCTATCCGCGCCACCGCGTGCTCGCGCGAAAGCTTGGAGGTCTCGTCGCTCTCGCCGGCCAGCAGCGGCCGCAGACCCGCGTACACACCGTCGATATCGGCAGGAGTGAGGGGCGTGACCAGTACCTCGTTCACCCGGTCCAGCAGGTAGTCGATATCGGCCTTGGTGGCAGCGGGGTGGGCCAGATCGAGATTCCAGTCGCTGTCGGTGGTGCCGACGATCCAGTGCGCGCCCCAGGGGATCACGAACAGCACCGATGTGGCCGTCCGCAGGATGATCGCGGCATCGCTGACTATCCGGTCCCGCGGGACCACGATATGCACGCCCTTGGACGCCCGCACATGGAACCGGCCCCGCTGCTGGGACAGCGCCTGTACCTCGTCGGTCCACACCCCGGCCGCGTTGATCACCACATGTCCCCGGACTTCGCCGGTGGTGCCGTCTTCGCTGTCGCGTACCTGCACCCCGACCACCCGGTCGGCCTCCCGCAGGAACCCCACCACCTGGGTGGAGGTGCGGATAACCGCACCGTAATGCGCCGCGGTACGGGCCACCATCATGGTGTGACGGGCATCGTCGACGACGGTGTCGTAGTAGCTGATGCCCCCGATCATCGAGTTGCGCCGCAGGCCCGGGGCCAGCCGCAGGGCGCCGTGGCGACTCAGATGCCGCTGCCCCGGAACGGATTTCGCGCCGCCCATCGTGTCGTAGAGGAACAGCCCCGCCGCGACGTAGGGCCGCTCCCACGCGCGCCGGGTGAGCGGATAGAGGAAGCGCAGCGGTTTCACCAGATGCGGCGCGAGCCGCGACATGGACAGTTCGCGTTCCTTCAGCGCCTCGCGAACGAGCCCGAATTCGAGCTGTTCCAGATACCGCAGACCCCCGTGGAACATCTTGGACGACCGGCTCGAGGTACCCGAGGCCAGATCCCGCGCCTCCACCAGCGCCACCCGCAACCCCCGGGTCGCCGCGTCGAGCGCGATTCCGGCCCCGACGACCCCGCCGCCGACCACCACCACATCGAAATGTTCCTTGCCCAGACGGTCCCACGCCGCACGACGCTGATCCGGCCCGAGCAACTGCGATCCCGACTCCATACTCATGATCCCTCCCTCGAAGCAGATTCAGGCGACCCGCCGAGGCCGCGGCGAAAACTGAGTTCAGCTGTGGGTTCCCGCTTCCGATCTACAGCGTAGGCGGAAAACGCGGTGAACTCCGGCAGGGAGACAGCCGTCACCGACATGCCGAATTACGCTAGCCTCCTGCCATGCGCTATGTGGCCGCCATCGACCAGGGCACGACCTCGAGCAGATGCATACTGTTCGACCGGCAGGGACAGATCGCGGGCGTGGCCCAGCGCGAGCACGATCAGATCTTCCCGAAGCCGGGCTGGGTCGAGCACGATCCGGAAACACTGTGGCGCAATACCGAATTCGTGCTGGGCGCCGTCCTGGACGAGGCGGGGATCACCGCCGCCGATATCGCGGCGGTCGGTGTCACCAACCAGCGCGAGACCACCGTCGTCTGGGAGCGCGCGACCGGCCGGCCCGTGCACAACGCCATCGTCTGGCAGGACACCCGTACCGACCGTCTGTGCACCGAACTCGCCGGGGATCTCGGCGCGGCGCGCTACGCCGAACGCACCGGACTGCCGCTGTCGACCTATTTCTCCGGACCGAAGGTGCGCTGGATCCTGGATACCGTGCCGGGCGCGCGGGAACGCGCCGAAGCGGGCGAACTGTGTTTCGGGACCGTGGACAGCTGGCTGCTGTGGCAGCTGACCGGCCGCCACATCACCGATGCCACCAATGCCTCCCGCACCCTGCTCATGGATCTGCGCACCCTCGCCTGGGACGAGCGGATCTGCGCGGAGATCGGGGTGCCCACCGCGATGCTCCCGGAGATCCGCAGTTCCTCGGAGATCTACGCGGAGATCGGTACGGGACCACTGGCCGGAGTACCGGTCGCCGGTATCCTCGGCGATCAGCAGGCCGCGATGTTCGGCCAGGCGTGCCTGGCGCCCGGGGAGGCCAAGAACACCTACGGCACCGGCAATTTCATGCTGCTCAACACCGGCACCACCCCGGTTTTCAGCGAGCACGGCCTGCTCACCACGGTCTGCTACCGGCTGGGGGAGCAACCGCCGGTCTACGCGCTGGAGGGGTCGATCGCCGTCACCGGCGCGCTGGTGCAATGGTTCCGGGACAATCTCGGCATCATCTCCGCGGCACCGGAGATCGAAGATCTCGCGCGCACGGTGGACGACAACGGCGGCGCGTATATCGTCCCGGCCTTCTCCGGTCTGTTCGCCCCGCGCTGGCGACCCGACGCCCGCGGGGTGATCGCCGGTCTCACCCGGTTCGTCACCAAGGCCCATCTGGCCCGCGCGATCCTGGAGTCGACGGCCTTCCAGACCCGCGAGGTGATGGACGCCATGCGCGCCGACGCCGAGGCCCGGTCCCTGGATCTCGAGGCGACCGCGCTCAAGGTCGACGGCGGAATGGTCGAGAACGACCTGCTCATGCAGTTCCAGGCCGATATTCTCGAACTGCCGGTCGTCCGCCCGCGGGTCAACGAGACCACGGCACTCGGAGCCGCGTACGCGGCCGGGCTGGCAGTCGGATACTGGTCGGGCACCGACGATATCCGGGCCAATTGGACCGCGGAGAAGACCTGGACCCCGGCCATGTCCGACGCCGAACGCGAATCCCGGCTCGGCGATTGGAACAAGGCGGTCGAACGCACCTACAACTGGGCCGATTGAACCGGTACCCGGCGGTCGGCGGCCCTGGCCAGCCGTGACATCGCTTCGGCGAGCACCTCCGGTGCGGCGGTGGTGAAACACATCCGCGCCGCGTTCGTATAGGGCTCGCTCACCGCGAACGCCCGGCCCGGTACGAAGGCGACACCGGCGTCGAGCGCCCGGGGCAGCAACTCGGTGGTATCGGTACCGTCGGTGAACTCCGCCCAGACGAACATGCCGCCGGACGCCGCCGAGCAGCGCAGAGTATCGCCGAAGTTGTCCCGCGCGGCCTCGACCAGGGCTTTGGCACGCACCGCGTACACACTGCGGACGGTTTCGATATGCCCGTCCAGCCAGGTGGTGTCGGCGAGCAGTTCGGCGGCGATCTGCTGGGTCAATGCCGAACCGCACAGGTCGGCGCCCTGTTTCAGCAGTTCCACGGCGCGGCATACGCGTTCCGGTGCCACCATCCAGCCCACGCGCAGCGCGGGCGCGATGATCTTCGATGCCGAGGAGAGCCGGATCACCGATCGCGAATACGAGGCCACCGGTGCGGGTGCGGGCCGATCGAACCAGAGTTCGCCGTAGGGATCGTCCTCGATCACCCAGAACCCGTGTTCCTCGGCCAGCGCCGCCAGCGCCTGCCGGCGGCGCGTACTCATGGTCACGCCGCCCGGGTTGTGGAAATTGCTCACGGTGTGCACGACGGCCGGCCGTTCCCCGCCGGCGATCAGGTCGGCGAGCAGGTCGATTCGCAGCCCCTCGTCGTCCAGCGGAACCGCGACGATCCGCGCACCGGCCGCCCGGAACACCTGTAGCGCGCCCACATAGGCGGGATCTTCGACCACCACCAGCGCGCCCGGGTCCAGTAGTACCTCCGCGAGCAGCGACAGCGCCTGCTGCGAACCGTGGGTCACGAAGACCTCGGCGATATCGACCCGGCGCCCGAGCCGGTCCGATTCCCGGCCGACCAGTACCTCACGCAGCGGTCCCCACCCCGGCGATTCGGTGTACTGGAGCGTGGCGCTGCCGCCCAGTGCCGTATCGGCCGCGGCGGCGATCCGGGCACCGGGCATGAGTTCGGCGTCGGGCAGTCCGCCGGCCAGGCTCACGATATTCGGATCGGCGGTGAGTTTCAGCAGGTCACGAATGGCGGAGCTGGTGAGGCCGGCCAGCTTGCCGGCCAGCGGCGGTTCGTAATGCGACATGGGGCCTCCGGGGAATTACCTGGTAGTACACCCGATCATCCCATGAATTTTCACCATTTGGCATTGTGATTTCACATACTGAGATCAGCGGCGGTCCGCGATCACCCACAGCACGGTTTTGCCGTCCCGCTCCACCGTGGTCACCGTCTGCTTGTACACGGTCCGCTTCCCGTCCGGCTGCAATTCGGTGAGATCGACGTCGAAGGAGGCCGGCGCGCGCTCGGTGATCCGGACACAGTGCTCGGTCCCCGCCGGGATATGCGTGTCGATCGCGTCCTGGATCGTCGCCGCGTCGGAAATCGTGGGTGAATCCGCGGCGACGAACTGCCGGGCGCCGGCACCGCTGCGCTCCACATAGAACTGGTGCTGGAATCCGAGCACGGCTCCCGCGCCGCTGGTCGTATCCCCGACCCCGTCGCCGACGGTCACCCCGTCCGCCTCGCTCGCCGGGCAACTCAGCGCGGAATCGGCCACCGGTGGCGCCGACGGTTGGTCGTCACCGCCGCTCACCACGACGATCGCCACCCCTACTGCGACCAGCGCGACCAGTACCGCGACCACCGTCACGATCCGGCCGGCCGGGACGTTGCGGCGTGGTTTCGCCGAGAGCGCACCGGCCACCGACTGCGGGGTCAGCTTCTGCGCGATGGGATCGCTGTCCCAGGACAGACCACCGGGCCGCGGCCGCGGCGCCGACCCGACCGGATCGGTCGCACCGGACTCGTGCGGCTGGTTCGGCGACGGCCAGCGCAGATCCGGCCCGGTGTGGTGACGGACCGTGGCCTGCTCCGACTCCGGCACACGGTCGGCAGTATTGCGCACCGTCGGCTCCGGCGGGATCTGATGACGGACCGTGGCCGAATCCGGATCGGGTACGCCGGGCGCGGGCCGCGATACCGGGCGGGAATCGGTCGGCGTCGGACGCTGGACCGGAGTGGAACTGTCCGGGGCCCGATACTGGGGCGGTGGCGGCGGAACCGGCGGCGGCTCCGGCGGCGAAGTCCCCGAACCGGGGGCCGGCCGCCAGGTCAGCCCGGAATCCTCCGGGCGTGGAGTCGGCTTCCAGCCCGGCACCGGTAGCTCGCCCGTCGGCGGGCCGAACTCCGATACCGGCGGACCGAAATCGCCGGTGGGAGGTCCGAAATCCGCCCGGTCGGGTTCGCGCTCTTTGCCTTCGCCCTCGCCGGTCACAGCCTATCCCTTCCGAGACACGCGGGTGGGGCGGCCGTGCACGACCGCCCCACCCGGCAAGATTTCACTCGCGTCAGTACTGGAGTGAACCACCCCACTGGGTATTGACGCCACCGAGGTTGAATCCCTGCTCCGGGTAGTTACCCGGCGGCAGCAACGGCGGCGGCGGCGGAATCTGGGCGGCCGCGTCCAGCGCGGCGGCGCCGCCCGGCTGCTGCGCGATCCAATGTTCGACCGCGGCCTTCGCCGTATTCACCGGAGTGGTGTCGATGACATGGTCGAGCCGGTTGTCCGGCACGCCGTTACCGCCGGTGAACGTCGAAACGTTGATGGTGTTCTCGTCGACGAACTCCACCGAGATACCGGCCTCGCCCGTGCCCGTGGGGGTACGGAAACCGGCGGTACCGACATAGCCGGACTGGTTGGAGAAGTGGTGGGTGTTCGCGAAATGCCCCGGAGCCAGCGCACCACCGTCGACGGCGGCACCGATCTCCATATGCGGACCCTGCATCTCGACGACCGGCGCCACCGGCGCCTCGTCCAGACTCGGCGCCTGCCACTGCGGGCTCTGCGGCTCGATCAGGGTATCGGTCTGCGGGGCACCCGGCTGCGCGTTCTCGCCGTCGGTATCCGGCGTCGCGGCGGGAGCGTCACCCGGCTGCGCGGGCGGCGGCTGCTGACCCTGCGGTGTATTCGGCGAGATGGCCGGCTGCGCCGGAGCGGGCTGACCCGGCACCGGCAGCGGCGCCACACGCGGGGTGGTGACACCCGGCTGCGTCGGCCCGGGGCCGGTCAGGCCCTGGTCGTTCGGACCGTCCTTCTCCGGGGTGGTGACCCCGGGCTGACTCGGGCTCGGCGTGGGGCTGCTCCCCGGCTGCTCCTGGTCGTTCTGCACGCCCGGCTGGCTCGGAGTGGTCTCCGGACCGTTCTGCTGGTCGTTGGTGCCCGGCTGCGAAGGCGCCGGCGCCGGTGTCGTCGGTGTCGCCGGCTGATCGCTCGGAACGGCCCCCGCCGGCGACGCGAAAATGGCCATGGCCGCGGCAGTTGCGAGAGGCAGCGAAGTGCTCGCCACCGCCCGGCCCGCCCGGTTCGGCTTACGATGTTTCACTTTTCGCCCAATCCCTTTCCCGGATGCGGCGCTACCTGCGGCTCACATCCAGTTCCGTCTCATCCGAGACACGAACTCCAGCGGTGACCCGCAGTGGGCCTCGCTGTCCGAGTCCGAAAGGACGAACCCCCCGGCACCAAACCTCGCGACCGCCCGTCGATCGCATCTCTGCCTGGGAAGTGAACCATACTCGAGCAGTTCCGGCAATGTGGCGAAAACTCACCACCGGCAGGAACACTCACGGGTGACCCGCGCGTGAAAAAGCTGTGACACATCCAGGAACTTCGCGCCTTTCCTACCCCAAGTCGTCGTGGCGCATGAGCTGGCGCGCGGCTTCCATAACCGATCCGGTGAGCGACGGATATACCGAGAATGTCTGCGCCAGATCATTGACCGTCAGGTTGTTCTGAACCGCGAGCGCGATCGGCAGGATCAACTCCGAGGCGATCGGCGCCACGACCACACCACCGATCACCACACCCGTCGCCGGCCGGCAGAAGATCTTGACGAAGCCGCGCCGCAGCCCCGACATCTTCGCGCGCGGATTGGTGTTGAGCGGCAGCATCACCGTCCGTGCCGGCACCTCACCGTCGTCGATCGCGGTCTGACTCACTCCCACGGTCGCGATCTCCGGCCGGGTGAACACCGCCGAGGCCACCGTTTTGAGCCGGATCGGGCTGACCCCTTCGCCCAGCGCGTGGTACATGGCGATCCGGCCCTGCATGGCGGCCACCGAGGCCAACGGCAACAGTCCCGTGCAGTCCCCCGCCGCGTAGATACCGGGCACCGCGGTCCGTGATACGCGATCCACCCGCAGGTACCCACCGCGATCGAGTTCGATACCGGCCTGCTCCAGACCCAGATCACCGGTGTTCGGGGTGGATCCGACCGTCATCAGCGCATGTGACCCGGAGACCGTGCGGCCGTCGGCCAGGGTGACCACCACCGAATCACCCGTGCGCTCGACCTTGTCGGCGCGGGCATGCTTCACCAGTTCCACACCGCGTTCGGCGAAGGCGTCCTCCAGCACCAGCGCGGCATCGGCGTCCTCACCGGGCAGCACCCGGTCCCGGCTCGACACCAGGATCACCCGCACCCCCATTTCCGTGTACGCGGAAACGAATTCGGCACCGGTCACACCGGATCCGACCACCACCAGGGTCTCCGGCAGCTCCGCCAGATCGTAGAGCTGACGCCAGTTCAGGATCCGCTCCCCGTCCGGTACGGCACCGGGCAGCACCCGCGGCGAGGCGCCGGTCGCGATCAGCACCACCTCGGCCTCGACGGCCTCCTCCGTCGAATCCGGAAACGACACCACCACCCGATGCGTCGACCGGCCCGAACCCGGCCCCGCCAACCGACCCCGCCCCGGCAGCACCCGCACTCCCGCCGCCTGCAGTTTGGACCGGATATCCGAGGACTGCGCCAGCGCCAGCGCTTTCACCCGCTCGTTCACCTCGGGCAACCGCACCTCGGCCTGGCTCGGATCGAGCGTGATCCCCAGATTCCGGGCCCGCCGCAGATCGGTCCGCACGCCGGTGGAAGCGATGAAGGTCTTCGACGGCACGCAATCCCAGAGCACACACGCCCCGCCGATACCGTCGGAATCGATCAGCACCACCTGCGCGCCGTGCTGAGCCGCGACCAGCGCCGCCTCGTAACCGGCCGGTCCGCCACCGATGATCGCAATGCGGGTCATTCGTTCCCCTGTCCTAATCACCCGCGCGCGGCGCGGCAGCTTCGCGGCCTTCACTCGCCGGACCCAGCCTAATAGGCGCAGTTGGGCGCAGCCCATCCGCACTCCGCGCAGGCCGCGGCGAAGCCGGAGGTACGCCTGGTGGGCGCAGCCCATCCACACTCCGGGCACAGCCGCAGCGACGCCGGAGGTACGCCCGATGAACACTGCTGGGCACAGCCCATCCACAGCCCGCGCACGGCCGCAGCGAAGGCGAAGGTACGCCCGATGAACACTGCTGGGCACAGCCCATCCACAGCCCGCGCACGGCCGCAGCGAAGGCGAAGGTACGCCCGATAGGTGCAGCTGGGCGCAGACCACCGGCATTCCGGGCATTGCAGAAACGCATCCCGGGACACGATTTACGACGCCCCGTACCGGTGAGACCGACCACACAACTAAGCTGCCGGTGTGCCGATCTACGCTGCCTACGGGTCCAATATGGATTCGACCCAGATGCTCGAGCGCTGTCCGCACTCCCCCATGTCCGGGACGGGCTGGCTGGAGGGCTGGCGCCTCACGTTCAGCGGGGACGATATCGGCTGGGAAGGTCCGCTCGCCACTGTCGTGGAAGAACCCGGCTCCCGGGTCTTCGTCGTGCTCTACGACGTCTCCCCCGAAGACGAGCAGCGGCTCGACCGTTGGGAGGGCTCCGATTTCGGGATCCACCGCAAGATCCGGCTCCGTGTCACCCCCAGCCCCGGCAGCGGCGCCGACCCGATCCTCGCCTGGCTGTACGTCCTCGACGCCTACGAGGGCGGACTCCCGTCGGCGCGTTATATAGGTGTGATGGCCGACGCGGCCGAGAAGGCCGGGGCACCGGAGGAGTACGTGCACGCACTCCGCACCCGCAACAGCCGGAACGTGGGCCCCGGGAACAACTTCAGCTGAGTTGTTTTGGCGCCGCCTTCGGCGTCGCGGGGTCGAGGCCCTGTGTTTTCGGCGCGCTGGCGCGCGCGGTCGAGGCCCCCTGGTGTCCCGCCGTTCAGGCCTCGAGACTCGCGCCTTCGGCGCATGCGACGTGCGGTGGGCCGTCCGCGGAAGGTGACCTTTGAGCACCTTCGGCCAAGGGGCGGGACGGGCCTCAACCCTTTGTGGTGTCTCGTATGACTCGACTCGGGGGGGTTGTGACGGCTCTTGCGGTCACTCTGGCGTTCGAGATCTCGGGGTACGTGGCTGCTTTCTCAGCTGCGTATTCGTGCCGGTGAGTGGGCATCCACAAGTGGATCGCCGCGGTGGTCGAGGACGGCCGCTGTCCGGACCGGGCGGCAGGCACCGTCCACAGATTTCCGGCGTGCCGGTGGATCGTGTTCCGCGGTCCACCGGCCGCAACCGTCACACCGGTTCCTGTCCCGCCTGGAGCACGATATTGGTCAGCGTCCGCACTCCTACCGGCAGCGCGCGCTCGTCGATATCGAAGGTCGGTTGATGCAGGTCGAGCTGGGGACCTTCACCCGACCAGACCCCGAGCCGGGCCATGGCGCCGGGCACTTCCTCCAGGTACCAGGAGAAATCCTCGCCGCCGCCGGATTGGGGGGTGTCGGCGAGGGCGTCGGGGCCGATGGCACGTACCGCGTCGCTGAACATGCGGACCGATTGCTCGTCGTTGACCACCGGTGGCACACCCCGCCGGTAGTCCAGCTGGTAGCGCACTCCGGTCGGGGCGAGCAGCCCGTCGACGATTTCGCGCACCATCGGTTCGAGCAGCGCCCAGGTGGTGTGATCGCCGGTGCGGACCGTGCCGGTGAGCATGCCGGTCTGCGGGATCGCATTGGGCGCCTTACCGGCGCTGACCGCTCCCCACACCATGACCGTGCTGGTGCGTGGATCGATCCGGCGGGTGAGCAGACCGGGCAGGCCGGTGATCACGGTGCCGATGGCGTAGACGAGGTCGCTGGTGAGATGTGGGCGTGAGGTGTGCCCGCCGGGCGAGTCCAGGACCAGTTCGACGGTGTCGGCGGCGGAGGTGATGGCGCCGACCCGGATACCGACCTTGCCGGCCTCCAGCCGGGGGTCGCAATGCAGGGCGAACACCCGGTCCACACCGTTCACGGCACCGCTCGCCACCATATCGATGGCACCTCCGGGCATGACTTCCTCGGCGTGCTGGAAGATCAGCCGGACGCCTACCGGTAGGTCGAGGTCGGCCAGTGCCAGGGCGGTGCCGAGCAGGATGCTGGTGTGCGCGTCGTGCCCACAGGCGTGCGAGACGCCGGGCACCGTGGAGGCGAAGGGGCGCCCGGTGAATTCCTGGAGCGCCAGCGCGTCCATATCGGCGCGCAACGCGATACGCGGCGCGTTCTCGGGACCGATATCGCAGATCAGGCCGGTACCGGTCGGCAGTACCCGGAACGCGAGTCCGGCCTTCGTCAGCCAGGTGCCGACGAATTCGGTGGTCGCGAACTCGGTGCGGGATAATTCCGGGTTGGCGTGGATGTGCCGGCGCCATTGAACGAGATCGACCGTGTGCTCGGCCAGCCACGCCGTCACCGCGTCCTGTCCGTCTCGCACCGTACGGCCGGTTGTGCTCACCGAATGTCCTCCTGTCGTAGAACGAGCAGCTGCGAACCACTTCTGCGCGTGCACGGCCCACCCGTACACGTATCGGCCGCGACCGTGGCCGCGGTACATACCGGCGGTTCCGCTATCCCCCGGGGAACAGCCGTAACCTCCAGTTTCGCACCGCTGCCGGATCCGTGCGCGACGGCATCCGCGCCGCACCCGCGCATCCGGGCGGGCGGCCACCGCTCCGGCCGCCGGCCGCGCGCTCGTTCGACGCTAGTTCGAGGCGAATGCCAGGTTATCGGGAGTGGTGGGTACCGCCAGTCCCGACAGGGCCGGGGCGTGCAGGGAACGTTTGATCGCGGGCAGGCTGGGGGTCCGGTTGGCGGCCAGCCCCGCGGCCCGCTCCACTGCGGCGGCGCGCAACGCCTCGGCCTCGGCGATATCGTCGACGATTCCCGACGCGAGTGCCTCCGCGGCACCGAAACGGTGCCCGGTGGTCATCGCGGTGAGCGCCACCTGGTTGGTCAACCGGCTGCTGAGCAGGGCATTCATCCCGACGGTGAACGGCATCCCCAGATGCACCTCGGGTAGGCACCAGAACCCGCGATCGGCGCGCATCACCCGGAAGTCGTGCGAGGTCGCGAGCATCGCTCCGGCGCCGAACGCATGGCCGTTGACGGCGGCGACGGTGGGCAGCGGGAAGGCCAGGATCCGGCTGAACACGCTGTGCACGCGGTCGAGGTAGCCGTGCATCCGGTCGAGATTCGCGAACAGCCAGTCGGTATCGAGCCCGTTGCTGAAGAATTTCCCGGTGGCCGTGGTGACCAGCGCGGCGGGCCCCTCACTGACGGCCACGGTGTCCAGCAGCGCGTGTGTCTCGTCTATCCACTCGTGGCTGAAGCGGTTCTCGCTGTCGGTCTGGCCCTCGTTGCCCAGCGACAGCACGAAAACGTTCCCATCACGTTCCAGGTACGGCATCTGTGCAGCGTATCGGCTACAGGTCGGTGGGCGGGCGCCGGTGGGCGCCGGAGCCGCCGACGGCGCGGGTGGTTCGGGCGGGCCGGGAGCGCGCGAGGCCATACACTGACCGCCATGCTTGCCGAAGAGGCCGCCGAGGAGATCGCGGCCCGGTCGTCGGTGGATCGACACCGGGTCGCAGTGGTACTGGGTTCGGGGTGGCAGGACGCCGTCGCCGAACTCGGGACCCCGAACGCCGAGATCCCGATGCCGGAATTACCCGGGTTCGCCGCGCCTACTGCGCAGGGCCATGTAGGGCGGGTGGTCTCGGTATCGGTAGGCGGTACCGACACCCTGGTGCTGATGGGGCGACAGCATCTGTACGAGGGCCATTCGGCCGAGGAGGTCGTGCATCCGTTGCGTACCGCGGTCGCGGCGGGCGCGGAGACGGTGATCCTCACCAATGCCGCCGGTGGTATCCGGCCGGGCCTGCGGGTCGGGGAGGCGGTACTGGTGCGCGATCACCTGAACCTCACCGGTACGACCCCGCTGACCGGGGCCTCGTTCGTCGATATGGTGGACGCCTGGGATCCGGAGCTGCGCGACCTCGCCCGCCGCATCGACCCCGAACTCACCGAGGGCGTCTACGCGGGACTCACCGGTCCGCAGTACGAGACCCCCGCCGAGATCCGGATGCTGGCCACGATCGGCGCCGATCTGGTGGGGATGTCGACGGTGCTCGAGGCCATCGCCGCACGTGCTCTCGGGGTCAGACTGCTGGGCATCTCGCTGGTCACGAATCTGGCGGCCGGGGTCACCGGCGCACCGCTCACCCACGCCGAGGTGCTGGCGGAGGGGCGCGCGGCGGCGCCGCGGCTGGGCAAACTACTGCGCGGGTTGCTGGAGCAGCTGTAGATGCTGACTTTCGGGACGGCGGGGTTGCGCGGGCCGGTGGCACCCGGACCGGACGGAATGAACGAGATCACCGTGGCCCGGGCCACGGCCGGGCTCGCGGCCTGGTTACGGGACCGCTGTCTCGGTGGCGGCCGGGTCGTGGTCGGCCGGGACGCCCGGCACGGGTCGGTGGAGTTCGCCGAGGTCACCGCCGAGGTGCTGGCCGCGGCCGGTTTCACGGTGATCCGGCTGCCCGAACCCCTGCCGACGCCGGTCACCGCCTTCGCCGTGCGCGAATCCGGTGCGGTGGCGGGCGTGCAGATCACCGCGTCCCACAATCCACCGGCCGATAACGGCTACAAGGTGTTCGTGGACGGCGGCGCCCAGCTCGCACCACCGGCGGACACCGAGATCGAACAGCGGATCACCGCGGTCACCGAACCGATCGACCGGAGCCCGGTGGCCATATCGGGCGATGCCGTCCTGGCGCGCTATCTGGCGCGGGTCGCCCAACTGCCGAACCTCATCGGCGGCGCCGGGGAGCGGGCCGGGATCCGGATCGCTCTCACACCGATGCACGGAGTCGGTGGCGCCACCGCCGTCCAGGCGCTCAGCTCGGCCGGGTTCACCGATATCCACACGGTGGCCGAACAATTCGCGCCCGACCCCGATTTCCCCACGGTGGCGTTCCCGAATCCGGAGGAGCCGGGGGCGGCGGATCTGCTGTTGCGGTCGGCCGAGCGGGTGGACGCCGATCTCGCCGTCGCGCTGGACCCGGACGCGGACCGCTGCGCACTGGGCGTGCCCACGCCGGACGGCTGGCGGATGCTGCGCGGCGACGAGACCGGGGTGCTGCTGGCCGACGATGTGCTGCGTACCGCGGCGCCGGACGCGCTGGTCGCCACCACGATCGTCTCGTCCCGGCTGCTGTCCCGGCTGGCTCCGGCGCGCGGTGCCCGCTACGCCGAAACTCTCACCGGGTTCAAATGGCTGGCCCGCGCGGGCGACGGGCTGGTCTACGCCTACGAGGAGGCCATCGGCCACTGCGTGGACCCCGCCACCGTCCGCGACAAGGACGGCGTCTCCGCGGCGGTGCTGGCGGCGGATCTGGTGGCGCGCCTGCGCGCCCGCGGCCGCACCCTGAACGACGAACTGGACGATCTGGCGGTCGAGTTCGGCGTGCACGCCGGCGATCAGGTCTCGCTGCGCCTGCCGGACCAGCGGGCGGCCGCCGAGGTGGTGAACGCCCTGCGTGCGGCGCCGCCGCGGACACTGGCGGGGACCGCGGTGGAGTACACCGATATGTCGGCGTCACGTGGCCGGATGCGCACCGACGCATTGGTGTTCACCGGTGCCGGGCTGCGGATGGTCGTCCGGCCCTCGGGCACCGAACCGAAGCTCAAATGCTATCTGGAGGTGATCCACGAGGTCTCCGGCCCCGGCGCGTTGCGAACCGGCCGCGCGACCGCGCGGGAGCAACTCTCGGAGCTGCGCGACTACTGCCACACACTGGCCCGCTGAGCGGGTTCAGCGCGGACCGAACTGCCGGTCCCCGGCATCCCCGAGTCCGGGCACGATGTAGGCGTCTTCGTTGAGCCGGTCGTCGATGACCGCGGTCACCAGCCGGACCGGATAACCCGAACCCGCCAGCGCCGCTATCCCTTCCGGGGCCGCCACCACGCAGACGGCGGTGATGTCGGAGGCGCCGCGGTCGGCCAGCAAACCCAGTGTGTGCAGCATGGATCCGCCGGTGGCCAGCATCGGGTCCAGGACCATGACGGGAGTGGCCGAGAGATCGGCGGGCAGCGATTCCAGATACGGCACGGGCCGGTGGGTCTCCTCGTTCCGGGCGACACCGACGAATCCCACCTGCGAATCGGGGATCAGATCGGTGGCCGCGTCGACCATGCCGAGTCCGGCCCGCAGCACCGGGACCAGCAGCGGCGGGCGCGCCAGCCGTACACCCCGGGTGGCCGCGACCGGTGTGGTGATGTCGAAATGCTCCACCGGGGCGTCGCGCAGCGCCTCGTAGACCAGCAATCTGGACAGGTCTCGCAGGGCGGCCCGGAAGGCGGGATCGGGTGTGCTTTCGTCCCGGAGCGTGGTGAGCAGTATCGCCACGAGCGGATGATCCAGCGTGTGCGTGCGCATGAGGGAACGATAAAGTCGAAGGGGCGGGCGGGGCGGACTCGCCGTGACATTCGCGGGTTCGGTTTTCGGGGAACCGTGCGGGAAGCCGATGCGTCGAAACCGGTGGATGACATACTCTGCCCGTTAACGAAGTCGATGGGGGAACCTCTGATGGTGAACATCTCAGCCGATGCCCAGGGCATCGCGGCCTACGGCACCACCGCCGGGGTGATGGCCTCCGAACTCGCGGCGGCGGGGACCGGGGCATCGGGTGCGGCACCCACGATCCTGGGGCCGATCTTCGGTTTGATCGGCGGCGATTTCCTGGCGGCGTACGCGGCCGCACACGCCGGTCATACCGCGGCGATCGGCCAGCTGTCCGCGGTTCTGGGCACGATGAGCGGAGCGGCCGGGGTGGCCGCGGTGAGCTACGCCGAGGCCGATATCAGCAACGCGGCCGCCCTGCGCGGTGTCGCCGGGGAGTGACCCGGTGATCGATATCAGTACGCTGGCCAAACCGATTCTCGATCTGCTCGCCAGCTTCGGCACCGGCGCACTGGCCGCCGGCGGCCCCGGCGACGCGCTGCGTGCCGCGTCCACGGCCATCGACCAGGTCCACTCGCTGGGCCGCAACGGAATCAACCAGATGAACACCGCCTGGGACGGCACCGGGGCGGATGCCGCGACCTCCAAGGCATTACGCGTCCAGACGTCGGCCGCGACGATCTCCGACCGCGGCAACGAGATGGCGACGGTGATGGGCCTGGCCGCGTCCCATGTGGAGACCGGCAACAAAGACCTCACCGCCATCGCGCAGTCGTTCGTGAACACCGCCACCGCGGCCGCGCCCACCCTGGGCACCCCGGCGGGGATGACCCTGCTGGTCGGTTCCGCGATCGACCATCTGGGCCAGGCGCTGGGCGTGGTGGGCCGGGTGCAGAACGAATTGCAGACCCAGACCGCCTCGATGAACGAACTCACCCCGCCCCCGACCACCCCGTCGGCGGCGAACACCTCGCCGGTGAGCACCCAGACCATCTCGACGGTGACTTCGGGCCTCAGCAATGTGGCCGGGGTGGCCGGTTCGATGATGAGCACCGCCATGTCGACGAGCCCCAGCGGTACCACCACCAGTTCCGGAACTCCCGGCAAGACCACCACCTCGACGGGTACCACCACCGAGGGCGAAGGTGTGAAGATCACCCTCCCCGACGGCAGCGTGGTGGAGGCGCCCAACGAGAAGGCGGCCACCGCGGTCAAGGCCGCGCTGAGCACCCAGGGCACCCCCTACGTCTGGGGCGGCAACACCCCGGGCTCCGGGCTGGACTGCAGCGGTATGACCAAATACGCCTACGGCGAGGCCGGGGTGGAACTTCCCCGGCTGGCCCACGAACAGGCCAACGGCGCGACCCCGGTGTCGGCCGGTGATCTCGCCCCCGGTGATCTGGCCGTATGGGACGGCCATGTGGCGATGGTGATCGGCAACGGACAGTTGATCGAGGCCGGAGATCCGGTACAGATCAGTTCGGTGCGAACGGAGAACAGCGGGATGGAGTTCCTCGGGTTCTACCGGCCCACGGAATGAATCGCAGGCAGCAGGGTGCACCCGTTTCCGGGGGCGGACATCCGATCATGACGAGTGGACAGAATATGAGTGAACAGCAGGTTCCCGAGGTGCCGAATGTCACGATCGCGGCCAGCCGCAATCGGGCCGGCACCCTGTCGGTACGCGCCACCGATCAGGGCATGCCGGTGGAGATCAAATTCGAACGCAGTGAATATCGTTACGGCGCGCAGGCTCTCGCCGACGAGATCCTGCGCCTGACCCGCCGTTCCACCATCGCCGCCAAGGCCAAGCGCCGGGAAATGCTGGCGGAGAACGGAATGCCGGCGGAGATCCTGGATCAGCTGGGTCTGCCCACCCGGCAGCAGGCGGTCGACGAACTGGACCGGATGGACGATGCCGATACCGGCCCGACCAGCTGGATGAGGCCGGTATGAGCGACCGGAGTACGCCGAACCACTACAGCGGATCCCCGCTCGTATCCAGGAGGCATGTATGAGCGCGGAAATGGACGCCCTGGTCGCCGGCGCCACCCGGAAACTCGAGGCCCTCGAAGCGGCGCTGTACGGACTCAAACAGGTCCGTGGCCACTTCGGCACCGAGGACGGAATGATCACCGCCGAGGTCGACAGCGACGGCGCGCTGGTGAGTTTGCAGCTGACCGAAGCGGTGACCGCACTACCGCCCGCCGAGGCGGCGCAACTCATCATCGCCGCGTGCCGGCAGGCCGCCGAGGATGCGGGCGGGCGGCGTTCGGAGGTTGTTGCCACACTGAACGAATCGTTCGCGCCGACCCCACAGGCAGTGGTCGATACGACCGGAACCACACCCGGCAGCGTGTGATCGGGCAGTCGGCCGAACGCGTTTCCGCCCGCGTCGCGGCCGTGCGCGGACGACGGAACGGTATCGCTGTGGCTCCACCGAGGCCGTGCGCGAACCAGGGGTGGGCTCCGCCCAGCCGGACCTATTAGGCTTCCGCGTATGGCTTCTGGAGACATCGTCCCGATCGAGCTCGGTTTGACCGACGGCGATCTTGTCACCCTGTGGGCACCGCGCTGGCGTGACGGTGACGACGAGTGGGAGGCGTTCCTAGGGCACGAGGACGCCCTCTACGGCTTCGAGTCCGTTGCCGAACTAGCGGCTTTCATCCGAACCGACTCCGATAACGACCTGGTCGACCATCCGGCGTGGAAGGTGGTCGCGGGCTTGTCGGCGGCCGAGCTGGAGCCCGACGACAACTACTCCTTCGACCTGGTCGGGGTGCCGGAACTGGCCGCGGGCGAGCCCGATGTGGACACCGTCGCCGAGTTGGAGGACACCTTGGCCATGGTGCGCAATATCGGTGAGGTCTGTGAACTGGAGACGGTCACCAAATTCTTCGGTTCGCATCCGTCGCTGGGGGCGCTGTCCGGCGGCACCCATATGTTCGCGGGTCGCGAAGGCCAGGAGGCGTGGGATCTGATCGGCGCGGCGGTGGCCAAGAGCTGGGACGATGTACTCGACGCCATCGATTCGGTGGTACGGGTACCCGAGGTCGACGCCCAGGCCGTCGCTCTGGCCGAGGCCGAACTGCTGGCCGCGGAGGAGAACGAGGTCGACGCCGACGATGCGGCCGATACCGACGACGACAGCGATTTCGAACCCGTCGATCTGGACGAGGACGACGATGCGGACGACGACGATGACGACGCCGAACTCACATTCTGGGAGGAAGTGGGCATCGACCCCGTCAAGATCGTGACGGCCGATACCGAGTACTTCACCCTGCGGTGCTACCTCGACGACGAACCGATCTTCCTCGGCACCAAGAACTCCATCTCGGTGTTCGGCAGTGAACGTGCACTTGCACGGTATCTCGCCGACGACCACGAACACGATCTGTCCCGGATCAGTACGTTCGCCGAAGTGCAGACGGCGGCCATCGACGGATCGCTGGAGGTCGAGGTCACCGAGGAGAACGTCTACGTACTGCCGGGCCTGGCCGACGATCTGGCCGAGGGGCCGGAAGCGGTGGATACCGAGCAACTGGACCTGGTGCTGGAGCTGTTCTCCGATGCCGCCGACTATGCCGAGGATGATGCCGTGGAGCAGGCCCTGGCCAAATCGACACCGCTCGGGTGGTACGTGTCCTACCTGCTCAACCCCGACCCGACCCGGATGGCGCCCAACCCGCCGTTCGACGCCGAATCGCGTGCCTGGCGCGAACTCGAACGCAACTTCGAGTCCCGGCTCACTCCGCGCTGACCGGGCGGCCGGCCCCCGCGGTACAGCCGACGAGAACCCCGGCCCGCGCACCGAGGCGTATCCGCGACCGCGCGGGTACGGTCCGGGCGGCCGGCCGGCCGCGCCCGATTAGGTCTCGATGTGGACACACGGCGTGACATTCGGTCGATAATCCGGGGTGGACTGGGCAAACTGACTGGCCAGCGGCGTTCGTTTGCGTAGTCGTTGCCCGGCTCGCCCGGGTGCCGGCGCCACGCCGTAGCACCAGGGCGGATGTACGAAGGAGGACGCATGCCGACAGTGCGGATCGAGCTGGATCAGGACCTGCTGGTGGCCGCGGGGGCCATCATGGGCACGGCGACGAGCAAAGCGACCATTCACGAGGCACTGCGCCGGATCGTGGTACACGAGCGCCAGCTACGGCATTTCGAGCGACTGGCCGCGTCGGCACTCGATCGTTCTCCTCAGCCCGCCACGGTCGAGGGCTGATCCGGCACCCGCGGCCTCGCCGACCGGCCGAGTCCGGCGAGATCTGTCGGTATCCGCTGGCATGATCCGGACGCACGGAGTCTGGAGGGGATTCATGCCGGTACCGATCACCGATCTACCCGTGGCGCAGCGACCGCGCGAGCGCCTGTGTTCACTCGGCCCGCAGGCGTTGAACGACGGTGAGTTGCTCGCCCTGTTGCTCGGCCAGGGCCGCCGTGGGGAGAACGCCGTCGAACTCGCGCTCGCACTGCTCACCGCGTTCGGCGGAGTGAGCGGGCTGGCCTCGGCACGACCGGAGGAACTACTGCGCCAGCCCGGGGTGGGCGCCGCCAAGGCCACCGCGATCGCCGCCGCGTTCCAGCTGGCTGCCCGGGCGCGCGCCGGCACCCCGACGCCGGCGCCACTGCTACGAGCCGACGATGTGGCCCGGGAAGCCGCTCCCCTGTTCGCCGGCGCCCGGGTGGAGCGGCTGCTGGTGCTGATCTGCGATGCGCGTAACCGGCCACGGCAGCGGGTTTTCGTCGCCGAGGGCGCCATCGACGAGGTGGCGGTACCGGTCCGCGAAATCCTGAACACGGTCCTGCGACACGACGGCCGGGCCTTCGCGCTGGCACATAATCACCCGTCCGGTGATCCGACCCCCAGCCCGGACGACCGCCGCGCCAGCACATTGCTGGCCGCCGCGGCACGGACGGTGGGGCTGCGATTCCTGGACCATGTCGTGCTCGCGGGCGAGAACTGGCAACGAGCCGCCCCGTTCGAGGACGCGTTCCCGTGAATCCGCGACGGGTTTCGCACCGCCGCTCCGCCGCGGACCGGGTTCGGGCGTATCGAACCGGCCGGACCGTTGTACAACGCCGCGGCGGCGAACTGTACGAGGTACCCGGCGGCACCGGGAACAGTGTCGCCGACCACCGGTACGGTGGTTCGCCGCACCGGATCCGGGAGGTCGCCGCTCAGGAGGCCGGTTCGCTCGCAACAGCGGCAGGAGCCGCAGTGGAGGCCCGGCGGCGCCCGGCGGCCAACCGGGAACCGATCAACCCCTGCCGCGGCGCGAACAGGTACACCAGGGTGAACACCGCCCCCTGGGCCAGCACGATGGTGGCACCCGGCGCGGTATCGGCGTAGTAGCTCACATACAGGCCGGTGACAGCGCAGATCGCCGAGAGCGCCGGGGCGATCACCAGCATCCGCCCGAAGCGGTCGGTGAGCAGGTAGGCGGTCGCGCCGGGGATGATCAGCATCGCGACCACGAGGATCACGCCCACCGCCTGCAGGGCCACCACCGAGGTCAGCGCGAGCAGACCGAGCAGGGTCGCGCCCAGGACCCGCGGATTGAGCCCGAGCGCATACGCGTGGGTGGGGTCGAAGGCGTACAGCGTGAAATCGCGGCGTTTGAGTACGAGCGCGGCGAAGACGAAGGCGGCCAGCCCGGCGATCTGGACCAGTTCATCCTGGCTCACCCCCAGCAGGTTCCCGAAGATGATGTGGTTGAGATCGGTATTGCTGGGCGTCACCGAGATGAGCACCAGACCGAAAGCGAACAGGGTGGTGAACACGATGCCGATGGCCGCGTCCTCCTTCACCCGGCTGGTATCGCGGACCACCCCGATCAACCCGACCGCCAGGAACCCGAAAATCACCGCGCCGACGGCGAACGGGACTCCCGCGATATAGGCGAGCACCACTCCCGGCAGCACCGCGTGCGACACGGCGTCCCCCATCAGCGACCAGCCCACCAGTACCAGCCAGCAGGACAGCAGACCACAGACGATCGCCGCGACGACGCTGGCGGTGAGCGCGCGCACCATGAACGCGTAACGCATCGGTTCGAGCAGGAATTCGAGCAGATCCATCACACTCACCGCTGTCCGATCACGTCGAGGCCGAAGGCGAGAGCGAGGTTCTCCGGCCGCAGGGCCTCCTCGGGAGCACCGTGGACGAGTACGCGCCGCATCAGCAGTACGGCTTCGTCGGCGAGGCCGGGCAGCGCGTGCAGATCGTGGGTGGAGATCAGCACGGTCGCACCGTCGGCGGCGAGGTCTTTCAGCAGGCGGGTGATCGTCGCCTCGGACCTCTTGTCCACTCCGGCGAACGGCTCGTCGAGCAGTAGGATCCGGGCATCCTGCGCGATACCGCGCGCCACGAACGCGCGTTTACGCTGACCACCGGAGAGCCGCCCGATCTGGCGGTCGGCGAGATCGGCCAGTTCCACCCGGTCCAGTGCCTCGTCCACCGCGGCCCGGTCGGCCCGGCTCGCGCGCCGGGTGAATCCCATCCGCCCGTAGCGGCCGGTGGTCACCACATCGCGTACCGACAGCGGGAACGACCAGTCCACGGCCTCGTTCTGCGGGACATAGCCGAGCACACCGGCGCGGCGCGCCGCCACCGGTTCGGCGCCGCCGATCCGGACCGTGCCCCGATCCGGGGTGATCATCCCCATCAGGGTTTTGAACAGGGTCGATTTCCCGGACCCGTTCATCCCGATGAGCGCGCAGACGCGGCCGGCGTCCACCCTCAGCCGGACCTCGTCGAGCGCCTGCACTTCGCCGTAGTAGACGGTGACACCGTCGACATCTATCGCGGGGACTGTCATGACCTGCTCCCGGTGAGTGCTGCGGCTATGGTCTCGGCGTCGTGCCGGATCAGGTCCAGATAGGTCGGTACCGGGCCGTCGGCGGCCGATAACGAGTCCACGTAGAGCACTCCACCGAATCGTGCCCCGGTGGCCTCGACCACGCGCCGCATCGGAGCGTCGGAAACGGTGGATTCGCAGAACACCGCCGGGACATCGTGGTCACGAACATATTCGATCACCCCGGTGATCTGCTGCGGCGTGGCCTGCTGTTCGGCGTTGACCGGCCAGAGGTAGTACTCCGAGAGCCCGGCGTCTCGGGCGAGGTAGGAGAAGGCACCTTCGCAGGTGACCAGCGCGCGCTGTCGGCGCGGCAGCGTGGCGAGATCGGCGACGAGTTCGTCGTGGACCTGCTGCAACTGCTGTTTGTAGGTTTCCCCGTTGGCCCGGAAGGCCGCCGCGTGCTCGGGGACCAGCCGGGAGAAGGCGGTCACGATGTTGTCCACATAGGTCCGCACGTTGAGCGGCGACATCCAGGCGTGCGGATTGGGCTTTCCGGCGTAGGCGTCGGAGGTGATCGGTACCGAGGCGACCCCCTCGCTGACCGTGACGTGCTCGGCGTCGAGATCGGCGACGAACTGGCCGAACCAGGCCTCCAGGTTCATCCCGTTGTCCAGGATGAGGTCGGCTTTTGCGGCCCGCTTGATATCGCCCGGAGTGGGCTCGTAGCCGTGGATCTCGGCGCCCGGTTTGGTGAGCGACTGGACTTCGAGGTATTCACCCGCGACGTTCGAGGCGATATCGGCCAGCACGGTGAAGGTGGTGGCGACGACCGGCTCGCCGGTGCGCGGCAGGTGGAACGTATCGCAGGCGGTGAGTACGACGGTGAGGCCGCAGGCCGCGAGCACGGCGGCGATCCGGGGAAACACCTGCATTCCGAACCACCGCCTTCCACTCGGAATGGTAAGTTCGGCTACCCGAATTATCAAGTTCGTGTGACGGAATACAAACGGCCGGTAGCACAAAACCGCTCCCGTGCCGGGCACGGGAGCGGTTCGGTCGGCGAGGGTCGCGCTCAGCGCGCGAACAGCAACGCCCGCTTGACCTCCTGGATCGCCTTGGTGACCTCGATACCACGCGGGCAGGCATCCGTGCAGTTGAAGGTGGTGCGGCAGCGCCACACACCGTCGACCTCGTTGAGGATGTCCAGACGTTCCCGGGCGGCCTCGTCCCGGCTGTCGAAGATGAAGCGGTGCGCGTTCACGATCGCGGCCGGGCCGAAGTAGCTGCCGTCGGTCCAGTACACCGGGCACGATGTGGTGCAGCAGGCGCACAGGATGCATTTGGTGGTGTCGTCGAAGCGCGCGCGGTCGGCCTGGCTCTGGATCCGCTCGTAGGTCGGCTCGTTCCCGGAGGTGATCAGGTACGGCTTCACCGCCCGGAACGCGTCGAAGAACGGTTCCATATCCACGATCAGGTCCTTCTCGACCGGCAGACCGCGGATGGGTTCGACGGTGATGGTGACCGGCTTGCCGTTCTTCGGCAGCATATCCTTCATCAGGACCTTGCAGGCCAGCCGGTTCACGCCGTTGATCCGCATCGCGTCGGACCCGCACACACCGTGCGCGCAGGAGCGCCGGAAGGTGAGCGTGCCGTCCAGATAGGACTTGATGTAGATGAGGATGTTCAGGAACCGGTCCGTCGACAGCGCGGGCACCTGGAACGACTCCCAGCGCTGCCCCTCGCCGTCTTCGGGGTTGAACCGCGCCACCTTGACGGTGATCATGGTCGAGCCCTCGGGGACCGGCGCCGGGTTCGTGGCCGTCGGATTCTCGGCTACAGCGGTCATCAGTACTTACGCTCCATCGGCTCGTAACGGGTCTGCACCACCGGCTTGAAGTCGAGGCGGATATCGGAGAGGAGATCCGCGCCCTCCTTGTAGGCCATCGTGTGCCGCATGAAGTTCACGTCGTCGCGGTCCGGGTAGTCCTCGCGCGCGTGCCCGCCACGCGACTCCTTGCGGTTGAGCGCCCCGACCACCGTGACTTCGGCCAGCTCCAGCAGGAAGCCGAGCTCGACGGCCTCGAGCAGATCGCTGTTGTAGCGTTTGCCCTTGTCCTGCACCGTGATCCGGGCGTAGCGCTCCTTGAGCGCGTGGATATCGGTGAGGGCCTGCTTGAGGGTGTCCTCGGTGCGGAAGACCGACGCGTTGTTGTCCATCGACCGCTGCAGTTCGGTGCGGATATCGGCGACCCGCTCGTTGCCGTGATCGGACAGGATCAGCGCCAGCCAGTCCTGCACCATCTGCGCCGGCTGCTCCGGCATCTCGACGAACTCGGCGCGGTGCGCGTATTCCGCGGCGGCGATACCCGCGCGGCGGCCGAATACGTTGATATCGAGCAGCGAGTTGGTGCCGAGGCGGTTCGCGCCGTGCACCGAGACGCAGGCGCATTCGCCCGCGGCGTAGAGACCGGGGATGATGTCGGTGTTGTTCTTCAGCACCTCGCCCTCGATCCGGGTGGGGATACCGCCCATCACGTAGTGGCAGGTGGGGAACACCGGCACCAGTTCCTTCACCGGATCCACACCGAGGTAGGTACGGGCGAACTCGGTGATATCGGGCAGCTTCTCCTCGAGCACATCCTCACCGAGGTGGGTCACGTCGATGTAGACGTAATCCTTGTTCGGTCCGGCACCGCGACCCTCGAGCACCTCGAGCACCATGGAGCGAGCGACGATATCGCGCGGCGCGAGGTCCTTGATGGTGGGCGCGTAACGCTCCATGAACCGCTCGCCGTCGGCATTGCGCAGAATGCCACCTTCGCCGCGGACCGCCTCGGAGATCAGGATGCCCAGACCGGCCAGGCCCGTCGGATGGAACTGGTGGAATTCCATATCCTCGAGCGGGAGCCCCTTGCGGAACACGATCGCCATACCGTCACCGGTGAGCGTGTGCGCGTTGGAGGTGGTCTTGTACATCCGGCCCGAACCACCGGTCGCGAAGACGATCGACTTGGCGTGGAAGACGTGCAGTTCGCCGGTGGCCAGCTCGTAGGCGACCACACCGGTGGCGACCTGGCCGCGATCGGTATCGGTCAGCACCAGGTCCAGCACATAGAACTCGTTGTAGAACTCGACGTCGTGCTTGACGCAGTTCTGGTACAGCGTCTGCAGGATCATGTGACCGGTGCGGTCGGCGGCGTAGCAGGCCCGCCGGACCGGGGCCTTGCCGTGGTCACGGGTGTGCCCGCCGAACCGGCGCTGGTCGATCTTGCCCTCGGGCGTGCGGTTGAACGGCAGACCCATCTTCTCCAGGTCCAGCACCGCGTCGATGGCCTCTTTGGCCATGATCTCCGCCGCGTCCTGATCGACCAGGTAGTCGCCACCCTTGACCGTGTCGAAGGTGTGCCACTCCCAGTTGTCCTCTTCGACGTTGGCCAGGGCCGCGCACATACCGCCCTGCGCCGCACCGGTATGGCTGCGGGTGGGGTACAGCTTGGTCAGCACCGCGGTCCGCGCCCGCGGGCCGGCCTCGATGGCCGCGCGCATACCCGCGCCACCGGCACCCACGATCACCACGTCGTAGCGGTGCTCCTGAACAGGTCGGGACTCGACGGATCCGCTGGTTCGTTCGCTGCTCTCACCTGCGGCGTCGGTTCGTTCGCTGCGCTCACTCATGCGAGGGGGCCCGTTCCTAACTGATGTTGGGGTCGAAGGTGAAGATGACGTAGGTGCCCACGCCCATGATCAGGATCATCGACAGCACCAGCAGCGTGTTGAGCCAGAACCGGGTCGAGTCCTTGCGCGAGTAGTCGGCGATCACGGTGCGCACGCCGTTACCGCCGTGCAGCTGCGCCAGCCAGAGCATGGCCAGATCCCAGATCTGCCAGAACGGGCTGGACCACCGACCGGCGACGAACGCGAAGTTCAGCCGCTTCACGCCGCCGTCGAGCAGCAGCATGATCGCCATATGACCGAGGACCAGCACGATGAGCGCGAGACCGGAGAACCGCATGAACAGCCACGCGTACTTCTCGAAGTTCCCGCTGGCGTGCGAACGCGGGGAGCGGGGCAGGTCCAGGCTCGCCGGACGGTCGTGGGATTTACCGAGAACAGGTGCGGACATGGCTCAGTGCTCCGTCAACAGTAGGTAGAACATGCGGCCGATGGAGGGCACCAGGAGCACGACCACGAGCCCGATGATTCCCCAGAGCATCTGCTTCTGATAGCGGGGACCGTTGGACCAGAAGTCCACCAGGATCACCCGCACCCCGTTGAGCGCGTGGAACAGCACACAGAAGACCAGGCCCATCTCCATGAGCGCGACGATCGGCGTCTTGTAGATCTCGATCGCTTCGTCGTACATCTGCGGGCTGACCCGTACCAGCGCGGTGTCCAGGACGTGCACGAAGAGGAAGAAGAAAACCGTGACACCGGTGATCCGGTGCAGGGCCCAGGACCACATTCCGGGGTCGCCTCGGTACAGCGTTTTGCGCTTCGGCTGAGCCGGAGCTTCTATCGTGGCCATAGAGTTTCGGTGCCTCCAACATCGTTGATGGACCCGGTCGCAGATCCCGGCACCGGTGTGGCGGGCCGGGATTTCGGTGGCGTACCAACCCACGGCCGACAGGGGCCGACTCCGGGGCCGCTGTCGATGGGCTCGCCGCCGCCGAACCTGAACCGATCTGTTCTGGACTCTAATCCTCCGACAATCGGGGAACTAATTCGGCGTGCCGCGCGTTGCGCCCAGATCACACAGGTTAGGTTTACCTTTGTACGGCAATGGAGGCGTTCCGCGACGGGTTCGTCGCGCCTTCCATCACCTACTACCGGAACCCTTCCGCAACCTCGAATTGTTCCGCAAAACCTTGCTGCGCAGCGTATTTCACATCTCCACGCGGGCAGCACGCCCCGGCCCGCGATTTACCACACGCCCACGAACCCACAATGCCGATGTCGCCATTGCGCGCGGCGGCAATGTGCAAAATGTCTCAGTCCACGAGGGCAAGTTACTCAAGAGTAGCCGACAGATCGACTCCGGACGAAAGGCTATTCGGCAATATCCGGGAATTGCGCGGAGGCCACCGGTCGGAGGCGTCCTCCACGGACCGGGCCCAGCAGGATTCCGGGCCCACCGGCCGCCGGGCGCCCCGCGATCGGGCCGCCGTCAGCGGACCTCGGCGGGTCAGTCGCCTTCGTGGATCGACTCGACCCGCAACCGCACTGCTTCGTAGTTGAAAACGGTATCGACGATATCGCCGGGCACCCGCCCGAGCAGGCCCTGACTGGCCGGCGCGCTCTGCGGGTACTTGCCGACGGTGGGATCGGCCTCGTGATCGGGCACGATCCGGTACTCCATCCGCACCTCGACCGCACCGTCGATATCGAGCTTGGACAGCAGCAGTTTCGAATACACCATGACGATGAGGAACCTGGGAAGCGTCATTCGCACCTTCCTCGTGATGGGCCCCGGACCGGATGGCCGGGCACTGTATGTATCTCCGAGCGATACGACGTGTTTCACATCCGCCCGGAACGCGCGGTCGCGCAGCGGATCGTGCGCTGTCGCGCGGCGGACACGGTGATACGGCAGGCTGGGCCGGGACCCGATGGGTCGCCCACGGACGCGGGAGCGAGCTATGGCTATCGATTGGAATCTTCTTCGCACCAGCGCGCAGACCGCTATGCGACGCGCCTACGCCCCGTACTCGGATTTTCCGGTGGGGGCGGCCGGGTGGGACGGCGCCGCGGTCTCGCTCGGCTGCAATATCGAGAACGTCTCCTACGGACTGGGGCTGTGCGCCGAATGTGTGCTGGTCGGCAACCACAGATCGGCGGGCGGCGGGCGGCTGATCGCGGTCTCGGTCTGCGACTCCCGGGGCGAGATCCTGCTGCCCTGTGGCCGCTGCCGGCAGGTGCTCTACGAATTCGGCGGAAAGGAACTGCTGGTCGACCACCGGGACGGACCGGTCCCGCTGGGCCGGCTGCTGGCCGATGCCTTCGGACCCGACGACCTGGCAGCCGGGCGGAGCTGAGGGCTCGCTGCCGGACCGGATCCCGGCCGGCGGCTTACCGGGCCCTCCGGTGTGGCCGGGGGCGGCACCGTCGACATCGACAGCGGCGAAGCGCACCGGCCGGCACCCGGTGACCGCCGTCGTGGAATCCCGGGGCGACCGGACGGGTTGGTCCGGGTATGACAGTTCCCCTCTCCGTTCTCGACCTGGCCGCGGTCGCCGCCGACGGATCGCATCGGCAGGCCCTCGCCGACACCCTCACCGTCGCCCGGGAGGCCGAACGACTGGGGTACCGCCGCTTCTGGGTGGCCGAGCACCACGGCATGCCGGGTATCGCCAGTTCGGCGCCGCCGGTGCTGATCGCCGCGGTGGCCGCGGCGACCGAACGGATCCGGGTGGGCTCCGGCGGTGTGATGCTGCCCAACCATTCCTCGCTGGTGGTCGCCGAACAATTCGGCACCCTGGTGGCGCTCTACGGCGACCGCGTCGACCTGGGGCTGGGGCGCGCGGCGGGTACCGATCCGCTCATCTCGGCGACCATCCGGCGCGGCGCCGCGGCCGAAGCGGTGGAGGATTTCCCCAAGCAGGTGGTGGAACTGCTCGCCTACTTCGGGACGATTCCGCCGTTGCGCGGCGGACAGGGCGACCGCATCCAGGCGGTGCCCGGTAAAGGCGACTCTCCCGAGATGTGGCTGCTCGGTTCCAGTGACTTCAGTGCCCGGCTGGCCGCCATGATGGGGTTGCCGTTCGCCTTCGCCCATCATTTCGCCGGTGGACGCAACACCCCGCTGGTCTTCGACCTGTATCGCAGCGAGTTCCGGCCCTCCGAGGTGCTCAGCGAACCGCATTCGATGCTGGCCGTGGCGACCGTGGTCGCCGATTCCGCGGCCGAGGCCCGCCGGCGGACCCTGCCGCAGAGCCTGGTCCAGCTGCGAATGCGCACCGGGCAACTGCCCCAGCGGATACCGACGCTGGCCGAAGCGGAGGAGTACGCGTGGTCGGACGCGGAGAACGCGTTCGTCGACGACCGCAATGCCGATCAGGCGATCGGCACCCGCGACGAGGTCCGCGACCGGCTCGACGTCCTCGCGAAGGACACCGGCGCGGACGAGATCATCGTCACCCCGACCGGCCCCACCGTGGCACACCGCCTCGAAACCCTGCGCGCCCTCCAGGAGTGACACCGCGCCCGCCACACTCCGGCGGCGTACCGCCCACGCTGCCAGACTGAGGGCGTGACGGCATACGACGCGGTATCGATCATCGGAGCCAAACGCGACGGGGAGGAACTGTCCGACGCGCAGATCGACTGGGCCCTCGCCGCGTTCACCCGCGGCGAGATGGCCGACGAGCAGATGGCGGCGCTGGCCATGGCGATCGTGCTGCGCGGGATGAACCGCCGCGAGACCGCGCGCTGGACCGAGGCGATGATCCGCTCGGGCCGGCGGCTGGATTTCACCGATCTCACCCGGCCGACGGTGGACAAACATTCCACCGGCGGTGTGGGTGACAAGATCACTCTGGCGCTGACTCCCCTGGTGGCGGCCTGCGGGGCGGCGGTCCCGCAGCTGTCCGGGCGCGGCCTGGGCTATACCGGCGGCACCCTGGACAAACTCGAGGCGATCCCCGGCTGGCTGGCCGATATCGGGCCGGACCGGATGCGCGAGATCCTCACCGATCCGGCCGCCGGGTGTGTGGTCTGCGCGGCCGGTGCCGACCTGGCCCCCGCCGACAAACGGCTCTACGCGCTGCGCGACACCACCGGCACCGTCGAATCCATTCCGCTGATCGCCGCGTCGATCATGAGCAAGAAGATCGCCGAGGGCACCGCCGCCCTGGTGCTCGATGTGAAGGTCGGTTCGGGCGCGTTCATGCGCACCCGCGAGGAGGCCCGCGCACTGGCCACCACGATGGTCGAACTCGGCGCCGACGCCGGGGTCGACACCGTGGCCCTGCTCACCGCGATGGACACTCCGCTCGGCCGCACCGCGGGTAACGCGCTCGAAGTCGCCGAGGCCGTGGAGGTGCTCGCGGGCGGCGGACCGTCCGATGTCGTGGAGCTCACGATGGTCCTGGCACGGGAGATGGTCGCGCTGGCGGGTCTGGATATCGACCCGGCCGGAGCACTGGCCGACGGCCGGGCCATGGACCACTGGCGAGCGATGATCCGCGCCCAGGGCGGAGACCCCGCCGCACCGCTGCCCACCGCCGCCCATACCGAAACCCTGTCCGCCCCGTCCTCCGGCATCCTGACCCGCCTCGACGCGCGCGGGGTCGGTATCGCAGCCTGGCGGCTGGGTGCCGGGCGCGCCCGCCAGGGTGATCCCGTCCAGGCCGGCGCCGGGATCCGATGGCACGCCGGACCGGGCGAACGGGTCACCGCCGGGCAACCGCTGCTCACCCTGCACACCGACACCCCGGAAACCTTTCCCCGCGCGTTCGATGCCCTGGCCGAAACGATCACCGTCGAGGCGGAATCCGGTGCCGGTGCCGGAGCCGGCCGCGGGCCGTTGATCCTCGACCGGATCCCGTCCGTTCGCCACAGCGATCACCGCTGGTCGCCACACCGGTATGCCGGGCATCCGCCTGCCCGCTCGGGTCTCGGTACCGCGCATCCGCATCCGCATCCGGCCGCTGACCACCCGGGTAATTCGGAGTGAGCAGCAGCCGAAGAGGTGGAACATTTCCGGGCGTCCGGCTGACCGGCGCGACATTCGGCGATACCGTCGGTACATGACCGGACCATTGCCGCTGGACCTCGCAACGCTGCGCCGGGCACCGAAGGCGCTGCTGCACGACCACCTGGACGGTGGTCTGCGGCCCGCCACAGTGCTCGAACTGGCCGCGGACTGCGGTTACGACCTACCCGCGCAGGATGCGGAATCGCTGGCGCACTGGTTCCGGGACGCGGCCGACAGCGGTTCGCTGGAACGCTACCTGGAGACCTTCACCCATACCGTCGCGGTGATGCAGACCCCCGCGGGGTTGCACCGGGTGGCCCGCGAATGTGCCGAGGATCTGGCCGCCGACGGTGTGGTCTATGCCGAGGTGCGGTTCGCGCCCGAACAGCACCTCGAACAGGATCTGACCCTGGACGAGGTGGTCGAGCACGTTCTGGCCGGATTCGCCGCGGGCGAGGCGGCGGCCGCCGCGGCCGGGCAGCCCATCGTGGTGCGCTGCCTGCTGACCGCCATGCGGCACGCGGCGCGGTCCCGCGAGATCGCGGAGCTCGCGATCCGTTTCCGCGACCGGGGTGTCTGCGGTTTCGATATCGCGGGCGCGGAGGCCGGCTACCCGCCCACCCGGCATCTGGACGCGTTCGAGTACATGCGGGTCAACAACGCGCATTTCACGATCCACGCGGGTGAGGCGTTCGGTCTGCCGTCGATCCACGAGGCGCTGGCGTTCTGCGGCTGCGACCGGCTCGGCCACGGGGTCCGCATCGTCGACGATATCGAGGTACCGGGCGCGGTCGGGGATGCCCGGCTCGGCCGGCTGGCGGCCTATGTGCGCGATACCCGGGTTCCGCTGGAGTTGTGCCCGTCGTCGAATGTCCAGACCGGCGCGGTCCCCTCGCTGGACAAGCATCCGTTCGACCTGCTGGCGCGCCTGCGCTTCCGGGTGACGGTGAACACCGACAACCGGCTCATGAGCGATACCACCATGAGCCGGGAGATGCTGAAACTGCACCAGACCTTCGGTTACGGCTGGAGCGATCTGGAACGTTTCACCATCAACGCGATGAAGTCGGCGTTCATCCCGTTCCCGGAGCGGCTGCGCATCATCGACGACATCATCAAACCGGGATACGCGGTACTCCTGGGCTGAACCGCGGGCGCCCCTCGAATACCGGACGGTACGAAAACCACTGGTGGGAGCCTGTGGCGTACATCTCCGGTGCGGGGATTCGAGGCCTACCTCCGCATTCGCTCCGGCCGTGCGCGGCTATGGGCGGCCGTCGCCGACAGCGCCATCGATGCGCACCTCCGCGTTCCCTCCCGCCCGGCGCGGCTGTGGGCGGCCGGGGCCGGCGGTGCCCTTTAAGCTCGGCGTCGATATGTACAACAGGCAGCAGAACCAGCGCACCGCCCGACTGCTCGGCTCGGTGCTCTCCGCCGTGATTCTCGCGGCCGGACCGATCGTCGTATGCGGGCCCGCGGCAGCGCAGCCCGCACCACCCACCACCACCCCGTTCACCACACCGGTCACCGATACGTGCCCGCACAAAACGCAGCCACCACCGGCGATCGATGCCTCCGAGGTCCCGGAACCGGGCGAACCAGCGCCGGAACCACTGTCGGTCCCCGATTCTCCCGTCGGCGGAAAGCGGCTCGGCGAATGCGGTGTGGTCCTGCCCACCGGCGCCCCCGCGCTGCCGGCCGATATCTCCGCGACCGCCTGGATGGTGTCGGATCTGGACACCGGAGCGGTCCTCGCAACCAAGGACCCGCACGGCCGGTACCGCCCGGCCAGCACCATCAAAGTTCTCTTGTCGATCGTCGCGCTGCGCACCCTGGACCTGGACGAGGTCGTCGTGGGCACCCAGGCCGACGCCGATGTCGAGGGCACCAGAGTCGGCATCGGACCGGGCGGCCGCTACAGCAACCGGCAGTTGCTGCACGCCCTGGTGATGGCCTCCGGTAACGATGCCGCGCACGCGCTGGCCGCTCAGATGGGCGGCGACGCGGTCGCGGTGGCGAAGATGAACGATCTCGCGAAATCGCTGCACGCCGCCGACACCCGCGCGGCCACGCCGTCCGGACTGGACGGACCCGGGATGAGCACCTCGGCCTACGATCTGTCGCTACTGTTCCGGGAGGCCATGTCGATCCCGCTGTTCGCGGAGATGATCGGTACCGAGCAGTTCGACTTCCCCGGATTTCCGGCCGATCCGAAAATTCCCGGCGACCAGGACCACCCCGGGTTCCCGATCGCCAACGACAACGGTCTGCTCTACAACTATCCCGGCGCCCTCGGCGGGAAGACCGGCTACACCGACGACGCCCGCCAGACCTTCGTCGCGGCCGCCCAGCGCGATGGCCGCCGGCTGGCGGTCACGCTGCTCCAGGCCGATGTCCTGCCGATCCGCCCCTGGGAGCAGGCCGCGCGCTTGCTCGACTACGGATTCGCACTCGATCGGAACGCGCAGGTCGGGGATATCCCCGGGGACGACGGCGAATCCGTGCTCAGCGCACCGGGGTTGGCGGCACCACCGGAGAACGCGATCGCCTACTCCGCGCAGGGACCGGGTGCCGGCGGTGAATTCGACGAGCTGTGGATGCTGCTCATGGTCGGCGGCCTGATCCTGGTACCCATCCTGCTGCTCGGTACCTGGCACGTCCGCACCCGCAGGCACTGACGGCAGTTACCGATCGGCGCCCGGGCCCCGCGGGGCCCGGGCGCGCCCCGGATCACACCGGTGCGAAGAAATCACCGGCCCGCTTACGGACTTCGGTGCACCGGAAATCCAGTTCGTCGGCACTGTCGGCGACCACGAACACCAGGCCGAGCGCCACCGAATCCATCATGGACCCGGTCGGCGGATAAGTCCGGCCCGGCACGGCTCCCATCCGGACCTCCTGTACGCCGGGAAGTCCCGCCAGTTCGGCCTCGGCGCCGCCGAGGTACTCGGCTTGCCGATCGATACTCAGCAGCACCAGTGCACCGTGCCGGGAGAGCGCGTATCCCGTCCCGCGTCCCGCGTCCGGCACCGGCAGCCCGAAGAGTTCGGCGATGTATTCGCATTCGCGGTGGATCTGCGAACTACCGGTGAGCAGATGGGTATGCCGCGGATGACCGATACCGTGCGCGCGCGCACCGAAATCGATCAACCGGGGTCCCACGGGGCCGGACATGATCTCCATATGCGCCGGACCCACTCGTACGCCCAGAGCATCGAGCACCCGGTGCGCGTAGCCGGCCAGCTCCTCCACCACCGGGTCGTCGTGTCCGAGCCACCGGCCTCGTTCGTAGACGAAATCCCCGGTGGCCGAAACCCATTTGTCGTACACGCTGACGCAGACGAGTTCGTGCCCCGCCGGAGTGGAGAAGGTGTCCACGGCGTATTCCACCCGCGGAGCCGGATACATTTCCTGGATCAGGGCCGCCGAGGTACCGCCGAACAGGCCGGCACCGTCGGTGATCGCCGATACCGCGGCGGTCAGCTCAGCGGGTGTCGCCACCAACCGGACGCCGACCGAGGCGGCGCCCCGGGCCGGCTTGACCACGAGTTTCCGGCCCGCGCGCAGATCCGCGACCGCCTCTGCGGGCACGGCATCCCGACCAGAAGGGACAGCGCGAGTGGTGAGTGTAGGCACCCCGGCCGCCGCCAAGGCCTCGAACATGTACTGCTTATCCCATCTTCGCATCGGCAGAAGCGTCTCGCCGGTGGGACAGCCCGGAATATCGGTACGTAAGCGTTCGGCCAATTCCACACCCGGCTCGGACCCGGCGACGACGTATCCCACCGACCGCTCGGCACATATGTCCAGCAGCAGATCGTAGGAATTTCCGAGATCGGCGGCGAAATCCAGAGCGCCCGGTGTGGGCACAGTGCGGAATTCCGAGACCAGCGCATGATCGGTATCCAAGAGAATTGTTTCGATTCCGTACCGCTCGAGCACGCTGGGATACAGTTTTCCCGAACTCACCGGGTCGACGATCAATACCGAACTATTCGACACGAACCGAACTCCTGTCCTTGGACATTCCTGCTACTACCGCCACCGCACCCGCGGCGAACGAGATCTGGACGACGAGCGTCCAGTACAGCGCACTGTCGTGCAGTACCCCGAAGGCTCCGATACCCGGCCCCACCGCGAAACCGAGAGACTGCGCCGCCGACAGATATCCCTGATATCTCGGGTTTTCCGAAGGCGTCGAGATATCGGCTATCGAGGCGCTCGCCCGTGGCATGAAGACCGCCTCACCCAGCGAGAAGAGCACGAATCCGGTAATACATACGGTCCAGCTGGAGCCGGCACCGCAGACGGCGAGCCCGAGACCGGTGACGAATATCCCCAGACCGAGTGCGTAATTCCATTTCAGTCGGGCCGTCAGAGTGCTGATCGGTAGCTCCAAGAAGATGATGAAGAGGGAATTGACGACCAGCAGCACACCGTAGAGTCGGCCGCCGTCGGATATCTTCTCGACCGAAAGCGGAATTCCGCTCGTACTCTGCGCGTACACCGCCATCGCGGTGCCGAATACCACAACCAAGGCCCATAGTCGCGAGATCCGGGAGGGATCGTCCGGGGTCGCCGCGTCGAGATCGGAAACGAGCGGTGGCCCGGATACCGTCCGTTCCCGGACCGCCGCGAGAGCCTCGGCGGCACGGAGCCTGGCCCGTTCGGAGAACAGAAAGGCGGCGGTGGCCAGCGATCCGAGCGCGGACAGCGAGAAGAGCAGGGGGAAATTGTCCGCTCCCACCGCGGTGACCATGATCGGAGCGACGGTGACACCACTGCTGAGGAAAATCCTGTGAAAGGCAACCACCGTGACGGTATTGCCCGCGTAACTCGATCCGGTCACCAGCGCGGCCGCCGGGCCCGAGAACGACTGCGTCACCGCCACGCTCAGCGAAGCGAGCACGATCGCGGGCACCGGATCCGTCGAAGAGATGCCGAGCAGGTACAGCAGCGGGACATTGAGCAGGGACCCGGCGATCAGTACATCGGTGGAACCGAAGCGGGCGGCGAACCGACCACCGGCGACCGACCCCAGTACACCGGCGAAACCACCCGCGAACAATGCCAGGCCGAGCTCCCGGGCACCGAGCCCCATGGATTGGTAGAAGACGGTGGCGAAGAGGGCCAGAAAACCGACCGACCTACTCAGAAAGGTGGTGATGGAAACAATCCACACTTCCGCGGGAAAGGCCGGCGGTTTCCGCTTACCGGCTAGCGCGACGGCCAACGGACGACCTGCCTCGAATCCGCCGGTCGTACCGCCTCTGGTACAGGATGTGGGGTCGGCGCCTCGGAATCCACCGGGTCCTCCTCTGCTCGGCAGCATTCCAAATGTTCTGCGCCCCGGTGAGTTTCCGGAACGGGCTGCCTGGAAACGGACGATAAGCCAAACGTCTTTCCGGAACATCCGTCATCCGAAGCGAAATATCCGCATTCAGGACACGTAAGTAGCTGTCCGTGAAGTACTCGAGCGTCGCCGCGGCGGCATTATGTCCGAATCGACACCGTCGAGGCACGGAATGGATACCGCCGTACTCCCCTGTGTCGCTTGCCCGCCGCCCGCAGTTCGATTTCGGGCGCGAGGTGAAATATGACCGAACAGCCGATGATCACGCGAGTACCGCGCACCCCCGGAAGCCCGGGCGCACTGCCGTCTTCAGCCGCGCCGACGGCGGCGCAGCCGGGCGACGCCCAGCGTGGCGAGCGCACCCGCACCGAACAACGCGACACCACCGAAGAACCCCGGCCGCCCACTGTCCATCCGCGGCCGGATCAGGGCGGGACCGGGCACCGGCACCGAGGTCAGCTGTTCGTTCTCCCGGGCGGTCGCCGCCCAGGCGGTGGCGAACAGGATGATCCGGTAGACCACATAGCTGAACACCATGATGCCGATGATCGAGCCGAAGGCGGCCCCGGCCGGGCTGTTCAGCACCGCCCGCATATAGAACCCGGCGAGGTTCTTGAACACCTCGAACCCCACCGCCGCCAAGGCCGCTGCCTTCAGGGCGCTGCGCAGGGTGACCGGTTCACGCGGCAGGCGGGCGATGATCCAGGCGAACAGGGCCCAGGAGGCCACCATGGCGAGCAGCGTGGACAGCAGCCACAGCAGCCAGCGCACCCCCGGCATCTCGTCGAGTCCGATCGCCTCGAGCAGCTGCACCCCGATCCGGCTCGACGCCACCGCCGACAGGCCCAGCGACACCACCAGTGCCACGAAGAGCCCGAGCAGCGCACCCAGATCCGAGACCTTGGTCCGCAGCCAGTTGTCCTCCTCCGACGGCTGCTCCCACTGTTCGGTGAGCGCCTTGCGCAGATTCGCCATCCAGCCGAGCCCCGAATACAACCCGGTGAGCAGACCCAGGACACCGACCGTCCCGCGCGAGCGCACCGCCTGATCGATCAGATCGTTGAGCTGGTCGCCCATTTCGCCGGGGATGTTCTCGACGACCTTCTCCTGGATTTCACCCAGCAGTTCGGAATTACCCGCGAGCACGAAACCCGCGATGGCGAAAGCGATCATCAGCAGCGGGAACAGCGACAGCACGGTGAAATAGGTGATACCCGCCGCGTAGTAGTCGCCGCGCTGGCTCTGATATCTACCGGCCGCGCGCACCAGATGGTCGAGCCACGGCCGCTGTCCGATCATTCGTCCGACGGCGGCCTTGCCCTTGTCGATCACCTGCACTGTTCGCGCCCCTCATCGCCACGCGCACGGCCGGTCGACCGGTATCAGCGAGCCAGGAAGCCGACCCGGTCGTAAACCTGTGCGAGAGTGTTGCCGGCGATCTCGCGCGCACGCTCGGCACCGATGGCGAGTATGCGGTCGAGTTCACCCTGATCCGCCATGTACTCTTCCACTTTCGCACGCAAAGGCGTGACAAATTCGACCAGTGCGTCGGCGACGTCGACTTTCAGATCACCGTAGCCGCGCCCGGCGTAATCCTTCTCCAGGGTCACGATCGGCGTCTCGGTGAGCGCCGACAGGATCACCAGCAGATTGCTGACCCCCGGCTTGTGCTCGGTGTCGTAGCGGATCTCGCGCTCGGTATCGGTCACCGCCGAACGCACCTTCTTCGCCGTGATCTTGGGGTCGTCGAGCAGGTTGATCAGGCCCGCGTCCGAACTCGCGGATTTGCTCATCTTCGCGGTGGGATCCTGCAGGTCGTAGATCTTCGCGGTGCCCTTGACGATATGGGCCTCCGGGACGACGAAGGTCTTCTTGAACCGGGTGTTGAACCGCTGGGCCAGGTTGCGGGTGAGCTCGAGATGCTGGCGCTGGTCCTCCCCCACCGGCACCTGATGCGCCCGGTAGAGCAGGATATCGGCCGCCATCAGCACCGGATAGGTGAACAGGCCGACGGTGGTGTTGTCGGCACCCTGCTTCACCGACTTGTCCTTGAACTGGGTCATCCGGCTCGCCTCGCCGAACCCGGTGATACAGCTCAGCACCCAGGTCAGTTCGGCGTGCTCGGGCACCTGCGACTGCACGAACAGTGTCGAGCGCTGCGGGTCGATCCCCAGCGCCAGCAGCTGCGCCGCCGCCACCAGGGTGCGCCGGCGCAGCTCCTCGGGATCCTGCGTCACCGTGATCGCGTGCATATTCGGGATGAAGTACAGCGCGTCGTAGTCGTCCTGCATATTCACCCAGTACTGGAGAGCACCGAGGTAGTTCCCGAGATGGAACGAGGCACTGGTCGGCTGGATACCGGAGAGCACCCGCTGTTTACGTTCCCCGGCGGCCGGGGTCTGCGCAGGACTGGACATGCCCCGATCTTCGCATGTGGATCAAGGCGAATTACGCTCCGCCCGCTGTATCCATCGCACACGATCGAGGGCCCCGCGTCGTTACGCTGCGCTTCCGCCTCCGGGCCGGACTCGCCCGCGCGGACGCGGATCGATCCCGGGCATACTGCGCTTCCCCTCCCGGGCCAGCCGCTGCTCCTGCTTCGTGATCAGCCGGTACACCGGCGCGCTCGGCCCGTTCAACGCCGTTTTCACCGGCCGCGGCACCAGTACCGACGGCACACTGTGCGCATTGCGTACCGATCGCGCCAGCCCGCGGTAGGCGAGCTCGTCGGTCCGCTTCCACTCGATCCCGTACATATCGCGGATCCGCCCGGGCAGACTGCCCTGTACCAGCAGGTAGTACGCCGAACTCACCTGCCGGCCCGGCGCCCGCTGCGGATAGGGCACCTCGTGCCCGCAGAGATAGTTGCCCACCATGCGCGCCTCGTCGGTCAGGAACATCTCGTCGGAGGCCAGATAGCTGTCGAAATAGGCCCGGAACGCGCGGTAGTCGGCGGGTGCGGCGGTACGCGGCATCCCGAACAGCTCACCCCAGCGCACATAGTCCTGATACAGGTCCTCGCGTTCGGTATCGCTGAGTCGCCGGACCAGCAGGTCGTACATGACCTCCGCGGATTCGAAGGTGAACGCCATGGTCATGAAGCTCAGATGCGGATCGTAGGCGGAATAGGCCGTCCCCGCCGGATGATGCGCGCCCGCGTCCTCCGGTAGCCGGCCCCGCACCTGCGCGTGCTTCTTCCCGGTGAACTCGAGCGCCCGGTCGGCCTCTTCCCGGGTGCCGAAGAACACGGCCTCGAAGAGTTTCCCGGTGAGCGCGAGCCGGGTGTAGGGGGTGTCGCGATGCTCGGTCGATTCGGCGGTCCCCACGTAGAGCAGCGGGTTGACCGCGCCGATCACCAGCGCCCGCAATCCGTAGGTGAGGCCGACGGCGCGTTTGCGCATCACCCGCCGGATCATCGAATCGTCGGAGAAGTATCCCGTGTCCACAGCCATCTCAATCCTCCGGTCCAGCTCCGCATCGAGCCCCGAAACCATCTGGCAATAGAATCCACCAGTTTCGGAATTCCGGCAAGGCCAGCAGCCAAAATCCCTCGGGAGGGGTCGGCCGCAGATACCGAGCGGCATCGAGCGGTCGCCCGCGCCCACTTGCTGATCGCCCACTCGCAACCAGAGACATGTACTAGCATAGGTACATGTCTCTCAAGAGAACGAACGTTTATGCCGACCCCGACGACCTCGCCATCATCAAAGAGGCCGCCGCCCGGCAAGGAGTTTCCGAAGCCGAGATCATCCGCGAGGCCATTCATCGGACCGCGCAGAAGATGCGCGTCTGGAGCGAGCCTCTGGACTTTCCAGCGTTCGACGGCCCTGGTACGCCTGCCGATAAAGCCGATGTGAGCCGCGCGGTCACCGACGGAACACGCCGCCGGTGATCGTTATCGCCGACACTTCGGGCATCATCGCGACAGCCGATCGCAACGCCGCGGAGCACACCGACTGTCGTCGCCATCTCGAACGAGCCGGCCTTGTGGTGATCTCGCAACTTGTACTCACCGAGGTCGATCATCTGGCGAAGCAGAGGTTCGGCCGCACGGCCCGCAATACGTTGATGGACTTCCTGTTCGCGCAGGTTGATCGGATGCGTTTCACCATCCCGGAGGCACGGCTGGAAACCATGACCGCGGCTCGAGCCGTAGAGCGGCGATACCAGGATCTGGAGCTGGACCTGGCCGATGCGGTGAATGTGGCACTTGCCGCCGAATACGACACGGACGCCGTACTGACGCTGGATCGGCGCGATTTCCGCGCGATGCGGCCGCTCACCGGGTACAGCTATTTCCGTCTCCTACCCGACGACGGTAATCCGATCCGGCAATAGAGCCACGGGCACTCCGAACTGCTTCGCCGACCACCGTGGCGGCGTCCTCGATCGTATCCGGGTCGCCACACTGCGCGGCTACGAAGGCCGCCCCGTACGCAGCCCCGCCCAGCGCCTGCGATCATCGAGGGATGGCAGCGCAGCGCACCTATGGCGGCTTGTCCGCGGAGGAACGGCGAGTACAGCGACGGTCCGCGCTCCTGGACGCGGCGCTGGAGATCATCGGCACCCAGGGCCTGGACAAGCTCACCGTATCCGGGATGTGCTCGGAAGCCGGACTCAACGAGCGCTACTACTACGAGAGTTTCAGCAGCCGCGACGACGTGCTCACCGCGCTGATCGACGGTATCGCCGAAGAGCTGGTGGTCGCGATCGCGGCGGCCCTGCAGAACGCCGGTGCCGATTCCCGGGCCAAGGCGCACGCCGCCATCACCGCCGGTATCCACCTGCTCACCGACGACCCCCGCAAAACCGAGGTCACCATGGTCGCCGCCATGGCCACCCCGCAGTTACGGGCCCGCACCACCGAGACGATCCGGGTCTTCGCCCGGCTGGTCGCCAGCGAGGGGATCGAGTTCTACGGGGTCACCGATCCGGCGCCGGATCCGGTGATCGATTTCCGCGCCACCTACCTGGTGGGTGGGCTGGTGCAGACACTGACCGGCTGGGTACGCGGTGATCTGCCGATCGGCCGGGACGAACTCATCGACTACACGACGGACGTCTTCGTCCTGCTGGGTGAGGATTTCGCGCACCGCGGCGACTGAACCCGCCACGGTGCCGCGCTCAGATATGGAGGGGAACCGCGGACAGACCCTGCGGCGATCCCTGCAGCACGACTCGGAAAGCAACGTCGCGCGACGGCCAGAAGTCCGCGCATTCCCGGATCACCGAGGCGAACCAGGCCCGTTCCGCAGGCTCGTCGGCAAGAAGCTGATCCGCGTCACGGACGGCCAGCACGTAGCCTTCGGCGTCGCCGAGTGAGTCGTCGATACTCAGCAGGCACTCGTCGAACGAATCCTTGTTCGGCCGGAAGTAGTACGGGAACTGCAGTGCCGCGGCGAACTCGTCGAACAACGCCGCCACCGTGCGCATCCGGCTGCCCCGGACCTCGCGCACCCGGTACCCGGCGGGCACGCCGTAACGCACCCTGCTGAACTCGGCGGCGTCCACGTTCACCGACCCCACCGCCGGCGGCGGGCCGACGGCAGTGAGCTGTTCGCGGGACGGGAGGGCCAGGAATTCTGTCAACGGCAGCGGCTCGGCCATCAGCGCATCCTGGTGAAGCTGTCGTAATGGTCGCCGGTGTACCAGGCCGAACCGTCGCTACCGGTGACAATGCGTTCGGCATCGCGGGACTGCCCCTGCTTCTTCGGGTTCACATCCCACTCCTGATATTTCACGGCCTTGCCCGCGGAATCCGTCGCGGGCAGGCGGCCCTCCCGGTTCCCGAACGAGATACCGCCCTTCGTCCCCGGTGCGTTCGCCGAATCGGGCCAGCGGCCCGCATCGATCTCCGCGAGGGTCGTATAGGCACGGTCGGGCACCCCGGCCACCTTCGACGCCACCGGGGCATCGGTCGCCCCGGACCCGGCGGGCGCGGGCTTCGCACCGGCCGGCGCGGAGGTCACGGTGGTGCCGGACAGCGACGCCGCGGCCGGTGACCCGCTGTCGTCCCCGCCCTGGGTGCTGAGCAGGGCGACCACGATCGCCACCACCACCGCGCCCACCGCGGAGAGGACCTTCAGAACTTTCGCACGCACGACTACCCCTTCATCGATACTGGACCGTCACCGGAGCATGGTCGGACCAGCGCTCCGCGTAGGTCGCGGCACGTTCGACCACCGCCTGCTTCGCCCGTTCGGCGGCTTCCGGCGTCGCCAGCTGATAATCGATCCGCCAGCCGGTGTCGTTGTCGAACGCGCGCCCACGATACGACCACCAGCTGAACGGGCCGTCACCCTCCGGGTGAAGTTCCCGGACGACATCGACGTATCCGGCGGCCAGCTGCCGGTCCAGCCAGGCCCGCTCGGCCGGTAGGAAACCGGATTTCTTCAGATTTCCCTTCCAGTTCTTCAGATCTCGTTCGGTGTGCGCGATGTTCCAGTCACCGGCGATCACGAAAGATCCGGTGCGGGTGGACATCCGGGCGGCGAGTTCGTCGAGGAACCGGTACTTCTCATCCTGCCGGGGCGTATCCGCTTCTCCCGTATGGACGTACACACTCGCGACGGTGACCTCGTCGAATTCGACCTCGATATAGCGGCCGGTGGCCGCGAATTCGCTGTCCGGTTCCACCCCGACCCGAACCGACCGCATCGGCCGCCGCGACAGCACCCCGACACCCGCCCGCCCCTTCGAACCGGGTTCGGCGTGCGCGAGCACCCACCCCTGATCCAGCGCGGGAGCGAGCGCGACGGCGATCTGGGCGTCGTCGGCCCGCGTTTCCTGCAGACAGACGATATCGGCCTCGGTCCGGGACAACCAGGCCAGCAGCCCCTTGCCGGCGGCGGCCCGGACCCCGTTGACATTGACAGTGGAAAGGATGTACGGCACCGAACGACCGTACAATGACAGGTCACCGCTACTTGCCAGGAAGGGGTGACGACATCGATGTCAGGCACCTCCGCTACCCCGTCACCGGAACCGGTCAGGGCACTGCACCTGGGATCGGGCGCCCCGCTCCTGCTGCTGCACGGTTTCCTGCTCTCCCCGCACTGCTGGGAGCAGACTGCGACCCGCCTGGCCGCCCGCTGCGAGGTCTTCGCCCCCGCGCTGGCCGGGCACTGGGGCGGCCCGGAGTTCACCGACGGCGACTACACGGTGCAGCGTATCGCCGACCGGGTCGAAGCCCAGCTCGACGACCTCGGCTGGCGGACCTGCCATATCGCCGGTAATTCGCTCGGCGGCTGGGTGGGTTTCGAACTGGCCCGGCGCGGCCGGGCCCGCACACTCACCGCCGTCGCCCCGGCCGGCGGCTGGCGTACCCCGTCGACGGCGCAGATCTACGCGGCCGCCAAGTTCGTCGCCCTCACCCCGCTCATCGAGATCGGTACGAAGCTGGGTGATTTCCCGGCCGAGAGCCGGGTGGTCCGGCGCGCGGCCGCCCACCTGCTGGTCCGGAACCCCGGGGATGTCCCTCGCGCCGATATCGCGACGCAGATCCGGGCGGCGCTGCACTGTCCGGCACTGCGACCATTGATCGCGGCCACGCTGCGCGGCCCGGGCCTGGCCGATGTATCCGAGCTGACCACTCCGGTCCGGCTGATCCTCGCCGATTCGGACCGGATCCTGCCCGCACATACCTACGGCCGCCGATTCCTGCGGGAACTGCCGGAATCGGCGGACCGGATCATGATGCGGCGGGCGGGCCATGTGCCGATGCTCGAAACCCCCGAGCGGGTGGCGAACCTCATCGCCGAGCACATCTACGCCAGCCGCGACCACCTGCGCGCTGTGTAATCGGCGGCGCCTCCGGCACCGCGGGGTCGAGGCCCCCTGATGTCCCGCCGTTCAGGCCTCGAGACTCGAGCCTTCGGCTCATGCGCTTTCGAGGCCT
>NZ_JBSGIP010000033.1:0-66230 GCF_053605105.1 Nocardia sp. NPDC003963
GCCCGGTCCCATTCCGAACCCGGAAGCTAAGCCTGCCAGCGCCGATGGTACTGCACTCGACAGGGTGTGGGAGAGTAGGACACCGCCGGAACATACATTCGAGGTAGGGGACCCATTTATGGGTCCCCTACCTTTGTTTCTGCCCAGGGTGCCGTGGACCCGTAAACTCGGTGGGGCTGGTGCTTCGTCATTCCCGGGTGGGCACCGCATCAGCGCCACATTCGATTCAGTCTTGTCACCGAGAGAGGGACCCGCCGTGCCGGAACAGAACGATGGACGGAAACCGTTCCGGCGCAATTCTTCCGGGCCTACCTCCGGCTTCCGTCGCAGCGAAGGCGAGCGTGCGGGCGGCGAATCGGCCGGTAGGAGCGATTCCGGCCGTGGCGGGTTCCGTCGTGACGACGAAAAACGCGGCGATGAACACCGCAACCGTGAATCCGACCCCCGCGGCGAGGGCCGCGGACGCCCGGGCTCCGGGGGCAACCGGTTCGGTGATGACCGCCCGCGCGGCGCGCAGCGGTCCGACCGAGGCGGTCGCGACGATCGAGCAGGGTCGGCGGCGCAGCGTGAGCGCGGTGCCGATCGAGCCGGCGGCCGGACCGGTTTCCGGGCCGAGGCCCGCCGGCCGGGCTGGGAAGATAATCGTTCGCGCGGTCCCCGTTCACAGTCACGCCCGGAAGGCGATAAGCGGGATTACGGAACGCGGGAGCGCGGAGATTTCCGGTCCCAGGGCCGCCCTGCCTCCGGCGATGCCGATCGAGGCCGGGATCATCGGGGCAGCGTCGGACGCGCGGATAGTCGTGCCGGTGCCGATGATCGCCGTGTCGGCGGACGCGGTCCGGCGGAACGAAGGGATCGTGGCGCGGACGACCGTCGTTTCGGCGGGCGGGGTACGAGCGATCGGCCCGACCGTGGCTCCGGTGGGCGCGGTGCGACGGATCGGCCCGACGGCGGCGCGGATCGGCCGCGCCGGGACCGTATCGAGCCGGCCGGGGGCGGCAGCAAAGACTCGGCGAACTTCCCCCGCAGCGGCGGGGAGAGCGGGGGACCGCGTCGGCGCGGTGGTGAAGGTGGCGGACGCGGGGTCGATCGCCGGCCTCCGCGACCGGACGAGCCGGATCTGCCCGATGAGGTCCAGGCCGCCGATCTCGATACCTCGGTCCGGCGGGATCTGCTGAGCCTGGACAAGGGCAACGCGGAGACCGTGTCCAGGCATTTGGCTATGGCTGCGCAATTACTCGACGACGATCCGCAGCGGGCGCTCGCCCATGCGCGTGCCGCGCGCCAGCGCGCCGGCCGGATCGCGGTGGTCCGCGAAACCGCGGGTGTCGTCGCCTATCACGCGGGGGAATGGGCCGAAGCCCTGTCCGAGCTGCGTGCGGCGCGGCGGATGGCGGGTGGTTCCGGCCTGCTGGCGGTGATGGCGGACTGTGAGCGCGGGCTCGGCCGGCCCGAGCGGGCCATCGAAATCGGTCGGAGTGACGAAGGCCGGGCTCTCACCGGGGACGAAGCGATAGAACTACGGATCGTGGTCGCGGGTGCGCGGATGGACCTCGGCCAGTACGACCAGGCCGTGGTGACCCTGCAGACCTCCGACCTCGACCCCGCCCGGACCGGTTCGGGGCCCGCGCGGCTCTTCTACGCCTATGCCGACGCACTGGTCGCGGCCGGTCGTACCGAGGAGGGGCTGACGTGGTTCTTCAATGCGGCCGCTGCCGATCTGGACGGTGAAACCGATGCCGAGGAGCGGGCGGCCGAACTGACCGGCGAAGCCTGACCGCAGCCGTCAGGACGGCGTCACCGTCCAATTGAGTTCGGTACGCAGATCGGCCGGGTCCATCCGAGGGTTCGGTTCGGTGAGATAGACCTCCCAGCGGTCGGCCGCCGGGACCAGGCCCTGGTCGGTGATCCAGGTGTGCAGACGGCCCCAGGTGACGCCGAGCGTATCGAAACCGCCCCGGTGTATCACTCGGGCGATGCGGCCCGCGGGGAGCCGGCCGGGGACGACCGGACCGTCGGGTTCGATCCGGCGGTCCACGGGGAAGCCCACTTCGAGTTCGGTGGACTCCGCCGGCTCGGCTCCCCACAGCGACAGAGCGGGTCCCGTGATCACCGCTGCCTGCGCGGCGATCGCGGGCGGTAACAGACCGAACGAGGTATCGAAGAACGAGACGGTCTGTTCCGGCGTCACCGTGCCACGGACGACGGCCGTCATCGTTTCGGCGATCTCGAGTAGTTCGGGTTCGGTCGGGTGATCGATCGGGTCTACGGCCACAGGTGTCCTCCACGAAATGGTCTGTCCGCTACGGCGGATGTCTCTGAGATGTTGGACGCCTTTCGTTGGTGGAATTCATCGCGCGCCGGAACGGGAATCGCCTCCGGCACGGAACTGGGCGAGCGACGGCTTGCGGCTGTTCCTGAGATTTTGCCGTTCCGGACGGATACGGGATCGTGTGCACTGTCCTGCTCATCGCGGGAGCGAAATTCGGATACCGAGGCCGTCATGGTGGACAGGGCACGGGCTTCGGCGTGGTGGATGAGCGGAGGCACAGCCGAGCGGGTGTTCTGGGCGTCGGGGGTAGGACGTAGGGTCCGGGTGTGCGGGAAGCGAATGAGACGCGGCGGTTGCGGGACGGGTACGAGGCGCTGCTGCTGGATCTGGACGGGACCCTGTACCGAGGGCCCGCGGTGATCGACGGTGCGCCCGAGGCACTGGCGGGCGGCACACAGCGACTGGTCTATGTCACCAACAACGCGAGCCGAGCGGCCACCGCTGTGGCGGCTCATCTGTCCGAATTGGGTTATCCCGCCGCGGAGGCGGATGTGGTGACCAGTGCCCAGGCGGCATGCCGGCTGCTGGCCGAACGTCTCGCGCCGGGATCGGAGGTTCTGGTCGTCGGGTCCGACGATCTCGCGGCAGAGGTCGAATCGGCCGGTCTGAAACCGGTGCGCCGCACAACGGATACCGTGGCGGCGGTTGTCCAAGGACATTCGCCACAGACAGCCTGGCCGGATCTGGCGGAGGCGTCGTACGCGGTGCGGGCGGGCGCGGTGTGGGTGGCGGCCAATACCGACCGGACATTGCCGAACGAACGCGGTCTCGCACCCGGTAACGGAGCGATGGTCGCGGCGCTGCGGGCGGCTACCGATCGGGAACCGGTGGTCGCGGGCAAACCGTATCCGCCGTTGCTCGAGGACGCGCTGATCCGGTCCGGGACCCGTGCGGCCCTGGTGGTGGGCGATCGGCTCGATACCGATATCTCCGGTGCCCAGAATGTGGAACTGGACTCGCTCCTGGTACTGACCGGAGTCAGTACTGTGGACGACCTCGCCGGTCTGCCCGAGGAAGAGCTGCCCACCTATATCGCCGACAGCCTCGATGCGCTCGATCGGCCCCCGGTGCCGGGCCGTATCGACCCGGGCGCAGTGCGTGCGGCGCTGCGTGCGCATCCCGGGCGGGCGCTGGCGGTACGCGCGCCACGTTCGGAAATCCGATAGCGTTGGGCTCACGATGACTACCCCGACTCCTCGCCCGAACCCGCCCGGTACCGCCCGGCCCGGGGTGCCGCTGCCCGGCCGCCATCTGCCCGGGCCGGCCGGGGCCGGTGAACCCGCAGATCCCGACCGGATTCGTGCCGAGGTCCGTGACCTGCTAGCCGAGCTCGGCCCCGCGCCGGATACCGGTGACATCGGGGAGGCATCCGTCGGCACCGATCTGGCCCGCCGTGCGCACATCCTGGATCAGGCACACGAGGTGCTGGTGCAGGCACTGGCCACGGTGGACAAGATCTGAGGTGGCCAGGCGGGCGCGGGTGGACGCGGAACTGGTCCGCCGTGGTCTGGCACGGTCACGCGAACACGCGGTGGAGTTGATCGGTGCGGGGCGAGTGCTGATCAACGGCACCGTCGCGGTGAAACCGGCGACCGCGGTGGAGACCGGGACACCTCTGCTGGTCAAGGAGCAGATCGACGAGGTCGCCTGGGCATCGCGCGGGGCGCACAAACTCCTGGGCGCGCTGGAGGCGTTCGAACCGGAGGGGCTGCGGGTCGCGGGACGGCGGTGCCTGGACGCGGGGGCATCGACCGGCGGTTTCACCGATGTACTGCTGAGCCGGGATGCGCGTGAAGTGGTGGCTGTCGATGTCGGTTACGGACAGCTGGTCTGGCGGCTGCGTACCGATGAACGGGTGCGGGTGCACGATCGCACCAATGTGCGCAAGCTGACCGCCGCCGATATCGGTGGCCCGGTGGATCTGGTGGTCGCCGATCTCTCGTTCATCGCGCTGACGCTGGTGCTGCCCGCCCTGGCCGATTGTGTGGTGCCGGGCGCCGATCTGCTGCCGATGGTGAAACCGCAGTTCGAGGTCGGCAAGGAACGCGTGGGCTCCGGTGGGGTGGTACGCGATCCGGTGCTGCGCGCCGACGCGGTCTGTTCGGTGGCCGCCGCGGCCGCGGATCTCGGCCTGCACACCCGGGGTGTGGTGGCCAGCCCGTTGCCCGGCCCGTCGGGCAATGTCGAATACTTTCTGTGGCTGCGCCGCGACGAATCGGGGAGCCTGTCCGCCGACGAGGTGGGGGCGCTGGTGCGGCGCGCAGTCGAGGAGGGGCCGCAGTGAATACGGAGGTATCGCGGCAGCGGGAGATTCTGCTGGTCTCCCATCCCGGCCGCGCCGAGATCAGCGAGACCGCGCATCGTGTCGCGAAGATCTGCGCGGAGGCCGGGATCGGGTTGCGGGTGCTGGCCGACGAGGCCTACAGCACTCGGTTCGACGCCGATATCGAGCCGTTCACCGATCCGTGCGGATACCCGGTGCAGGTGGTCGCTCATGAACCGGACGCGGCACTGGGCTGTGAGATGGTGCTGGCCCTCGGCGGTGACGGTACGTTGCTGCGGGCCGCGGAACTGGCCCGGCACGTCACGGTTCCGGTACTCGGTATCAACCTGGGCCGGATCGGATTCCTCACCGAGGCCGAAGCGGAGAATCTGGACGAGGCGCTCGCGCAGGTCGTTCGCCGTGACTACCGCATCGAGGAGCGGATGACTCTCGATGTCAATGTCCGGCTCGACGACGAGATCATCGAAACGGGCTGGGCGTTGAACGAGGCCAGTATCGAGAACGCGGCCCGGATGGGTGTTCTCGAGGTGGTGCTCGAAGTGGACGGGCGCCCGGTGTCCTCCTACGGTTGTGACGGGATTCTTGTCGCGACCCCTACCGGTTCGACGGCGTATGCTTTCTCCGCGGGCGGTCCGGTGGTGTGGCCGGAACTGGAAGCGCTGCTGGTGATTCCGAGTAATGCGCACGCGTTGTTCGCTCGTCCCCTGGTGACCAGCCCGGATTCACGGATCGCAGTCGAATCCGTTGCCACCGGCCACGATGCGATAGTTTTCCTGGATGGCAGGCGCACCCTCGCACTACCGCGCGGCGGCCGGGTCGAAGCGGTCCGGGGTGCCGAGCCGGTGCGGTGGGTGCGGCTGGATTCCGCGCCGTTCGCGGATCGGATGGTGCGCAAGTTCGAGCTGCCGGTAACGGGTTGGCGGGGCCGGCGGCGAACGGAGGGCACACGTGCTGACAGAGATAAGAATTGACGGACTGGGCGTCATCTCGACGGCCACCGCGCAATTCCACGAAGGGCTGACTGTGCTCACCGGGGAAACCGGGGCGGGCAAGACGATGGTGGTCACCAGTCTGCACCTGCTGAGTGGTGCGCGCGCCGATGCCGGGCGGGTCCGGCTCGGTGCGAATCGCGCGGTGGTGGAGGGCAGGTTCACTCTGGACGAGGTGAACGATGCCGCGCGCGGTGAAGCCGAGCGGGTGCTGGAATCGGCGGCGGCCGTCGCCGACGACGACGGTACGGTGATCGCGATCCGCACCGTCGGCAGCGACGGGCGGTCTCGTGCTCATCTCGGTGGTCGCGGGGTACCGGCGTCGGTACTGGCCGATTTCACCGCGCCCATGCTCACTGTGCACGGCCAGAACGACCAGTTGCGATTACAACGGCCCGAACAGCAGTTGCACGCGCTGGACCAGTTCGCCGACGCGACAGTGGGGCCGCTGCTGCACGAATATGCCGAACATCGCCGCGCCTGGCTGGATGCCCGGACCTCGCTGCTGGAGCGGACCGCGCGCGGCCGGGAGATGGCAGCCGAAGCCGAACGGCTCACCCAGTCGCTGGCCGAAATCGACGCCGTCGCACCGGAGCCGGGCGAGGACGAGCGGCTGGTCGCGGAGATCCGGCGGCTCAGCGATCTGGATTCGCTGCGGGAGGCGGCGGCCACCGCGCACGAGGCGCTCGCCGGCCCGGCCGATAATCCCGGTGAAGGTACCGGCGCGCTGGACGCGCTGGGGGTCGCCCGGTCCCGGGTGGAGGGTGCCGAGGACCCGGCTCTCGCCGCGTTGTCGCCGCGCCTGGCGGAGGCGATCGCGGTGGTGGTGGACCTGACCACGGAACTGAGCGGATATCTGTCGGATCTGCCGTCGGACCCCGGCGCCCTGGAATCCATGCTGTCGCGGCAGGCCGAGCTGAAATCGCTGACCCGCAAGTACGCGCCCGATATCGACGGTGTGATCGCGTGGGCGGATGAGGCGCGCACCCGGCTGGATTCGCTCGATGTCTCGGAGGAGACCCTCGCTGCCCTGACGGCCGAGGTGGAGGCGGGCGCCGACCGGGTCCGGACCGCCGCGGTGAAGCTGTCGGAGGCCCGGACCGCGGCGGCGGGTGAGCTCGGGGCGGCGGTGACCGAGGAATTGAGCGGTCTCGCCATGGGTAAGGCGCGGCTGGAGGTGGAGGTGCGGCCGCTGCCGGCCGGGGCGCAGGATTCGGCGCCGCTGCTGGTCGACGGGGTCGAACTGCATGCCGGGCCCGCCGGGGTGGACGAGGTGGAGTTCCGGCTGGCCGCGCATTCCGGTGCGCAGTCACTGCCGTTGAGCAAAAGTGCTTCCGGCGGTGAGCTCTCCCGGGTGATGCTGGCGCTGGAGGTGGTGCTGGCGGGCGCCGAGCACGGGGCGACCATGGTTTTCGACGAGGTCGACGCCGGTGTCGGTGGCCGGGCGGCGGTCGAGATCGGGCGGCGGCTGGCCCGGCTGGCGCGCACGCATCAGGTGATCGTGGTGACGCATCTGGCGCAGGTGGCGGCGTTCGCCGATACGCATCTGGTGGTCAACAAATCCGACGACGGCGACGGTGCCGTGAATTCGGGGGTCCGGGCGCTCACCCAGGACGAGCGGATCGTGGAGCTCGCGCGCATGCTCGCCGGACTCGACGACACCGAAACCGGCCGTGCGCACGCCTGGGAACTGCTGAACACCGCGCGCGCCGAGCGGATGGCGGCCTACTGACCGAGTGGTCCGGCGCGGTGTGGCTCCGGACCCTGGAGTTCGGTCGTCGAGTCTCGGCCCGGCGGGGCCCGAGACTCGGAAGGTGCCGATGGCTCGGCGGGTGGGGCGAGTTCTCCACGTGCACCGGAGCAGCCCCTTCCCGCGCCGGCGCTGCTCCGAATATCGCGGCGAGGGGTCAGTCGACGGCTTTGCGCGCGGCGGCGAGGAACTGGTTGATCAGGCCTTTGAGACCGAATTCCAGAACCTTCGACGGAACGGGAACCGAGGGGTCCGAGGTCATCGTGTAGGAGACCTGGGTGCCGTCGCCGGCGTCGGCGAAGGTGATGACGCCGGTATGGCTTTTCACCGGCGCGCCTTTGACGATCTTGTACTCCATGCGTTCGTTCGGGACCAGCGCGGTGATCTCCTCGACCACCCCGACCGGACCGATACCGATCTTGTGCTGTGCGCCGACGCCCTCGCGTTCGGTGGTGCCCGGCTTGACGAGCGTCACGTTCACCGCAAGGAACGGGTCGATGCTCTCGCGGTCGGCGAACAGCCGGTACACGGTCGCGCGCGGGGCGGCGATCACGGTATCGACGGTGGTGCTGGCCATGGAGACTCCTCTTCGTATAGCTGTCTCGGGCAGCTTACGGCGCCCGGCAGGGGATTTCCGGGTCGCGGCGCGCCCCGGCGACGCAGTCCGGTAACCGTCCGATAGCCGAAGGGTATCGACCAGCGGCGTGTCTCCACCAATGGTTGAGGGTTTGCGGCCATCATCGCTGCATGAGGATGCTGGCGCTGCTGTCGAAGAATTCGGAGACGCTGCCCGGCCGGACCGGCATCGCCCGGGTCGACCGCGATACCCGGCGGCTACTCGACCGGGTGGAACCGGGTGATATCGCGGTCCTCGACGAAATGGACCTGGACCAGGTCACTGCCGACCGGCTGCTCGCGGCCGGGGTGGCGGCGGTGGTGAACACCTCGCCCTCGATCTCCGGCCGCTATCCCAATCCGGGACCCGAGCTGCTGGTGGCCGGGGGGGTCTTGCTGCTGGACACGGTCACCTCCGATGCCTTCGGCCGGATCAAGGACGGCGCGAAGGTGCGGATCGAGAACGGTGTGGTCTACGCGGACCGCCTCACCCGGCGCGGGCCGGAGGTGCTGGTGGAATGTCTCGAACTCGACGAGAGCGGCGTGGCCGAACGGTTGTCGGAGGCGCGGATCGGGCTCGCCGCTCATCTCGAATCGTTCGCCGGTGACGCGCTGGAATTCGTGCGCACCGAATCGTCACTGCTCATGGACGGTATCGGGGTGCCCGACCCGGAGCTGGACATGTCCGGCCGACCGGTGGTCGTGGTCGGTGACGGACCCGGCTACGTCGAGGATCTGAAAAAACTCAAACCCTTCATCAAGGAGTACGGCCCGGTCGTCATCGGGGTCGGACAGGGTGCGGAGGCGGTGCGCAGTGCCGGCCACCGGCTGGACCTGATCGTGGCCAACCCCGACGAACTCAGCGCCAAAACCCTCACCGGTCGCGCCGAGTTGATCGTCCCGGCGGAAATCGACGGTTACGCCGAAGGCCTGGACCGGGTCAAGGAACTGGGCATCGGCGCGATCACCTTTCCGTGCTCCGGGACGCCCGCGGATCTGGCACTGTTGCTGGCGCACCATCACGGTGCCGCGCTCATCGTCACCGCGGGCGCGGCCGCATCGCTCGAGGAGTTCTTCGACCGGGGCCGCCGCGCGAGCAATCCCGCGACTTTCCTCACTCGTCTCAAGGTCGGCGGCACGCTCATGGATGCCACCGCGGTGGCCACGCTGTATCGGAGCCGGGTCTCCGGGGCGATGATGGCACTGTCGGTCCTGGCGGCACTGGCCGTATTGATCGTGGCGGTGCTGGCCGCCGGGCACGGAAGTGACGTACTCACCCTCGCGCAGGACTGGCTGCACCGGGCGGACCTGTGGGCGCGGGAGATGCTGAACCGGCCGCAGTGAGCGGGACACGGTGAGTGCTGCCGGGATCGGGTGTGATGCCGACCGGGCAGTATCCGGCGTCCGCGCGCAATCACGCAGCATTGTGACGAATCCGTGAAATCCCACCGGATGATGCGTCGGCCTGTTAAAGAAGTGGCCGGTGGTACCTCCGGGGCCGGTGTAATCGGTCTTCGGTCCGGATTTTCTGTCACGGGCTCGGGTCCGTACGGCGATCGGATGGTTAACCGGGAGTGGCGGTCGATCGTCGTCCCGGCTTTCGTGTTACCGTGAAGACCCGTGGGTCATACACGGATTCAGGCGCGGGCAGCCACCAAACATATCTTCGTCAGCGGTGGCGTCGCCTCCTCACTCGGTAAGGGTCTCACCGCCTCCAGCCTCGGTCAGTTGCTGACCGCGCGGGGACTACGGGTCACCATGCAGAAGCTCGACCCCTATTTGAACGTCGATCCCGGCACCATGAACCCGTTCCAGCACGGCGAGGTGTTCGTGACCGAGGACGGGGCCGAGACCGACCTCGATGTGGGGCACTACGAACGCTTCCTCGACCGGGACCTCTCCCGGGACGCCAACGTCACCACCGGTCAGGTGTACTCGTCGGTGATCGCCAAGGAACGCCGCGGCGAATATCTGGGCGATACCGTGCAGGTCATCCCGCACATCACCGATGAGATCAAGGCGCGCGTCCTGGCCATGCGCGGTCCCGACCTGCAGGGGCAGGAGCCGGATGTGGTGATCACCGAGATCGGCGGCACCGTCGGTGACATCGAATCCCAGCCGTTCCTCGAAGCGGCCCGCCAGATCCGCCACGATGTCGGCCGCGACAATGTCTTCTTCCTGCACGTTTCGCTGGTTCCGTATCTGGCGCCCTCGGGGGAGCTCAAGACCAAACCCACCCAGCATTCGGTGGCGGCCCTGCGCAGTATCGGTATCCAGCCCGACGCGCTGATCCTGCGCTGTGACCGCGAGGTCCCGGCCGGTCTGAAGAACAAGATCGCGCTGATGTGCGACGTGGAGGTCGACGCGTGTATCTCCACGCCGGACGCGCCGTCGATCTACGACATCCCGAAGGTGCTGCACCGCGAGGCGCTCGACGCCTATGTCGTGCGCAAGCTCGGGCTGCCGTTCCGGGATGTGGACTGGACGATCTGGGGTGATCTGCTCGACCGGGTGCACACGCCGCGGGAGACGGTGGAGGTCGCGCTGGTCGGTAAGTACGTGGACCTGCCCGACGCCTACCTGTCGGTCACCGAGGCCCTGCGTGCCGGTGGTTTCGCGCACCGGGCGAAAGTGAAACTGCGCTGGGTGCAGTCCGACGACTGCGAGACCCCGGCCGGCGCGCAGGCCGCCCTGCGCGATGTGGACGCGGTTCTCATTCCGGGTGGTTTCGGGATCCGGGGTATCGAGGGCAAAGTCGGAGCCATCCACCATGCCCGGACCCGCGGGCTGCCGCTTCTCGGGTTATGCCTCGGACTGCAGTGCATGGTCATCGAAGCCGCGCGGTCGGTGGGTCTCACCGACGCCAACTCGGCCGAGTTCGAGCCCGAGACCGAACATCCGGTGATCTCGACCATGGCCGATCAGGAACAGGCCGTGGCCGGGGAGGCCGATCTGGGTGGCACCATGCGGCTCGGTGCCTATCCGGCCGTCCTGGAGAAGGGTTCCGTGGTGGCCCGGGCCTACCACGCCACCGAGGTCTCCGAACGGCACCGGCACCGCTACGAGGTGAACAACGCCTACCGCGACAAGATCGCCTCCAGCGGGTTGCGATTCAGCGGTACCTCGCCCGACGGGCATCTGGTGGAGTTCGTGGAGCTGCCCGCCGAGATCCATCCCTTCTTCGTGGGCACCCAGGCCCATCCGGAGCTCAAGAGTCGCCCGACCCGGCCGCATCCGCTGTTCGCCGAACTCATCGCCGCCGCGCTGCGCTACAAGCTGGCCGAACGGCTGCCGGTCGATATCCCCGGCGAGCAGGAACTGGCCGGTACCTCCGAGCGGGTTTCGTGACGTCCGCGAACCCGGCTCCCGGGAGTCACGCCTTCACGACGGTGGACAGCCGGGTGGTGTACTCGGGTGCGATCCTGGCGTTGCGGGTCGACCGGGTGGAGATGCCGGACGGACGGATCGCGGAACGCGAAGTGGTCGAACACCACGGTGCGGTCGCGGTGGTCGCGGTGGACGACGACGGACAGGTGGTGCTGATCCGGCAGTACCGCCATCCCCTCGGGGAGCGACTGCTCGAACTCCCGGCCGGGCTCATCGATATCGCCGGTGAGGACCCGCTGGCCGCCGCCCGGCGCGAACTGGCCGAGGAGACCGGGCTCGCCGCCCGGGATTGGTCGGTACTGGTGGATGTGGCGTTGTCGCCGGGTTTCACCGACGAGGCGCTGCGGGTGTATCTGGCGCGCGGGCTCTCCGAGACCGAACGCCCGACACCCGAACACGAGGAAGCCGACCTGGAGCTGGTGCGTATGCCGGTCGCCGAGGCGGTCCGCGCGGCACTGGCCGGCACGATCGTGAACGCCACCGCAGTGGCCGGACTGCTGGCGCTGAGCGCGTCCGCGGCCGCGGATATCCCGTTGCGCCCGGCCGACGCGGCGTGGCCGGGCCAGCCGGACGCACTGCTGCGCCGGCAGGCCGCGCAGCCGAATACGGACTGACCGGGGTCGACGGTGCGGGAGGTCGATATCTTCCTGGACCACCTGGCAGTGGAGCGGGGTGCCGCACGCAGCACCCTCTCCGCGTACCGGCGGGACCTGGCACGCTATCGGGAGTTCCTGAGCGAACGCGGCGTCACCGGCCTCGGATCCGTCACCGAAACCGATATCGGCGAATTCGCCGTCGCACTACGCGCCGGTGGTGCGGAGCATCCGCCGCTGGCGCCGGGATCGGTGGCGCGGGCACTGATCGCGGTGCGGGGACTGCACCGTTTCGCGGCGGCCGAGGGACTGACGAACGCCGATGTCGCCCATGCGGTGAAACCACCGATGGTGGGCCGGCGGCTCCCCAAGGCATTACCGGTGGACCAGGTGCTGCGGTTGCTGGAGGCGGCCGACGCCGGCGCCGGAACCGGTGGTGAGGCGGCGGCCCGCGGACTGCGCGACCGGGCGCTGCTGGAACTGCTCTATTCGACCGGCGCCCGGATCTCCGAAACCGTCGGTCTCGATATCGACGACCTCGCCCTCGACGACCGGGCGGTCGTACTACGCGGCAAAGGCGGTAGACAGCGGATCGTCCCGGTCGGTCGCCCCGCACTGGCCGCGGTGGACGCCTACCTGGTGCGCGGTCGTCCGGTCCTCGCGGCCCGGGCACGCGCCGGGCGGTACACCCCCGGTGCCGCGGCCGCGCTGTTCCTGAACGTCCGCGGCGGCCGGCTCTCCCGGCAGAGCGCCTGGCAGGTCCTGCAGCGGGCGGCCGACCATGCCGGGATCACCGCCACCGTGTCGCCGCATACGTTGCGGCATTCCTTCGCCACCCACCTGCTCGACGGCGGTGCCGACGTCCGGGTAGTCCAGGAACTCCTGGGCCACGCCTCGGTCACCACCACACAGATCTACACCCTGGTCACCGTGGGAACACTGCGCGAGGTCTGGGCCACAGCACATCCCCGCGCCAGATGAGTCGCCGGAGCCGGACCTGGCGATCGACCAGCCACCTGTTCGAGCTGCCGGTCCCGGGCCGCCTCGTCGATGAGCACGACCGCGGCCGGTATCGACACGACCTCCGATGGTGGCGCGGCCCCGGCGGTCCTCTCCAGTAGCCGTGTGAAGAACCGGGGTTGATAGGGCCCCACCCCTGCGGCGCCGGAGACGACGCCGAAAATACAGTAACGTTTCGGTGTCTTCGGTTATCCCGGTGACGGTCGATACCGGCTGGTCCAGGTCTTGCGACGAACACGCCGTGCCTACACGCCGCGCTCGAGCGCAGTCAACCGGTAGCGTCTAGGACTAGCCGGACCGTGGCGAAAGCGAGACCGTGCCTTGATCGGCCTCGTTACGCTCTACGAGGTGACGGACGGGTAAGGAAACGTATAAGGAGCAGCGGATCGTGACGACAGCCGGATCGGCGGACTCGCCCAAGGGCGCCGAGAGCGACGATCGCGCCGCGTCTGTATGGGGCGCGGGTCCCGAACCCGTGCCCGCCGACGCTGCCCTCGGGCCGACGGGGCGGCCCTTGCGCCAGGTTCCGGATCCGCCCGATCCGTCGCACGAGGGCAATGCGCTCATTGTGGCCATGTGCAACCAGAAGGGCGGGGTCGGGAAGACCACTTCGACCATCAATCTGGGTGCGGCGCTGGCCGAGTACGGCCGCCGGGTACTGCTGGTGGATCTCGATCCGCAGGGGGCGCTGTCCGCGGGTCTCGGTGTGGCGCATCACGATCTGGATCAGACCGTGCACAATCTGCTCATCGGGACCCCGGTCTCCGCCGATGACGTCCTGATGCAGACCAAGGTCGAGAATCTGGATCTGCTGCCGAGCAATATCGATCTGTCGGCGGCGGAGATCCAGTTGGTGAACGAGGTGGGCCGGGAGCAGTCGCTGGGGCGCGCGCTGGAACCGATCCGCGACCGCTACGACTACATCCTCATCGATTGCCAGCCTTCGCTCGGGCTGCTCACCGTGAACGCGCTCGCCTGCTCCGACGGCGTGATCATTCCGATGGAGTGCGAGTACTTCTCGTTGCGCGGGCTGGCCCTGCTCAACGACACCGTCGAGAAGGTGCGAGACCGGTTGAACCCGCGGTTGAGCCTGTACGGCATCGTCGTGACCATGTTCGATGCCCGCCTGCTGCATTCCCGTCAGGTGATGGCGCGGGTGGTGGAGGTCTTCGGCGAACTGGTGTACGACACCGCGATCGCGCGGACGGTCCGGTTCCCGGATGCCAGTGTCGCCGGTGAACCGATCACCACGTGGGCACCGAAGTCCAGTGGTGCCGAGGCGTATCGGGCGATGGCACGGGAAGTCATCCACCGGTCCGGTCGGTGAGCGGGCCGACCCGGCCCGCACCGTCGACGAGCAGCGAACCGGCCCCGCCCGTGGAGGCGTCGGGGACGGAATCGGAGAAGTCCGGTTTCCATCTGCGGTTGAGCAATTTCGAGGGCCCGTTCGACCTGCTGTTGCAGTTGATCTCGCAACGTCGGCTCGATGTGACCGAGGTGGCCTTGCACAGGGTCACCGACGAGTTCATCGCCTATACCAAGGCGTTGACCGCGAGTTTGAACCAGCCGGGTAATTCGCTGCGTACGGACAAGATCCTGGATCAGACCACCGAGTTCCTGGTGGTGGCCGCGACCCTGCTGGACCTGAAGGCCGCCCGGCTGCTGCCCTCGGGGGAGGTGACCGACCCCGAGGATCTGGAACTGCTCGAGGCCAGGGATCTGCTGTTCGCCCGGCTGCTGCAGTATCGGGCGTTCAAACAGGTCGCCGAGTTGCTGGCGGAGTTGGAGGCGGCCGCACTGCGGCGTTATCCGCGCAGTGTGGGCTTGGAGGACCGGTTCGCGAGCCTGCTGCCGGAGGTGAATCTCGGCGTGGACGCGGCCGGTTTCGCCGATATCGCGGCGGCGGCGTTCCGGCCCCGTCCGGTGCCGACCGTGGGGCTGGACCATTTGCACGCGCATTCGATATCGGTGGCCGAACAGGCGACGCTGGTGCTGGAGCGATTGCGTGCTCGCGGTGTGGGGGTGTGGACCACTTTCGCCGATCTGGTGGCCGATTGCGCGGCGCCGATCCAGATCGTTGCGCGGTTCCTGGCTTTGCTCGAGCTGTATCGGGGTAAGACGATCGAGTTCGACCAGCCCGACCCGCTGGGCCCGCTCGCGGTGCGCTGGATCGGTGACGACGAGGAAGGCGGTGCCGCGCCGGTGGCCATCGAAGAGGACTACGGATGATGCGATACCGCATGAGCGGGATCGATCTCGACCCGAGCAGGTGGCGGTATCCGTACGCGGAGGGCAGAACATGAGTGAGACCGAGGCTGTGACCGATATCGCGCTCGCGCCGTTGGACGACGACGAGTTCCGGGCGGCGCTCGAGGCGCTGCTGCTCGTGGTGGACACTCCGGCGCCGGTAGAGCAGCTGGCCGCCGCCCTGGAAGAGGCCCCGCACCGGGTGGAGCGGACCCTGCGGGAGATGTCGGCGGAGCTGGCGTCGCGGCGCAGTGGGATCGATCTGCGTTTCGCCGGGGACGGCTGGCGCTTCTATACTCGCAGCGAGTACGCACCGTATGTGGAGCGTATGTTGCTCGACGGCGCCCGGTCGAAGTTGACCCGGGCGGCTCTGGAGACGCTGGCGGTGGTGGCATACCGTCAGCCGGTGACCCGGGCCCGGGTCAGCGCGGTGCGCGGTGTCAACGTCGACGGTGTGATGCGCACCCTGCTGGCCAGGGGATTGATCACCGAGGCGGGCACCGACCCGGAAACCAACGGCACGCTGTACGGCACCACCGAACTGTTCCTGGAACGGATCGGATTGGCGTCGCTGAGCGATCTGCCGCCGCTGGCGCCCCTGCTGCCGGGCGTCGACCTGATCGACGAGATCAACGACAGTCTGGAGACGGATCCCCGTTACACCAGGCTGCGCAAACCCGCCGAGGACGATCTGGAACTCGGCGCCGAAGATTGACAGGAAACCGTGAAGACACCCGCTCGCCGAGATGGCATACCGGATCGTAGGAACAGTGGTGACCAGCCCGGACGGGCCGGTCGAGGGCGAGGCGCACCCCGTGCCGGGGACGCCCGCCGGGGGAGTGCCGAAACGCCGCGCACCGGTCGTACCGGGGGGCCGCGCAGTACCGAACGTGGTGCGCGCAGCGATCAGGTGCCGCGTGGGCGGACCGCGGGGCCGGAGACGTCGGCCGGAGGGCGCGGCGCGCGGCCCGTATCGGGTCGTGGTGGCTCCGCGGCGCAGGGTCGCCCCGGAGCGTCCGGGGCCGGCCGAGGCGGTCCCGGGAGCCCGAATCGTGGTGGCGGTTCCACCGGTGCCGGACGCGGTGGATCTCCCGCGGCCGGACGTGGCGGATCCGGCGGATCGAAAACCGGCGGGAGTGCCGCGTCCCGTAAAGGCCGGACCGCTCGCCCCGGTGGCGGCTCCCCGCAACTGAACAATGCGAAACCGGCCCGCCACCAGCATGTGGAAACCGGCGAGGCCGGGCACGAGAAATTGCCCTGGGGTGAGGGCGAGCGGCTGCAGAAGGTGCTGGCCAAGGCCGGTGTGGCCTCGCGGCGCGCCGCCGAGGAGATGATCGAGCAGGGCCGGATCGAGGTCGACGGCATCATCGTGCGCGAACAGGGCCTGCGCATCGACCCCGAGAACGCAGTGGTGCGGGTGGACGGCACCCGGGTGGTGGTACGCGACGAACTGGTGCACCTGGCGCTGAACAAACCCAAGGGCTGGCAGTCCACCATGTCCGACGATCTGGGCCGCCCCTGTGTCGGCGATATCGTGGCCGAACGGGTCGCGGCCGGTCAGCGGCTGTTCCATGTGGGCCGGTTGGACGCCGATACCGAGGGACTGTTGCTGCTCACCAACGACGGTGACCTCGCGCACCGGCTCATGCACCCCTCCTACGAGGTGTCCAAGACCTATCTGGCGACCGTGCAGGGCGAAGTGCACCGTTCCATCGGCAAGATCCTGCGCGAGGGCGTGGAGCTCGACGACGGACCGGCGTCGGTCGACCGTTTCCAGGTGCTGGAGGTCGACTCGGGACGTTCCCTGGTCAAGGTGGTGTTGCACGAGGGGCGCAAACATATCGTGCGACGGCTGCTGGACGCGGTCGGGCATCCGGTGACCCGGCTGGTCCGTACGCATATCGGTCCGGTGGTCCTGAACGATCAACGTCCGGGCACGTTGCGCGTGCTGGGACGCGACGAAATCGGCAAACTCTACGAGGCGGTGTCTTTGTGAACGGTGTGGAAGCCCCGGTGGGGGTCGTCGCGGATACGGCCCGTGACCGGTCGCTGGTCGTCGCGATGGACGGGCCTTCGGGAACCGGGAAGTCCAGTGTGTCGCGACGGCTCGCGGTCCGGCTCGCGGCCCGTTACCTCGACACCGGCGCCATGTACCGGGTCGCCACGCTGCAGGTGCTGCGCGCCGGGGTCGATCCGGCCGACGCCGCGGCGGTCGCCGCCGAGGTCACCGATATGCCGTTGCGGATCGGCACCGATCCCGAACGGGAACTGATCGAACTCGACGGTGACGATGTCCGCACCGAGATCCGCGGAGCCGCGGTCACCGCGGCCGTGTCGGCGGTGTCGGCGGTACCGGAGGTGCGTGAGCAGCTGGTCGCGTTGCAGCGCGAGATCGCGGTGAGCGCGGGCCGCATCGTGGTCGAGGGTCGCGATATCGGCACCACCGTGCTGCCCGACGCCGACGCCAAGATCTATCTGACGGCGTCCGCGCCGGCCCGCGCCCATCGGCGCAATCAGCAGAACATCGCCGAGGGTCGCGGCGACGACTACACCGGTGTCCTCGCCGATGTGGAGCGTCGCGACCGTCTCGATTCGACGCGCGCGGTATCGCCGCTGCGACGGGCCGAGGACGCGGTGCAGGTCGATACCAGCGATATGACCATGGACGAGACCATCGAGGAGCTGTACCGCGAGGTCGGCCGACAGCTGGACCAGCCGCGGGACCGTCAGGGCGCGGGCCGCCGGGGAGTCGCCGGATGAGCGGGGAGACGATGAGTGACGTGCTCGCCGGTGACGGTGTCTGGAGCGATGAATCCGAATGGGAGCTCACCGATCTCGACGGTGATGCCGAGGCCGCCGATCATGTCCCGATGCCGACCTTGGCCGTGGTCGGCCGCCCGAATGTCGGGAAGTCGACCCTGGTGAACCGTATTCTCGGCCGCCGCGAAGCAGTGGTCGAGGATGTGCCCGGGGTGACCCGTGACCGGGTCTCCTACGAGGCGAACTGGGCGGGCCGCCGCTTCTGGGTGCAGGACACCGGCGGCTGGGAACCCGACGCCAAGGGGCTGCAGCAATCGGTGGCGCGGCAGGCCGAACTGGCCATGAACACCGCCGACGCCATCGTGCTGGTGGTCGACGCGGTGGTCGGCGCGACCGCCACGGACGAGGCCGCGGTGAAGGTGCTGCGGCGGGCGAAGACCCCGGTGATCCTGGTCGCCAACAAGGTCGACGATCAGCGGCTGGAGGCCGACGCGTCCGCGCTGTGGTCGCTGGGGCTGGGCGAGCCGCGGATGGTTTCGGCCGCGCACGGCCGCGGTACCGGTGATCTGCTCGACGATATTCTCGAGGTGCTGCCGGAGACGCCACGCGAAACGACCGGGCCCGGTGGCGGGCCGCGGCGGGTGGCGCTGGTCGGGAAACCGAATGTCGGCAAATCCAGTCTGCTGAACAAACTGAGCGGTGACGAGCGCTCGGTGGTGCACGATATCGCCGGTACCACCGTCGACCCGGTGGATTCGCTGGTGGACCTGGGCGGCAAGGTATGGCGTTTCGTCGATACCGCCGGACTGCGGCGCAAGGTCGCCAATGCCAGCGGTACCGAGTTCTATGCCTCGCTGCGCACCAAATCGGCACTGGAGGCCTCCGAGGTGGCGATCATGTTGATCGACGCCTCCCAGCCCGTCACCGAACAGGATCTGCGGGTGATCAGTCTCGTCGCAGATTCCGGGCGCGCGCTGGTGCTGGCGTTCAACAAATGGGATCTGGTGGACGAGGATCGGCGATTGCAGCTCGATCGTGAGGTCGATCGTGATCTGGTGCGAGTGCCCTGGGCGCAGCGGGTCAATATCTCCGCGCAGACGGGCCGGGCGGTACAGAAACTGGTTCCGGCCATGGAGACCGCTCTCGAATCCTGGGACAAGCGTATTCCGACCGGCCGGTTGAACACCTGGTTGAAAGAGGTGATCGCCGCGACGCCGCCGCCGATGCGGGGCGGGCGGCTGCCGCGGGTGCTGTTCGCGACCCAGGCCGGTACCAGGCCGCCGACCTTCGTACTGTTCAGCACCGGGTTCCTGGAGGCCGGCTACCGCCGCTTCCTGGAACGGCGGTTGCGGGAGGAGTTCGGGTTCGACGGATCGCCGGTGCGGATCTCGGTCCGGGTGCGCGAGAAGCGCACCCGGAAGTGAATCGGCTGCGCACCCGTCGTCACGGCGGGTGCGCGGCGTTTTCTCCGCTGTCGGCTGGTCGCGGTCCAGGGATCGCGCCGGGACACGGCCGCGGCCGACGACAGCGTGTGCCGGGTGATTGGACGCGGGAGTCCGGCGCGAGTACGCCGGCCGGAACTCCGGCTTCCCGGCCGCATCCGCAGGGTTCGTAGCCGTCGAAGTTCGGAGCTGTCGAAGCGCGGGCCGACCGTCAGGACCGCGGCGACGACCGGTCACCCGGCCCGGCCGCGCCTGGTAGGGGCTGCGAAGTGCGGTCCGGCGCAATACATTTCATATCCACAACGGGGGCAACCGTACCCCATGCTGCGGTACCTCCGCCTTCGCTGCGGTCTCCGCGGGCCGCGTGTGTCGGGTCGGAGGAGGTTGTGAAGTGCGATACCTCCGCCGTCGCCGTCGTCTCCGTGGACCGGATGTACTGCAATGAGGTAGTGGCATATGCGGTATCGCTGCGGCCTCCGCGGACCGGATGTACCGCAACGGCGGAGAGGTGCGGTGCGGTATCTCCGGTATCGCTGTGGTTGCCGCGAACCGGGTGTTCTGTATCGAAGGAGAGGTCTTGGCCAGTTGGTGTAGTCGGGGGCTGTCGGTGTTTCTGCGGGTTACGCGCAAACGTGGGATGGCGACTCCGGAGAAGGCCCGGCTCGCCATGGCCGAGCCGGCCGGATCGCATACCCCGCCGTCGCGACTACGGCGCCGCCACCGGGTCACCGACCGGCTCGTCGAGGGGTTCCCGTGTTACACCCTGACTCCCCGGGCGGTGCCGGAATCCGGGAAAGTGGTGATCTATCTGCACGGTGGCAGTTTCTTCCGGGAGATCAGCTGGTGGCACTGGCGATTCATCGACCGGCTGGTGAGCGCGGGACACCGGGTCGAGGTGCCCATCTATCCGCTGGCACCGCGGTACACCTACCGGGCGGCGCGGCCGTATCTGGTCGAGATCTACCGGCAGGTGCTCGGCGAGGTGGATCCGGGCCGTGTCGTACTCGCCGGGGATTCGGCGGGCGGCACCCTGGCGCTGCTGCTCGCCCAGGCGCTGCCCGCCGCCGGGCTGCCCGTGCCCGCGCGGCTGATCCTGCTGGCGCCGTGTCTCGATATGCGGCTGTGCAATCCGGAGATCGACGGAGTGGAGGCCGCCGACCCCTGGCTGGCGCGACCCGGTCTGCTCGAAGCGGGACGGGTCTGGGCGGGTGGTGACGATCTCGGGCTACCGGAGCTGAGTCCGATCAACGGTCCGGTGGACCGGTTACCGGAAACGGATCTCTTCGTCGGCACGCACGATATCCTTTTTCCCGATGCGCGATTGTTCGCCGAACACGCCGGGGCGAGAGTGCATTTCACAGCGGAGCCCGGGGCGTTCCACGTGTATCCACTCGCGCCGGTGCCGGAGGCCCGGCCGGTACTGAAATCGGTCTTGACCACCATCGATGCTCTGTGATCGCGGAAGTGCGACGCCGCCAGCGGAACTCGTGAACAGTCTGTGAACGGCCACGGAACTCGGTTGTTTCGACCGTGACGATGCATCGCGGAGCAAAGCGCGGTACCGTACCCCGGCGTGACTACTTGTCTGCCATCGAATCACCCGAGGCGGGAGCCGTAATGACTGTCGAACCGCCAATCGAGGACGATGTCACGCAATTGGCCCAGCGCGTCGAACACGCTCGTGGCCGGCTGGCCTACCAGTTCGACCCCGCTCTCACCGAGGCGCTGTCGGAGACGGAGCTACGCGCCGAACGTGATCTCGCCGAGCGTATCCGCGAGCAGGAGCGCGGGCAGCGCTGGAAGGAGATCCAAGCGGTTGCCTCGGCCAACGATCGGGCCAGGCAGACCACCGAGCAGATCGAGAAGGCGGATATGCGCGACCTCTTGCTCGCCCGTAAAGCCATCGCCGCTCAGCGCCGGGAGTCCAGCCCGCACGCCAAACTCGCCTCGCTGTACCGGCATCGATCCTGGTCGTTGCGGGCGCTGGCCGGGGTGGTCGGTGCCGGGATGCTCTGGTCGGCCGTCAACGTACAGCAGAACATCGCACCCACGGGGCCCAGCGATCCGCTCTTCTGGTTCAGCTACCTGCTGGAAGCGATGATCAGTGTCTGCCTGATCATCATCATGATCGGTACGAACAAAGTGGCCGAGTGGGGGGTGATCAACAACCGGAAACAGACGGCCGCCGCCGAGATCGCGCTGCTGACGCTGACCATCGGGTTGAACACCTACCCGTACCTGAGAGTCGGTGAATGGTACGACGCGGCCGTGCACGCGGTCGCGCCGGTGATGATCGGTGTCGCGCTGCTCATCCACGACGCGGCGAGCGCCCGGTACGGTATGGCGATCCTGCGGGCCACCGAACAGGTTCGGGTGCTGCCCGATCCCGCCGATCAGATCCGCAACAATCTGCCGCGGGTGAGCCTGCGCCTGGACCACGCGAAGACGGCAGCCTCGCTGCCGGTCGCCGAGACCGAGGCCGCACCGCAGCCGGCGGCATTGGAACCGGCCGGTAAGAAGACATCGGGTACCGCTTCGAGTGGTTCGGCCTTCCGGTCGGACAGCAAGGGCGGTGATATGGGAAAACGCCGGTCGGGGGATCTGGCGGAGGTCACCTCGGGATTGATCGGACGAACGAGCTCGCTGCTCGATGAAATGGCCGCCAATTCGCCACTGTTCGAAGGGGATTCGGTGACGGCCAAAGCCGCCGAGACCACCGACAAACTGCCGGTGACCAAACCCAAGAAGATCTCGGGTCTCGGTAAGACCTCGTCCGACGGTGCCAAGAACGGTTCCTCGGACAGCGCTACCAAGGGCAAGATGTCCGGGGACAAGGAGACCGACGAGTTCCTGGACGTCGTGCGTTCCTCCGACGGTTACGACACCGGCCAGTTCCGGGTCGCCGATATCCTCGAGCAGGAGCTCGCCGAACTCCAGGCCGAGCGCCGCCGGGCCCGCTCCGGCCGTACCCGCACCCCCTCCACCAACGGGGCCTGATCGCATCCGGTGACGACCCGCGGGCGCCGCGGGTCGCCGGGAGCGCCGGTATCGGCGGGAGAGCGCTACCGTAGAGGGAGACGGTGAGGAGGCGTGATGGCCGAGCGCAAACCCGCGGGAGTCGACTTCGAATCCTGGGTCGATCGCAAGATCCGCGAAGCCACCGAACGTGGCGAATTCGAGAATCTCCCGGGTGCCGGAAAACCGCTACCGGGCGCTGGTAACCCGTATCACGACGAGAATGCCTGGTTGCGTGACTATCTGCGCCGTGAAGGTGTGAGCGGGGATGCCATGCTGCCGCCCGCGCTGCTGCTGCGCCGCGATGTGGAACGGTTACCGGAGTCGGTGCGTGACGCGGTTTCCGAAGCGGAAGTACGCGCGACGGTCACCGAACTCAATCGCCGTATCGTGGACTGGTTGCGGATGCCCGCCGGACCACAGGTACCGATCTCACCGGTGGATGCCGATGAGATCGTCCGGGAATGGAACGAGACGAACCGTCGTGCGCAGCGGTCGGGCGACCGATCCGATACCGTGCGACGTGCCCCGGCCGGAGCGTCCGGGTGGCGCAGGATCTTCCGGGGCCGCTGAGGCCCGAACCCGCCCGGTACATACCGCCGGTGCGGTTGTATGGAGGGATGGATTCACCGACCCTCGCCGACCGGATCGAGATCACCGATCTGCTCACCCGCTACGCCACCGCCGTCGACAGCAAGGATTGGGCACTGTACCGGTCGGTGTTCACCGCCGACGCGCATATCGACTACAGCACGGCCGGTGGCCCGGTCGGTGACCGCGAGTCAGTGGTGGCCCGGCTGACCGAACAGCTGAACCTGTTCACCTGTACCCAGCATTTCATCTCGAATATCGCGGTCGAACTGGACGGTGACAGCGCGAAGGTGCGGGCGATGTTCTTTAACCCGATGATCGTGTCGCCGGGTAAACAGTTCACCTGTGGCGGCTGGTACAACCACGATCTGGTCCGTACTCCGGACGGCTGGCGCAGCGCCCGGCTGATCGAGGAAGCCGCCTGGTTCGACGGGCTCGAGGCGGCTTTCGCTCCGTAACGGCCGATGTGAGCGAGCACACGCCGAATCCGGTGCGGGCAGGGATTGGGCCCGGACGACACGGGTACGCGCCGAATGTCCGAGCTGGACAACATCGATTCGGAGGTGGATATCGTGGCCGAACACAAGACTGCCCGCGAGGGAATCGAAGGCGTCGTCGAAGGCGCGAAGGGCAAGGTCAAGGAGGCCGCGGGTGCGGTCCTCGACAACGACGCGCTGCGTGTGGAGGGTAAGGCCCAGCAGGACAAGGGCGAATCCCAGCGCACCGCCGCCGAGAAAGAGGCGGAGGCGAACAAGGAACGCCTCGAGGCCGCACACGCCGAACAACGTCAGCGTGGTGCCCAGCAGGATTCGGATCAGGGCGAGACCGGGGCGCCCCGGGATTCCTGACCCGTGGACCCCGCACCGCTGCGACGGCGACCACCCGCGGGTGGTCGCCGTCGCGTATGCCCGGACTCAGCCGGTCAGCGCGGTTTCGGTGCGCTCGGGCTCGCGGGCGGGCCGTGGGTGCAGTTCGTACACCGCGAACGCGGATCGGATCACCGGCTGGGCGACATTGCGCACCCGGATACCGCCCGGGGTACTGCCACGTTCGGTCCCGGCATGGGCGTGGCCGTGCAGCGCCAGATCGGCGCCGTGCGTGTCGATGGGTTCACCCAGCAGGTAGGAGCCCAGGAACGGATAGATCTCCCGCGGTTCACCGTGCAGGGTGTCGCTGACCGGAGAATAGTGGGTGAGCGCCACCGTGACATCGGTATCCAGGCTCGCCAGCGCTGAATCCAGCCGGCCGGCCAGCTGCACCGTGTGCCCGGCGAAATCGCGCATCAGGCGTTCCCCGAAGACACTCGCGCATTTGCCCGCGAAACCGCCACCGAAACCCTTCGTACCCGCGACACCCAGCGTCCGGTCACCGACCGTGACCGTGGTGGCGCTGCCCTCGAGGACCGTGACCCCCGCATCGCCCAGCATCGCCGCGATCTCGTCCTGGAGATCGCTGTGATGGTCGTGATTACCGAGGACCGCGATCACCGGGACACCGAGGTCGGCGAATTCCGCGGCCACCACCTCCGCTTCCGGCAGGGTCCCGTGATTGGTCAGATCACCGGCCAGCAGCAGTACATCGGCGTGGTCCGGTAATCCGCGTAACGCAGGACGCAACAGCCCCCGCGAATCGGTCCCCAGATGGACATCTCCTACGGCGGCGATCCGCATCGGTGCACTCTCCCTTCCACCCGGTGTCAGTCACCGAGGTCCTCGCATTCGCCCGGACCGGGCGTCGCGGTCACGTGTACGTCGTTGTGGATCTGCGCGTCCGGTGCGATCTCGTGGACGACGTCCTCCAGCAGGCGTCGCCGCTGCGCGGTGCCCACCTCGCCGTCGAGCACCACCACGTCCCCGCGGATACGTACCCGCACACCCTGCTCGGCAGTGCGGGGATCCTCGGTCAACGCCCGATGCAGTTCTGCGGCCAGGTATTCCGGAGGCCGTCCCGCTGGACGGTTCTGGGTCTGCGCCATATCTATCCGGCCTTTCCCGATGTTCGGTCACCTGTGCGGGTGTCGGCGATTCCGAGATCGTCGATCAGCCCGAGAAAAGCGCGCGCGTAGGGCGAATGCTCGGTCTGCGCGCGTACGGACGGCCAGTCCACCTGTTCGCGCAGGTCGCGGGAGATACGCAACAGCGGACTCAGGTCGAGTCGATGCGCGTCGAAGACCAGCAGTTTGTCGACCAGCAGATCGGTGCCGCCCACCACCGGTGCCATGGTCGGGCCCACGCGCATGAGCTCCGCCCGCGCCAGCAACGCGTCGTCGACCTCCCGATTGTTGGGCCGGTGGATGATGTCGATGAGGGTGTCGCCGTCGTATGCCTTGGTCAGCCAGTCCTCGGCCGCGTCGGCGATCCGCAGGCCGGCCCTGGCCAGTTCACTGCGTGCCCGGGCGCAGTCGGCGGGTTTGACGAAGAGATCGACGTCGTGGTCCGAGGGCGGCCCGCCCCGTGCGTAGACCGCGCACCCACCGGCCACGGCGAAGGGGACGCCCTGGTGTGTCAACGCGTTCGCGGCTCGCGTCAGCGCATGGAGCAATTGCTGATGGGTCGGAGCCATACCGGGCGGCTACCCGCAAACAGCACCGCCAATCAGCCCACGATTACGGCCACCGGGCCCACCGCCACCGGGCCCACCGCCACCGGGATCCATCGATGACCATTTCCCGGTTACTGCCCTTCTCGGTCCTTCGCGCAACCGCGGGCCCGGCGGCGATGGCTGGTATCGCACAGCGGGTAGCTACCGGATCGTTTGCAGGTGCACAGTGCCACCAGGAAACGGTCGGCGAGTATCTCGTCCCCGTTCGGTGCGACCACTTCCACGGGGCCCTCGATGAGTGCCGGGCCCTCCGCGGTGAACGTGATCCGCCGGGTCTTCGGCTCCACGGCATGCCCCACCGGTCCGGCTGCCGCGCCGGGGGCCGGGGTGGGGGCCGGGGCGTTCGGTGGCGTATCGCGGATGTCCTCGGTGCGTCGGAACGCGGCCAGCAGTTCGTCGGGGCCGGGTGGTTCGTCAGCGGGTTCGGTCGGCACGGATGACCACCAGTTCCTCGTGTTCCTGTTCGGGCTGGATCAGGCAGCGGTCCCGCAGCCAATCGACGCGACCGCGCATCACCGGCCCGAAGGGCACGACAGTGCGCGCCACGACGGTCGCCTTCAACCCGCCCGCCCGCAACCTGGTCAATGTAGCGGCGATCCCGGAGACCGCGGAGTGCACGATCAATGCGGTCCCGCCGGATCCGAGCAGGTGCGGCATCATCTCGCACAGCGGATCGAGTAGATGCCGGCCGTGCCAGCCCGCGTCCCAGGCGCGGGCCGGGCCGACCTCGGGTGGGTGCGTCGCACTCGGCACATACGGCGGGTTTGCTACCACCACGTCGAAGGTGCGGCCCTGGACTACCCGGGTGACATCGCCACACAACAGTTCCAGCCGCACTCCGTAGAGACGGCTGTTGAACCAGGCCGAGGCCAGTGCGGCACGTGACAGATCCACCGCTGTCACCGCGGCCGCCCCGGACCGTGCGGCGTGGATCGCCAGTGCTCCGGTCCCGGTGCACGCGTCGAGCACCCGCGCGCCCCCGGGTAGCGCGGCATCGGTCATCGCCCGCGCCAGCAGCCTGGTATCCGGCTGCGGGCGGTAGACGCCGGGGACACGGACCAGCACCGGGCTCACCGGTCCGGCACCCGCAGTGAGCTCTCGCCCGCGCGCCAGCGGTCGAGTACCGTATCGGCCCATCGGTCTTCGAGAAGATCGGTCGCCTGGATCCCGAAGACGACCGATTCGGCCAGGCCGGGTTCGCCGGCCAGTAGATCGTCGAGGACATCGCGGCGCACCACCTGCTCGTGCACTGCGTCCGCGGTGACGTGTTCGCTGTAGAACCGTACGCAGTCGGGGTGTGCGGAGAAGCGGCGCAGCGCCTCGACCATCCGCCGGGAGGCCGGTGACGAAGTGATCTCGACCGCCGCGAAATGCCCGATGATCGCACCACGTAACGACCGGTGCAGACCGAACAGCGACATCATGTCGACCAGTGCGAGCATGGGAGCGGGCACTACATCCAGATAGTGCAGATAACCGTCGTCGAGCCCGGCGCCGCGCATCAGGTCGGCGTAGAGGCGGGCGTGGATGCGGTCGCCGTGCCCACCGCCGAATTCGTCGTATTCGATCGCCACCAGTGCTGCCTTCGCGCGGCCGCGCAGCCGCGGGATCACCCAGGCCACCGGGTCGGCTTCCTTGTGGTGATAGATCGAGCGGTGGACGAAATACTCGCGCATCTGCCACCAGGTACCGGCATCGCCCAGCAGGCCCGGTATACCGCCTGAGACGGGCACGGTGAGCAACCGGTCCAGTTCGGCTGTCACGTCGTCACCACCGGGTACCGCGGCCCGCAGCGCGCGGAGGAACCTGTGTTCGAGCCGGGCGCGCAGTCCCAGCAGCCCGGGATCCCACTCCCAGTCCGGATCCACGCCCCGGAAACCCTGATAGTGCAGTTCGTAACAGGTGTGCAGGGTGAGCTGGAAATCGTCGCCGTACGGATCGAGATCGGCGGGGGGTTCGGGTACCGGGCTGCCCGGTACGCCCGGTAGTAGTTCGGTGAGGGCTGCCGAGAGCGGCCCTCGGGGCAACGGGAGCGGCAGCGCGTGGACGGCCGCCGGGCTCGGGGACAGCGTGTCGACCATGGTTCGCCTTTCGCAGCAGGCATCGAGTATCGGATCCCTGGGGCGGGCAGCGGCGAGCTGCTCGTAGTCCGGCCGATCCCGTGGTCGGAGCGGCCGAAACGGAACCTCCGCACCCTCGGCCGGACCGGTTCGCCCCGGCCGTTCGCCTATCCGCAATAACCGGTGGGACCGAGGATAAACCTTTCTGCCCGGCCCTCGGTCCCCGTCCGGGCCGAGACCGCACGGTCGCGCGGCGGTGTACAGCATGGGCCGACCGTGCCAGAATGGTTTCCAGGTTGAGAACATGCAGCCGATCCCGGTACCGCGTATCTCTCGGTGCCCGGGCTCGACGAGCGGGAATCGCTCCCGTTCCGATATCCGCCCGCAGTGCGTACGCCAACCGGAAATCCCCACCAGTAGGACGGGATTGATATGTCGGTTACCGCCGCTTCGTATCAGGTCGATCAACACCGCCGCCGTGATCGACGGCAATCGGCCACCGATCGTCTGTGGTCGAGCCGCAGCACCGAACACCCCGACTGCGTGATCGCGCGGGTCGAAGGGGAACTGGACGCGGTGCTGCACGATGAATTGCGCACGGTGCTCGGCCGGTGCCGTTCGATGCTGTGCCGAGTGGTGGTGCTGGATCTGCGTGCCACCACGTTCATGAGCATCCGGGCCGCCGCTGTACTCGCCGACGCCAAGGCCGACGCCTGGCGCGGCGGGGTCGAACTCCGGGTGGTGAGCGGACGCAAGGAAGTGGAACGGGCACTCGAAGTCGCCGGAGTGCGGCCGCAGTTCCGGTACTTTCCGAGCTTGCCGGCCGCGCTCGCGGATTGATCGCCCGCCGTCACTGGTAGCTCGCTCCCGGCCGTCGCGACGGCCGGGAGCGAGTCGCTTTCCGCGGCGGAAACGTCGATACTCGAGCCTGTGACCCGAGAGGACGGCGTTGTCGCCGACGAACTGGACGACGAACTACTGGATTCGATCGCCGGCGTATCGCAGTGCGCCGGGGCCTTCCGGTTCTGGTTCGCCGAGCAACGCTGGGAGTGGTCGGAGGCGGTCGCGCAGATGCACGGCTATCCGCCCGAACCGATGACCCCCAGTACCGAACTGCTGCTCGGCCACAAACACCCCGACGACCGCGCCCAGGTGGCGAACGCATTGGCGAAATCGGTGGCCGAGGTGCAGCCCTTCTGCAGCAGGCATCGCATTGTGGATCTCGAGGGCAACACCCGGCCGGTGATCGTGGTGGCCGATGTCATGACCGACGAGGACGGCGCGGTGGTCGGTTGCGCCGGCTACTACGTGGATCTGACCGAGACGCTTGCCGAGGAGCGCGAGGAGACCCTGCAGGACACCCTGCCCGGGCTCTATGCCGCACGTGCGGTGATCGAACAGGCCAAAGGTGCGTTGATGCTGGTCTACGGGATCAGCGCCGACCAGGCGTTCCGGGTGCTGATCTGGCGCTCCCAGGAGTCCAACGTCAAACTCCGGCTGCTGGCGGAGCGATTGGTGGCCGAACTCGGCACGCTCGAACATGCCGCGCCCACGCTGCGCACCGAATTCGACCATCTGCTGCTGACCCTGCACGAGCGGATCGACCACACCTGAACTGGGTGGTGTTTCGGAGATTCCGGCCGGGGTATGTGCGCATGTGACAATCAGGCCGATATCCGAGAAGGACGAATCGCGGCGTCGGGTCACGGGCACGACGGGGCCCAGCGGGCGCCCTCCGCCCGCCGGGCGCGGACGGTAGGAACGAGGTGGTGGTGCGCATGGCGGAGAGTGTCTCCGAGTCCGTGTATACGACATCGGCGGATACGACCGTGGGCGTGCGGATCCCGGCTCGGCAGGAACAGTTGGTGATGCTGCGGGCGCTGGCCGAGACCGTATCGCTGATCGCCGACTTCGGTCTGGACGAAGTGACCGATATCCGGCTCGCGCTCGACGAAGTGGCCACTTCGCTGATTGCGGCCGCCGTTCCCGATTCGAGTCTGACCTGCGACTTCGATTACGACGAGCATCGCATGACAGTGCGCGTAACCTCGATCTCGGAGGTCGATTCGCTCCGGGACCAGGAGGGGTTCGGCTGGCATATCGTGCGGACGTTGACCCGCTCGGTCAGCGTGGTACAGCACCCCTACGACGTGGCGAGTGGTGGTTACCCGACCGATGTCGAGTTCAGCTGGTTCCGAGGAGGCGCCGATGGCGGATGAAGGGCCGCGGGCCGACCCCGGACCTTCGCGTCGCCATCGTGGCAACGACAGTTACGACAATATCGAGCCCTTGTTCGGGAAGCTCGCCGCCCTTCCCGAGGGCGATCCGGCCGGTGCGGACCTGCGCGGCGAGATCATGCGGCGGTGTCTGCCGCTGGCCGAACATATCGCCCGCAAATTCTCCGGCCGTGGTGAGAACTACGACGATCTCCTCCAGGTGGCCCGGCTGGGGCTGGTGAACGCGGTGGATCGGTTCGATGTCTCGCGTGGTTCGTCGTTCCTCTCCTTCGCCGTCCCCACCATCATGGGTGAGGTCCGCCGGCACTTCCGGGACAACACCTGGTCGGTCCGGGTGCCGCGGCGGGTCAAGGAACTCCAGCTGAATCTGGGCCCCACCATCGAGATCCTGTCGCAACGGCTGGGGCGGGTGCCGCGCGCCAAGGAGATCGCCGCGGAACTCGATATCGATGTGGTGGAAGTGACGCAGGCGCTCATCGCGGGCAACGCCTACCAGGCGTCCTCACTGGACGCACCCGCCGCCGCCGGGGACGACGGCGAGAGTTCGGCGTTACCGCTGGTGGAGTCGCTGGGGTCGGAGGAACCGTCCTACGGTTGGCTGGAGGACTACCTCGCGATCGAACCGCTACTGGGCGAGTTGTCCGATCGGGAGCGTCATGTCCTGCGGATGCGGTTCTTCGAATCCCGCACCCAGTCGCAGATCGCCGAGGAACTCGGGGTCTCCCAGATGCATATCTCGCGGATTCTGTCCCGCACGCTCGGCTGGCTGCGCGACCAGGCGTTGCGTGATTGATCCGCCCGGCCCGCCGCCGGGTGTCCGGAGTCAGTGTGCGGCGGCCGGGTCCGGGTGGCCGGTCGGCGTGCGGGAGAGAACGCCGCGGACGTAAGCGGCCTGGCCCGCGTGCTGGAGGTCGTCGGCTATCACGCTGACCAGCCGTACTCCCATGGTCACGGGTGGATCCCAGTTCGTGTCGACGACCGCGTCGAGATCCCGGTCGCGCAGCGCCGCCAGGAAGCGGAGCGTCTGCGTGTGCACGGCGTCGTGGTACCCGGTCAGCAGTTCCGGCGGCGCGCTGATCAGCGCCACCTCACCGGGCGTATCGCCGTAACCGGTGGCGTCCCGGTCGATCGGTAGATCGAAACGCTCGTACCAGCCGCGACCCGTCCACAGCGATTCCCTGTCCTGGAGTTCGGCCAGATGTTCGTCCTGCACCCGGGTGAGATGCCAGACCAGCCAGGCGATGGTGTTGGCGCCCGGGTCGAGTCGGTGGTTCAGCGCGTCCGCGTCGAGTCCGTCCACCGCCTCGTGGACCACCTCGCGGATCCGGTCGAAGGCGTCGGTGAGTATCTCGGCACTGTTCATTTCTGTCTCCATCGCTGCTGGGGGCGGCACGGCCGGGACGGGTGCCGCGGACTGTCGTCCGGTTTCGGGCGCAGTACCACGGCGCGCGTCCGGCAAACGCGGTCGTCCCGAACCCGGCCGGCCCAAAAATAGAACATGTTCTTGCCGTGCCGGGGCCACCGTGCCATGGTGACTCCATGGATCTGCAGGCACTCGAACAACTCCGCGGTCTCAAGTACCGGTACTTCCGCACCCTGGACCTGAAGCAGTGGGACGATTTCGCCGCCACGCTGGATCCGGAGATCGAAGCCCGCTACGGCACGCACGCGATGGGTAAGGAACTCACCCTCGACGGTCGCGACGCGGTGGTGGGGTTCATGCGCGAGAACATGGGTCCCGGCCTCGTCACCACCCATGTGGCCAATCATCCGGAGATCACCGTCGACGGTGATACCGCGACCGGTAGCTGGCTGTTCGAGGACACCGTGCTCGCGACCGAGTTCGGGGTGCTCATCCGGGGCGCCGGGTACTACACCGACCGATACCGCCGTGACGCGGACGGTATCTGGCGGATCCGCGCGACCTCCTACGTGCGGATCTACGAATCCTCGCAGTCGCTGTCCGATACCCCCAGCCACCGGCTGCTCAGCAATATGTGGGCGGCCGGGAAGAGCTGAGCCCGCTCAGGGGACGAGGACCGCGCGGCCCCGGATCCGGCCCTGCTCGAGGAGTTCGTAGGCGTGCGCGCCGTCCGCCAGAGCGAACTGCTGGGTGTGCGCGGTGATCCGGCCCTCCCGGGCCAGCGCGATACTGTCGATGAGATCGCGTTTGGTACCGCCGTAGGATTTGCGGACCGTAGCTCCCCACGGCAGGCCGGGGCCGCCCGCCGCGCCCGCGGTGATCCCCGGATTCCCGTCGCCCAGCCCGATCATCCGGTACGCCCCGTTGGGTCCCACCGATTCGACCGAGAGTTTCGCGGTCGCGTCCACACCGACGAAATCGAATACCGCCTCCGCGCCGCGACCGTCGGTCATGGCGAGGATCTCGGCCGCGGTGTCCGCATCCGCGGCCAGCCCGATGTGCGCACCGCATTCCGCCGCCAGTTCGAGCTTGTCCGGATCGGTGTCCACCGCGATCACCCGTACCGGGGTGATCGCGCGCAGGATCTGGATGCCGATATGGCCGAGCCCCCCGGCGCCGATCACTACGGCAGTCGCTCCGGGGTAGAGCTGATCACGTGCGCCGCGAACGGCGTGGTAGCTGGTCAGCGCGGCGTCGGCCAGCGGTGCGGCGGCCACGAAATCCATATCGCCGATCGGGACGAAGGAACCGGCCGGTACGACGACGTATTCGGCCATGCCGCCGTCGGGGCCGAGGCCGGGGCAGGGTGGCATGGCGACCCGTCCGGCGGCCCGGCACACGTTCTCGTTACCGGCGGCGCATTCGGGGCAGTGTCCACACGACCAGCACAGGTAGATCACTCCGCGTTCCCCGGCCAGGCGTCCGGCGACCTGTTCGCCCACGGCGGCGATGGTGCCCGCGATCTCATGGCCGAGTATCAGTGGTTCTTCGCGGACCTTGAACGGCAGATGGAGAACATGCAGATCGGAATGGCAGATCCCGGAGGCGCCGACGCGGATCAGGAGTTCACCCGGCCCGGGTTCGGGCGTCGGGACCTCGCGTAACTCGAGAGTGCCGGGTTCGGTGAGTTGTAGCGCTCTCATGGGTGACCTCCCGCTCCGGCCGACTATGGCGTGCCTCACAAACTAGGCCGCCGCTCGGTCGGCTGACAAGAGTCGATTTTTATTGACACATGTCAAATGCCGCCCTAGGGTCCATGTGACCGGTATCACCGACGGTGTCGGTACCGCATCGCGCAGTGCTCCAGGAGGTCGTATGTCACAGCCCACCGTCGCTGTCATCGGAGCCGGTATCAGCGGCCTGACCACCGGAAAGATGCTGGGCGACTACGGTATTCCGTACACCTGCTTCGAGGCCTCCGATCGCATCGGCGGGAACTGGGCGTTCGGCAATCCGAACGGCCACTCGAGTGCCTACCGCTCACTGCATATCGACACCTCGAAATACCAGCTCTCCTTCCGGGACTATCCGATGCCGGAGAGCTATCCCGACTTCCCGCACCACAGCCTCATCAAGGAGTATCTCGAAGGCTATGCCGCGGCCTTCGACCTGAAACAGGCCATCGAATTCGGGAATCCGGTCGAGCACGCCCGGCCGCTGGCGGGCGGCGGCTGGGAGATCGCGACCGGGTCCGGCGGGACGTGCCGCTTCGATCTGCTCGTCGTGGCCAACGGGCACCACTGGGACCCGCGCTTCCCGGACTTCCCCGGGGAGTTCACCGGCGAATCCATCCACTCCCACGCCTATATCGACCCGCGCACGCCGCTCGACCTCCACGGCAAACGCATCCTGATCGTCGGTATCGGAAACAGTGCCGCCGATATCGCCGTCGAATTATCCTCGCGCAGTACGGAAAACGAGGTGTGGTTGTCCACTCGATCGAGCGCGTGGGTGGTGCCGAAATACTTCGCCGGTACCCCGGCCGACCGATATTTCCGCACGGTGCCCTATGTGCCGTTGTCCTGGCAGCGCAAGATCACCCAGTTCTTCACACCGTTCGTTTCGGGTGACCCGGTCAAGTACGGGCTGCCCGCACCGAATCACAAATTCTTCGAGGCCCACCCCACCCAATCCGTCGAGCTGCCGCTGCGACTCGGTTCCAGCGATATCGTCGCGAAAGCGAATATCAGCCGGTTGGACGGCGCCACAGTGCATTTCGAGGACGGGACGGCGAAGGATTTCGACGTCATCGTCTACTGCACGGGCTACAACATCACCTTCCCGTTCTTCGATCCGGAGTTCCTCAGCGCCCCGGACAACCGGATCTCGCTGTACAAACGCATTTTCGCGCCCGGTATCGACGATCTCGCCTTCGTGGGATTCGCGCAGCCGTTCCCCACTCTCTTTCCCTTCGTCGAATGCCAGGCGCGCCTGGTGGCCGCGTACGCGGCCGGGCACTACCGGCCGCCGCCGCCGGAGACGATGCGCCGGATCATCGCGGCCGATCAGCAGCGGTTCACCGGTCATGTGGTGGACCGGCCCCGGCATACTCAGCAGCTGGACTATTGGGTCTACGAACGCGATCTGCGGCTCGCCGAACTGCCCGCCGGGCTGCGGCGGGCCCGCGCGCAGGGGCCGGTACCGGTGGGGCGGGCCGGATGACCACCCGGTCGCGAACCGACCGCCGGGCACCGCAGCGCGGCGATCAACGGCGCGACGCCCTGCTGGCGGCGCTGGACGAACTGCTGCGCGATAACGGCGGTCAGCTCGAAACCGTGAATATCGCCGAGATCTCGCGGCGCGCCGGGCTGACCCGATCCGCTTTCTACTTCTACTTCGAGAACAAGGCGGCGGCGGTCGCGGCGGCGCTGGAGCAGACCTACGAGGAAGTCTTCGCGGTCAACGACATCCTCGTCGGAAACGGGGCGCCCGCGGAACGTATCGAACGGACCATTCGCGGGCTCATCGAGTTCTGGGACCGCAACCGCCATCTCTACAGCGCGGTGCTGGCCGCGCGCAGCTCCGCACCGGGCGTGCGCGATATGTGGGAAACCGATCGGCAGGCCTTCATTCCGTCCATCGTGGCCATGATCGAATCCGAACGCGCCGCCGGTCGCGCCCCGGCCGGTGGTGATGCCACCGCCCTGGCCGATGTACTGCTGCTGCTCAACGAGCGCCTGCTCGAACGGCTGACCCTCGCCACCGGACTGGATCGCGAGCGCTATATCGAATCGGTGGTCACCGTCTGGCTGCGGTCGATCTACGGCACCGACCCGGACCCCGCCGTACCCACCACTGCGAGGAAAGACTCATGACTCTGCGTGCCACTCCGGAACCGGCGGCCCCCGCCGAGCCCGCCACCGTGACCTTCCGTTCCGGCGACGAAGACTGTCACGCCTGGCATTTCCCGGCCGTATCCGCCGATCTCGCCGGCCCGGCGGGTCGTCCGGTCGCGGTCATGGCACACGGTTTCGGGGGGACCAAGGATTCCGGTCTGGCACCGTTCGCGCGCGCCTATGCGGCCGCCGGGATCGACGTCCTGGCCTTCGACTTCCGGTATTTCGGCGCGAGCGGGGGCAGGCCGCGGCAGCGGGTGCGGATGGCCGAGCAGCTGGCCGACTACCGGGCCGCCGTGCTGGCCGCCGCCCGGCTGCCCGGCGTGGATCCGCACCGGGTGGTGCTGTGGGGTGTTTCGCTGTCCGGCGGCCATGTCTTCGCCGGTGGCGCCGCCGCGAGCGCCACCGCACCGGACGCGGCGGCGGTCCGGGCCGCTGTCGCCGCGATCGTCTCGGTCACCCCGCTGGTGGACGGGCGCGCGGCGGGTGCGCTGGCCGTCCGGGAGGGCGGTATCGCCGGGGTACTGCGCGGCACACTCGGTGCGGCCCGGGCCGGGCTGGCCGGCGCGACCGGTGGTTCCGGGCTCATCCCGCTCGTCGGCCGGCCGGGGGAGGTCGCGGCGCTGACTTCGGAGGGTTACTACGAGTCCTACCGGGCACTGGCCGGGCCCACCTGGCGTAACGAGATCGATCCGAGTGTGCTGCTGCAGCTCTCGGGCTACCGGCCCGTTCGCGCCGCCGCCGCGCTGAACCTGCCCGTGCTGGTGCAGATCGCCGATTTCGACCGCGGCGCGCCGCCGTACGCCGCGGCCAGGGCGGCGTTCGCGGCGCGCGCCGAGGTGCGCCACTACCCGTGCGATCACTTCGGGGTATGGCCGGGGAATCCGTTCTTCGAGCCCGCGGTCGCGCATCAGCTGCTCTTCCTGCGCCGGCATCTCGCGGTGGAATCCGGCGGGGCACGATCTTCGGCCGGGAGTCACCGATAACGGTTCCGCGGCGTGGTGAGCCCGTTCACCCGGAGCTCCGCCGGCGGCCGCGCCCGGAGCCGGGTCGTGTGGAGGCAGCCCGGACCTGTGCGTACCGGAAAATCCACGATGACCTCGCCGCCGCGGAAATATCGGCCTGAGCGGCGGCGCCCCGCCTGCGGTAGCGTCGGCGGCACCCGCCGACGGTGTGCGGCAGCACAAATTGCAGGCAGATAACACCAGTTGTGAACGGCCTTACGTTCGTGACGATTCGGCATATTGTCGTGCGGGTAATACCTGGGGTCGGCGGTGGTTGTCGCGGCTGCCGGCCACTGAGCGATACACAGGAGCAGAATGAGTGCCAAAACTGAACTCGTCCGCGAACTGAACGGACCCACCGCAGCCTCGGAAATGCTGTCCGATCAGGAGATCGAGGATTTGCTCGGCTTGTTCCGCAGTGCCCAGCAGCAGGAGAAGGAGCTGCTCATCGAGGCGGTCAACGGAATGATCCGATTCTTCCCACCACCTTTCCGGGGGATCACCCGCCGGATCATGTTCGGGGACAAACTCGAAGGATGAGCGATCTGGTCACCCGCGCGCAGATGATCCTGCTGGCGCGCACGCTGCACGTACCTGTCGAACGTATCGCCTATCTCGAACGCCTCGGAGCCGAACACCTGCACGAACTCGAACAGCGGATCTCGGGCCGGATCTACGAGTTCCACGGCGATATGTTCAAACGGATCGGGCGATTGATCCCGATCATCCCACTCACGGTTTCGCTGCCCCTGGTCCAGCGGATCGTGCCTCCCATGATGACCGGCCGCGCGGCCGGAGCCGTCGGGGTGGAATATCCGGATGCCGCCGCCGAGACGCTCACCATGCTCAAAACGGGGTACGCCGCGGACTGCACCCCGTATGTGGACCCCAAGGCGCTCGGTGAGCTGGGCGACATCATGGCCTCCGAGCCGCTGGTCGCGATCGTGAACGAGGTCCTGCGCCGCCGGGACCACATCACCGTCGGACCGTTTCTCGAATATGCCAAACCGAAATTCGTCGAGGCGGTAGAGCACGGAACCCTCGACGACGAGGGCATCATCTTCTCCGCCGCCTACGCTTATTCCGCGTCGGCCATCAGCAACGTACTGCGCCAGTTGCTGGACGGCCGGTCGAAGCGAATTCCGCGGATGATGGAGACGGTACTGGCCGGTTCACCGGAGTTGCAGGAAGCATCGATCTCGGTGATGTCGCGTGCCGAAAACGATGTGGTCTCCCAGATCGGCGATATCCTGCTGTCCCTGGCCACCGCGGAATCACTGGGCAAACTGGCCGCCCGCACCATCCAGAAGGGTGCGGCGCCGGAACTGATGACGTTCGTATCCAAGCTCAGCCGGCCGGGGCTGCAGCGGATGGCGATGAATCCGATCTTCGCGAACACCGCCGCGCTCAACGCGATCGTCGAATCTCTCGTCATCGCGTTCCACCCCGGGCCGTGGCGCGGTCTGCTGGTGCTGGCCGAACGCTGTCATCCCGATGTGCAGCGCTATATCGTCGGCCTGATCGCGCGGATGCCGGTGGAGCGGATCGCCGAACTCCCGTCGGTCGCCAATGCCGATGATCTGTGGCCGGAACTGCTGCGGCTGGTCGCGGTCGCCGATCACCCCTCGCAGCGCCGGATCGGCGCGATCTGGGTGGGTCTGCCGGCCGAGCGGCGGGCCGGGCTGCACCGGCGGATCGCCGAGCTGCGGCTGGACACCCGGCTGACCGGAATCGTCGAGGAAGTGCCCAACATCTCGGTGGAGGAGGTGTTCTACCAGCGGCGGCGCCGCGGGCGCCGGCGCAGCTCGACCCCCGATAGCTGGAGTGTCGCCTGAACGATCCGATGTTGCCCGCCGGCCGCCGCTCCGGATCCTGTTTTGGCGCGTCTACGGTGGTTGCGGCCCACAGCACGGAAAATTCGGTTACCTTCGTGTAGGTCTCTGATTTCGCTCGGAATTTGCTATCCCTCGCCGGATGCGGCGGCAAATCGACGAAAAGAGGTCGCACGAGATGAGCAACGGACAGTTCCTCCATCGGATACGCCGTATGGCTGTTCTCACCGGTATCGCGGCGGCCGCGCTGGCGCCCACAGCGCCCGCGCTGGCCGAACCGCTGTGGCCGAACGGGCCGAACGTACCCGGAGCACCGGCCGTCATCCCGACCCAGGCGCCGTGCTCGACGGCGGCCCGGGCCTGCCTGCGCCTGTCCAGTAACGAGGTCTGGCTGATGGACAACGGCAAGGTCGCCTACGGGCCGACTCCGATGTCCCACGGTATGCAGGGGTTCGAGACCCCACCCGGTGTCTTCCAGGTCGCCTTCAAAGAGCTGTACCACTGGAGCACTATGCACAACGCTCCGATGCACTACGCGGTCTTCTTCAACGGCGATATCGCCTTCCATATCGGCCCGGTGGAGCACAAGTCGCACGGTTGTATCCGGCTGACCGAACCCGGTGCCGTCGCGGTCTACCACTATCTGAACCCGGGTGATGTGGTCGAGGTCGTGCCCTGACCTCCGGTGACCCGTCCGGCCCGCCACCCGCCGGGGTACGGGCCGGACGGCGACCCGGTCCCCGGACCGCGCATCCGGTTTCGTAGGCTTGTCCCATGTGGATCATCGTGGCTGTCGCCGTCGTCAGTTGTGTGCTCATCGCGATCGGCTTCGCGCTCGGTCTGCCGGACTGAGGACACACCTTCCGTGCGTGACCGCCCGTCCGTTCCGCTCGGATGGGCCGTAACACGCCACCCCGGGTAGCGCGGTCAGTCGGTGCTGTCCCCGGTCTTCTCCGCCGCTTCCGGAGCGGGACGGTCGACCGCAACGGGGCGCAGCAGTGCCCACGCCACGAAGGCGGCGGCGACCACCACCAGGGCCACGCCGGCCCACAGGTTCACATTGATACCGCCGGTCTTGGCTTCCTCGGCGAGGGTGTCGTGGACGAGGCCGGTGATCACCAGGATGATGCCGTAGAGGCCCAGCAGGCTGCCCACGATGGTGCGGATATCGAAGAACACGATGGTTGTCCTATCCGATGACGATATTGAGGACGATCACGAGTACCAGCGCGATACCCGCCAGCAGTACCGGGCGCTGATACCAGGGCAGGGTGGCGGCCTCGGGGTCGGTGCGCAGTTCGCGCGGTGTCTCCGAATACACCAGCCCGACCAGTTCGGACGCCGGTTTCGGCGCGGTCACCAGGGTCACGGCCACGCTGACCAGGATATCCACGACGAAGGCCGCGCCGGCCGCGACGAAACTGACACCCTGACCCGATAGCGAGATCACCTCCGTCTGGTTCAGCACGAAGATGACGATCGCCACCGCGGTACCCGATACCAAGCCCGTCCAACCGGCCGTCGGCGTCATCCGTTTCCAGAACATGCCGAGGATGAACGTGGCGAACAGTGGCGCGTTGAAGAAACTGAACAGCGTCTGCAGGTAGTCCATGATGTTGCTGAACCCACCGGCGATGAACGCGGTGAAGATGGCGGCGATGGTGGCGCCCACGGTCGCCAGCCGGCCCACTCGCAGGTAGTAGCCGTCGGATTTGTCCTTGACCACGTACTGCTGCCACAGATCGATACTGAACACCGTGTTGAACGCGGAGACGTTCGCCGCCATACCGGCCATGAACGCGGCCAGCAGCCCGGCCAGGCCGACCCCCAGCAGGCCGTTGGGCAGCACTTCCTTCATCAGATAGAGCAGCGCCTGGTTATAGGTGACATCGCTCTGCACATCCGGGTTCGCGGTGACGGCCTCTTTGTAATCGGCCATCTGCGGAACCAGGACCGCGCTGATCATCCCGGGGATGATCACGATCAGCGGGATGAATATCTTCGGGTAGGCGCCGATGATCGGGGTGCGACGCGCGGCCGCGATGGAATGGGTGGCCAGGGCGCGCTGCACCTCGACGAAGTTGGTGGTCCAGTAGCCGAAGGAGAGAACGAAACCGAGGCCGAACACGATGCCGAGGATCGACAGGAAATCGTTCGCGAAACCCGACAGGGCGTTACCCGGCCAGGAGTCCAGCTGTTCGGCGCCGCCGGGTGAGGCGGCGACCCGGTCCTGTAGGCCGGACCAGCCGCCGACCCGGTGCAGGCCGATCAGAGTCAGCGGGAGCAGGGCGGCGACGATGACGAAGAACTGCAGCACCTCGTTGTAGATCGCCGCCGAGAGACCGCCGAGCGTGATGTAGGACAGCACGATCACCGCTGCCACGATGACCGAGACCCACAGTGGCCAGCCCAGCAGGACATTGACGATGGTGCCGAGCAGATAGAGGTTGACACCGGCGATGAGCACCTGGGCGACTGCGAAACTGAGCGCGTTCACCAGATGCGCACCGGTGCCGAAGCGGCGCCGCATGAACTCCGGGACACTGCGCACTTTCGACCCGTAGTAGAAGGGCATCATCACCACGCCCAGGAAGAGCATGGCCGGGACCGCACCGATCCAGAAGTAGTGGAAGGCGGGGAAACCGTATTCGGCGCCGTTGGCCGACATCCCCATGATCTCGACCGCACCGAGGTTCGCGGAGATGAACGCCAGCCCGGTGACCCAGGCCGGTAGCGATCGCCCGGACAGGAAGAAATCCATACTCGACGAGACCCGTTGTCTGGCCAGCAGACCGATCCCCAGGACGAAGACGAAATAGAGGGCGACGATCGCGTAGTCGACCGGCTGCGCGTCGAGCCGCAGCACCTCGCCTTCCGCGAACAATGAAACGACCTCGTGGGATAGCTCGTGCTGCGACATACGACGTTCTCCTCGAAGCGGTCCCGGACAACCGCGCGCAGCTCGCCTCATCGCGCTACCCCGATGGCTGGCCGCACTACCAGACCGGCTCTGGCGAATCAAACGTACCGTGCGGGAGGACCGGCGGGGTGGTGTCGGACGGAATCGGGCGTGTCCGTCGGTATCGGTCCCGGTGAGCGGACATCGCCCGACTGCGCGCCTCGTTGTGCGGGCGCAGGGTCTCGTGCGCTCTGCCCGGTATTGGTACCATGGAGAGCGGCGCATCCAAACACATTGTGCGCCAGGGAGTTTCGGAAGATCCCTGGCGCCCCTGTGGTGTGCGCGGGTTTCGTGGTCACCGAAGTAGGGGTCGCCGTGATTGTACGCGTGCAGAGCACCGAGTTGTCCGGCGTACAGCGCTTCGTACGAAGACTGCTCACCGAATGGGGCCCGGGTACCGGCCGGGTGGGCGGCGTGGCCCTGCTCGGTTCGCCGCTACCGCGATCGCGTCGGCGGTCCGCCCCGGCCACCGACCTGCTGGTCTGGACTCCGCACGGCTGCACCCTGGTGGTGCTGGCCGATTTCGGATCGGTCCAGCACGGGGTACTGACCACCGGGCCCACCGGCCGCTGGCTGGTCGGCGACGGTGCCGCGGATCTGCGCACCGGGAAGTCCACGCCGAACCCGATTCTGCGCGGGCGCAGGATACGCAACGATCTGTCCGCGCTCTTCCGGCGGCACGGGCTGTCCGAATACATCGATGTACTCGTGGTGCTGATCCCCAAGACGGGCTCGCGGATCAGCTGGACCCCGCCGCCTCCGGACGACGGTATCGAGACCATCCTGGTCCGCATCGGTGCCGCGGCGGACTTGGCCGGGTATTTCGAGCGGTCGGCGGTGGGCGGTGTCCGCTGGCGCGGTGCGGATATCGAGCGTGCCTTCGAGGCCCTGGGGGTTTCCCGGGATCTCCCCGGCGCCGACGAGCTGGCGAACGAGGGGTTCGTTCCGGAGCCGGGCCGCGTCGCCGGGTTCGGCACGGCCGGGCACGAATTGTCCGGGGCGCCGGTCGTATCCGCGGATCCGGGTATCGCCGTCGCACCGCCGGAGGTATCGGAACGTCATGCCGGTTCCCGGTATCGGGAACAGCGGAGCGCCGCCGGCGCCCGCGCGGTGGCGTCGGATGCGGCCACGCGAACCCCGGCGGCGGCGGCGGTGATCGCATCGGGGCCGGCCGGGACAGGTACGCCCGGGTCGGCGACGGTGACCGAAATGGATACGCCGGCAGCGCCGCGCGGCGATATCGCGGGGAGCGGACCGGAGCGGGCCGGCGACCCCACGGTGGCGGAGTCGCGAGAGGTGCACCGGCCACCGGAGCCGGATTCCCGTGCAGCGCACGCCGGGCAGCAGACGCGGCTCGAATCTTCCACTGCCGCGGAATACGCGGGCGGCCCGGAACACGCCGGGCAGGCCGCGGTGGGCGAGGAACGGTGGCATCCGGCTCGGGAGCCCGGATATCCGGACGATCCGGAACCGAGGCGCGGTTCGGCCCGGTACCTGGCATTTTCAGCGCTACGCGGGCGGTTCGGCGGTGGTATCGATCGGCGGGGGGCTACGCCCGAGCCGGAACACGGTGGTGGCGGGCGCCGGAGTGCGGCGAACGGGCTCGGTGTACCGGCCGTGGGGGAGGCGCCGCCACCCGCATCCGGTGGGTCGCAGGTGGACCCGGACATCCATCGGGAAGATCCCGTCGCGGCGACCCCGGCCGCCGTGAATCGCCTGGATCCGGACCCTCACGACACACCCGATTCCGTTCGCGTACCTCGGGGCTCCGCCGGTGTTCCGGCCGGGATGCGTCGTGTGCTCGCCGGGGCCCGGGAGGTCCCGGCCCGGGCCCGCCGTGTCGTGGCGGCCCCGCGGCCGGCAGCCCGGCCGCCCCGGGAACCGCTGCCCTACGGTCGGCCCGCGCGCCGCGGGAAAGATCTGCGGTACCCGCTGGCGCTGGGAACCGCCGGGATCGTACTCGCGGCCGTCGCGGCGACGGTCTTCGCGGCGTCCGGTTTCGCCCGGTTCGAGGTGACCGAATACGGTGCGCTGTGTGGGGGCGGCGAGGGGAATCCGGCCGCGGCGCCGTATTCGGCGGCCGGCCCCAGCCCGGTCTACCTCGGTGGCGACCTGCCCGAGTACACCGCGTTCGAGCCCTCCGCGGTGTGGCGCCCGATCGACCCGGGTGCGGTCCAGCTCGTCGCGTGTATAGCCCAGGAGCGTCGTGGCGAACTCGTGCACACCTGCCAGTACCCGCCCGGACCGGGACAGCCGGTGGGCCGCACCCTCAACCTGTTCACCGCGGTCTATCGCCTCACACTCTTCGAAGCCCGCACCGGCAACCAGCTGGCCGCGATACCGATCACCGGTGACCAGTTCGGCGCGGATCCCGCGATCGTGGAACCGGATTCGTGCCGCGCCGCCACCGGTGCACCCGAGGACGGGTTACCGGGCCGCCGGCACAGCCGACCGTCGCAGCAGCAGATCGAACAGGCCCTCACCCCGTTCGTGGCGCCGGCAGCACAACGGATCCGGGCCGCGCGGTAAGCCTTTCCGGGCTGCTCGCCGGGCGCTCCGCACTCCGGACACCGCAGGACGCGGCGGGTTCGTAGCACCGGCCGGCCGTTCTCGTGCCGAACTGCGGGCAGGCGCCCTCGAAGCCGTTAGGCTCGGGGCACCCGCCGTTCCTCGCCGCGCCGTATCGGTGCCGGCCCGATCGCAGGAGATCCGACACCGTGGGCAAAGGTTCGATCCTCATCACCGGCGCGAGTTCCGGCCTCGGCGCCGAAATGGCCAGGCAGTTCGCTGCTCTCGGCTACGACCTGGCACTCTGCGCCCGCCGCGTGGAGCGGCTCGACGAACTCGCCCGGGAGATCTCGGCGGCCCACCCCGCGGTCCGGGTGCGGGTCGCGGAACTCGATGTGACCGATTTCGACGCCGTACCGAAGGTTTTCGACGGATTCGCCGAGGATCTGGGCCGGATCGACCGGGTGATCGTCAATGCCGGTCTCGGCAAGGGGGTGCCGTTCGGCAAGGGCGGTGACCGGCCCAACCGGCAGACCGCGCAGACCAACTTCCTCGGCGCTATGGCCCAGATGGAGGCGGCCATGAAGATCTTCCGCGCACAGGGCGGCGGGCATCTGGTGGTGATCTCCTCCATCTCGGCTGTCCGCGGGATGCCCAAGACCATGACCAGCTATGCCGCGAGCAAGGCCGGGGTGGCCGCGATGGCCGAGGGAATCGCCGCGGAACGAGTCCCCGGGGTGGACGTGTCGATCGTCTTCCCCGGCTATATCTCCTCGGAGATGAACGACAAGGCCGCGCATCCGCCCACCTTCCTCGTCGATACCCGGACCGGCGTCCGCTCGATGGTGGCGGCGATCGAGAAGCGGCGTTTCAAGGCCTACACCCCGGCCTGGCCGTGGACGCCGCTGGCGTACGCGATGAAGGTGCTGCCGCTGTCGATCGTGCGGCGGCTCGCCGGGATCTGATCGGCGCGGCGCCGGCCGTTCAGTCCGTGCGGTCCGCACCCAGTACGGTCACGGCCGTCGAGAGTTCGGTGAGCGCGGCGACGATCTCGGTCAGGCGTTCGACGCCGACTTCGGCCGCGAGCTGGGCGGCGAATTCCTTGTGCCGCGGCGTGATCCGGGCCACGGCCGCGTGTCCGGCGTCGGTGATCGCGACCAGTTTGGCCCGGCGGTGCGCCGGATTGGATCGGTACTCGGCGAGGCCGCGGTCCACCAGCAGGTCGGCGATCCGCTGCACCCCCTGCCGGGTGACCCCCATCGCCCGGGCGATCCCGGCGACCGGCAGCGGCTCGTGCAGTACCGCACCCAGGACCTGCCACCACGCGGCGGTGAGGCCGGCCGGTCCGGCCAGATCCTCGGCGATCGCGAGGAACTGGCCGTTGAGCCGGAACGAGGTGATGGCGGCCGTGCTGAACAGATGCTGTTCGGTGTTCTCCACAGTGCCCGTCCTCAGACTGCCGCCTGCCGGGCCTCGTACTCCGCCAGCACCGCGTAGCCTGCCGGATCGCCGGCACTGAACAGCCGGTACCACCCGTCGAGTACCTCCGGTTCGTAGATCCCGAGCGCGGCCAGCACTTCGCGCGCGAATTCGAAGGGTGCGGTGGAATTCGCGGTGATCACCGCGCGGTCGGTGACGGCCGGAAGATCGACGTAGTGCCCGGCGCCCGCGTACCCACTGGCGGCCAGGAATTCGGCGATATTGCTGGTGTGCCGCCGATCGTCGAGCAGGCCCGCGCGGGCGAGGCCGAAGGTCGCACCGCAGATCGCGGCGATCGGCACCCCGGCCGCGGCGAATTCGCGCGCCTTCTCGGCGAAGGGGTCGAGTTCGCCCAGTTCCCAGCCGGTCGCACCGGGCAGGATGAGCATGGCGCTGTCGGCCGGTGTCAGTTCCGCGAGGGTCGTATCCGGGATGATCCGCATCCCGCCCATCGTGGTGACCGGATCGGTGCTCGTACCGACCGTGCGAGTGCGGTAGGCGCCCGGTTCGCGGTGCCAGGCGTCGTTGTTGATATGCGCGGTCGCCGCGCCTACTTCCCAGTCGGCGAGGGTGTCGTAGACGGCGACGTGCACGATTTTCGAAGACATGACAATATGCTGTCAATAAGGAAACATGTTGTCAACTGGTATCAGAATCGTGGCGTTCCGCCCACCACCTCGTCGTGCTCCAGGGCGGCTATCTCATCGGCGCTGTAGCCGAGTTCGGTGAGCACCGCGTGGTTGTCCTGTCCGAGCAGCGGCGCGTGCGAGCGGTGGTATACGGCGGGCCCGGCCGAGAAACGAGCCGGCACCGTACTGTGCCGCGCGGTCGGGTTGACCGGATGCTCGACCGCTTCGAAGAAACCGCGGTGCCGCAGTTGCGGATTGTCCCGCTGCTGGTGTGGTTGGAGGACTTCGGCGGCGGGGATACCGGCGGCCGAGAGCCTGGCGACGATCTCACCTGCGTCCCGGTCGGCGAACCAGCTCGCGAGTTCTTCGTCGATCTCGTCGTGCCGGTTCCGGCGGTCCGCCGCGGTCCGCAGTCCGGGATCGGTCGCCCACTCGGGCTCGCCCAGTATGTCGACGAATACGGCCCACTGCTCGTCGGTGGTGACGGCCAGCGCGATCCAGTTGTCGGGCCGGCCGAATTCGTCGAGTCCAGCCGTCCGATAGAGGTTCTGCGGCGCGGCATGCGGGCCGCGGTTGCCCGTGCGTTCCAGCAGTACGCCGTGGGCGGAGTATTCGATGACCTGCTCGGCGGTGATGTTCGAGGCGGCGTCGACCATGGCCGCCTCGACCAGTACGCCCGCACCGGTGCGCCGCCGGTGTTCGAGGGCGAGCAGCAGTGCCACGAGGGCGTGCACCCCGGCGTTCGGGTCGCCGAGACTGTAGGGCTCGACCGGATTCTGATCCGGATAGCCGGTGCGCGCGGTGAGTCCGGACGCGTCTTCGATCACATAAGCGAAGGCCGGATTGTCCCGCCAGGGACCGTCGAGTCCGAACCCCGGCATCCGGACCATCACGGCATCCGGGCGCAGCGTGCGGACGGTATCCCAGTCGAGACCGATCTGCTCGATCACGCGCGGCGTGTAGTTCTCCACGATCACATCGCAGGAAGCGACCAGCCGGCGCAGGATCTCGCGGCCCGCCGCACTGCGGAAATCGACGGTGATACCGCGCTTACCGGTATTGAGTCCGGTGAAGATCCCCGATTTCTCCCACCACCGGTCCTCGTCGACGGGTATGCCCGCGATGAGCCGGGTGCCGTCGGGACGCTGGGCCGACTCCACATGGATCACTTCCGCACCCTGCATCGCCAGGAAATGGGTGCAGGACGGCCCAGCCCAGAAAGTCGTCATATCGAGGACGCGCAGGCCCTGGAACGGAAGCGGGTTCGCGGTGCCCGTCGAAGGCGGGCGTCCGGAGGACCCGGCGCCGCGGTACTGCTCGGTGTGCTCACCCAGCCGGGGCGCCGGGGCCGGTTCGCGTAGCAGTGCGGGCAGGGTGCGGAAGGGCGGTCCGGGTTGTACGAAGCCGCCGCGCGGATTCACGGTGAAGAAATCGCGGGCCCGGTGCTGATCGAGTTCGGTGACATTGGCCCCGTCTGCCACCGGACTGTTCGGGATCCGGAAGGCCGTGGCCAGTTCCCGGATCTCCGCGACCTTGTGCGCCGCGAACCATTCGGCGATCTCGGCGGCCTTCTCGTTGGTGCGTTCGGTGATGGCCGGGGTGGGATCCTCCTCGATCCATTCGGGATGCCCGACCATGACGCACAGATCGAACCACTGCTGAGCAGTGCCGCAGCCGACCGCGATCAGACCGTCGGCGGCGGTGGCGACACCGGGGCGGCTCAGCCTGCGCTGGGTGCGGAACGGGCGGTTCACCGTCTCGTAGAAAGACACCGGATAGTAGGAGAGCCCGAGGATCTGGGTTTCCAGCATCGACAGATCGACCAGTTCGCCGGTGGCCGAGGTCAGGGCGCGCTGCCGGGCGGTGAGCAGCGCCGCCGCGGCATGGGCTCCCGCGAACCATTCGCCGACATCACCACCGATATGCAGCGGCGCGCGGTCGGGGGCGCCGCGGCCGAGGCCGACGATCCCGCCGGACCAGGCCTGCAGGGTGAACTCGGTGGCCGGCCGCCCGGCCCACGGCCCGTCGAGACCGAAGGGAGTGATCGCGGTGACCACGAGATGGGGATGGCGCTCGCGCAGTGCGGCGGGGGAGTAGCCGGGATCGGCGGCCGGTCCGCTCCCGGGAGACCAGACCACGGCATCGGCGTTCGCCAGCAGTCCGTCGAGCAGATCGCGGTCCGCGGTGACCGTCGGATCGGTGATCACACTGTGGGTATTACCGGCGAGGAACTGGAAGAGCGCACTGTCGGTACCGTTTTCGGGAGCCGCTCCGGAGACCGACCGGCGGCGCAGCGGGTTGCCCGCCGGCGGTTCGGCGGCGATCACCCGGGCTCCGGCGTCGGCGAGCAGTTTGGTGCAGTAGGCGCCGGCGATCCCGCTCGACAGATCGACCACGACGTAATCCGTCAGCGGCGAACTCTCGGGGGGACCGTATCGGCCGGGGGTCCGGTTCGCTGTCATAACCCTCTCGATTCCTGTGCCGGGGCTACCGGTCGCGGTGGATCCGGGCGTCGGCGGCAGAACCGAGAGACAACGCTGCACCCGCACTTGTGGTGCGGGTGCAGCACACCGGCACGCCCGGGCCGGTGCTGTCGATCCCCCGGATGCCGTCGGCTATTCCGGTTTCCGGCGACCCGATTTACTGAGCCGGAATTCCGGTGGGAAGCGGCTGTCGTTGTCCTTGACCGAGTTGTTGAGTCCGCCGTCGAAGGCGTTGTCCAGCATCAGGTCGTTGTCGTCGGCGTGGATATGGCCGCCCATGGATTCGAAGAAACCGCTGAGCAGGCTGCCCATGTACTCGCCCTGCTGCTGTTTCATGATCTCGAAGAAGACCTTCTGCATGAACACGGTGTCCGTGGGCCGGTTGCGGGCGCACGCCAGGGCGTACTTATCGGTTTCCGCCTCGAGGTCCGCGCGGGGGACCACACTGTTGAGGAAATTGCATTCGGCCATCTCCGCGGCCGAGAACGCCCGGCCGGTGAACACCATCTCCTGGAATTTGCGCAGGCCCATGGTCTGTGCCCAGGTCCACATCCGGGGCCCCCACCCGTAGTAGCGGAACGACGGATGCCCGAACAGCGCGTCGTCGGAGGAGATCACCAGGTCCGCGTCGGCGGCCTGGTAGAAGTGCCAGCCGTAGCAGTAGCCCTTGACCTCGACGATGCTGATCTTCTTGAACTCCTGCAGGCTCCGGCAACCCGCCTGGGCGTTGGCGTACCACTGACTGATACTCGCGCCGTGCCGGAACGATTCCTTCGGCGGGTACCGGACGCCCTCGTCCGGGCCGATCTTGTATTCGCTCAGGCGCGGGCCCTGGTCCGGGTCGTTCTGTACGGCCATGAACTCGCCGAGATCGGCCCCGGACCCGAAATCGTCACCCGCGCCGCGGATCACCAGTACCTTGACATCGTCGTCGATACTCGCCCGGTGGATCAGATCGCCGTAGCGTACCCGCGCGGCCATGGTGGGCGCGTTGAGCTGATCGGGGCGGTCGAAGGTGATGGTCGCGATCCGGGTCGCCGGATCCTTCGCATACCGGATGATCTTCTCGGCGCTCGGCCGGTCGGGGCCCGGCGTACCCGTGGTTCCGTCGTCGGACTGTGCGCCGTTCGCGGTGGCGGTCATCGCGGCTCCCAGTGCGGGCTCGAGGTCAGGATCTGCGGACCGTCCGCACCGATCAGCACGGCATCACGTCCGAAGACGGCGCCCACCTCTTCGGCCCAGACATAACCGGTGAGCGCGAGCACCATGCCCGGCTCGAGGATTTCCGCTTCCGCGGTCCGGCGCAGGGCCGGCGCGACCACCGGTGGGTCGAAACCCATTCCGAGGCCGCGGGCGACCGGTACGACCGGTAGCGGTTCACCGGCCGTGAGATAGGCGTCGAGCAGCGCGGCCGCGGGAGCACCGGGGCGGCACGCTCGTAACAGGCTCTCCCACAGCCTGTTCCAGCGAACATAGAGCTTCTCCGCCGCCGGTGTCACCGGGCCGGCGGGCCAGGTGCGCCCGACCTCGCCGATATACCCGTCCCCGAGCACTCCGGAGGAGAAGGCGACCAGATCGCCCTCCTGGACCCGCCGGTCCTCGGTCGCCCGCCGCCACGGATGGTCCCGAGCGGTCACCCAGGCCGCGTCCTGTGTCGCGGGAGTGCTCACCCCGCCCGCCGCGCAGGCCTCGAGCAGCACTCCGGCCAGCTCCTGTTCGGTGATGCCGGGCGCGAGCCGGTCCAGCCCCGCCGCGAGACCCTGTTCGGCGACACGCAGGCCGGCGCGCAGCGTCTCGATCTCGTCCGCGGTCTTGATCCGCCGGGCCGCGCGGAAGGCGAGTTCACCGTCGACGATCTCGGCATTCGGGAACGCGGTGGGCAGCAACTCGGCGAACCCGGGCGACAGCGCGTCGGTACCCACTCGCCGGGCCTCGGCCGCGCCGTCTATCTCCCGGAGCACCGCGACGAGATTGCGGGGATCCCACATGGTCTCGTACAGGTTGTCGTGCGGGATGTCCTCGGGAATACCCTCGTCCCAGGTGCTGTGCAGATGGACCGCGCCGGTCTTCCGCACGATCAGGGCCACCGGGCCGAACGGCCGGGTCCCCGCCACCCACAGCTGCGGGGCGCCGGACAGATAGCGGGCGTTGGCCTGCCGTCCGGCGATCAGTACATCGAGGTTGTGGGCCTGCATCTGTGCCAGCACGCGCTCGCGGCGTCCCACCCGCAGCGCGCGATCGTCCGGCAGGATCTCAGTCGCCATAGGGGGCATAGGTGTAGTCGGTGAGAGGCGTGAAGCCTCCTTCGGTAACCACCACGATCTCCTCACTGCGGTAGCCGCCGGTGCCGTCCTCCCACACCACGGGTTCGAGGACCAGCACCATGCCGGGTCGGAGCACGAAGTTCTCGTCGAATTCGGCGCCGAGGTCGGTGCCGATCATCGGCACCTCCGCGGCGCTCACGCCGATACCGTGCGAGATATAGAAATGCGGGAGCCAGGGGCGCTGCCCGCCGGCCGCCGCGGTGGCCGCCGCGCCGAGTTGCGCCGCGGTGGCGCCGGGACGGATCTGCGCGAGTACCGCGTCCAGGATCTCCCGCCATTTGCGGTACTGCGCAAGCTGGCGCGGTGTCGGGTCCTGCCCGACTATCCAGGTGCGGCCGAAATCCGAGCAGTAGCCGTTGTAGGTGATGGAGACATCGGTCCACAGCACATCACCGGCCGCCAGTTCCCGTTCGGTGGTGAGCAACGGCAGCGCGAGATCGCCGTGTTTGGTCCACACACCCTCGGCCTTGCTCTCCGGCATGACCTGCCAGATGGCGTCGAGCATGGTGGCGGTCGCGCCGAGTTCGAACGCGCGCCGGATGAATCGCGCGGACAGGTCGATCTGTCGCTGCCCGGGCGCCAGCGAGGTGTGGATATCGATGATCGCTTCCTCGGTGATCCGGCAGGCCTTGCGGATACAGGAGAGCTCGTCCGGTGTTTTGATCAACTTGGCCGGCCCGATCACCGTCGCCGCGTCCACCGGTTTCCCGCCCGGGAAGAGCCGGTCCCGGGCGCGCAGCATCGCCCCGGTGTACTCGTCCACCGCGAAGGTCGATCCGGCGGGTACGAGATCGGACAGGATACGCGCGAAATCCGCGACACCCTCGTCGAATTCGAGATACACCGGTGGATGCAGATGGTCGTCGGGCAGTTCGGACTCCGCCGCCGCCCCGGCCCGGAAGGGCAGGAACAGATGCGGCCATTCGTCGTCGGCGGTGACCACGGCGACCGGCCGCTCGACATGGGCCAGGCCGGCGTCGCCGAGCGGCCAGTTGGCGCCGGTCGCGTAGACGACATTGTTGTTCAGCAGCAGGATCGCGGCGTCCACGCCGCGTTCGGCCATGGCCGAACGCAGGCGGGCCCCGGTCTCCCGGCGCATCCTTGTGCGGTCCGGGAGGTCGGGTATCTCGGTCGCCGCGGCGATCGCGGCGGGGAATGCGGTCATCGAAACAGGTCCTTCTCGCGCTCGGCGCTCCAGCCCGGCCTATACACCCAGGAATTCCTTGATGTTCCCGCTCACGATGCGCGCGGCGTCCTCGGGACCGACGGCCGCCACGACCGCGGCCAGCGACTGTTCCGAGTAGCCGAATGTGCTCTCGTTGTGCGGATAGTCCGAGGACCACATCACCCGGTCCACCCCGATCTGGTCGATGACGGCGAGGCCGAGCGGATCGACCATGAACGAGGCACGCATATGGTTCGCCCAGTAGTGGCGCACCTCGTGGTCGATCGGCCGGTTGTACATGTGCCGGTAGGAGGCATTCATATGCTCGGCGTCCTGGAGTGCCGCGGCCACCCAGTTGATCCCGCCCTCGAACCAGCCGATCTGCAGGCCCGGATGCCGGTCGATGATGCCGCTGAACAGATACTTGGAGAACAGCTCCCGGAACGGGGCCACATTGTGCATCATGCCGACCACGACACTGTTCACCTCGCACGGCGCCGACAGCGGTGATTCACCGATATGGTGCGAAACCGGGACCTCGGACTCCTCGATGGCGTCCCAGACGCCGATCATCTCGGTACTGCCGTAGTCGATGACATTCCCGTCGTCGTCCTTACCGGCCGACAGTGGCAGCAGGAATGTCTTGAGACCCAGACCTTTCAGCTCGGTCAGGGTCCGGCGCGCGCCGTCCGCATCCCACCAGTTGATCAACCCGACGCCGTACAGCTTCCCGCCGGAGCGTTCCTGCACTTCGGCGATGTACTCGTTGTAGATCCGGAAACAGCGCTCACGGACCGCTTTGTCCGGGTAGAAGAGCAGAGCCAGCAGGGAATTCGGGAAGGCCAGTTCTTTATCAATGCCGTCGGCGCGCAGATCCGCCACCCGGGCCTCGAGATTGGTGCTGCCGGAGCCGTCGAGGGGGTCGTACTGCATCAGTACCCGGCTGAAATCGCCGGGCAGGAAGGATTTTCCCTTGCGCCCGATCTGATAGGCCCCGTCCTCGTACCACACGCGGGGTGCCTTGTCCCGGAGCTCCTCGGGGAAACGTTCGTAGAAGATATCGTCCGCGAGCGAGATGTGGTTGTCGGCGGAGAAGACCTCGGTGCCGGCGGGGAGTCCGAGTGTGCCCTCGGCGTGGCCCCGGCGATCCTTGGGCGGACCGAAACCCTGTGGGGGGTAGAGCTGGGCACTGCTGGGCGAAGTCGGCATCGTGACCCTCCAATGGATCGTTTGATTCGCGAATTTGCCGTCGGCGGTCGTGGCCCCGGGCTGCCGTTGCCGTCACGGCGTTATGCCGATTCCGTATGACTTGCTGCGCAAACGGATCGGCGGTGCGTGCGGCCGGGTTCGGGGTGGTGACCCGCCAAGCTGAAAACGACATTATCATAAAGTGAGAGCGGCGTTCTACGGCATGACACCGATTCGCTGGTTACGGCGCGGCTGGGGCGGCGAGAATGCTATTCTCAACAGGGGTTCGCATCGGCTGCTGCACATAGTGCGCGCGGGCGGATTCCGGGCCCGCGACGGCCGCGATCCGGGTGTGAAGACCCATTGCCGGGGCAACTTCCCTGTAACCCTTGTCACAGGATCGAAACCAACCTACTGTGTGTTCACTAGGTTTGTTAGATCGGGGTTCGGACCATGACAGCTCCTCGTCCTTATGCCTCACTCCTCGCCAAAGGGGAAGACCGCAGGCAGCGCATCCTCGCCGTCGCCCAACGTCTGCTCACCCGTAACGGCTGGCGCAGCACCACGCTCGCCCAGATCGCCGGAGAGGCCGGAGTGACCTCCGCGGGGTTGCTGCATCATTTCTCCTCGAAAGAGCAGTTGCTGCATGCCGTTCTGGATGCGCGCGATGCCGAGGACCTGGACGACGCCAATATCAACGGCGATCTGATCGTCGAGATCCGCAAGGTGGTCACCCGGATGGAACGGCATCCGGAACTGGTCGGCACCTTCGTCGTCCTCCTGGTCGAGAACCTGATGCCCGAGGCGCCGCTGCACGATCGGATGCTCGATCGATGGCATATGGCAGTCGAACTGGTCGTGCAGGCGATTCGTCGCGGCCAGGACGACGGCCGGTACCGGAGCGATATCGACCCTCGGGTCCGCGCGGTGGAAATCGTCGCCTTCTTGAACGGAATGGAGATCTCATGGCTGCTCGATCGTTCGATCCCGCTGGCCGACGTATTCAACGGTTACACCGAGTCGCTGGCCCGCGACTTGGCGGCGAAGGAGATGTGATGAGGTACCGGCTCGATGTGGTGGCGGCAACCGTGGCCGACGCGGTCCAGTTCGCCGGCGGGTGGTTGTTCGATCGATCGGTGGCCGGCTGGGATGTGACGGTACTGCTCGCGCAGCCGTCCGATATCCGGCCGTTGAAGATACTCGGCGCGGAGGTCCGCGAGCTCGACGCCGTCCTGGCCACCGAGGTGCCGGGCCGGCTTCCACAGGCGCTGGCCGTCAACGCCGATGTCTGTAGCCGGGACGGCCGCGCTCGCAAGGGTGTGCTGCGGGCTCTGGAGGACCGGGGGATCGAGGTCGTCGTCTGGGGTGACGGCTGGCCGGCCGGTCAGGACCACGGCGTGGACCCGGTGTTGCATCGGCTGAGCTATGCCGCGCGAGCGTTCAAGGCGCAGGCGATGGTGGCGGCCGGGCTCTCGCCCACCGCGGTGACGCCGAGTGAGATCTTCCGCAGCGGCGCCATGGAGTACGCGCCCTTCTGTGCGGACCTGGTGCCCGCGGTCTGATCCGCGGGTCGTCCGTCTGCCGCACGGCGACCGGGGTGGTCCCGTGCGGGCGCGGCCCGGATCGCGCCGGCCCGGACAGTGTCCGATTGTCGCGACAGCTTCCGAAGGTGCGGCCCGGGGGGTGGGTCGCCGTAGCTGATTCTGTGGTTCCGTCGCGAGGATTCGTTGCGACGGAGTCGAAAGTTCGACAATGCGTTTCGTACGCATTTATGCGAAATCAACACGGGGGTAGAAGTATCCGGGGGATTTGAAACGTTGAATTTCACAATTGCGGGGGTTGTCGTGGGGGTTTCGCCGGCTGCCGCGTGGGGGAATCATGCCTGTTCGAGGGGTTTTCACGGCGATTCGGTAGCTGTTTGCCCGATCTGCCTGGGCGTTCCGGGAAACTTGCTGGCAAGTATTGAATTCTCCGAATCCGGATGCCATCCTATTGGAAATCGAGAATGACATTTCCGTACCGAGAGATACGACAGCAGGCCGGCTGAGACGGCATCAGCCATCGGATCACGATCCGTAGCCGTCCACCCGGGAACCGTTCGTCGCGCCGCGGCTCGTCCGCCAGCCGCCCCCGTCTCGGTGGGTTCGCGCCGTCCGGCGCATCCCGCCGAGCCGTCGATCGTTCGACAGGAGCACTTCGATGCCGAATTCCTCGTTGCCCGGGTGGGTCCCCGGCTTCCCGGGGGACCGCCCGAACGGCACGGCGGCAACCGTTCCCGAAGCGATGAGGTGCGGATGACCACGCGCACCCCGGTCTGGATCCGGGCCAAGGATCGGATGGCGGGACCTCTCCAGACGGTGGGCGGGCTGTTCGCCATGACCGCGGACGCGGTGAAATTCGCTTTCCGCCGCCCGTTCCAGACCCGGGAGTTCTTCGAGCAGGCCTGGTTCATCGTGCGTGTCTCGCTGGTTCCCACCCTGCTGGTGGCGATTCCGTTCACCGTGCTGGTCAGCTTCACCCTCAATATCCTCCTGCGCGAGCTGGGCGCCGCCGATCTGTCCGGAGCGGGCGCGGCGTTCGGTGCGGTGACCCAGGTCGGCCCGATGGTGACGGTGCTGATCGTGGCCGGCTCCGGTGCCACGGCCATGTGCGCCGATCTGGGCTCCCGGACCATCCGCGAGGAGATAGCCGCCATGGAGGTGCTGGGGATCGACCCGGTGCAGCGTCTGGTGACCCCGCGCATGCTCGCCTCCGGGCTGGTCGCGCTCCTGCTGAACAACCTGGTCTGCATCATCGGTGTCCTCGGCGGATACGTCTTCTCCGTCTATGTGCAGGATGTGAATCCCGGTGCGTTCGTCGCCGGTATCACCCTGCTCACCGGTATCAACGAGGTGATCATCTCCTCGGTGAAGGCGCTGTTGTTCGGACTGGTCGCCGGAATCGTCGCCTGTTATCGCGGGCTGATCGTCACCGGTGGCGCGAAAGCGGTGGGTAACGCGGTCAACGAGACCGTGGTCTACGCGTTCATGTCGCTGTTCGTCATCAATGTGATGGTGACGGCGATCGGCATCCAGTTGACGACCGGATGAGAGGAGGTATCCGATGACAGCCTCCGAGGTTCTGACGGCTCGGTATCCGATGATCATCCGCCGCTTGCGCAAACCGGTGGACGTACTGGGCAGGGTCGGTGACCATGCCATCTTCTATGTGAAGGCATTGGCGTTCGCGCCGATGGCGGCCTGGCGGTACAAGCGGGAGACCATCCGGCTGATCGCCGAGATCAGCATGGGTGCGGGCACATTGGCGGCGTTCGGCGGCACGGTGGTGATCGTCAGCTTTCTGACCCTGGCCACCGGCGGCACCCTGGCAGTACAGGGTTACAGCTCACTCGGCGATATCGGGATCGAGGCGCTGACCGGCTTCCTGTCCGCGTTCATCAATGTGCGGATCTCGGCCCCGGTGGTGGCCGGTATCGGCCTGGCGGCAACCTTCGGCGCGGGCGTGACGGCGCAATTGGGCGCTATGCGGATCAACGAGGAGATCGATGCGCTGGAATCCATTGCGATAGAGCCGATCGCGTATCTGGTCGGTACCCGGATCATGGCCGGGATGATCGCGATCACCCCGCTGTACGCCATCGCGGTGATCGCCTCGTTCCTGGCCAGCCGGTTCACCACGGTGGTGATCCTCGGCCAGTCCTCCGGCCTCTACGACCACTACTTCGCGACCTTCCTGAACCCGATCGACCTGATCTGGTCGTTCCTGCAGGCGATTCTCATGGCGATCACGATTCTGCTGATCCACACCTACTTCGGGTTCTTCGCCGCGGGCGGGCCCTCGGGTGTCGGGACAGCGGTCGGCAACGCGGTGCGGACCTCGCTGATCGCGGTGGTATCGGTGACCCTGCTGGTCTCGCTCGCCGTGTACGGGTCCAACGGCAACTTCGAGCTGTCGGGATAGGGATGGCGCTGGTGGCAAACGAGACACAGTCGTGGGCGGATCGGCCGCCGTCGGGTCCGCGGCCGCCCGGAGCGACGGCGGGCCGGCGCTGGCGGGATCGGCTGCGGCCGTTGTCCGCGGCAGGCCGCCCGGCCGCGGGGCTGGTGGCGTTGTCCGCGGGGGTCGCCATCGTGGTGCTCGCCGTCACCCTGTTCCAGGGCGGGTTCGCCGATACCGTCGCGGTCACCGTGCGTTCGCCGCGGGCCGGACTGGTGATGTACCCCGACGCCGAAGTGAAATTGCGCGGGGTGACGGTGGGCGCGGTGCAGTCCATCGCCGAACGCCCGGACGGTACCGCGGAGATCGAACTGGCCATCGACCGCGGCCGGCTCGACCGGATACCCGGCGATATCACCGTGGATATCGCCTCCACCACCGTGTTCGGCGCCAAATACATCCAGCTGGTGCCGCCCGAACAACCCTCGGACCGCCGCCTCGAACCCGGACAGGTGTTCGCCGCGGAAAGTGTGACGGTCGAGATCAACACGGTCTTCCAGCAGCTCACCCAGGTACTCGGCGAGATCCAGCCGGAGAAGCTCAACGAGACCCTCGGCGCGCTGGCGAACGCCATGCGCGGCCGCGGTGACCGGGTGGGCCAGATGCTGGTCGACCTCGAGGCGTTCCTGGCGAAACTCGAACCCGCGCTGCCGGCCCTGCGCGCCGATCTCGCCATGGCGCCGCAGGTCGCGGGGACCTACGCGGATTCCGCGCAGCCCCTGGTGGATACCGTCGGCAATGCCACGAAACTGAGCGATACGGTGGTGGCCGAGCAGCAGCAACTCGATGTGCTGCTCATGAGCCTGATCGGCCTCGCCGATACCGGTAACCGGGTCGTCGGCGACAACGGTCCGGCGCTGGCGAGTTCGCTCGACGCGCTGGTCCCCACCACCGAGCTCACCAATCGCTACCGCACCGCGCTGACCTGCGCGCTGGACGGCCTCGGCTACCTGGCGTCGGTGAAACCGGTACAGGTACCCGGAATCGGGCTGTCGGCGAACTTCCTCTGGGGTGTGGAACCGTACCGGTATCCGGATCATCTGCCGAAGGTCGCGGCCAAGGGGGGACCGCAGTGCTCGATGCTGCCGGTCGGCTACGAGGACTTCCCGCCGTTCGTGGTCACCGATGTCGGCGCGAACCCGCAGGCCGGCCCGTTCCGGCCCGCGCTCACGTTGAACACCGAATCGCTGGCCAGAGCGCTGTTCGGCCCGGCCGCCGCCGGGAAGGAAGCCCCGCGATGAGCAACCGCAATACCCCGCTGCTGAAATTCGGGATCTTCGCCGCCGTGATGGTGGTGCTCTCGGCCTGTCTGATCATCGTGTTCGGGGAATACCGCAGCGGGTCCACCAGCGCGTACTCGGCCGTGTTCGCCGACTCCTCGGGGCTGCGCGAAGGGGATACGGTCCGGGTTTCCGGTGTCGTGGTCGGCTCCGTACGCGGTGTCGACCTCCAGCAGGATCAGCGGGTGCGGGTGGACTTCGACGCCGACCGGGCACTGCCGCTGACCACGGGCACCCGGGTCTCGGTGCGCTATCTCAACCTCGTCGGCGACCGCTATCTGGAGCTCGTCGACAAACCCGGTAACGAGCTGCCCGCGGGCGGGCAGCTGCCGATCGAGAACACCGTCGGCGCATTGGATCTGGACCTGCTGCTCGGTGGTCTGAAACCGGTGATCCAGGGCCTGAACGCCCGCGATGTGAACGCGCTGACCTGGTCCCTGCTGGAGATCGTGCAGGGCAAGGAGGGCACCGTGAACTCCATCCTCGGCCGTACCGCCTCGTTCTCCGCGGCGCTGGCCGACAACAACCAGGTGATCGGGCAGCTGATCGACAACCTGAAAACCGTGATGACCACCCTGCAGTCCGAGGGCGGCCAGTTCTCGAACCTGGTGGATCGGCTCGAACAGCTGATCACCCAGCTCAGCAATGATCGTGATCCGATCGCCGCGGCGATCGACTCACTGGAGAGCGGTACCGCGACGGTCGCCGATCTGCTCACTCAGGGCCGCCCGCCGCTGGCCGGTGCCATCGACCAGGTCAATCAGCTGGCCGCCAATATCGACGGTGACAAACAGACCCTCGACACCGCACTGCAGAAGGCCCCGGAGAACTTCCGGAAACTGGTGCGAACCGGCGCCTACGGCAACTTCATCCAGTACTACCTGTGCGATTTGACCCTGCGGGTCAACGATCTGTCCGGTCAGGTCGTGGAGATACCGGCAGCCGTACAGACCGACGGAAGGTGCGCTCCCTGAGATGTTTCGATACCGCGGAAAACATCTGCTGCGGCACGGCCTGGTCGGGATCGTGCTCATCGTCTGTGTCATCTCGCTGGGGCTGCAGTCGCAGCAGGTGATCGCCTGGGGGACAACCGTCCGCTACCAGGCGCTCTTCCAGGAGGCCGGGGGGCTGGAAGCCGGAGACGAGGTGATCGTATCGGGCGTGCGGGTCGGTTCGGTGACCGATGTCGAGCTCGACAACGGGGACGCGCGGGTGATTTTCACCGTACGCAGTTCGGTACCGGTGGGCGCCGAGAGCACCCTGCAGATCAAAACGGGTTCGCTGCTGGGCAAGCGGATCATGACCCTGGTCTCGCACGGTGACGACCACTTGCGGCCGCTGGCAACCATTCCGGTCGAGCGCACCTCCTCGCCGTACTCGCTGACCGACGCGCTGGGCGAGCTGACCACCAACGCCGGTGCGATGGACACCGATTCGCTGAACAATTCGCTGAATATGCTCTCGTCCACACTCGATACGATCGCCCCGCAGCTCGGACCGGCGTTCGACGGACTCTCCGAACTGTCGAAAACGATCAACAGCCGGAATACCGCACTGCGGGATCTCCTGGCCGCCTCCCGGGATGTCACGGGCATCCTGGCCGATCGCGGTCAGCAGGTGAACACCATGCTGCTCGAGGCGAATACGCTGATCGGTGTCCTCGACGACCGTCGGCAGGCGATCGCGACCCTGCTGGCCAATACCGCGGCAGTCGCCGATCAGCTCACGAAACTGGTCGCCGACAACGAGGCCGATCTCGGTCCCGCACTGGACCGGCTCAACTCGGTCACCGAAGTGCTCCAGCAGAACCGGGACAATATCGCCGCGGCGATACCGGGCCTGGCCAAAGCCTCGCTGACCCAGGGCGAAGCGGTCTCCGGCGGGCCCTTCTACAACGCCTATGTGGCCAACTTGATCCCGGCCCAGTGGATCCGGCCGTTCGTCGACGCCGCGTTCGGCGGCTCGATCCCGCCACCACCCGCACCGCAACCGGGGGCACCGCGATGAATCGGACTCTGCTCCTACGAGTGGCCGCGGGCATCCTGGCCGTCGCCGTGGTGGCCGCCGCGATCGTGGTGGTGAACCGTACGTTGTTCGCGCCGACGACGGTGCGCGCGGTCTTCGCCACCGCCACCGCCATCTACCCCGGCGACGACGTACGTGTCTCCGGGGTCAGCGTCGGGACGATCGCGGGACTCGAACCGCGCGGCACCACCGTGGAGATGGAACTGCATATCGACCGTGGCGTGGATATCCCGGCGAACGCCGGCGCGGTGATCGTGGCCCAGAGCCTGGTCGATTCACGGTACGTCCAGCTCACCCCCGCCTATCGCGGCGACGGTGACACCATGCCGGATGGCGCGGTGATTCCGCTGGAACGCACCGCGGTCCCGGTGGAATGGGACGAGATCAAAAACCAGCTCACGCGGCTGGCGACCGAGCTGGGACCCGACGGCGACCAGTCCTCCGGTCCGGCGGGGCGCTTCATCGACAGCGCCGCCGACGCGCTGGCCGGTAACGGCGACAAACTGCGGCAGGTGCTGACGCAACTGTCCGGGGTCGGCCGGATTCTGGCGAGTGGCAGCGGCGATATCGCCGATACGATCAGGAACCTCCAGGTCTTCGTGACCGCGCTACGCGACAGCAATGTGCAGATCGTGCAGTTCCAGAACCGGCTGGCGACCCTGACCAGCGTGCTCGACAGCAGTCGCTCCGATCTCGACGCGGCGCTGAACAATCTCTCCATCGCCGTGGGCGAAGTGCAGCGATTCGTCTCGGAGAACCGGGACAGGGCGAGCGAACAGGTCGGCCGGCTGGCCGATGTCACCCAGAACCTGGTCGACAATCGCGGCGAACTCGAGGAACTGCTGCATATCTTCCCGACCAGCCTGGCCAACTTCTACAACATCTACAACCCCGATACCGGCACCGAGGCAGGGGTTTTCGTGCTGAACAACTTCTCCAACCCCATCGAATTCGTCTGCGGCGGCATCGCCAGCGTGGAGAACATCGGCGCCGAGGAAGCCGCGCGCAAATGCCGCGACTATCTGGGGCCGGTGCTCGGACTGATGAATTTCAACTATCTCCCGGTGCCGGTGAACCCCGGCCTCGGACCCTCGGCGTCGCCGGACAACGTCATCTACAGCGAACCGGGGCTTATGCCGCCGGCCGCGCAGGCGGTGAACCCGGCCGCGCCGCCTCCGCCGCCCGCACCCACGCTGGCCGAGATCCTCTTCCCCGGCGGGCGGTGATCGTATGGCTGTACCGGGACGTCCGCGGAAATTGCGCAGAGCCGTACTGAGCTGCGCGTGTGTGGTGGTGACCGTGTCGGGGTGCGCGTGGGACGGGGTGAACTCGCTTCCCCTGCCGGGGGCGACGGGCCGGGAAGCCGGTGCGACGACGCTCTATGTCGAGATGGCCGATGTCGGCACGCTCACCCCGAACTCGCCGGTACTGATCGACGATGTGGTGGTCGGCAGTATCGGGGATATCCGGGTCGAGAACTGGCATGCGCTGGTGGAGGTCTCGGTCCAGCCGGGCGAGGTGATCCCGGCGAACGCGCAGGCCCGGGTCGGGCAGACCAGTCTGCTCGGCTCGATGCATCTGGCACTGGATCCGCCGGCCGGCCAGGCGCCACAGGGGCGGCTCGCGTCCGGCGCGCGGATCGGACTCGACGACACCGCGACCTACCCCTCCACCGAGCAGACGCTGGCCTCGCTGTCGGTGGTGGTCAACGGCGGCGGACTGGGACAGGTCGGCGATATCGTCGGCAGTCTCGGCGCGGCGTTCGAGGGTCGGGAGACCGATATCCGCGCCCTGCTGGACCGCCTGGACATCTTCCTCGGCACCCTCGACGCGCAGCGCACCGATATCGTCGCCACCATCGACGGGCTGAACCGGCTCGGCGGTACCTTCGCCGCGCAACGCGATGTGCTGACCGAGGCGTTGCGCAAGATCCCGCCCGCGCTGGACGTCCTGATCCGGGAGCGGCCGGATCTGGTGTCGGCCATGGAGCATCTGCGCACCTTCAGCGATACCGCCAACAGTGTGCTGACCACCGTGCACGACGATCTGCTGGCCAACCTGCGCAATCTGGAGCCGACCCTGCGGGCCCTGGCCGAGGTCGGCCCGGACATCAACAAGGCCATCGCGTTCGCGACCGTGTTCCCGTACGGGCAGTACCTGGTCGACAACGGTGTGCGTGGCGATTTCATCAATCTGTTCGCCACGGTCGACCTCACCATCCCGCGGTTGCGCCGCGAACTGCTACTGGGCACACCGTGGGGCGATCCGACGGCGGTCATCCAGGCTGCGGTGGGCGATCCGGGTTACGCGGAGCAGACCAAGAACCCGCTCGGATTCGGTATCACTCCGCCGCCCGCCGCGGCCCCGCCCCCCGCTCCGGCACCCGCACCCGTACCCGCTCCCGAACCTGCTCCGGGCCCCGCACCCGGCCTGCCGTTCCCGCTACCGCAGCTACCGCTGCCCCAGATACCCCTGCCACCCGGGATCGGAGGCCGCTGATGCTGCTGTCCCGCTTCGTCCGCGCCCAGCTGGTCATCTTCAGCATTCTCTCGGTGATCGGACTGGTCGTGATGTCGGTGATGTACATGAAACTGCCGACGCTGGCCGGGGTCGGCACCATGAATGTGACGGTGGAACTGCCCGAGGCCGGCGGTCTCTACCGGTTCGGCAATGTGACCTACCGGGGTATCCAGGTGGGCAAGGTGACCCGGGTCGATCTGACCGGGGACGGCGTACGGGCCACCCTCGCGATCGACGGTTCGCATCGGATCCCGGCCGATCTGACTGCCGAGGTACGCAGTGTGTCGGCGGTGGGCGAGCAGTATGTGGACCTGCTCCCGCGTACCGATTCCCCGCCGTACCTGTTCGACGGTGCCACCGTCGAACGCCACGACACCCGGATCCCGCAGCCGGTGGGCCCGATGCTGGACCGGCTCAGTGCCCTGGTCGGCACCATCCCGAAAGACGATCTACGCCGGCTGCTCGACGAGATGTTCGCCGGTGTGCACGGCGCGAGCGACGATCTCGATTCGCTGCTGAGCTCCGCCGAGAAACTGACCTCGACGATGAACGGCGTGGGCGACAACGCCCGCACACTCGTGGAAGACGCGGCGCCACTGCTGGATTCGCAGGTGCAGTCGGCGGACGCGATCCGGATCTGGACCCGCGCCACAGCCGGCGTCACCGGGCAACTGGTGGCGAACGATCCGCAGCTGCGGACGCTGCTGCACTCGGGGCCCGGATTCGCCGACGAAGTCTCGCAACTGCTGGATTCACTACAGCTCACGCTGCCGGTACTGCTGTCCAACCTCACCTCGGTGGGCCAGCTCGCGGTCACCTACAACGCGAGCCTCGAACAGCTGCTGGTCCTGCTACCGCCGGTGGTATCCCTGGTCCAGGCGGTGCAGCCCACCAAGAACGCGTCGGGTCTGGGTATCGGCGACTTCCGGATCAGCGGTGTCTCCGACCCACCGGCCTGTACGGTCGGTTTCCTGCCACCGTCGGAATGGCGGTCCCCGCAGGACGTGACGACCATCGACACCCCCGACAACCTGTACTGCAAACTGCCGCAGGATCATTCGGTCGCGGTCCGTGGTGCCCGCAATATTCCCTGCGCGGGCCATCCGGGCAAACGCGCGCCGACGGCGGCGATCTGCAACAGCGACCAGGACTACGTTCCGGTGGCGCCGGAACAACCGGTGGTGGGTCCGTATCCGCGCGATCCGGAGTTGGAAGGGCAGGGCATCCCACCGGACTCGCGGTTCGCCCCGCCGCCGGGTAACGCGCCGGCCGCCGATACCTCGCCGGCGCCGGACGGTGCGCCGGCCGTCGCGTTCGCCCAATACGACCCGGGCACCGGGGAATACATGGGTGCGGACGGGCAGCTCTACCGGCAAACCGATCTGGTGGCGCAGGGACACCGGAGCTGGCAGGAAATGCTCCCGCGCTGATCGGCCGCGGTGGCGCGGACCCCGGTCCTGTCCCACTATCCCGGCGCGGGCCGGTTCCGGTACAGCGCCGGATCTTCGGCCGGCACGGTGAACGCGGAGAGTGTGGCGCTCGCACTGTCGGCCATGAGCCGCCGACGGATACCCGTGGGGATATGCGGTATCACCCGGATCGCCTTCTCGTTGAAGATCAGCTGGGCGCGTGACCGCGGGATTCCGCGGCGCATGACGCCGGGCGCCACGGTCCGGCAACGCCGCGCGTAGTCGCCGAGCTGATCCGCGTAGGCGGCGAAGGCCGCCTCGTGCGCTCCCCCGGCTGCGGCCAGGGCCCGGGCCAGGGTATATGCCCCGACCACGGCCAACGTGGTACCGCCGCCGACAGCCGGGCCGGGGGAATATCCGGCATCGCCCACCAGCGCGATCCGGCCGCGGGACCACGAATCCAGGCGGACCTGGGCGATGGAGTCCAGATAGAAATCCTCGGCACGGTCCATCTCGTCGAGCAACCGGGGAATCTCCCAGCCCTCGTCGCGGTACTCATGACGCAGCAGGCGGCGCCGGGCATCGATATCGCGGGGGTCGTGCGCCGGATCGCCGACTCGGCGGAACAGGAATACCGCGCGGGCCGCGCCGGTCTGCCGAATCGGGTACATCGCGGCGATCCGGTCCACCGAGTTGTACAGCAGTGTCTGTTCGGAGAGGTTCCGGTAGTTCGGCAGGGTGCCGACCGCGAGGTAGCCGCCGAGGTGGTGCAGTAGCCGCTCTTCCGGCCCGAACGCCAAGCGCCGCACCGTGGAGTGCAGGCCGTCGGCGCCGACCACGAGGTCGAACCGGCCGGTGCGGCCGCTGTCGAAGGCGACATCCACGCCGTCGTCGTCCTCGGTGAGTTCGGTGATCGAATCACCGAACCGGTACTCGACCCGCTCCGCGGTGGCTTCGTACAGGATCGCGGCCAGTTCCCCGCGCATGATCTCCAGATGCCGGTCGTCGGCCAATGCCTCCGAGACCTCGCGCAGATCCACCTCGATCGGCTGTCGGCCCGGGCGTTCGAGCCGCATCGTGGAGGTTTCGGTGACCACTTCGCGCAAGCGGGGGAGCAGACCCATCCGGTCGGCGACCGCACCGGCCGGTGCGAACAGATCCACCGCGTGGCCACCCAGGCCCAGCCGCGGCCGCGGGGTCCGCTCCACCACATGCGGGGTGAAACCGAATCGTTCCAGCCAGTACGCCAATACGGGCCCGGCCACGCTTGCTCCCGAGATCAAGATATCCATCACTGCACCCCATTTATTTACTTATCGGTCGGTAAGTGAGTTTACTTACCGGACGGTCAACGCGCTAGAGTGGCTCTGTGCCGAGACCGCGAACCTCCGAGACCCGGGAGAGGATTCAGGCCGCCGCGCTGGAACTCTTCGCCACCCGCGGTATCCGCGAGACGAGCCTGCGTCAGATCGCCGAACGGCTGGATCTGACCAAACCCGCGCTCTACTACCACTTCTCGTCGCGCGAGGATCTGCTGCGCAGTCTGGTGCAGCCGCTGGTGGACGATATCGAGGCGATGATCGCCGCGGACGAGACTCGCGGCGAGCCGGTGGACGCCCGCGATCTACTCGGCCGGTATTTCGATATCTCCTACGAGCACCGAGCCGTGACCGCGCTACTGCTCCGCGATATCGCCCCGCTGGGCGAGCTGGGATTCCTGCGCAACGTAGTGGACTGGCGCCGCCGTCTCACCGCGCTGCTGGTGGGTGCGGACGCGGGGACGGCCCAGCAGGCACGGGCGATCGTCGCGCTGGGTGGCCTCGGCGACTGCCTGGTCCTGCTGGCGGATACCCCGGTCACCGAACTACGCCGCGCAACGCTCGACGCGGCCTGCGCGGCACTGGGCTACGAATAACCGGCGCAAATACAACAGGAGCCCGATGCGCGGTCCATCGACATCGCCCCCATCTCCTCGTCGCCCACCGGTCTTCCCCGCAGCGCGTCCTGCATCCGCTCAGTAGGCGGGGCCCGCCCCGGTTCCGGGGCGACGAAACAGAAGCAGCCGAACGCGGGCCACCGACGTCCATAGAGCCCGATGGACATGATGCGGCCCCCATGGACCCGCGTCTCCACCCACTCCGGATGGTCTGCATCAGTGGGTGGGGCCCGCCCCGGTTCTGGAGCGACGAAGCGAAGGAGCGCAGCGACTGAGCGCAGGAGTGAAGAACCGGGGTTAATAGGGCCCCA